>NZ_JBTNDP010000014.1:0-56934 GCF_054510925.1 Arthrobacter sp. MDT2-16
TGCCGTCGGTGGTGGTGTCGTCGAGGAGTTCGATCTTTTCCTTGCGCACGTCGCTGGTGACGGTTTCCTGCTCGGTGATGGTTTCCTTGTCGAGACGGACACGCTCGACGGGAACCGCTTCCTTCTCCACGACGGGGCGTTCGGCGTGCAGGATCACTTCGTGTTCCTCTTCGCTGATCGCCGGGCCGTCGAGGGCGTCACCGCGGTTGGCGTTGGTGATGGGCTCACGCTCGATACGGACCTCCTCGTGCATCACGGGGACGGTCTTGGTGACGTTCTCCGTGACGACGTACTTCCGCAGACGGGCCTTGCCGACCTCGCGGCGTTCGGTGCCGACGTGGAGCTGCTCCTCGGAGCGGGTCATCGCGTCATCAGTGGTGGGACCGGAGGTGTCGTGGCCGACCGTTCCGGGCTTGTCCCGGCGATCGATACGCTCGTCGCCGGCCTGGAAGCCAGACTCGTACCCGCTCGTTCCCGCGTTGGTCGTGGTACCGAGGTTACCGGTCGTCCCGGCGTGTCCTGAGAGCCCGTAGTGGCGGTAGAGCCGGTCTTCCTCTTCAGGGCTGAGGTCACCGTCGGATTCGATGCGGGGCGCGTCCTTGACCTGGTCCTTGGTGTAGCCGATGGTCACGTCGTTGCCGTTCACATTCGCTCCCTGCAGGGGTGCGAAGGACTCCGAGGTGCCGAACAGGCCGGTCTTGACGGTGACCCAGCTCGGATCCTGGGTTCGAAGCCTCCCCGGAGACCGAGTTCCGCTTGGCGGAAGTTCTGGAAGAACTCGACCACCGCGACAGTTACGCCCGCACCGGTCACACCCTGGATACCGCCTGTATCCCGGTGAGCCTTCTGGTCTGATGTTCCTCTGCGCCATCCGTGCCGAAACGGCAGGCAGCGCTGAGTAGGATTATTGGTCAGAACCGGGACCGCTTTGCAGTGTGTTGCGCGCAAAGCGGTCCACCCCTTCCAGCGTATGAATCGAGCATCTGATGAGCACCAGGATCACTCCCGACGAGCCTTTTCCGGAGGACGTCGGCGTGTTGGATCAACCAGAGGTTGAGGTGCTCAACAGTAAGCTGCACCGGCAACTCGACCACGAGTACGTGCACGAGGATGGTCCGTCCCCCGAAACCGAGAGCCGGCTCGAAGAGATCACCGAGGAACTCGACTTCCGGGACCTCACCTCGAACGACACTCCTGTTCAGCCAGAGCCCACGGCAGTCACCTCGGTGCAGGGCGTAAGCGGGCAGGATACGCAACCCCATGCCTGATGAGCAGGAGTTAACCCGCGAGGTAGAGCAGGACACCGTGACCGCGATGCTGCAGGACATGGTGATGGAAAGTGACGACGTCCAGGAGTTCCTCACCGGTCTCGTGCAGGTCGCGTCCCAGGCCTTCACCGGTGCCTACGGTGAGGTGTACTGCGGGGTGACGCTGCTGCGGCCGAGGTCGATGGTGACGGTCGCTGCGAGCAGCGCTGAAGCACAGCAGATGGATGAGATCCAGTACGGGTTCGACGACGGGCCGTGCCTGCGCGCGGCACGCGAGGGCGTCACCGTTCACATCCCCGATTTCCTGACAGAGACCCGTTTCCCCGAGTACAGGGAAGCGATCGCATCCCATGGGCTGCGATCCGCCCTGGGCATCCCGATTCGACTCGATGCAGGTGCCAGCGCCGGCCTGGACTTCTACTCCACCGAACCCCATACCTTCGACGACAAGGGCATCGCCGTCGCTGAAGGCTTCGCCCGGGACGCGTCCCGCTCCCTTCGCCTTGCTGTTCGGATAGCCCAGCTCAGCGACGATGCACGGAACCGGCAGACAGCCATGGAATCCCGCACCGCCATCGACATGGCCGTCGGCGCGATCATGGCACAGAACCGGTGCAGCCAGGACGAAGCCATCGCCATCCTGCGGCGGGCATCAAACGGACGGAACATGAAACTCAAAGACCTCGCCGAAGCGATGCTCTCCTCCCTGGGTCACACCGGTCCCGTCCGAACTCACTACACCTGAGCCACCCTCCAGCCATCCGCAGCTCATCGGCGCCCACAATTCCCACCACAGCGCCGACGTAGCGGCACCACCGTGGCCTTGCGGTCAGGTATTGATCTCTTCCTCGACGAGACCGGCAAGATGCCTGAGGAACTGTTCGTCCTGGAGGGAGAAGTCCCGTGGCTTCTGGTCGATGACGCACAAGGTTCCCACGATCCACCCGCCGGGCCCCCGAAGCGGATACCCGGCATAAAAACGGATGAAAGGCTCTCCCAGCACCAGCGGATTGGTGCTGAAACGCTCATCCTCGAGCGCATCCGTAACGATCAGAGGCCCGGCGCTACGGATCGTCGCATGGCAGAACGTGATCTCCCGGGGCAGGTTCTGCTCGATCGGCCCGATAACGGACTTCAGGAACATGCGCCGGTCATCAAGCAGCGCGACGATCGACGAGCTGACACCGAAGTGGTCCCTGGCCTGCTGCGTGTACCGGTCGAATCGCTCCTCAGGTATCGAATCCAATAGATGCGTGCGATCCAGGGCGGCCAACCGTTCCGCCTCCTGCTCGTCCTCCGTGAAGAGGAACGCGCCCATAGCCCCCAGGGCGCGCCGTGAATCCCCCGCCGCCTGATCCGCTTCGTCCTCACCAGTGACCGGTACCCGCACCCGCACCTGCGTTGCCTCGAGCAATTCATTGGTCGCCTGCGCAAGCAGATTCCGCTCACAGGAAGGCAACTCCAGCAAGCCCGACAGGTAGGCCTGAACCTCGAACGCTGAGATGACACCGCCAAGCCCGTAATACCGCACCCACAAATCCTCGATGCTGAGGTGCGCCTCTGCCAGGGCGAGCATCGTCACCTTCACCTGCACCTGCCCGTCCACCCAAGCCTCCACGCCATCACCGACGACCGATCGGGCACCCCGACCACCGCTCCGTCACAGACAATGATCAGCACCCTTATCAATCGAGGCTATCGCGAACCTCGTACCGAACCAACAGAACCGCCGACGGGTTCGAAGTAGACACGAACCTCCGCCCCGTGCACCCGATGAACTTCTTATGCGATGGCTCCTGGATACCTTCGATGAGCAGGCTTGCCGCGGGTGGTACCCGTAGGGCCAAACGTCACCCCAGTGCATAGCTCAACGCACTCAGGGTTGGCATGAGAGCCGAGACTCAAGCGTTGGCATACGCCTGCGCTACTGCGGTCGCTCGAAACCGCCGGCTCTACGGCGTAGATCGGCGGGGTGAACTGGAGGTTCGCGCCGAGGAACACCCGGGCACATGAGCAGTACGGGATAACCGGAGGTTGAGGTGCCTGCCAACTAACTGATGATCAGGTGACAGCAAGCGCAGGTGTGGCTGCTCAGTTTCCTAGTGTCCGGGCTGGGCGGTGAGTGTTTGGTACTGGGGGTTGTCGGCGAGGAACGAGAACGCCATGGGGCACTGCGGGATCAGGCTCAGGCGTCGCTTGTGAGCGTTGAGCACGACGTGGCGCATCAGGGTCGAGTCCAGGCCCTGATCACGGAATGCGGGCTGTTCCACACCGTCGAGGAGGATGACCTGCCCGCCGTTCATCGTGTACTTCACGAACGCAGCGAGGGTGCCATCGACGAACAGCTCGAACCGGCAGTACAGGGGGTTATCGCGGAAGGATTCCTTGACCTGATGACCCGGTTCCACGGAACCGCGTTCCATGGCCTGCCGTGCCCGGCGCTCGAGCTCGTCGACGATCATCTCGTAACGCTCGATCGCGCCGGCCGGGGGGAAGTCGGTGTCCATCACCTTGTAGGCCTGATTCACCATCACGCGCAGCTGCCTGGTCGACAGTTCCGAGAGGCCCTCGAAAGACAGATCGTCATCAAGCAGTGCGCTGTCATGCTCAGGACGAGCGGGGCGCACCTCGGAAGCCTCGCGGCTGAGGGCGAATCCCGTGAGCGGAAGGTCAACGCCTGGCTCAGCGGGAGCAGTCGTGGAAGCGAAGCTGGTCTGGACGGGGTGCAAGAGATCTGTCATAACCGTTCCTGTCGTTTGTCCCAACCATGGCCTTTGGCTAGACCCCGGTGTCCTGATGAGACTATCGGGAAGACACCCGATAACAAACTAAGCCACCTTACAAACCTGCTGGGCGGCCGAGTCGAGGAGCCGGCCTAGACCCATATTTCCCTTTGTACGTGCGCGGCCAGACGTCGCAGGACCTGTGCATCCTCGTCGGTGAACGTCCTCGGACGGTCATCGATCAGGCACAGGGTGCCGATACGCCACCCGTCGGCCGTGCAAATGGGGTGACCGGCGTAGAAGCGCACTCGTGGACCATCGGCGACAAGGGGGTGGTCCCGCCACTGGGGATCGATGCTCGCATCAGGGATCACCAGGGTGCGGTCGCGTTCGATGGTCTTCGCGCACAACGCCACACCCCGTGGGAGGTCCTGCCCAATGGGTCCAACCACGGACTTGATGACCTGAGCATCCTCGGTAATCAGGGCAATGGAAGCCGAGCTCACACCGAAGTGGTCCCGGGCCTGCCGGGTGATCCTGTCAAAGCGTTCCTCCGCGCCGGTCTCGAGCAACCCCGACTCATACAAAGCATGGAGGCGCCGGAACTCAGTTTCATCCCACCCTGCATCGTCCAACCCGGAATCGTCCATGGAATCAATTGCGGTATCAGGTTCGTCAGTGAACCCAGCGGGATTTTCAGCGCGGCTCGCTGCTGAATCGTTCGTACTGGTAGTGGCGCTGGCGCTGTGGTCCCCGACGGGTGGGGCGGTGAAATCATAACCATCAGGAGAAAGGCTCAGTCGGCGCAGGTAGTCGCCGTAGCCGGAAAAGGAGGCCGTGTCCTCAGTGCTGTAGTGCGCACCATCGACCATCGAGCCGATGCTGTCGAGTAGTTCGTTGATGGCCTGGGCAATGAGGTTTCGCTCAAGTACTGGAAGCATCACCAGTCCGGTCAGGTAGGCGCGAACATCGAGCTCCTCGGCTTCCCCGGCGAGACCGACGTAGGCCGTGACGACGTCCTCGAGATCCAGACCGGCTGCCCGGACGGTCTGGATCGCGGTCCACTGCTGCACATACTCATCCAGCACGTTAAATCCTTCACCCATGTATCCGTGTATCCCTCGCAGACAATCCGATCGAACTCCGCACCACCAACCAAGCCTAGGCTCACCGCACTTCCCGCAGCGATGGCCTCACCGTGCCAGTGTCCCACTCGACACCAGCCCTTGAACCTGCCGCCGGTGCCTACCAACCAGCTGAGGCAAAGACGAGGCGGGGCACAGCGAGTGCAACACCCCGCCCCATCAGGAGGGGCCTGACCCCCGTCGGCCAACCAGACTGCCAGCACACCAAAGACCCTCCCTGATCGGTGTTGCTCCAACCGACACAATGAGAAGTCTCTTGTACAAGACGCAGGAACGGACGAAAGACTCCGCTCTGCCGCGTCTCGAAAACCTAGACGTTTTCGAGGTACTGGAACGCCTCGGAGGTCATACCGATACCCGGCATGACAGGGCAGGGCACTGCCCCGCCATAGCTGCCCTTTCCTTACTGCTCACCGGTACTCAAGGTCCCGGTATCACGACGAGTCAGAGACCCCGGAAGAGGTCCGACAGGGCCGTGTCGCTGCTCTGGTGCTGGTGGTGGGAGGTGAGCTTCAGGGCCCGGTCGATGATTTCCTGCGCGATGATCACGACCTTGCGGTTGTTCCGCTGACTGTAGGAACTGATGCGTTCGAACGCTTCGGCAGCGTTGAGACCGGCGCGTCCCATGAGGATGCCCTTGGCCTGCTCGATCACGGCACGACTCACCGCGGACGCGGCCACGGCCTCATTGGCGATCCTGTGCGTATCGGCGTGGATCGACCGCGTGAGGTCCACCACCAGACCCCACACCCCGACCGGCTCCTGTTCGTCATCGAGAATCAAATCCGCGGAGATGAGGAGCTTGCGGGTGCGCCCATGAAGGTCACGCAAGGAGGCGTACACCGAGGACGGCCCGCCCACCGTGGTGACCTGATTCCAGAACGCCCGGACAGCATCCCGGTCCGCGGGGACAATGTGAGACATCCCGAGCTCCACGGTAGGGACGACCTCACCGCGTTCGTAGCCATGAATCCGATACAACTCATCCGACCAGTTGTAGGAGTCGTCGGCGAAGTAGTGCTCCACAGTGCCGGTCGGACAATCGATGAAATACTCGACACTGGACACGGCTCCGGACAGGGGCACCAAGGATTCAGTGGGTTCAACGGTGGAGGACATGACAAAACCATTCGACGAACTCTGATCCGGGCTAGCTTCTTAACCCGAACCTCGAACTGCAGCCTAACAACATCCACTAAACCGTAAGTTGCTCCAACAATCCTCCGCAGTCGAAGGTGCCCGTGGGCATGAGGCAGGTCGGTGAGCATTAGCCAGGACCTTGCCGGTTTCCCTCCGGGAGCCGGCTGCTTGACGACCGGAGGGACTCCCACGTTCGTGCACGAGGCTCGTCGGTGTATTCCGGCTGAGTCCCGCGAACGAATCCGCTGGGACATCTTTAGGGGTGGACCCAGTATGTGCCGCCCGTGCGTGGCACCGCCCTGTGCTTCCCATCAAGATCAGATGTGCTTATGCCGCAGGAACCGGTAGGAAGCAGCCCACGAAATACCGGGCAACACCTACCCTGGCGTTGACGGCGCCCGTGCGCCCACAGTCTGAACCCATCCGAGCACATCCACACACCACAGCAATCTAGAACCCGGGACAACGCGACCTACCACCGCCACCGGGTGCAGCGACAAGTGGAGATGCTCACAACGTGACGTACCAGGCCCGATAACACACTCCCTAGCCGATTCCACTTCGATCAGCTCGACTCGTTTGCTCCGATACTGAGATAGCGGTACACCGTCGCCCGGCTGGCCCCGATGATCTTCCCGATGTCGGCTGGGGCAAGACCTTGAGCTTTGAGGTCCCTGACTCGCCTGACCTTCGCATGGTCGGTAGTCACTTCCCGCCGGCCGGCTTTGCGTCCGTGTTCGGCGGCCGCGGCCATGCCTGCCCTGGTCCGTTCGGCGAGCTGGTCACGTTCAAGCTGAGCGAACGCGGACATGACTGTCAGCATGGCCCGACCCATCGGCCCGGTCGTACTGATCCCCTCAGTAACGCTGCGGAAGTGCACGCCCCTGCGTTCCAGGTCATCAATCAAGGCGAGTAGATTGCGGGTGTTGCGCCCGAGTCGATCCAGCTTCCACACCACCACCTCGTCCCCCTTCCGGAGGTGATCGAGGAGCTTATCGAGCTCAGGCCGGCTAGCCATCGTCCCGCTCACCCCATGATCAGTGAAAATCCGATCACAGCCAGCTGCCGTCAGCGCCGCATGCTGCAGATCTGCGTTCTGCTCCAAAGTGCTGACCCGGGCATACCCGATACTTCCCATACCCGCGCTCCTTGCGCTCATCAAAGGCATATATCCGCTTTGATGAGAATACCTGATGTGAGACACATTGTTGAGACAAAGCGGCAGCTCAAGATCTCGCGCCGATGCTGAGAACGACCGGACCGGTCGAAACCTCATCGATCCGTCCGGTCAAAGGATCCTTTGGTGCGACAGCGCGCAGGAGCTCGGGGTCTCAAGGTCAGGCTTCTAGGTCGAAGTTCAGGTCAAGGTACTCGGGGCTGGAGAGCTCACGCCATGTGGAAGTGAGGCGTGCACTGGATAGGGCTGCAGCGATTGGCATCCGATCAACGGCTACCAATCTCTCGAGGTTCAGTCCGGTCAGCGCAGCGATGTCGCGGATCGGCGCCGGTCGGATGCGAAGCACTGAACTGGAGCGGCCCCTGGATGCCTGAAAGCACTGCTCGATCAAGCGCGGGCCTCAATAAACGTCTCTTCAGTTAAGACCTCGGGGCATCGCTTCCCAAGCCGCTATTCAGGCTCTGGTCTTGTTCTCACAAACTACCGCGCCGATAGTGTCGGTCATTACACATAGGATTTCTGCTAAGCGAGCATCCAGCATTGCGTACTACTTTGAACAAAGAGAAGGGCTTCTTCATGACTCAAACCGCCACTGCCTGGCTGAACACGACGACCGCCTCCTGGGCACCGTCCGCGACGCAGTTCTCCGGAGCTCGCAGCCACCGGACGGCAATCGAAGCCAAATTGGACGCTTCCCTTGGTATCTTCGGCATGTTCGAAATCGGGTCTCTCCGCCACGGAACAGGTATCTGGACCCATAGCGACGCCGACTACCTAGTGTCTCTCAAAGGCAGCCGCCCTGAGTCGCAATGGACCACACTCAACAAGGTGAAGGCTGCACTGCAGGTCCGGTACCCCACCACAACAATCGTTGTTCGTCAGCCTGCCGTTGTTTGCCGCTTCACCAACGGTGATGTCGAGGTTGTACCGGGGTTTTACTCAGATAACGGCTACTGGATCCCCGATCCGACAGGCGGATGGATGAAGACCTTCCCCGAGAATCACAATAAGTACGTCAACGACGTCAACAAGAAGCACGACGGGGCCGCGAAGAAACTTGCTCGACAGATGAAGATTTGGAAGTACCGACGCAGCGTACCTGTATCCTCCTGCTACCTCGAGATGCGCGCCGCGAAGCACCTCGACGGTGAGGGTGCCTACCTTCCCGTCATGGACCTGCATCTTGCGTTGAAGAAAATTCTTGATGCGAATCTCGCAGCCATGAATGATCCCACGGGCCTGGGTTCCCGCTTCACTGCCACGTCTTCAGCGACGAGTAAGGCGGATGCTCTGTCAAAGCTCGATACCGCGGTGTCCCGGGCTGGTAAAGCCCGAGACTACGAAAGAGACGGCAACCACGAAAAAGCTATCGAGCAACTGAAACTGCTGTTCAAACTCTGACCACCCCATGACAAGCCACGACTACCATCCGCCAAGTAGCGAAACGATAAGTCAACGACAGAATGATGACCGATCCCTTCGACTGCTCATCGCCCAGCGCCGTCTCTACAACCACGCCAAACGCTGGCAAGGCTTGCGGTGGATCGGCGTTCTCATCATTGGGGTGGGAGGACCTTTCATCTCTTTGCTCGCTCCGACGGCAGCTGTCACAATCGCTGCGATCACCGGAGTCTGGTTGTTCGCCGGCCGAACCCTTCTCTCCTGGCTCGAGGCCCGCACCATGGTCAAAGCGGCCTGCGTTCAAGAAGAGCTTGATCAATACCTCTTCGACATGCCCGAAACCATCGACCGCGCAGAACGACCCTCACCCGAAGACATCGCTCTCATAGCCGACGACAACAAGTCGTTGTGGAACATTGCGAAGGCCGAAAAGCTGCTCGACTGGTACACCGTTGATGCGTCCAGCACGGGAGTCACGACCATAGCTATTGCGCAACGGAGTAACGCCGCATACACCGATCGACTCATTCGCACCACGGTCACGGTCTGGGCGGTGACCGCAGTCCTATGGCTCATCGCCCTCATCACCTGGGCGAGCTTCAGCGGCATCACCCTAGCCAGCTTCTTATTGGGTGCACTCTTCCCCGTGCTTCCAGCATTCCTCGACGTCACCGAATATGTCATGAACACTTGGAAAGCAGCACGCGACAGAGCAGATCTAGCAACAACCATCACCAAACGGTTCACACGCGACGATCAATCCATAGAGCCACAAGACCTCCTCGTCTGGCAGGAACGCCTATTCGACCTACGGCGCACCACCCCTCAGGTCCCAAACTGGCTATACAAACTGACCCGCCGCAGAAACGAACGCGCGATGAAACGAGCCGCCGCGCAACTCAGGCATAAGGCAAGAACCTAACCCCATCCGCCCCCTAAACAGCCTCGCAGCAACTTCTACCTGGTGACCTCAAGGGACGATCCCCTACTGACGCTCCTTGATGTACCGTGTGTACCTCATCGCAACGTTGCTACGAACCCGATGCTGCACCGGCTCGCAACACATGCAGCTCAACTCCACTTAGGTAGACGAATGCCATAAGTGGGTACGCTTTGAGGACAACGCGCTCGAAACGAACACCGAGCCACTACACCGGAGACGTCGTGTCAGAGGAAGAAGAAGACGAATTTTCAGAAGGTGCTCCTTCTCTCAGTAACGGTATGCCAACTCCTCCGCTAGTTGAGGACGTTCTCTCCGGTCGTCCACGCCCTGAGCTTCCTAAAACTGCTGGTGCAACCACTAACAAGATCAGCGACACGCGAGGCGGTAGTAGTCGCCATATCGTTCCCTCGGACAAGGGTGGCTGGGACGTCAAGAAGCCCAACGCAAGCCGAGCTTCATCCCACCATGAAACCCAAGCCGACGCCGTCGCCAGCGCTAAGGAAGTCGTGAGCAACTCAGGCGGCGGCGAAATCATCATTCAGAGCCGAGACGACGCAACCCGCTCTAAAGACATCGTCCGCCGCACGAAATCAGGTTCAACTCGGTACTATGTGCGAGCGAAATCCGGGGGCACGAAAGAAAAATCTCTCCGCTTGAGCAAGGCAAGTGAGTCAAAGCCAGAAGTAGCTGACCAAGCAAGGAAGTCCACTTCGACTAGGGCTGAAACTGAGACAACGACACACATTCGAAGCCGTCTCGAAGAGGATTCTGCAGCGAAAGAGAGGGCGAACAGCTTAAGACTGAACGAACTGGAACAGATGCATGATGACGCTCTGAAAAACCTCGAAACGATACAGCTTTCAAACGCAATTCTAGATGAGACTCTTCGCGATCCAATCTCTGCATACTTTCGCAAGCAAGAAATAGAAAGACAGCGCTTGGCTGTCCGACGACGGCGAATCATGTCTTCTACGATTGCACTATTTCTACTAGTGCAAACTGTTTTGTTCGCGACTTTCCTCGTTATAGGAGAAGACTCCTCATCCCCTTGGCTCTTTCTAGCTGTTGGGGTCCCGACCGCACTTGTCATTGTCGACTTCTTTCGAACGTACAGGCGCTCAAAATTGGAAGCTGAGAAGCAAAATCGTGCTGTTGTTACCGACGCAGCTGTTCTGGCCGCAGCAGAAGAATCAAGAAGATCAGCGGTGGGCATCTTCAGGCCAACTGCAGGAGCTGCCGTTGGGGATGAAGTAGAGGGATCGAAACTTGACTGAGCAACCTGGCAACACAGGACTAGTAACTCCACAATCCTTCGTAGCAGCACCACTGCCCGCTCCCGAAGCAACACCTCCCGAGACCATTGAATTTGTGGCTCAAGGACTTGCTGCTGCTCCCCCTCCCCCAACTTGGCACTCTGACGCGGTCACTGCATATACCCAAGAACACGCAGCCTACGTCTCGTTGATTATCACGGGAGCCCAAGTGGAAGCTGGGCGCACGCGATCCCCGGTCGTCACTGCTGACCACGTAAAAGAGGCAAGTCGGAGACTTCGCATCCAGGAGAAACCAGACCCTCGTCCCGACCTATATCTAGCCGTGGGGGGTACAGTGTGGGGCGCCTCTGTTAGCACATGCATAGCTATTGCTATGGCCCCTGGAGAGATTCCCATCGATTTTTTTTCCGTAATCTCCGCCTTGAGCGCTGTCGTTTCTAGTGTGGTTCTTGGGATGGGTATAAATGGAAAGTACGGCAAAAAGGATGTTCGATAAGCCTCAAAACACTAGGATGCTACCGGACTAACTAATTGTGGTCCGTTGTTGCGGACAGATCCGATGTCCTTGCCGACGACCCGCGGAACGAGGGTGGGTTCGGGGATGGTGTCGATGAAGTGCTGCACCTGGTCCCGCTCCGTCATGGTCGTGTCCAGCCACTGATCCTGCAGGTCCTTCGGCACGATCACCGGCGTCCGATCATGGATGTGCCCGAGCGCATCATGCGCGGCCCGGGTGAGGATCGTCGCGGTCACCAGCCACTTGTCCTCGGCGTTCTCAGCCTTCGTCGGGTCGGGCCAGAACTCGTACAGGCCCGCGAAGCCCAGCAGCTGGTCCTCGTCCTCCCCGTGGAGGTAGTACGGGGCCTTGGTGCCGTCCGCGTTCTTCTGCCACTCGTAGTACCCGTTTCCGGGAATCAGGGCACGCCGCTTGGCGGCCGCCGAGCGAAACGACGGCTTCTCCGTGACTGTCTCGCTGCGGGCGTTGATCATCCTCGTTAACTGCACCCTCCACCCCTGCTATCCGCGATAGACAGGGCGCTGACACACCCTCTCACTGAAGAGTTTGCTGTACCGCCAAGAAGTGTCATATGCGCGGTTATCGGTTCGCTGGCGCGACACCCTGTTAGCAGCAGCGGCAGCTTTGGTGAGTGGCCATCGACGCTATTCCGTCTCGAGCGGGCCGAACCCGCAACGACCACCTCCCCTGCGTTACCGGAACCGGATTCATGAGCAGAACACGGACGGCAGCCGCAGATCGGAGTCAGTCCTTCGAATCGAAGTCAAGATCCAGGCACTCCGGGCTGGAAAGCTCCCGCCAGGCGGAGGTCACGCGCGCGCTGGGTAGGGCCGCGGCGATCGGCATTCGATCTACCCCGACCAGCTGTTCGAGGTCGAGCCCGGTGAGCACGGCGATGTCGCGGATCGGCACCTGAAAGGTCCGGAACGGCCCCAACGGTGGTGCATCATCCCCGACAGCACCGGGCTTCGGTACGTCGTCGAGGTCAGCCACCTGCGGAGTTTGGTCAACGACGTACCCCGTTGCCGCCAACGCGCCGTCGTGCAGGAAGACGGCGACCTTGAAGTACCGCAGCGGGATCTCCACGCCCCGGTACACGGGGTCTGCGTCGCTGAACATCGGGCCCGTGAACACGATCATGCGCCGACCGTTGTCGGCGGCGTTTTCGAGGAGGTACGACTCCAGGCCCAGCCAGAGCTCGAGGCCTTGGTTGAACTTCGCTGCCTGCGGGGCAGCGTTCGTGTAGTGGAAGGTGTCCTCATTGGCTTGCTGTGCCTCGGCCCGGGTGTCGCCCCACACCGCGGATGCACGGCGGACGAGGTGTCCGCGGTCGATGTCGTTGCGCGCGTAGACTCGCTCCCCCGTCTGCTGATCCTCCGGCAGCCGTGGATCCAACCGCCACTGAATCTCCGACCGATCCAGGTTCATGAGCTTCGCCCCGTCGATCCCCAGGGCCGTGACCGCGGCCAGGCGCTTGTCGGGGCGCATCAGCACGGAGAAGTGCGTGTACGGGAGCAGGACCGTCTCAACCCCGGCCAGCGCGAGTACAGGCACGGGAACCGGGACGCCGATGAACCGCTCGTCGAAGCCCTCACGGCCGGCGAGACTGGCGGCCGTTACGGTGTGCGCAGACTGAGGCGCGGACTGAGGCGTGGGCAGGGTGGCGTCCATCCGGTGAAGCTATCAGCGACAGGTGACAGCACGATGAACGGTTCAAGCAGAAGTGAGACGGTCGGCCTATCGAATCACTAGGCAGCTTGCGAACGTTGCACGAGGCCTAGACCCTCGCTCGCTTCTGTTGCAAAACCTTTCCGGGGCCCTAGAGCAACAGGACTTGAGACAACCTGCGCTGTTGCGTTGGGGTGTACCCAGGCGCAACAGCACGCCCACATCTGTTCAAGCACA
This sequence comes from Arthrobacter sp. MDT2-16, assembly GCF_054510925.1. Taxonomy (NCBI): domain Bacteria; kingdom Bacillati; phylum Actinomycetota; class Actinomycetes; order Micrococcales; family Micrococcaceae; genus Arthrobacter; species Arthrobacter sp. MDT2-16. The sequence goes on from NZ_JBTNDP010000014.1 coordinate 13,494, forward strand.
CTGACTCACAGCAACGCGGGAAGGGTGTCTGCAGTGGTGGGATAGGAGGGCTGGGCACCTTGTCGCTGCACGGCAAAGGAACCGACCCGTACCGCGAACTCCGCTGCAGACACGAGATTGTCGTCGATCAGCAGTTGCGCGGCGAGTGCTCCGACGAAGGCGTCGCCCGCTCCCGTGGTGTCGAGTGCAGATACTCGGGGGGCCGGTATGCGGACTACGCTCCCGTTTTCAGACAGGAGCGCTCCTGCCGCTCCAAGAGTGAGGACGACGCTCAAAAATCCGCAGTGTAGTAACTCCTCGAGGACTGCCTCGTGATTCTGCGTGTCCATCGGGATGGTCGCTTCTGCAAATTGTTGAAGGACCAAAAGAGCCTCGTGCTCATTGACGACGAGGGGATTTGCTTTGAGGAGCGCGCTGCGATCGATCGTGATCACTGGAGCGAGGTTCACGATCACTCGCCCTCGCGCCGCTAGGATCGCTGCGGCGACCGAAGCTTCGGGAATCTCGCCCTGCACAATGACGATACTGGCCGCATCGAGGACATCCTCGGCAGCTGTGACGGTGTCAACGGTGATGTCGGCATTTACTCCTGCCAGGACAACAATCGAATTTTCCCCACTGGTGGCGACCTGCACGATGGCAACTCCGGTACTGCCGCTGACTTGCTGCACTGCGCTGAGATTTACGCCAGCTGCCCGAAGACCAGCCAGCGCTACTTCGGCGTGATGGTCAGCGCCGACCGCACCAATCATGCTCACAGGGGCTCCCAACTTGGCCGCCGCTACTGCCTGATTGGCCCCCTTGCCTCCCGGCAGGATCTTCAGAGATCGCCCCAGGACTGTCTCGCCTGGCTGTGGGTGACGGTCAAGGTCGACGACGATGTCAGCGTTGATGGATCCGACAACGACGATCGAGGAGGAGTTCATGTGCCGAGTGTTCATGGGCTCGTTGCCTCCGCGCAAGTAGCGAGAACCTGCGCCATGCCAAAAGCCCTGAAGGGTTGAGCAAAAATCTTCCGTCAAGGGGTTGCACTTCGCTACTTTCGCGATATCTTTGGTTAACCGTTTACCGTAAACGGATTACAGAGATGGACTTCAATGACGCACCCTCTCCTTCTGCAGCGAGCGAGCTTCCTGGGCGACCAGGTAGTTGACGTCCTACGGCGGCAGATCATCACGCAGGACCTGCCTGCCGGTTCCCTGCTGGTGGAGTCGAAGCTGGCCGATGCGTTTCAGGTCAGCCGCGGTCCAATCCGAGATGCGATACGGATTTTGTTGAACGAGGGCTTGGTGGAGTCTCGTGGCCGGTCCGTAGCAGTGGTCGAACTGACAGCGGTCGATATTGACGAGCTCTTCAGCCTTCGCGCATCGCTGGAGCGTCTCGGACTTCAGACGGCACTGGTGGCTCACCGTGATGATTTGGATGCCCTCCTCCGGGCGGCGATCGAGCGCATGAAGCTGGCGGTCGACGCGAAGGACCCGGCGGAGTTCACGCTGGCCGACATGCAGTTCCATAGCTCATTCGGTATCGCGTCCCAGCACCGCCGTCTCGCAGATGTCTGGTCGCAATATCAGCCCACCATCGAGAACCTGCTCCTCCTGGTGAATCTCGATCACGACCGGCTCGCCTTCTCCCTCGAGGCTCATGAGGACCTCGCGGATCTCGTCCGTGCCGGGAAAGACGACGAAGCGCTGGACGAACTCGCCACTCATCTCGACAACTCCCGGATCAGGCTTCGACAGGGCTACTCCGGAAGCTAACCCCTACAGCTAGTTCATGCTGCTTTACCCATTCACAAGGAAGTGAGCTCTGTATCATGCGTAAAATCTCCAGCCGCCACCACAATCGCGTGCTCTCCGTCGTTTCAGTTACCGCCGTTGCCGCGCTTGCCATGACAGGTTGCGCCAACCGGGACGGCGCGGCCGCCGAGAGTGGGGAGTTCCCGTCGAAATCAATCACGATGATCGTCCCCTATGCCGCCGGTGGAGCATCTGATTTGTCCGCTCGGACGCTTGCCGCCGAAATGGAAGGCGAGCTCGGCCAGCCGATCGTCGTCGAGAACCGTGTTGGCGGTGCCGGATCGGTCGGTCTGACCTACCTTTCAGCACGTCCGGCCGACGGATACACGATCGGTTACCTGCCCGTCGAGACGGTCATGCTCGAACATCAGGGCTACGACTTGGACCCGGCAGCATTCGATCTGCTCGGTCAGATTGTCTCTGTCCCCGCAACGATCGCCGTCGCGGCGAACAGCCCTTACCAGACGTTCCAAGATCTCCTTGATGCAGCCAAGGCCAGCCCGGGAACGATCACTGTCGCCAACTCGGGAGCCGGTTCGATCTGGCAGGCAGCGACTACCGCACTGAATGACACAGCCGGTGTTGAGTTGAAGCCGGTTCCCTTCGATGGAGGGGCCCCGGCTGTCACAGCCGCGATAGCGGGCCAAGTCGACGCGGTAGCGGCCGGCATCTCAGAGACCTCCGTTGCCGCCGCAGACGGCAGGCTGCGGGTCCTTGCTGTCTTCGACGAGGAGACATCGGAGGCGCTACCGGGAGTTCCGACGGCCACAGAAGCCGGCGCTGATGTGACGATCGGAGGTTGGGGTGCCGTTGGTGCACCCGCCGGGCTGCCTGATGATGTGCGCACCTCTCTCGCAGATGCAGTGAAAACTGCAGCCGAGTCGGAAGAATTCAAGGCCGTCATTAACAAGTCCGGCAACATCCCGGTTTATGAGGCCCCGGAGGACTTCAAGACCTTCTACGACGCCGAGTCCGAGCGCTTTGCAACTCTCTTCGCCAAATAGGTAGGACAACTAGAACTGTAGGAACTCGTCATGTCCAGCATCGCTGTAAATGAGTCGCCTGAAACGCCTCACCGCAGAGCACGAGGGCGGGGACTCGTCGGATCCGTTGCCGCTCTAGCGGTCGGAATACTTGTCTTGGTCCTGTCACAAGGCATTACGGAGCCCGACATCGCTACGGGTTTGAGTCCCAGGTGGTGGCCGCAGATCCTGGGGGTCGTCATCTGCGCCCTATCGATCGGAGTGGCAGTCAAGAGCCTCGTGGTCGGGGACCACACGGAGGAGGACGTACTTCCCTCCACCCGGCTCGGTGTTGTTCGGGTCGTCACGGTCGTTGCCACAACCTTCGCCTACGGGGTGCTGTGGTACTTCCTTGACTTCCGCATCGCGACCCTCGTGCTCGTTGCAGCGCTGGCGTTCATCATCGGCGGCCGCGGGTGGAGAGCATTACTGCTCTTCCCCGTGCTCGTTACGGCTGTGCTCTATGTCCTGTTTGTCCTCCTGCTGAAGGTTCCACTATGAACGCCATCACCGAAGGACTTGGGCAGATCGCCGACCCGACCGTCCTGCTCTGCATCCTGATCGGTGCAATCGCCGGGATGCTCGTGGGTACCTTTCCCGGCCTAACAGCCACCATGGCCGTCGCACTGGCAAGCGCATTCACGCTCACTCTGGACCCCGTGCCAGGCCTTGCCGTCCTGCTGACTATCTACGTCGCTGCGAACTTCGGCGACCGGGTTCCTTCGATCCTCATCAACACTCCCGGGACACCCGCCTCAATTGCCACGACATTCGATGGTTACCCCATGGCGAAAAAGGGACTCGCTGGAGTGGCCCTGACGGTATCTGCATTTGCATCGGCGATTGGAACGTTTCTTGGTCTGATCCTGCTGATCGTCGCGGCCATCCCAATCTCACGTCTGGCACTGCAATTCGGGCCGGCAGAGACCTTCGCCCTCGTCGTGTTCGGTCTGACCATGATGGTCGGCGTCTCCGGAGGCAAGATCGGCAAGGGACTTATCGCGGGCGCAGCAGGGCTGGCACTGGCCACCGTCGGACGGGACCCCATCACAGGCACTGAACGATTCACGTTCGGGGTGCTCGAACTCAGTGACGGAATCCCATTCATCGCAGCCATCATTGGACTGTTCGGCATCGCAGACATCTTCGACCAGATGCTGTCCTACAAGGCCGAGAAGCACGTTGCGATATCGAACTTCGGCCGGTGGTGGCCCAACCGGGGCGAGGTCAGGCAAATGGTCAAGCCGTTGGGCATCGGCACAGGAATCGGGGCAGTAGTCGGGGCGCTACCCGCAGCAGGCGGCGACATCGCGGGCATCATGAGCTGGGCGGCCGCGAAGAAAGCATCCAAACACCCAGAGGAATTCGGGAAGGGCTCGATCGAAGGTCTGACCGCCAGCGACACCGCTTCCAACGCAGGGATCGGTCCATCGGTCACGACAACCCTTGCGCTCGGCATCCCGGGCGACTCTGTGATGGCGGTCGTTCTAGGCTCAATGATCGTCTGGGGAATCCAGCCAGGCCCAGCTCTGTTCACCTCCCGCCCCGACCTTGTCTGGAGCATCGCCGGCATCCTCGCAATCGCGACGATCCTCACCCTTGTTCTAAGCCTGTTGCGTCTGCGGGGTGTGACGAAACTACTCGACCTTAAACCGCACTACCTCTGGACCCTCGTCATCGTCTTCTGCATGGTCGGAACGTTCGCCGTGAACAACAGCGTCATCGACGTCGCCGTCATGCTCCTCTTCGGCGTCATCGGCCTCTTCATGCGCCGTAACGGCTTCCCCGCAGGACCCGTGGTCCTGGGCCTCATCCTTGGCAAGCTCGCCGAAGGCAACCTACGACGGGCCCTCGAAATCGGAGGCCCGCAGAACATCCTCGGTAGCCCCATCGCGATGACCATCCTCATCATCAGCGCCGCGGCTGTCGTCCTCCCGCCGGTTATTACGCGCTTCCGGGGAGCTCGTGCAAAGCGCCGCAACGCTAGTGACACAACCGAAACCATCCTCGAACAGAAAGACATCCACTCATGACGCCCCCAGCCGGACCCCTGGTCATCACCGCCACCCCGACCCTCTTCACCGCTGAAGGCGACCTGGCAGAAGAGGAAATCCACCGACACATCGAATGGCTCCGGGAGAAAGGTGTTGATGCGCTGTTCCCGGCGGGAACCTCCGGGGAGTTCCCAACCCTCACCGATGATGAGAGGATCCGCATCCTCGACATTGCCCTGCAGGTCTTCCCCGCCGATCGTGTCTATATCCACGTAGGCGCCGCTGGCACGCGACAGGCAGTCGGCCTGGTACGACGGGCCGTTGACCACGGGGCGACGAAGATGGCTGCAATTACGCCCTTCTTCCAGCCCGCCCCGGAAGCTCAGGTACTTGGCTACTACGAGCAGTTGGTCAGTGACGCCCGGGAAGCGGATGTTTTCGCCTACCTTTTCAAAGCGCGAACGAGCACCGTGTCCACGCCTTCGATTCTGAGTGATCTCGCCGACCTTGGTGTTGCTGGGGTGAAGATTAGTGGTGAAACCGACGAAAGCGTTGCCTCATTCCTCGCTGCACGACCTGACGGGTTCACGCTTTTCTCCGGTAATGACGTCTCCTTCGGCCAATTGATCCAAGCGGGTGGACACGGCATCGTGTCGGGCGTGTCTTCGGCGTACCCAGAACCCTTTGTGGCGCTGCGCGATGCACTGAGCACAGGTGACAGCAATGAGATTGCCCTGCGTCAGGCCGATGTGGTCGCTGCCGTCGCCGCGGTGCGCGCGGGAAGCCTCACTCACCTCAAAGCAGGTATCGCGGCCCGCGGGTTTGGTGCAAGCCCGGTACGCTCCGCTGTTGCACCGGTGGATGCCCAGGACGCTGCTCGCATTACCCAACTCGCTGCAGTCATCTCGGACGCTCCCGCCGGAGAGCTCGCCACTACATTGTCTCTTGGAGCCGTCTAGTTATGCGCAAGATCATCAACAATCCCCAGGCATTCGTGGATGAGGTAATGGAGGGAATTTTTACAGCACACCCCGACGAGGTTCGCCCTGCAACAACCGACAACCGCACCCTGGTCCGTGCAGACTCACCAATGCCTGGTCGTGTAGGGATAGTCACCGGTGGCGGTTCCGGTCACCTGCCATTCTTCCTCGGGTATGTCGGCAGAGGTTTGTGCTCAGCCGTCGCCATCGGCAACGTCTTCTCCTCTCCCTCCTCTGCCCACATACATGCGGCGTCCCGCGCGGTAGCAGGAGGCGCCGGACTGCTCTACCTGTACGGCAACTACGGCGGTGATGTGTACAACTTCGACCTCGCCGCTGACCTCTGCCGGGCAGAGGGAATTAAGGTCGAAACAGTGCTCGGTGCCGACGACATCCTGTCGGCACCACCAGCAGAGGCAACAACACGGCGTGGTGTCGCCGGTCTCGTACTTGTCTATAAGGTCGCAGGCGCCATAGCCGATGAACTGGCACCACTGCCTGAGGTGGCACGCGTGGCCCAAAAAGCCGTCAATGCCACCCGCACCATGGGAGTCGGATTATCACCGACAATTCTGCCCGCGGCCGGGGAAGCAACCTTCGCCCTCGATGAAGGGGAGATGGAAATCGGCATCGGAATTCACGGTGAGCAAGGCACGCATCGCGGACCCCTCGAAAGCGCCGATGAAATCACCGACCGTTTCGTTGTCGAATTTGAGCGGGAGCTTGACCTCTCGTCGGGCACACGTGTTGCAGTCCTCGTAAACGGGCTGGGAGCCACTCCGCTCGAAGAGCTCTACCTGATCTACCGACGCCTGGCCCACGTGTTACGGGACCGAGGAGTAACCATCGCGCATCGTTACATCGGGGAATACGTCACAAGCCTGGAGATGGCCGGCGCCTCCGTTTCGATTATGCAACTCGATGATGAACTCGAACGGCTCATGGCTGCACCAGCATCCTCGCCCTTTTTCCGACAAGGGACACTCGAACCGACGGGCCAAGCGGCGGAGGCACCAGCGGCGATCGCCCTCGATACTGCCGGCCCAGTCAACCCCGTACGGCACACCGGGTCTCCCAGCCAGCTGCGCGCGATGCTACTCGCCGCACTACCAGCAATGCCTGCGCACGCTGATGAACTCCGGGAGCTCGACGGAGTCCTTGGTGACGGTGATCTTGGCATCACAATCTCTGTTGGAAGCGACGCTGTGGTTGCAGCCCTTAGAACGCTGCCCGAAGATACCGATGTAGCCAGTGTCATCCGCGCTACAGCCAGCGCCTTCGCCAGCGCCAATCCCTCAACTTTCGCTGCGCTTATTGGTGCTGGACTCCTAGGGGCACTTGAAACAGTCGATGACGCAGATGACCTTGGAAGGCATCAACTCGGCCGGTTCTTAGAAGCAGTAGCAGCCCGTATCGCTGAACGAGGCGGAGCCCAGCCCGGCGACAAAACCCTCCTCGACGTCATCTACCCAGTAGCAGCCGCACTTCAAGCGGACAAAACAACATCCGACACGATCCTGCAGACCGCGCACACCGCTGTGGAGGAAACAACTCGACTGAAGTCAAAACGTGGAAGAGCTGCCTGGCAGGGAGACCGCAGCATCGGCCAACGAGACCCTGGAAGCGTCGCCATCTTGCGCTTGATCGAAGAAATCATCCAAAACACGAAGTAACCCGCGGACAACTGGAACTCCACAGCGGTCGGTGACGACAAGAGCGTAGGCGGGCTCAAGCTGCGCAGTGTCCTTCTGGGCACTGATGAGGAAGGTGCCCGGGGCCGGCTTCTGGGTACCTTCGAGAACAACGGGGGCCAGGATATCGACGTCGAGATCAGTGATGCTGACGAGGATGTCACGGTAACAGTGCCAGCTCAGGGCTCGGTCGGGCTGGACACGCTCGAAACTTCCCTACAGACCGCCGGCGATCCTGTGCTGAGCCTCGAGTTCACTCCTAAAGCTGTTCCAACCGGGCAGCACCTGACTCAACTGCTCCTGCCGGTCGCCACGAATCCGACCCCTCCGGTGCCAGGTGCGTTGCCGGCCCAGCCAGACCGCGAGGACTTTCTCGTCCGGATGGCGCTGCGGGTCATATACGGGAAACCGTCCGGTCTCGTCCCGGAAGCGCTGTACTTGCTCGAGGCGCCGCGCCCACAACTCCTCCGGGTTGCCCTTCCTTGTACCAATCCACTCCCCCACTCTGTCCAAGGCTTCGATCTTGTCCTGAGCGAGCCGGCCCGCATCGTGACTCCGGCGTTGGTTCTCCACCCACCGGTACAGCACCTTCGCCTCCATGCTGTCGTTCTGCGCCGGCAGCCCACCCACCCGGTACACGTAGGACGCCATGTCGGCGTAGTGCTCCCACCACACCTGTTCCCGATTCCGCCGGAAACGGCGCTTGGCGCTGCTGGGTGCCGGCTGGTCGTGGATCACCCAGCACCGGTCGAACCATCTAGGATGCCTGCCAATCTGCCGATCGACAGCCCGGTGGACGCGCCGGACATCGACCCTGCACCATTCGGCAATCACTGCCGGCGGAACCCCGCGGGAGTACATCAGCAGCCATTCCTGCCTGTTCTCGGCAGGAGTCTGCGGATAGTCGTCCATGGCGAGGATCAGGTCATCGAAACGCATGACGTCTCACGCCTGTCCTTATCGCCCACTGCTACTCCCCCGCCGTGCTGAGCCTGCGCGCCACCCCACCGCGCCCGCCTGCCTGCCTGCCTGCCTCGAGGAATCACGACAAACCTGGCGTTCTCCTCCACCAGGCTTAGATGGCGCGTGGGATTCATGGTGTGAAGGGTATCGAAGGCCCGCCATGTCGTCGCGGGCGGTTCATCCACAGGTGGACGGCTTTGAGCTCATTCCTCCGGGCTCCACCCGCCCACAGATGGATGACCCGCAACACCCACTCACCTCCGGGCAGTCGACTTCCCAAATAATCGAACCTGTGTTCTATTTTAAACCCTGCACAACGAACGCCAGGGCGAGGGAGAAGCAGCCGATGACAGCGCAACCAGTGGACACCACACCACCGACAGAACCAGCCCAGAACGCACCACACCACGCACCACACCACACTGCCCAACACACTGCCCAGGAAGATTCCCAGGGAGTTGCACAAAAGGCTGCAGAGCGCTCCTCCTGGCAGGTGCTGGACGAACCCGCCACCGTGCGCTTCCTGCCCTCCGGGACACCGTTGGCGCTGCGCTGGCGAGGTGGTATCTGGCAGGTCATCGGCACTCCTGTGAAGTGGTCGAGCTCGAGCAGCTGGTGGGAACCAGCCACCCCTCCCCTCACCACACCCCTCACCGCACCTCTCACTGATTCTTTCGACGATCCCCCCACCACTCCCCTTACCGCTCCCCTCGACACTGCAGTCGATGCCGCGGTCGGTGCTGTGGTCGGTGCTGTGGTCGGTGCTGCCGGGGATGTCCGTCTGCGTGGGCAGGGCAGTGTCGTCACGACCCGGTTCTGGCGGTTCCGGGCCCAGACCGGGCCGGCGTCCCCGGTGCTGGAGTTCGACATGAGCGCGGATCAGCGATGGCCTAACTGGCGGCTGCGCCGCGTCGCCACCGTCAACGACTACTGAGGACCGCTCAGAACCACTGAGGACCACTGAGGACCAATCACACGTCCTCGACCGGTATGAGCGGCTGGTACGGGCAACAAATGGTGGGGCGGGTTGCAGGACGGTGGGTCACAACAAACGCTACGCCAAGCACTACGCGAGGCTGATGGACGACCGGATCGAGGAGTTCATCATGCGCGAAGAGCTGATCATGCTCACCGCGGCCGAGCTCGACGTCGAAAACTATCCGCCCACCGATTTCCCGGAACCAAGGCGCGTGTACGCGTGGATCCGGTACCCCTCCAAAGCCATCCGCATCCAGGCACACGCAATCGCCTACACCCGCACCGCGGTGAAGATCCGGTTCCTGGAACCGCTCATCAAGATCCACCGTGAGGGCTGGGTATGGCTCAGCGCCGTCACCCCCATACCTACTCACGACAACGATGACAGCGATGATGCGAAGCGTGCTTAGTTTCATTTGGGATAGAATCCACAAAAGGGGAATCAGTCATCAGACCAACAATTTTCAGGAGTAGAACAATGGCGCAACGCGTTCAGGTGGAACTGGTCGACGATCTCAATGGTGAAGTAGCGGATGAAACGGTGCGGTTCGGTGTCGATGGCACCGACTACGAAATCGACCTCACGACAGACAATGCTGAGAAGCTGCGCTCGACCCTGTCCGAGTACGTGGACAAGGCTCGGAAGGCAAAGACGGGCCGACGCGGTCAAGGCGGTCAGGGCGGTCAGAACACGTCCTCGGCGTCGGCGAGTAAGTCCAAGCGTGAAGAGACGCAGAAGATCCGTCAGTGGGCGAAGGACAACGGGCACAACCCCAGCCCCCGCGGACGCCTCACCCAGACCATCGTCGACGCCTACAACGAAGCCCACTAGGACCCCATTCGCGGTCGACCAGGTGCAGGGGGAACAGTGGCGGGACTCGATGACCTGAGGGCGGAGGCCAATGAGCGGTGGGCTAAAGCCGAACGGTATGCCCAAGGGTTCGCCGATAACGGCATGGGCGAAGCACTGCGGGTTTATTACACCCGCTACTTCCCCGCCGGTGTCGTCCTCTACGTCGGTGCCCTCGCCCTGGTCGGCTCGCTCCTATACGACGGGCCTCCGAACTTGTCACTTGTGCTGCAGGGTGGTGCCGCTCTCTTCGGTCTCCTTGCGGCGATCGCCGGTCTGATCTATAACGCCAGGCGAGTCAAGCCACGCGCCGAGCTCGGTAAGAATCTCTCCATCACGATCGGGCTCGAGGTCGACGAGCAGAAGTACGTGAGGCGGGTCATTACTGGCAAAGAGCCACCACCACAGGATCCCGTTCGCCTTGCTGTAGCGCGCTCGGTCGCTGTGCAAAGCAGGAAAACCCAAGCAACCAACCTCCTGACAGTCCCCCTCAACTCCTACTGTCTCGGAGGGCTCTTCGGAGACCTCTCCTTCCTATGGATGGGCATCACAGCCGTCTTCCTGGTCACCACCATCCTCTTCGCTCGCGAATTCCGGCAGACAGGGCGGTTCCTCGCTGCCACAGCACCTCAGAGAATTACCTGACTCCAAATTGGGAGGAAAGAACAGGGTCGCCGCGAACAGCAGGGCCAGCACGCCCTGCGGATAGTTATCCGAGGCCTCAGACTTATGCCGCCGACGCCGCCCCAGTGACGACACGGCAGACGACACCGTCGACGAACAACGCGACCCACTCCACCGCCCAGACACAGCAGGCACTAGACGTCGAAAGCACTCACTCTGGCGCGTCAGACGCTGAATCAGCGTCAAGGCCACCGTCAACACCGCCGCGGGCGATGTCGGTGCGGGCTCTGGCATAAGCCGCGGTGACGTAGTCCTCGATCATGGCGCGTTCGATACGCCACTGGCCCCGGCCGCCGATCTGAATCGCCGGCAACTCCCCCGAGGCGATCAGCGCCCGGACCGTGCTGTGCTTCGTGTTCAGCTCATCGGCTACCTGCTGCAGGGTCAGGAACCGCAGCGGCCTGGACTGCCCGTCGTTCTGGGGTTGGTCTGTCATGCACCCAGCATCCCAGCCACCAAACGCGGCAACCCGGACCGACGCCTTGATTAATGCCTTCAAGGGGTGAAAACGGAACCGCACCACACAGTCCCGTCTCCGGTTTTCCCTCGAGACAAGAAATGCCATCAGCGCCTGGGTATTCTGGAACTGAAGGTTCGGTGGCGCCGACGCACCGCCCAACCTGAAGGTCTACGAATTGGTCTGTCGATTGTCACTACCCTGGCGGCTTTAATCATGGCCCTGACGGTGTACTCCCCCACGTCAGGTTCCCTCTCAGCTGCGTGTGAGCATCAGCCCTAGAGGGACGAGGTCGCCGCAAGCACCTGAAACCCTAACTGGGTGATCGGAGAACTCCTGTTCACCGCAGCATCCTGACACGCAGGCTATCAAATCGGTGAGCTTGTCAGGTCGGGGATTGATCAGGCTTTGTTGGCATGCTTGGGGCAGCAGTAGCGGCCGACTTCGGTGGTAATCGTCCGGTATAACCAGCGCTCGGGCAAGAGCCATCCCTCACCTGAAGCTTGTGCTGTGGCAAATGCAACACTGCGTAAGGGCCGGAGTCATCACTACCTCACCTCTCCATGTCGGAACTGACTCAGAAGCGCCCTCAGCCAGTACAACCATCGGTGAAGGCTCCGGTCGTCTGTACGTTTACACGGTCGGTACCGTCCGTTTGGCCGACTGGATCCAGGATTCTAACGCGGACTACATGGCAGACGGCGTCCGGACGCACCGGCCCGCATCGAGTCCCAGCTCGACCTGCTCAGGACGATGCGTGAGAACAACGTGCGCCGGTTCGCAGCACGTCAGCTCGCGGACCTCTCCCCAGAGACCCTGCGCCAGATCCGCACGATGATCGACGAGCAGCTCAAGGCAGAGCCTTCGCCGGCCCTGTCGCGCGCCAGCATGTCGAAGCCCCGGCCGTCACCGCCGGGGCTTTTCCGTACCCGGGCTTGCCCTACTTCGCCCGCTCACGCCCTCACGGCATAGCCACCGCCGACGCTCCGCTGCGAAGTTGCAGCGCCCGCAGGCCGCCCCACAACGAGTCATTCCAGCCCCTCCCCCACCGTTTCGAGCAAACGCTCCCCACGCGGCCGGTCCATCTATTCAGAGGCAGCCGAAGCATCGCACCTCCGAACCTCGGAAGTTCGATACTGGCGGCGGCCACCGGCGGCCCGGATACTAAAATGCACTCCCGAACTTCCGCAGTTCGTAGCCTCCGACATCATCGTCTTCTAAACTCCGGAAGTTCGGCAGTATGGGCGCGAGTGTCTGCACGCAGGCGAGCTTCTAGGCCCCCGCATTTAGGCTCAGCCAGGCTCAAGCAGCACCGGGGCTTGGTCCTACCGAACTCCGGAAGTTCGGCAGTACCGACGTCCCCCTCTTGTGTCCGTGCAGCCTTCCGCAGCTCGGCAGTTCGGAGTCACCAGACCCAGAAATATCCGGGGTCCGTGTCTTCCGGACTTCGGAAGTTCGGCTATGTGCACCTGCAACCGCCCCAGACCTCGACTTGCCAGTCAGTGAACACCTGAATCGGGAAGTTCCAGATTTTGGTTTTCCGAACTTTCGGAGTTCGGTAGTACGGGTAGCAAAAGACCCGATCGAGCGGAACACTAGCGCTCAGCAGATCCTAGCCACCGAGGCCAGGCATGACCGGTCTTCGGACCTTTCGAACTTCCGGAGTCCGGCAGTGCGACACTCGAGCACGCGTTGGCGAAAAGCCCCAGACCTCGGAAGTAGGGGACCATGGGGGCCCGTCCCGTCCGAGTTTGGTCCTTCCGGACTTCGGAAGTTTGGCAGTGGTGAGGTCGCCCACAGCTCAGCGGTCCAATCCCCCGCACCTCGCCAGTCAGCCACCGACGAGTTGACTAGGCCCCGTCCTTCCAAAGTTACGGACTCAGCAACTCCGGAGTTTCGGCAGTGCTCCCGCCCCCTCAGCAACACTTGGCCGCCAGCCTACGAACCTCGGGAGTCTGGTGGTCAGCGCCTGGTCCAGCTCCGGAGTACCGTTCTTCCAATCTGCCAAACTTTGGAAGTTCGGGCTGACGGTTGAGCCTCGCGCGCGCGTAGGATCTCGCGGCGAGCTGGAACCCTCGAAACTATCGTAGTTCCGGAGTTCGGCACCTCGGAACTTCGTAAGTACGTACCTACAGACTTCGGTACGTCGGAACTCACCGGCGGTTCCTCCGAGGTGGGGGAGGGATCCACTGGTAGGTTGGGTCCGTTAGCTTGCCGGCTGACAGCTGGAACTCTGTAAGTTCCGTACCTTGGGTGGCCCCTGTGGCCGCTCCATCTAATGCACGTAGATTCCTACTGCAGCCGGACCAATTGTCATTGCAGCGAAGGATCCGTGCGACATGAGAGTTGTCTCTGTCATCAACCAAAAGGGCGGCGCCGGTAAGTCCACGACCGTCATGAACCTGGCGTCGGTGGTCGCCGAGCACTCACGCGTGCTAGTCGTGGACGTTGATCCGCAGCTGTCCGTCACCTTGTGGGCGACGACGGCGGAAGAGCTTCCTGATGACCGCCGGCTGCCTTTCGACGTCGTCGCGGAGACGGACGTGCAGGTCCTCGCTCAGCTACGCGGTGCGGATTACGACACGATCTTCGTCGATACTCCCGGAAACCTGGAGAACATGGCGGTCCTGAAGGCCGTCGTGGCCAATTCGGACTTCGTGATCCTGCCAACCGAGCCAACGGCACTGGCCATGCTGCCTCTGGTCAACACGTTCAAGAGCATTGTCGAGCCCGGGGGAGTGGACTACCGGGTCGTCATCACGAAGGTCGACTCGAGGTCCCTAGTCGATGCCACGGACGCCCAGGACGAACTACGCGACGCTGGCCTGAAGGTCTGCAAGTCGTATGTGCGGTCCTACAAGGTGCACGAGCGTGCACCGCTTACCGGTCAGGTCGTGACCACTTATGACAAGACGCGGGCGGCCGAAAAGGCCGGCGCGGACTACAAGGACGTTGCCCGGGAGCTCTTGAGCATCTGGGCCAACCAGGAGACGAGGTAGATCATGGCGGTCAAGAAGGGGTTGAAGGGGCTGCTGAACCAGGGCAGCCAGGAAATGCTTGCCGCCATGCAGCGCGACCAGCAGGACGAGGCAGATCGCAGCACGGGTAGGGGAGTGGGAGCCACTCTGCCCGTAGCCGCGCCGGCCGGGCCATCGTCAGCGGTCGCTACGGCGGTCCAGGAGCCATCAGCAACCCGGCCGGCGGCCCAGGCGGTTCCCGAGCCTGTTGAGCCCGCCCCGGAGCCAGCTCCTCGCACTCAACAGGAGCCTGTTCCAGCGGCGCCCAAGCAAGCGGCTCCGCAGCCTGAGAAGCCCGCGGGGGAGCGCGCCACAGCGGCGGAGCCCAAAGCCGCGAAGAAGCCGTCGTGGGAGGAAATGGACCGCAAGGAGGTCCGTGTCTACGGAGATCAGGTGCTGGCTCTGACGACGCTCCGCATGAAGATCAACAAGGGGAAGAAGGGCCCGGAACGCATCACGGACAACACCCTGATTCGTACCGCCATCGACCTGCTGTTGCAGCACCAGGACGAGCTCGGGGGAGTGACGGAGAACGAGATCCGCGCTTCCTGTGGCCTCGACCCGCGCTATTGACCTACAGGACTACGGAGTACCGAACTTCCGAAGTTTGGACACCACTCCCGCGCTTGGCACCGCGTATCTCCCGAACTCTGTAATTCGGGTATCAGCCCGCCGGCCTGAACGCCAAATCCGCGAGGGATAGGTCGTCGGGCGGTCCCTCGTACGTCTCCCACGGGTAGTCGTCATCGGGGGAGGGGAACAGCACATCCGGAGCACGCCCAGCAAGCCATTCCCGCCAGACTGCGCGCTGCGCCCTGTAGAGCTTCACCTGTGCTGCGACGTCCTCCAGGACGCCCAGGCACTCGGCAACCGTGGACAGGCTGGTGGAAGCCTCCATGGTCCATCCTGCACGGCCGCGAGTCGCAAGGTTCCACGCAGCGAGGATCTCGAGGGACTCGCTGACCGTGGTGCGGGAGAGCCTCGTGATGCGGACGAGCTCAGTCGTCGATAGGGAAGTGACCGATGTCTCCAGCGCCTCGTACACGAACGCGGCAGGGAAGCCAAGCTCCCTGAAGGCAGGCCGGAGGGCGTGCAGCTTGCCCTTCTTCCAAGCCAAATCTCCGGCACTGTCTTTGAGCGAATCCGGGACGGTGAGCTCATACTGATCTCCGCGCGTCCCCTTTGCCTTCTCGAGCAGGGCGATGAGGGGGTTGGCCGCCGATCGAAGCGCGCGCAGATGACCGGCCACAGTGGTGTGATCGAGCCCTGTCGCGACAGCCAATGATCGGACCCCGAACTCAACGACCGATCCCCCGGTCATATGTGCCGCGGCTCCCAGTGCCCTGAGCACCATCCTTCGTGCGAGATCAGCCCTTGAGGAACCCATTATCTGCTCAACCAGCGAAGCGGCGTTTCGCCAGGTCCTGATGAATCGATGCTCGGCGGCAGAATCGGCGAGCGTGGAATTACCGCGGTGTAGTACGGGCGGCTGTGTATGTGGCTGGCTAGTGGGGTTTTTATGGGCACTGCTTTGCCTTGCGGTGTTTGTGGCCTTTGATTTGAGGTGCCGATGTGAAGCAGCGAGGTCGCGCTGAAGTGCCTGGACTCTGTTGCCCGAGCTGTAGCGGGCGTAGAAGGACGCGAGGCCGGGCCAGATCCCCTGGGTCATGCGGCGGTAGATGTCGGTGGCGTCCAGTCCGGCAGCAGCAGCTCCCGTGATGACTGCCTGGCGGGCCTCGGAGTTGCTGCCGTAGCGGTTGGCGTCGTACAGCCCTGTGCGCGCGATGCTCTGCATGGCCTGGGACATCCGGGGAGCCGAAGAGACGTCCATCGTGTCCGCTGTGGACGTTTCGAGTACGGGGGCCACCGCTTCGAGGCGGAGGGCCCGGGCAGCCTGGATCTCGTCCCGGAGGTCACGGCGCATCGCCGCCCAGACGGTCGAGGCGTTGGGCCGGCGTGCGACGTCGTAGGCCATCGACAGGCTCATGGCGAGCTGCTGGTGGCCGCCTGACTTGTGCCGACTCCCGGGCACGCGCATACACCCGTGGAGGAGGTTCTGGTGGGGCGTCCTGTCGAGGCTCGGAAGCCTGTTGCCCAGCGCCTCAACGAGCTCCCGGGCATCGGCGAAGGTCGCCGGGTCGGCCAGCGGCACGTAGACGTGACGTCCGCCGTTCGGGGAGAAGTCCTCGATCCAGCGGGCGCCGAGGCGGTGCAGCCATTCCTGCAGGGCCCGGACGTCAGCTGTGACCTGGGCCAGGCCTCCCTTGGAGGCGTCGAAGTCGAAGAAGAGCGCGCGGCAGGAGCCGTCCTTGCCGAAGACGCGGACAGCTGCAGGCACGGTCGGCAGGGCATCGGTCAGATCCCGCTCGAACTTCTGCGGGTAGCTTCTACCGGCGTCTCGCGACAGCCTCACACGGGGCTGACCTGCCAGGAGGGGTGCTAGTGCAGCCCATACGACCGAGGGCTCGTCTTTGACAAGCGACACGCCCGAACTCTGTAAGTCTGGCAAGGCCCAGCCATGCTGGGGTAAAGTGATGGTATTCCTCCTGAAGGAATGACAGAGGTCCGCTCCTCCCAAGGGAAAAGGCGTTTGTTGGACTTACTTCCTGATCAGCCGGCAAGCAAACACAGGTTGTGAGTCGAAGTCTTCGAAGGCCCGCCTACGGCGGGCCTTCTCTTCGTTAAGAGGCGAGGCGGCCGATAGGCAGAGCCCCCTGCTGGTTGGTCTTGGTGAGGTCGGTGTGCTGGATGCGATCTTCGACAACGGAGGCTACCCAGTCGCTGACGTGCTCAAAGCCCTCAGCGGATGCGATCTCCCGCACCGTGTTGGCCTTCTCCGTCGCCAAGCGAAAGCCAATGAGCTTGCGGTCACCCTTGTGCCTGCGGCCAGGTCCAACTCGACCGTCTGCTGTCACAGCCATGATTACCACTGTCCTTTGAATCTGCTGGCCCCAGGGGCCTTCGCTTCGTGATCAGTTCCAGATGTCCAGCGACCTTGCGGTCTCAATTCTCGCGTGAGCGAAAACTGTTTTCTTTCCGGACACTCCGAACCTAACACCACGGTCAGTGACCACGAAGCATTACGGCAAAACTGTTTTTGTGTCGTTTTGCGGTCGCCCTGCGGGCGCGAGTCGTAAGTGGCCGTGTCTTGGGACACGCTCCCCTCTCTGCCGGTGGGCTGCATCTGGCCTCCTAACGATTGAAGGACTGTACCAATATGGCACAGTCCTTCAATCCATAGCAATTAGTGCGCGGCTAGCTCTTCCACGCCCACTGGATCAGCTTCGCCTTAGCGTCTTCTGCTGGGACGTCGATCGAGGTGGATCGGAAGGCTTCTCCAAACATGGTCCTGACCGACTTCGCGGTGCGGAAGTATTGGCCGTGCTTGTCGATCCTGCGGGCGGAGACGCCGAGGTACCGGGCAGTCTGCCGGCGGTTCATCCCGGCCTCGATGCAGATTTTCACGGCACGGAAGATGACAGCGTAGGCGGCCTCGTTCTCCGGGTTCGCCTTGGTCAGGATCCGCTCTACCGCGATCTTGGCCTCTGGTGGTGTCTGACTCACGTTCCACTCCTCACTTGATCGACAGACCGGTGTCGAAGGTCTTGCGTGCCAGCTGGCGTGCCCTGGCGAAGGCGAAAGCCCACAGTCCGAGGACGACGCAGGCTGTCGATAGGTGCGTGACCAGCTCGAAGATGTAGAACGCTTCAGCCCCCGCCCGTAGTTCCAGCGGGTAGGCCAGGGCGCGTCCGATCGAGAGGATGAAGCCAACGAAGATCAACCTCGAGGCCAGTCGGCCGAAGCGCAGAGGGTTCCTGCGGCTGTCGCGGAAGACCGGCAGCAGGAGGGGCACCAGTACGTAGGCGGTGTAGGCGAGGACAATCCACTCGTTCAGTTCCACCGCGCGCTGCTCTTGGTACATCTCCAAGCGGGGTGACGCCTCGGGGGTATCCGCCACGAGGAGCGTGAAAAGCACCCCTGAGGCCGCGATTACGCCCACCAGGAGGCCGCGCTTTCCAACGATCCAGGTGGTAGCCGTCTCTGAGCCGTGGGCGACGGCGAGGTGCACGCCGAGGACCCCTACAGCGGTCATAGCGCAGCATTTGGCGATGAAGTCGGTGCCGTTGGAGATAGGCACGATGGCCTCCAGCACCTGATAGACGCCCGGCAGGGAGAAGACGTAGGCGGCGGTCAGCAGCACTCCCATGAGAGCCAGCCGGCCACTGGGTCGCAGCAGTGCCCGCGCCCCTTCGGGTGTGCGCCTGGAGGTCATGCGGTGGAACGTCAGTCCACCGAGGAAGATCAGCATGAAGCTGACTGAAATGACGTAGATGCTGTCGTTCATCCGATCAGGTCCGTGAGTTTCTCCGCGTATTCGAGAGCTTCCTTGCGCTGCCGGAGGCGGCGCTGGAGGAGGTTCAGTCGTTGTTGGATGAGTTCGACCAGGTCCTCGTTCTTCATCACCATCAGGGCCGTTTCCCGGATGTCCTCGGGCCAGTCGCCCTCTTCCATGGTGATGAGTCCGACGACGACAAGCCCCGCGACCATCGACGTCCCGCTGACCCGGGCAGCAGTGACCGCCTGGATGGGGGTGAGCTTGTTTTCCGAGAGCTGGTTGAACAGGTAGGTGATCGCCGTTCCTGTCTTCTCGGCCACGTCGTGCCGGACGTCGCCGGTGTCGATGGCGTCGATCCACGCTCGATGGGAACCGTCGTGGGGGAAGTCGATTTTGACCTTGTCGTTCCGGGGGAACAGGTCTTCGTGGAAGCGGTGCTGCAGCTCGACCATGAGGTCGGCGTGGTGGACCTGGCTGAGGACTTCCGCGGCCGTTGGTGTGCGGGGCCGGCTGTCGAGGTCTTCGTAGTCCTTGAAATCCGCCAATGCCGTGACTGGGTCGATACCGATGCCTCGGGCCACGCCGACCACGGTCGATTCGGGGACGTTACCGCGCCGGATCTGGTTGCCCACCGTGACGCGATGCAATCCGGTCAGGCGGCCCAGCTCACTCGCCGAGGTGGTGATGCCGCGATCTTCGAGCCAACGCTTGAAGTCAGAACCAGAAACAGCCACGGCACCTCCTTCAAGAGAGCACTAGATGGGCACGGCACGCCCATGTAGCGAGGATGTCAAAATTTAAGCTATCGTAAGAACTAAGGAATTGGTTTCATCCCCCTTTCTTCACGTCTCAAATTTTACCGGGCAGACCCTAACCAGTCTGTGCCTTCACGCCGCTGGGAGGTAGCAGTGGACGAAGACGACAAGCATGGAGCGTCACCGCTACTGGCCCTGGCGATCCTTGTACCTCTGCTGGCGGTCCTGCCCGTCGTGGGCATCGCGGGAGCTGCGATCCTCACGCAGACCGAGGAGAAGCCCGCTGCGTGCGTCGTCTCGGCAGTCGGCGAAACCGTCGGTGACCTCACCTCGACGCCGGCAATCCCGAACGGCTGGGGCGACCTGGTCGACGCCGCCGCGAAGACAGCGGGCCTGCCGGTGAGTGTGGTGGCGGCGCAGCTCAAGCAGGAATCGGGCTGGAACGAAGGCGCATGGAGCCCTGCAGGGGCTCAGGGTGTCGCTCAGTTCATGCCCGGCACCTGGGCCCTGTACGGGGAGGGCGGGGACCCGTTCTCGGCCGAGGACGCCATCCCTGCCTACGGCCGCTACATGGCGGCCCTGAAAGAGCAGGTGCAGCCGCTGGCCGGTGATGACGCCGACCTGCTCGTGCGCCTGACCCTCGCCGCTTACAACGCCGGCCCCGGCGCTGTGCAGGCAGCCAAGGGCATCCCGGCTTTCACGGAGACCCAGCAGTACGTCGAGAAGATCCTTTCCTCCGGGCAGGGCGAGTTTTCCGCCGACTGCACGGCACCGGCGGGCATCGGCGCGTGGGACGGCGACCTCGGCGACGGCGAGTGGACCAACCCGCTCCCGGGCGGCGTCTTCACCTCCGGCTACGGCCACCGGGACATACCGACGCTGCCCGCTTGGGCGCAGGACCACGTTGGGGTGGACCTGTCCTCTCCGGGTGCTGGCACCGGTAACGGCGGACCTGTCATCGCACCGACCAGCATTCGGATTACCGGGTTCAACGATAGGGACGGGTGCGTGATCGCCAAGGAGGACGGCGACGACCCCGATTTCGGGTTCGCGTTCTGCCACCTCAACGCCTACAGCGTGGTTGTGGGGGACCGGTTGAAGCGCGGCGACGTCGTCGGAACCGAGGGCAACAAGGCCGGCCTCGGGCTGGTCGCCACGCACCTGCACTTCGAGATTTACAAGCCGGAAGCACCGGAGGTCGTCCACCCGTACCAGGGCTGGAACCTCGACCCGGAGCCGATTCTGAAAGAGAAAGGAGCGTGGGTGCGATGACCCGCCGCTCACACACACACCTGTACCGGCTCACCGCTCTGGCGGTCTCAATGATGGCACTGGTCGCCCTGACCAGCTGCGCGGCCGACGCGCCGGGATCGGAGACCCCGATTTCCGCGCCGACCACCGTTTACGAGGGTTTCTACACATCGCTCCCTGCCGAGGAGATCCTGGGCGGCAACACGTTCGCCTCCCCGGAGGATGCCGACCGTTCCGACGTCGACTCGACCGCCCGCGTGGCGGCGCTGATGCTGCACTCGTGGGATACGACGGTGGATCGCACGGAGACGGCGGCCGCGGTGCGCGCCATACCCCTGATGAGTGCGGAGTGGGCGGCGAACCAGGTCGAGCCTGAGCGCAACGCGAGTAACGGCGAGTGGTTGGAACCAGCCGAACACGGCGCCTACAGCGTGCCCCGGGCGGTTCCAGCGATCGGTGACGCCGCGCAGGACGTCGCCCCGGACAAGGCGATCCGGGTCCTCGACGTGACGTGGCGCTGGGTAGCCCGTGACGGGACGCCGCTGACGAGCGGCGGTCACCGGCAGGTAACCGTCTACCTCGAGAAGACAGAGGACCAATGGGACGTCGTCGGACATCAGACCCGCGACATGACCGCCTCGATGCCCGGCTCGATCACGGGGGAGGGGAAGTGACTCCGGCTGTGCATTCCTGGCCCGTCATCCGCCTCACCATTGGGGAGGGCGAAATCGTCGCGGACGCGAACGGTGACGTCCTGACCTACCTGGTGCTCGATGATGCGTCCGCAGCCGACGTGGCCGCCGACGCAGCAGCGGAAGCGTGCCGCCGTCTGGGTCTGGCTGCGTGCCGGGTGCAGGGACTCACCGAGGACGGCGAGGTCTACGAGATGGTCGTCGACGCCGAGCTGGGCACGCTCGAGGAACGGGAAGACACCACCGCCACCGGCACTGCCGGCGGCACAGGTGCTGGTGTTGCCCGTACTGGGTCGAAGTCTGCACGCCGTCGTACTCCTGCGCGCCGGAAGGCTGTGCTGTGGGGGAGCGCAGGCGTCCTGGCGGCCACGGTCGGGTTCAGTGCCTTCTCCACGGTGCAGGACAACATGGCTGAGCCGGTGGCGACGGTCTACACACCGCCGCCCGCGCAACTGCCGGTCCCTGCTCCTGCCGGGTGGGACACCTACGGTGACTGGACAACACCGATGACCGGCTCGAGTGTTCGGGCGATCCTGGATCCCTCGGGGCAGCCGGTGAGCGTGGACGGCTCCACGCTGATCGGCCATGCCCCTCGGACAGGCGTGGAGCGGTGGACGCGCACCGCGCCGTTCACGGTCGCGCAGCTCGCCCTGTTCACCCTCGATGGACAATCCAGGGTCGCGGCCGCGGCCGCCCGCGAGCTGGTGCTATTCGGCGATGGAGCAGAGCCCATCCGCGTCGACGTCCCGAAGGACGGAACGATCGTCCTGGACGGCGGTACGGCTCCTCGGGTGGACCTGCCGAACAAGCGGACCCTGATCGTCGCAGCCGACGGCAGTACAGCGGCGCGGGTGGTCCCGGCGGCCGCGGAACCCATCGAAGCCCTCGGCGATCACCTTGTAGCGGCCGACAACCGTTCGGGGCGGATCTGGCGCGTCACGCAGGACTCCGCGGCCCTGCCTGCACCGGCGAAGCTGCCCGCACCAGTGGCCGGAGCGGAACTGGTCACGGTCCTCGGATCCGTGAACGGAACAGTCGTCGCGGCCTGGAAGACCGCCGACACCACCACCATCGGCTTCTACGCCCTCGGGGATGCGACCGATGCGACGGAGGCGACGCAGGTCGGCATCATCGACGTCGAAGGAACCGACGTCGCCACCTCGGGTATTCAGGTGGACCGGGAGAACGGCCTGCTTTTGGCCGGTACCGTCCTGGTCGACGTCGACGCAAAGCAGGCCCACCGCCTGCCCGGGGCCGGGAAACTCGCCGCCGGCTACGCCTGGGTCACCACCAACACCGAGCAGCTGCGGATCAACGCGCAGGGCGTCACCGAGACCACAACCGACGCCGCCCGCGCGGCCATCCCCGACGTCATCACCGACGACGGCAAGGCAATCACCCGGGCTGAAGGATCCTCCACCGGCCTGCTGTATGCGCTGACGCAGGTCGCACCCCGACCCACAGCAATACCCACAGCAACAACCAGCACGACCGCTGACCCGTCTTCTACTCCAACTTCTACTCCGAGCCCCACCTCGACTGTTTCCCCGAAGGAGAACCCCTGATGAGAATGACCGCTGTCATCGACCCGGCCGGCACCCTCGAACTCGACCTGGGAGGCGAGCAAACCACCGTCCCCTACCTCTCGGTTATGGAAGCCCGCCGCTCCGTCATGAGCACCGCAACCGACCTCGCGGCCGAGACGAGCACCGCCACCGAACTGCACATCGAGGACCCGTCCGGCTCCCGCACGATCCTCGTCCAGACCGACGGGGCCATCATCGAGCAGGACACCGACGGTGACCCGACGGAAAACGCGGCAGTACAGCCCGCCGAAGCAGCCAAACCTGCGGCGTCCCCGCTCACGCCAAAAGAGCCGACCCGGCCGGAGGCCACGGTGGAAGCAGCAGCACCTGTTGCCACTCCTGCTCCTGCTCCTGCTCCTGTTCCCGTTGAGGCTTCCGTGACGGCTTCCGTGACAACGGAAGCAACGGCACCGGAAACCGTCGCTCCATCAGCCGTAGTACCGGCAGTGGTCCCGGTAGTAACGGTGGAGCCGCTGCCGACCCGTAGAACGGCGATGCCGTCGTTCGTCGACGGGCCGGACGCCGATGCACCAGCACAGGTGGGTTTTCGCGGTGTGCTGAACCAGTTCGGGTTGAAGCTCGCAGCGTCCCCCGCGGAGCTTGAACGGCGCCGGGACGAGAAAACTGTCTCTCAGCACTGGGCAGGTCCCCGCACGATCACGGTCCTGAACCCCAAGGGTGGGGCGGGCAAGACGCCAACTGTGATCTGCCTGTCCGCCGTATTCGCCCGCCTCGGCGGCTCCGGTGTCCTGGCGTGGGACAACAACAACTCCCTCGGGTCGCTGGGCTGGCGGACCTTCGACGCCGGCCACGAGGCGACAGTGGTCGACCTGCTCGAGCAGACGGACTACTTCATGACCGCCGGTGCCCGGGCCGGGGATCTGGCTTCCTACGTCCATCACCAGCCCTCGGACCAGTACGACGTACTGAGAAGCGATGACCGATCGGGCGCGAAGAAGCGGCACGAGGTCACCGGCGACGAGGTCCACCGCCTCTACTCGGTGGCCGCGAAGTATTACCGGTTGATCCTCATGGACTCGGGTAACACCGAGCGCGGGGACAACTGGGAGGCAATGATCGGGCACTCCGACCAGGTCGTCATCCCGGTCAAGTCCGTCGACGACGCAGCCGAAGGCGCGTCCCGGGTCCTCAGCGCCCTGCGGGCGGGCAACGAGCACGCGCAGTCGCTGGCAGAGCGCGCCGTGGTGATCGTCCTGGGCTGCACCCCGTCCCACGGGCCGGCGAAGTTGAACGAGCTCGCTGAGTCCTTCCGCCCGTTCGTGAAGTCGGTCGTGACGGTACCCTACGATCCGTCGCTGATCGAGGGCAGGATCCGGTTCTCCTCGATGCTCCCGCAGACCCGCCGCGCCTGGCTCCGGGCCGCCGCGCAGATCGCGGAGGGACTGTGACCGTGACCCCGCAGCGCAATCCGTTCGTCAACGAGCCGGAGGTCGAGCCGCAGGACGACCCGATCGATGATGACCCGATCCTCGGGCAACGCGAATCACTGAGAGGCCCGCGGAACATTCAGCAGACCCTCGCCGCCGAGCCTGTCGAGGAGGAGGAACCAGCAGCCCCCGTTGCCGTGACCAGCGCGACCCTGTGGCTGGTCGGTGCCTCCGGTGGCGTCGGCACCAGCACCCTGGCGGGACTGTGCTCGGAGAACGTCGTCGATGAATCTGAGCGGCGGCCTGTTTGGGCGGGCCGGGCCCTGTTGGTCTGCTCGAGTAGTGCGTCCTCGCTCGAGGCCGCGCAGCAGCTGGCGCGTAGGTCCGCGTCCGGGCAGCTGCCTTATGAACTGGTCGGCCTGGTGATCGTCCATGACCGGCCCAAGAACCGGCTGACGAAGCCGACCCTGGACTTCGCGCGCGGGGTTGCGCGGATGTTCCCGGTGGCCATGACGGCACCGTATGAACCCTCGTGGCGCGAGGTTGGCGTCACCCCACAAGCTTTCGGGACACGGCTGAAAAGCGTGCTCCGGAAAATCGAAAAGATCGCCCGTTCTGGGCACTGAGAAAGGCAAACTTCCATGTTCGGAAACACTCTGGCAGCACACACCCTGACCACCATCAACGCGCTCACTCCGGTCCGTGAAGGATCACTCTCGGCACAGACCTTCACCCCGACGCAGCCCCCCGGCATGGAGGGCATGACCACCGTCATCGGCTGGATCCTGTGGGGCGCGGGCCTGGTCCTGTTCGTGTTCTTCATCTTCGGCCTTGTCGCGGCGGGCAGGAACCGCCGGCAGGGCAATGAGATCGAGGCTCCCATCTGGCCTATGGTCGCTGCCTGCCTGCTGGGCGCTTCGGGGGCCGTGTGGACTGCAATCACCTGAGCGAGAACGCCCACGCATTTGATCGAGAGAAGGACAGCGGATGAGCACACAGGACACTACACAGGGACCGAAGACCCGCCCGAAGTGGTTTGGCGCCGCCGTGATGCTGCTGGCCCTGGTGCTGGTCGGCCTCCTCGCGTGGGGTTTGCGGGTATTCCTCTTCCCCAGCAATGAGGAATCGGCGGCAGAGCCCACCACCGTAGCCTCGCAGACAGCACCATCGTCAGCCTCAGCCTCAGCGTCCGCGTCCGCGACGGCAGGACCTGTCGCGGACGCAAGTGCCGCGTGGGATTGCCAGGCGGACCTCGACAACGATGACGTATCTGTCGCTGACAGTGCTCCGGCGGTTGAGGAGTGGGTAGTCGGGGGTTACAACGTGATCCCCTTCTCGGAGTTCGGCGGGTGCGAGAAACTGCCCTCCACCTTGCGCGTTGGTTACGCACCGAGTGAAGCAGGTTCACTGGTGGCAGCGGCCACGTACGCGGTCGCTCTGGACCCGTCAGCCAGCGAGGAAGCGGCATCTGACCTTGAAGTGGCGGTAGCGGAAGGACCCAATCGAGTGCTGCTGGGAGAGCGGGCACAGCGCATCCGCGACGGACTGGAGCAGAGCGAAGACACCTCCGTTATCGCCCGGTTGACCCTGCTGGGCTACATCCAGAACAGCTATACCGACGACGCAGCCTCCTACCGACTGATCTACTCAGCACCCGATGCATCCGGTCTGGAACAGACACTCGTCGCTCAGGTTGATCTGGTGTGGCAGGACGGGGACTGGAAGCTTGACCCGGCGTCGGGCAACGACTTCAACACATGGGCGCGCTACCAGGGACAGCCATACGTGCAGTGGGGACCTAAGTCGTGATCGGAGATTTGGCAGGGCACCTCCTCGAAGGCGTTGCAGGCAGTGCGATCCAGAAACTGATCCAGTTCCTTGCGAGCTGGCTGGTGCAGGTCCTGACGGAGATGATCAACTTCGTCGGTACTTGGTGGTTGAAGATCGGCGCGCCGGATATGGGTGCAGGGTCCGCGACCGATCGTATCCAGCAGTCGACGCTGGTTTTCGTCGGCATGGCCGGTGTCATTGGGACAGCGTTCGCGCTCATCAAGCTCGCTCGGGACCAGGACCGGGCCTCGACCGAGAACCTGATCATGGGCATGGTGCGGACCATCCTCACCAC
Organism: Arthrobacter sp. MDT2-16; assembly: GCF_054510925.1. NCBI lineage: Bacteria > Bacillati > Actinomycetota > Actinomycetes > Micrococcales > Micrococcaceae > Arthrobacter > Arthrobacter sp. MDT2-16. Next base: position 40,062 of record NZ_JBTNDP010000014.1, read on the forward strand.
GGCGCTGGCCGTCCCGATGGTGGGCCTTCTGTTCGGTGTAACCGACGTTCTCGCGCCGTGGCTGGTGACCACCATTTCCGGATCTGCGCAGGAAGACGGGCTTGGATCTGCGATGGGCTTGGATGCCATTGCGGGAACCACGATGACCATGCAGCTCGCTGGCATCATCCTGTTCGTCGTACCGCTGGCCCTGCTGGGCGCGATCATCAACGCGGTCATCGTGATCTTCTCCTATGGTGCGGCGATCGCACTGTGCGGGGTTCTGCCGATCTTCGCTGCCGCTTCACAGACTGAGCGTGGCCGGAAGTCCTTCGACAAGGCCGTGGGCTGGTTGGCGGCCGTCGTCCTCTTCAAGCCAGCTGCCGCGATCCTGTACGGGGCAGGACTCGCGCTCCTGAAAGGCATCAACGGCAGCGCAGACAACGAGCTCGGGAACACAGCGATTGGCCTCATTACCGGCCTCGTCATTATCAGCAGCGCCTGCATTGCGATGCCGGCGCTGGCGAAGGTCCTCGTACCTGCCGTTAGCGCAGGCCCACAGGGCATGGGAGCCTCCGGCCTGGCGATGGTTGGCGGTGCGGTAGCGCTTGGAGCAGTGACCGGCGGCCTCGGCGCTGCAGCCGGGGCCGCAGCTGCCGGCGGCGGCGGAAGCACCGCAGCAATCACCGGTGGCGGAGCCGCAGCAACGGCCGGGAAAGCGGCCGCAATGGGTGGAGGCGCTGCAGCGACTGGCGCTGCCACTGCCGCGGAAACGTCTGCGACCGCCGGCACTGGGGCAGTAGGAGGATCCAGCAGCAGTGCCATCCCAGCAAGTGGAGACGGAAGCGGCGCCACCGGTGCCGCGACGCCTGGTGGTGCAGGTAACACCAGTGGTACCGGCCCTTCCGGGGCAGAGCAGAGGCCAGAACAGCCCGTCGCATCCGCGTCGGACTCAGGTGCCGGAGCATCTGGAGGAAGTGCTGGTGGTCCCGGTGGAGGTTCCGGTGGTCCTTCGGGCGCAGAGCAACGCCCGGAACGATCCGGGGCAGAGACGTCACCGGCCGGTGATGCCGGTACTGGTGCAGGCAGTGCCGGCAGCGGTGCAGGCGGAAACAGCGCGCCCGGTGGTTCGAACAGCCCAACGGGTGCACAGCCTCAGGCGGAGCGCACCGGCGCACCTACGGAATCACCGACGGGGGGACCGTCCGGCGCCGGTGATGGCGGCTCGTCAGCTGGAGGACCGAACGGGGCCGAGCCCGCAGCAGCAGGTGACAGGCCTCCGACGGAAGCTCCTGGGGCAGCACCCGCGAAGTCCCCGACGGCTGAGGGGTTCCGGGCCGGTGCGCCGTCCGGGGCGGACAAATCGGCCCAGAACCAGCAACGCATCGAGTACGCGGTGCAGAACGCAGTCAGGGACATGGAACGCGCAGTGGAAAGTGGGGATGACAGTTGAGTACGGAACAGACAATCGTCAGGCAGTACGGCAACATCGCAGAGGACCGGACGGCGGGTCTGATGGGCTTCTCAATGGCTTCGACCGTCGTGCTGGGCGCGGGAGCAGTCGGGGTGTTCATCGCGATCATGGCCTCGCAGATTTGGGTGGCCGTCGGCATCGCCCTGGTCGCGTTCATCGCCGCCACGATCCTTGGCTCGAAGGACCGTCATGGTCGGTCCAAGCCTGAGCGGTGGTTGGCCCGCAGCATGCACTCCAAAGCCAAAAAGGCTGGGAAGACCGTCTACAAGTCTGGGCCCGTCTCGCAGATCCCGGACGGTTCGTTCCGTGCTCCTGGCCTACTCGCCGCAACCGAGCTGATCGACTTTCAGGACCTTTTCGGCAACGAGGGTGTCATGCTGTGGCACCCGAAACTGAGGACAGGAACCGTCTTCTTCTCCACCGACTCCTCGGGCCTGGGCCTGCTAGATCAGGACCGCGTGAATCGGCTCGTCGGGTCTTGGGCCGCGTTCCAGCGCGACGCCGGTTCCAACGCACGGGTCGAGCAGATTTCGGTGACGACGCAGTCGACGACCGATCCGGGCGAACGCCTGCCGGACGCTATCGCGGTGGCCCGGCAGCAGGCCGGATCCCACGAGGTGCCTGCGTTTGCCCGTCAGGTGATGGATGACGTGGTGAACAACCTCAACCTCGACGTGCCCAAGCTCGAGCAGTGGGTGGCGCTGACGTTCAGCGGCAAGGCCAATGACGGGGACAGGGCACCGGAACGCTCAGCCGGGGAGCTGGTGGCCGATGTGAAGTCGCTCCTGCAGGGATTCAAGGAAGAACTCGAGGACGTCGGCGCGGGCAGCGTGTCACTCATGCGAGCCGCTGACCTCACCGACCAGACCTACGTCGCGTTCAACCCGCGCGCCGCGGCCGCGGTCGAACGCGCCCGCCTCTCCGGCGACGGGACGGGCCTTACCTGGCACGAAGTCGGTCCTTCGGCCGCCCGGACGATCGGATACCCGGGCCGGTACGACCATGCCGGGGTGACGAGCAAGTCGTGGCAGATGTTCCGGCCGCCGGCCGGGACGTTCCGCGAGAACGCCCTGGTGGCCCTGCTGGGCCCTGATGCGAGCATGCTGCAGAAGCGCGTCACCGTGTTCTACCGCCCGCAGCCGCCGGAGAAGTCGGCGCAGCAGGTCGCGCAGGCGCTCACCAATGCGCAGTTCGCCACGAACCAGAAGGGTCGCCGTCCGACCAGCTCGCAGATCATCGCCCTAGAGAAGGCACGTAAGGCCGAGCGGGAGCAAGCAGAAGGGGCCGCGCTGGTGCGCTTCGCCATCGGCGTCACCGCGACCGTCGAGAGCCCTGAGCAGCTGCAGGCTGTCGAGGCAAAGATCATGCGGAACGCCGCCACCGGTATTCAAATCCGCATGCGGTCGTGCGATTACAACGACGACGCCGCGTTCTCCTTCAACCTCGGGCTCGGGCTCGTGCCAGAGCACCTGGCCACCATCTCCTCCGACGTCAGGAAGGCCCTCTAATGTCCGCCTTTGACCAGCTCGTCGACAAGGTCATGGACCGGTTCCTGGGCCGCTCCGAAGCGGCGGCCGCCGTCAGTGCTGCATCGTTCCCGCAGCTCACGGACAAGGGCATGCGGGTCCGTGAGGGCGGCATGGTGACGTGGGTGGAACCGCCGCCGGAGTTCACCGCCACCTCGAACCAGACCGCTGGCCTGTGGCCGTTCTGCGTCGGTACGTCCTCGCCGCTGGTCGGTGCGGTCCTGGGCCGGAACCTGCTGAACAGTTCGGTGGTGTGCGGGGATCCGATCAGCCTGTTCCTGCACGGCATCATCTCCTCGCCGTCCGGGTTCATCCTGGGCCTGAACGGTCGGGGGAAGTCCTCGGTCGCCGTCCGCATGGCGCTGGCGCTGATCGACCAGGGGTTCCTGATCCTCGTGGCAGGGGACCTCAAACCCGACTTCGCCGGCGTGGTCCTGGAAACCAACGGGCAGGTCGTGCAGGTCGCCCCGGGCGTCGGGGCGATCAACCCTCTCGACGCCGGCCCGCTCTGGCGGGAACTCGAACGGCTCCCGGCCCCGATGCAGCGCCAGATGCGCGCCGAGATCCACGCCCGGCGCCTGATGACCCTCACCGGGCTCATCGAACTGGTCTTCAAGGAACCGCTGGACGCGAAGAAGCAGGAACAGACGGTGCTGTCCATGGCGATCGCCATGGCGGCCGAGAAAGCAGAAGCCGAGGCCCGGCAACCGCTGGTCGGCGACGTCGTCGCCGCCATCAAGTCCGCGCCACCGCAGATCCAGTCGGCTCTGCTCATCGAGGACAAGAAGGAGTACCTGCCGCAGGTCAAGAACCTCCTGGCGGGCCTGAACGCCCTCGGCGAGCACGGACCGTTCGGGGACGTGTTCTGCCAGCAGACCACCAAGGAAATGAAGATCGACACCTCCGTCGACTTCGACATTTCCCTCATCGACGAATCCCAGCTGACGCTCCGCGCCGCGGTGCAGACCGTGTGCTGGTCCTACGGCCAGGCCGGCATCTCGGCCGCGAAGACCCTCGCCGACGCCGGGCTGATGGAGGAACGCCATCACCTGATGATCATGGACGAGCTGTGGCAGTCCCTGCGCGCCAGTGAGCTGCTGGTGCACCAGATCGACTCCATCACCCGCCTGAACCGGACCAAGGGCCTGGGCCAGCTGATGATCACGCACTCCATGAAGGACCTGCAGCTGTCCACGGACGAGCTGACGAAAATCGCCACCGGCTTCGTGGAACGCTCTTCCGTGAAAATCCTCGGCGGACTCGCGCAGAACGAGATGGACCTGCTGGAAACAGTGTTCCCCGTCTCCGAGCGAGAGAAAGCGATGCTGATCGGCTGGTCGGCCGAAGGGTCCATGAACCCCAACACCAATCAGGTGTCACCGCCCCCCGGGCGGGGGCGGTTCATGCTGAAAACCGGGTCCGAACCTGGTGTGCCGTTCCGGGTGAACCTCACCGCCGGCGAACTCAGGGCCCACAACACCAACCAGGCGTGGGCTGCTGCGCAGGCAAAGGTGAACCGATGAAGACCGAGGAGAACGGCCCGGTCATCGCCTTTTCGTTCGTGGCCCTCGCTGCGTTCGCCGCCGTCGCCCTGATCCACCTTGCCGACGCGTTCACGCCGGTCCCCACCGACCTGTCGTGGAACCCGATTACATTGGCGATCGGTCTTGCCACCGGGGATCCGTGGCCGGCGGCCGCGAGCTGGTTGCTCGGCGCGGAAGCGGTCGTGGTCATTGCTGCCTTTGCGTGGTGGAGCACCCGCCCTGTATCCAGGACCGCCGAGGCGTCCCGTCAGATGAGCCCTGGCGGGAAGATGCGCCCGGCGATGCTCGATGCCCGCCTCACCGAAGCCGCCCGCCTCCACCCGACCGCCGAAGGTATCGGCCCGGGCCTGACGATCGGGTATGCCGGTGACACCGGCACCAAGGCAGTTATTCAGGGCTGGCGTGAGTGCTCGACCCATGTATGGGGGACAGGGCGGGGTAAGACGACAACGCAGGTCGTCCGGCACTCTACCGAAGCACCCGGCGCGTACATGATGACCAGCAACAAGGTCGACGGAGTGGCTGAGGTCCTGGCCGCACGGTCAGAGACCGGAACGGTGTGGCTGTTCGACCCGCAGCGGATCTGGCGCGACAGTCATCGTCCGGCCATGATCTTCAACCCGCTCTCCGTGGTCACGGATACGGTGAGCGCCGGCGAGGTTGCGTCGATCTTCGAAACCTCGTCCGCCCCGAGCGCGGGTCAGGGCAAGGGGGACGCGCAGTTCGACTCGCAGGGACGCGACTTCCTCGCCTGGTGCCTCCTCGCCGCCGCCAAGAACGACGGAACGATGCGGGAGGTTCTGCGGTGGGTGTCCTCGGCCGACTTCATGGAACCGGCCGAGTTGCTGGAACGGGCAGGCCATACGGGCCCGGCGTCCGCGTTGAAAGGGATGAGCGCCCAGCCGGACGACACCCGCGGATCCGTAGCAGCAAGTGCCCAGCGCATGGCCTCCGCCCTCGTGCATGACGAGCTCATGGCATGGTCGACGCCCACCTCGGGCGTCCCGGTGTTCGACCCGGCCCGCTTCGTGACGAGCAGGGACACCCTGATCTTGCTCTCGCAGGACGCCGCCGGGTCCGGTGCCGCGTTCGTGTCCACGCTGGTCTACGCAGTGTTCACCGCCGCGCAGCAGGCCGCCCGTCGCACCGGTGGTCGCCTGCCGGTACCACTGGTCGCTGACCTGGACGAGGTCGGGAATGTCGTCAAGCTCAGGCAACTCCCCGAGTGGTATTCGTTCTTCGGGTCCATGGGTATCGTCGTCAGCGCGTACTTCCAGACACGCGGCCAGGGGATGGCCATGCTCGAGCGGACCGGCTGGGACACCCTGTGGTCGGCGGCCGCGATCAAGGTCTATGGCGGTGGATCCGATGACACCCAGTTCCTCGAATCCTTAGCCAAGACGATCGGCCAGTATGACGCGAAAGTCCGCAGCAGCTCGACGTCGAGGAACGGGTCCTCGCGGTCCGTGCAGACCCAGCGCCGCGACATCATGTCCGTCTCCCAGCTCTCCGAACTTCCGGCCAACCGTGCATGGGTGAAGACCTCCAACGGCGGCGGGACCATCGTCCGCACCGTGCCCTGGTTCCGCGATAAGGCAATCCACGCCCGCATCGGTCCCACGGTCAAACGCATCAAGTCATCCAAAGCAGGGCAGGTCTCATGACTGAGTCCCAGAAAGACGCCGTAAGAACTACGGAACCTAACGGTTACGGCGACGAGGCGGAGGACTTCACGTTCACGCCCGAGGATCTCGTCGACTGGGTAGAGGGCCTGGCCGCGTTGCTCGAATCAGTGGACCGGTCACAAAGCCAGTACTGGTGCTCGCAGTGGTGGAACCACCCCGAAGCCGTCGACCGGTTCAGGGGGCTGTATGAGCAGTGGTTGGAAGCGCAAGCGAATGGGGGAATGTCGTCGTGGTGGATCGACCACTTCGACCGCCACTCAACCACCCTCTTCGCCAAGCGGGGTCCCTTTGGAGAGTGCGGGACGACCCATGTAGGCAAGACCGCCCGTCGCATCCTAGTTACAGAGCAGCCACCTCCCGGTTGGGAGTGGTGACCTCATCGAGAGATCAGAGGACTGACGAGGCCACCGTTCGTGGTTCATGTTTGAGCCCTAATCGCCGATAAGTTCGCGTTATGTCCAAGGGTGGCGGGATGGCTGTCCGGCAGGCGGTTCACCCACAATTGAATGCCCCGCTGAAGCCTATCGCGCAGACGTGGTTCAATGCTGGGACCAGGACGCTTCGACACCCAATCAGAACTTGCTCAACGTCTGTCTCGTAAGTCCTCACAACACGATCCCTGATACAGCTTCTGGTGAGACGACATACCGAGACAGTGCGCACCCGCCGGTTCCGCGGAATTTCCAACGCCCGTAGGGCACCGCTCGAGTGCCTCATCAACCTAGGTTTCCGAGACAACCGGAATGCGGTGGCTAGAGCCCGAAAGGTCTACGGGCCTGTTGCCTGCTCGGTACTGTCTGGCCGGGTGGTATCGAAAGCGGGTAGGCGGTAGCGCCGATGGTGTCCGAAGCGGAACATCGATGTCGGTTGGTTTCCCTTGCTGGAGCTGCCTAATCAGGTTCTCGAGGTCATCGAGAATGTTCGCCAACAGCCTGCCCGCAGCGATTTGGTGGAAGCTGTCCAGTTCAGACAGTCCCAGATAACCCGCCCCATATGCGTGAAGGTCTTCGAGTTTTTCGGTGTCGGTGCCGCGCAGCGCGATGCGGCTGTGTGCTTCTTCCGGGGTGACGTCTAGGAATACGACGGCATCCAGCGCAGGAAGCAGTGTTATCAAGGCGGCGAGGAGCCGCCCGCGGCGCAAGCCTCGTGTGCGGCGCAGCGCCTGCTGGCAGTGGAGGTGTCTGTCCATGATGACAACGCCGTCAAAGTTGCGTGTACGGACGAGGTTCATTCCGACGTTGACGGAGCGGACGGCTGACTCGGCGAGGTCCAGGAGCCGCGGTGGCACGGCGATCCCGAGTGAATTCGTCCAGCGCGTCATGGTGCGTCGTCCCGAGTAATTGGCCATGACGCGCGTGGGCATGAATGACTCGAGGCGTTCCTTGAGTGCGTGTGCCGCGGTGGTTTTACCTGCGCCGTCGATGCCTACCAGCACGATCACGAGCTGCTGGTCTGCGTGACGGAGGGATGTCGGTCGGGCGGCTATTTGGGTCATACCTCTGTTGTAGTGCCCGATCCTATGGGAGCTGTTGGTCGGGTAGGTGTTGTTCCTATGTGGCAGCCATAGCGAGTGGCAGCTGCACGTGGAATTGTGTTCTGCCGGGTTCGCTGGTCACGTTGATCATGCCGTCGTTGGCTTCAACGAGGGCTTGGACGATTGCGAGGCCGAGGCCCGTACTGCCGGTGTTCGCTGATCGTGCGCTGTCGCCTCGACTGAAGCGCGTGAAGATGGTGCCGAGGAACGAGGGGTCGATGCCGGGCCCACTGTCGGTGATGGTGATGTAAGCATGCCCCTCGTGAAGTGTCAGGGCCGTGGCGATGGCGGTTCCTGGTGGGGTGTGTTTGTGGGCGTTGGAGAGCAGGTTGATCAGTACTTGTCTGACTTCTGCCTCGACAGCGCGCACCTCGACGGGTTCGTCAGGCAGGTCCAGGCTCCACAAGTGGTGCGGCGCGGACACTCGGGCGTCACTGGTGGTCTCGATGACCAGTTCGGTGAGGTCGACGTCGGACACCTCCCCGCGTTGGCCCTCGTCGAGGCGGGCAAGCAGCAGGAGGTCTTCCACGAGGGAGGACATGCGTTTGGACTCGCTGTCGACGCGTTCGAGGGCAGAGCGTCCCGACGGGCTGACGTTCTCGCTCATGAGGATCAGTTCTGTGTACCCGCGGATTGAGGTCAGGGGAGTCCGGAGCTCATGACTGGCGTCAGCGACGAACTGGCGCACTTTCATCTCGCTCGCTTGCCGGTCGCGCAAAGCGCTGGTGACGTGGTCGATCATGTCGTTCAAAGCTAACCCGACGGTGCCGACCTCCGTGCCGGGCTGCGCTGCACTGGGGGGAACGCGGACAGGGATGGTTACTTCCCCTGAGGACAACGGTAGTTGCGAGACGGAGGTCGCCACGGCGGACAGTTCCTCCAGGGGACGAAGGGACCGGCGGATGATGACGGTGCCGGCGACACCTGTCAGTATTAAGCCTGCCATAGACAGCCCGGCAACCGTCAGGTCCAGGGACAGGAGTGTGCTGTCGCGTTCATTTGTAGGCAGGCCTGTAACGAGAACGGAGCCCTCGGATGTGAGCTGCTCAGGCAAAGCCGCGGCGTCGACCCGGTAACGTCCGCTTGAGAGTATGAGTTCTTTCGGTTGATCGGAGGGATCGATGGCGGCCAGCAGGCTGAGGTCGGCTGCGGTGAGAGATTCGGTCGTGCCATCGTCCTGCACCAGGGCGGAAGTTAATGCCTGACCGTCGCTTCCATAGACCACATTCAGTGTGCCGGGGCGTTGCCCTGCAGCGTTTCCGGGGTCGAGGTCTCGGAACGGTCGACCGTCGTCATCATCGGCGTCTTCGTCAGGGCCGGCATCACCAAATCCGCCAGCACCACCGCCGGCACGGCCGGCGGCGGGTGTGAGGGCCTTATCGAGCTGACCGGTGAGGTAGTTGCTCATGGCGACGTGGCTGAACACACCGATCGAAACGCAGATCGCCGTCAGCAGCGCGAGCGTCGCGAGGATCAGCCGGGTACGCAGGTGCAAGGGGCGCCCAGAAACCGGCGCCGTGAGTGCGACTCGGCTCACGGGGCTGCGGGTTTGATGACGTAACCGGCGCCGCGGATGGTGTGAATCATCGCGGGGCGTCCGACGTCGATCTTTTTACGCAGGTAGGAGATGTAGAGCTCGACGATGTTGGCTTGGCCGCCGAAGTCGTACTTCCAGACGTTGTCGAGGATCTGGGATTTGCTGAGCACGCGGCGCGGGTTCTCCATGAGGTAGCGCAGCAGCTCCCACTGGGTGGAGGTCAGGGCAATGTCGTCGCCGCCTCGGGTGACTTCACGAGTGTCGATGTTCATGACGAGGTCCCCGACGACGAGTTCGGCGGAGTCCGATGCTGCGACGCCGGAGCGCTGCACGAGCCGGTGCAGGCGGAGCATGAGCTCCTCCATGCTGAAGGGTTTGGTGACGTAGTCGTCCCCACCGGCTGAGAGGCCGGAGATACGGTCCTGGACAGCGTCTTTGGCTGTGAGGAACAAAGCTGGAACGGTAGGGGCGAATGTGCGGATCTTCTTCAGGGCGTCGATGCCATCGACCCCGGGCATCATGACGTCAAGAATCAGCACGTCGGGGCGGAAGTCGCGGGCGGCAGCGACCGCGCTAAGACCATCGTTCGCCGTCGTCACGCTCCAGCCCGCCATCCTGAGTCCCATGCTTACGAGCTCTGCGAGGCTCGTCTCATCGTCGACCACCAGCGCCCGAATGGGGCTGCCGTCCGGGTGCGCGAGGCGCGGCAGATTGTCGGTCATTGAATGGTGCGAGCCATCAGCCATCATGTCTTCCTAGGGGTCTTACCCCGGGTGCTACTGAGGATGCTATTCGGGGTCTTACTTGGATGTGTTGGGGCGGCGGGTCGCCCATGGTGCTGTGCTGTGCTGTGCTGTGCTGTGCGGTGCTGTGCGGTGCTGTTCGGTGCTGTTCGGTGCTTCGGTGATTCGGTGATTCGGTGATTCGGTGATTCGGTGATTCGGTGATTCGGTGATTCGGTCCAGTATTCCGCACGAGTTCGCCGCATCGGGGAACCTGGGCGGGCGCCGTGGTCCTAGACGGTCAGGGGCCCAGCCGCAGCGCCCTGGTCCAGTGAACCGCTGGTGTCTTGACGGCGGACGAGGGACTGCTCGGCGGGGACGGCGGTTCCGACGAGGACGGTTGCGTGGGCGTCAGCGACTGGGGTGGCCAATTGTGCACCGATCGGGGCGAAGGCAGTGGTGCCAAGTACCGCGGCCAGTGCCATGGCACCGATAGCGGCGCGGAAGCCTTTGCGTCCGGCAGTGAGCTCGGGGATGGGTCGGTAGGTGATCATGGTGTCCTCCTGTGGAAGCGTCGTTGTTCCTCTACTTTCCCGCTCTGACTTAGTGATCGGCTTTTCGGAACCTGTGCGGTCTCTGTGCAGGGAACGCTCAGTTTTTGCAGGGCCCAGGGACAGCCCTGACACAGGTATGGATCCGATGCTTGAAGTATCAGCACGGTCGATGGAAGGAGATCGGATCGGATGGAAGAACACGGCAGCCACTGGCCCAGACAGTGATGCTACTCAAGCAGAAGGACCGACGGACCACAGACCCGGGCGGTCCTTTTGCTTATTCTGCACTTGTCGGGCGAGTCGAGATGAAGGTAGATCAGAAGGCCGGAAGAGCATTACTGGCCTCGGTAGCGGTGAGGCTGACCGGATCTCGTCCAGAAACCCAATCCGTTGCTCCGTTCTGTTCGACAGCCAGGACGTCGACCGTGAAGCGCTGAGTCATGTCCTGCACCATTTCCAGTACGAACCGCTCTCACAACGCAGCTGCCGGACATTTTCCGGGCCCATAACGACCGATTCGGCCTCTACAGGCCCGACGCCGAGCTCCAAGCTTCGTCACATCGTCGCCGGCCGGCTCCTGCTCTCACGAGAGACTGCGCAAAGTTGCGCGAGATGTACGCTCCCGCGGTGGAGTGACGCAAGGCCGCCGGTGGGGGTTTTGGCCCACAGTCGACGACTCAACCTCAACTGTGTTGTCGAAGCGCATGAGATTCAGACTGATGCTGGGTCAACACCCGTATTGGTGAGGGCGACTGCGTGTTTCGCGGACGTCCATGCAGGCTTCCCGTCGCCGTCGATCGTGAAGATCTCCACCCCGAAACGATGCCCTAAGTCTTCAATGCTGGAGTATCCGCCGGCGCAGACAGCTGTGGCGAGGACGTCGGCGGTGACGATATCGGGTGCAAGGACGCTTACCTGAATCAGGGGGCGGGGTGAGCCTGGGCGGGGAGGTGCCCAGATATGTCGTCCTCTCTCGCTGAACCCCGACGTCGCGATCGCCATCCGTCCAGGCGATGTCGTGACGCTAGTGATCATCGCGGTCCTGTCGACAGGATCGCCGATGCCGATAATCCACGGGGTGTTAGGTGCCTGGGTGCCGCTGCACAGGATGTCTCCTCCGCAGTTCAGCGACCAGTCGTTGGCACCTTGCTCGCGCAGGTATCGCCCCGCCTCACCGATCGCATGGGCTTTGACCACCCCGTTAAGATCCAGCCGGCCGTCGAGATCGTAGGGGTTGAACAGCCCATCGGTGGCGTTGCGCCAGTGGACGGCCAGGGCGTACATCTCCCGAAGCTGTTTCGAGCTGCGTGACAACTTCAAGGTGCCGGAAGCTACCTGGCTGAGCTCGGAGTCGGGCCTGTAGAGGCTGAACCGCTTGTCGTGATCCCAAAAAATTTCCTGGAGACGAGGCGTAAGAGCGTCCCTCACATCAGATGGAGCCCGGAAGCTGACGGCGGTACCCATGGTGTGAAAGACCGTGGCGGGACCCCCGGTCAGGCTCTCATCAGCTGTTCGAATGCCCTGGACGGAATCTCGAGGTGTAGGCGTGGGAAGTAACCCGGTAGCCGTGCTGAGCGTCCTGGGCGTGCTGGGTGGTGTGGGTGGTGTTGTTGCAGTCATGGTGTCGCCTCATTTAGAGCGGCTTGAAGGGACGCAGCGTAGGCCTGCGAGGTGTAGGTGGATCCGCTGATCATCGTGATGTCGCTGCTTTGTTCCGTGAGGACAGCGTTGTCGAGCAGGGATTCGACTCGCTCGTTGATGTTCTGCGAGACGGGATTCGCGGCGGTGATGACAGTATTGACGTCGGTGATGACACCGTCTGCGACCGTGATCGCCACACTGACAGATCCCCTGGGATATGGGACGGGTGGGCCAGCGTAAGTTCCATCCGTGGCGGCCGCAGCAGTGAGCGGGGTTTGGGCCGGCGTAAGGGTAGCTGCCGCCTCTGGTCCGTCCCGCCCTGGTCCGCCCCGGCCACGACCCGGTCCGTCCGAGAAATCGACAAACGCAGCCGACATGCGGTCACCACGATCGTCACTATCATCGTCACCAGTGACGCTGGTGGTCGTTGCGGCAGCACCACTGCTCTGAACGCCGACCTGCCAGCCGATCATCAGTATGCATGCGGTAGCAGCTGCGGCCGATACGGCGGTTCGTGTTCTCATGGGTCATCCTTCCGGGAAGCACCAGTGGTCGGTATGCGATGAAACAGGACACGAGGTTTGGCATTTGGTGGGGGAGTGGCGGCGCTGGTGTTGCCTCATTGGAGGCGGCGCGACGTGGTGGAAGAGGGTTTGACCAACCTTCCCTGCACGTTGTGTCGGGTGTGCTGTGCGTTCATCACAGGCCCGCTTGGTCTAGGGCGGACTGGAGGGAGGTGAGGTAGGCCTCGGAGGTGTAGGTGGCTCCGCTGACCATGCTTACATTTGCCGACTGGCTGGCCAGCACCTCATCAGATAGGAGAGGGAGGGCGCGTGCGTTGATGTTTTCGGAACGGTCGTGGGTGGTGCTTATGTCGGCTGTTGCTTCCGTGAGAGTGCCGTCAGCGACTGTGATGGTGACGGTCACCGTCCCGTATTCGTGGCTGACGGTGGAGCCCGTGTAGGCCACAGCTGAGCTGCTCGTTGTTTCTGTCCCGGTCGTCGTCGGGTCGGTCGCCGCATCGGTGGTAGTGCTGCTGCTGCCATTGCTGGTGGTGCTGGTGCTCGTGGTCGCGGTGGTGTCGCTGGCGGTCACGGTTGAAGGTTGTACGCCGAGCTGCCAGCCGACGACGAGGATGGACAGTGAGGCGACGGCTGATCCGAAGATGGCTCTGGGTTTCATAGTGCGAACCTTTCCGAGTGGAGGTTTTCGGCGGGGAAGCTGGCGTTGTGGGCGTCCTGCAGGACGAGGTCCGTCCATGGCAGGGGGCCGCACACGTATACGTCCGGGACCTGCCCGGGTGGCAGGTAAGAGGTCATGGTGTAGCCGGAGGCGACAGCTGATTGAGGTAGCCAGGACGGTTGGCCGGTTGCTCGGGGGCCGGTCAGGACGAACAGGCGTGCTCCTCGGCGCTGGCACAGGTCGCTGATCTCGTCGAGGAGATAGACCTCGTCCGGGCGTGATGCCCGCAGGATCACGGTGGCGCCTCCGTAAGGAAAGGTCAGGTCCTCGAGGAGGCCGCGGATGGGCGAGTTTCCGATGCCTGAGCCGATCAGTAGTACCTGTGCCGAGGCTCGGGCTGCTTCGGTGAAGATGCCGTAGGGGCCTTCGATGGCGACCTTCGTTCCAGGACGGATCTTCATCAGCTTCGCTGTTCCTCCACCAAGGTTTCGGATGGTGATGCGTAGAGAGGTAGGTGTGGGCTTGGCCGAGATGGAAAACGGGTGCGGTTGCCACCACAGGTTAGGAGTCAGGAAGCGCCAAATGAAGTACTGGCCGGCCCGGGTGTTCAGGTGTTCCAGGTTCCTGCCCGTCATTTCGATTGTCGCGACGCCCGGAGCTACCTCGGTCACTCGGCTGATGCGGACTTGATGGTGCAGGGAGCGGCTGACCGGCACTATCACCCGGTAGGTGAGGACCGCTGCACCGGTGAGGACCATCAGGGCGATCCAGTACCAGCGTTGGATGGTGCCCGGGGCGAAGAGGCCGCTGAGGCTGAACTGGTGCGGGATGGACAGGGCCACCGCCGCGTAGGTGAGCAGGTGGATGCCATGCCAGATTTCCTGTGGCAGCCGGCGTTTGACGGCGATCACGGACGTTCCTGCGACCACGATGAAGAGCACCAGGGACAGGACCGCCCACCTCAGGTCCAGGCCGCTGGCCCACAGGGACAGGGCTTCAGCGATGGGGGTGATTCCTTCAGTGGCCGCGTACCCCAGCAGCAGTAGCGCGCCATGCGCGAGGAGCAGGTACAGGATGGACTCACCCAAGGACCCATGGACCAGAAGAGCTTTGTCCTGCCCGATCGTCTTGTCGATCACCGGCACCCGGGCTGAGAGCAGGAACATCACGAGCACCAGGTCCATGGCGGCCAAGCCGGCGATTACCCCCAGTGACGTCAAGATTCCCGCGAACGTACCGAACCCGGCGGCGCCGCCGTCGCTGAGGAACAGGGCGACGGCAAGTGCGACTGAGGTGATCAGAAGCATCGTCAGCGCGTCGGCTGCCCAAAGACGCTTACGTGATCTATTCCGGTACACGCCGGCAGGCAGACCCTGTAGAGGCGACGCAGTCTGTGTCGAGGTGTCGTTTTGGCGCGAACCATGAATGGTGAGGGGTTGGGTGGGGGACTCTTGGGTAGCCATACATCAGTTCTACGAACCGACCCTATGAATGGTCTTCGCCGCTCTTAGCACCAACCTGTGAACCTCCCGGCCATGGAACAAACCATACGAGTCCGGGCACTGTGAGCGCCCAGCCTCAGGGCCACCCGCACCGGAGCAGCTCACCCCCCCCTGACACCGTCCTTTGTTGAGGAGAAGCCTGTAGCGATGCGCATAGGCACGCGTCTGGCGAAGCTCCTAACAAGGCCGCATGAGGATCCGTAGAAACTCTCCTCTGGTGACCCTCTAGTCTTCCTTGCCGCCCTCTGTCTTTTGGCGCTTACATCGACGGTCCATCGAGGTGACGCCTCACAGCTTCGTGACAGGTGCCCGACAGCACCCACTTACATTGCAGCCCCAGAGTTAGAGCAGTCCACCAACCAGGACAACAACCACCAAACACAACCACCCAAGAATGACAACTACCGCCGCCCAGCGGCAGAGCGAGGACCACACATCATGTTCAACTCAAAGAAGATCGCACTCGGCGCCAGCGCAGCGGCCGTCGCTCTCGGCCTGAGCCTCGGTGCCACCGGAATGGCTTCCGCAGCCACCACCACGCCCGCCCCGACCGCCACGTCCTCGGCCACCGCCGAAGTCGAAAGCGGGGATGCGACCAGCACGGGCAAGGGCGGACACGGAAACCGCGGGGGCATCAGTTCCGCGGATCTCGCGACAAAGCTCGGCCTCGACGAGGCAACGGTGACCGATGCACTGGAAACGGCCAGGGACACAGCCAAGGCCAGCCTCGAGACCGCCGAGGGAGAGCGGCCCGACCGGGAGGCGTTGCAGAACGCCGTCGTCGCCTCATTAGCCGCAACCCTGGGTGTGGAGGAAGCGGCCGTACAGACCGCTGTCGATGAGCTCGAAGCCGAGGAGCAGACTGAACGGACCGCTGCTGTGCAGGAGAAGCTCGATGCGGCAGTGGCAGACGGATCCCTCACCCAGGCGGAAGCCGATGGTGCAGCCAAGGCAGTCGAGCTCGGGGTACTCGGGGGCGGCCGCGGCTAACCGTCACACCACAAAAGGGAAGGCTCTGGCTCACGCCGGGGCCTTCCTTTTGTCGTTCAGCAACAAGATGACTACCGGACCGCGGACACGAACCCTAAACAAGAGACTGCACAGTGAGGGCCACGACAGGCATAACCGGTTGTGCGCGCATTCCCGCCGCCGCGAACCTGGCCGCACCGTGTGGTGAGCGCCCGACCACCGAGGCTGAGGACAAGCTTGTTTCAGTGGGCGCAGGCAGAACGGCCGTTACCCGAGAGAGGCCACAGTGCTGCCGAAGTAGTCGGGCTGCCCGTCTTCGCGCGGTGACGGTAGCTGGTCAGTACAACCATAGGAGGCGCCCTGTTGATCAAAGCTCCTTTGTCCTTGTGGCGGAAGTCGGGCTGCCCTGACCCCTGGGAGCGTTAGTGTCACCCCTGAGCCGCCGGGACGGATGGGTTGCTGACCTGAGACCTTCGTGAATGCTTTCTGCGTGGAATTACTCCTGCCGACCTGGTGCCTTGCGGGAGGGGCGCAGGAGCAAAGGGATGCAAATTTCCCTGCACCGACGAAGCACTGCGCAGCGCCACCGTATGTGGCAACTACTTACTGCACCCTTGTACTTCCGGTGAGGGCGCCCTGCTCGGGTCATTGAGCACAAAGGTGCCCGGCATGCCGTCCGCGTGGGGGTTCGGGTGGCATGCCGGGCACCGGCCTTGTGATTGCACGGCTGTTATGCCGTCAAGCGGGCTCAGCCGTCGGCAGGAGCGCCTGCGCCTCCCATGCCGCCCATCATTCCGGTGGCTTCCTCCTGGACGACGCTGCCAGCGTAGTCGTTGCTGGGGTCGCGGTAGATGGTGTGGATGTGTCCCCATCCGGCGGTGATGACACCGGCTACGTCGGTGCCCGTTGACGACTGCTGGTTGGAGAACTCGATGAAGACGTTCGGCCCGGAGATCTGGAAGTAGATGCCGCTTCCCTGGGTCATGTCATAGACCGTTGCTCCGGACCAGTTGATGTACGTCTC
>NZ_JBTNDP010000015.1:0-39203 GCF_054510925.1 Arthrobacter sp. MDT2-16
TTAGAAGGGCTCTCTGAAAGGGGACCGCCTCCGCGCGTGGGGGGGGAGACAGTCCTCGATCGGTTCGGGAGACGCGGTGGCGCTCCCGGGCAGTGGGCGTCTAGACGGACGCTGCTGCGTTGGCGCGGTAGGCCAGGAGTTCCTCGTGCGGCTCCTCGGTCCCCTCGGCGCACTTCGAGTCGAGGGTGATGACGCCGTAGGTCCACCCCTGGCGCCGGTAGACCGCCGAGGGCGCGCCCGTGGCGGCGTCGACGAAGAGGTAGAAGTCGTGGCCCACGAGCTCCATGTTGTCGACGGCGTCGTCCACGGTCATCGGGACCCCGGAGAAGACCTTCCGGCGGATCAGCACGGGCGAGTCACCCGCCGGGACGTCGTCCGGGGAGGAGTAGGCGTCGGTGTCCTCCGGCTGGACCGGGGCTTCGGCCGCCGTGGCATCGACGGTCGGTTCGATCACCGGTGTCTCGAGGTAGAGGGGCTGGGCGGGATCGGCCGGCTCGAGATCGGCCGTGGCAACCCGGACGGCCACGGGGGTGTGGCGGCCATGGTGGACCTTCCGCCGGTCACGGGCACGGCGCAGGCGCTCGAGGAGCTTCCCGTAGGCGAGGTCGAAGGCTGCGAACTTGTCGGCCGCGGTGGCCTCGGCCCGGACGACGGGGCCCCTGCAGAGGACGGTCAGCTCGACCGTGAGCGAGGTCTCGGCCGCGCGCGCGCTGGGCTCCTTGGTGATCTTCGCGTCGATGCGCTGCACCTTGTCGCCGAGCTGCTCTATCTTGTCGATCTTCTCCGTCGCATACTCACGGAAACGGTCGGATATCGCCAGGTTTCGGCCATTGATCACAAATTCCATGGTGCCCTCCACATCGCTAGATGACGCGGCGACGGCCGAGGCATGGAGCAGAGCCGCCACCGACGGGTACCGATACCTGCCCGGTACCCGTCCCTTCACCGTAGTTCACCCCTGCCCTTTATTCACCCAGCCGCGCTCCGGAACTTGCGGTGGCGTGGGGCCCGCTCGGTGGGGCACGCCTGCGGAACGACGGCCAGGACCCGACGGCGGGGCGCACGGTGCATCCGCCGCACGCCCGGAACCGCCTCCTGCGGGCGGGGACGTGGCCGCGACGACGACGGCGCCGAGTACCCGCGCCCCCTGTGCGGTGAGGACGCGGTGCACCTCGCCGATCGTCGCACCCGTGGTGAGGACGTCGTCGACGACGATGCACTCCCTGCCGGCCAGGGCGCCCCGCGTGCGTCCGACAGCGCCCATGGAGTCCATCACGTTGGTCCGCCGGCGCCGGCGGCCGAGGCCCTTCTGGCCTCCCCGGACGCCGGTCAGCACCGCCGGCAGGGCCGTCCGGAGCAGTGCGGGCAGCCCGCCCCGCGCGAGGGCTCCCCGCAACCGGGTGATCACCGGAAGGTGCCGCACCGCGGGCGCGAGCACGGTACCCACGGGCAACCGCCCGCCGCGGTCCAGGCGTGAGAGGAGCAGCATCAGGGGGTCGTAGCCCCGCCGACGCCGGGACGACGCCCGCGTAGGGACGGGCACCAGCAGGACAGGCGGCGACCGGACGGGCGGCGACAGGACAGGCACCGGAGACGGTTGTGCCGCCCTGAACTCGGACACGGCGGCGTGGAGCGCTCCGCCCAGGGCCGCGGCGACGGGTGCCAGTACGTCGACGTGACCGTGGTTCTTGAAGGCCAGCAGCACCGCGGCTTCCGTGCGCCCGTACCGCCCCGCGGCGAGGACGGGCAGCGGACCGAACGCCGCACCCGGACGCTCGGCGGGACCTGCGGGGAGATCGACGTCCGGCAGCGACTCCGCGCCGGCTTCAGCGCGGTACGGCCGCACCGTCGCGGTGCGGAACCTCCCGAGGCAGTCCGGGCAGAGGGAGGTGTCCCACCGGCCGCAGACCACGCACGAGGAGGGCAGCAGGAGTGCGGCGAAGGCGCAGAGGGCCCCGGCGAGGCGCCGATAGGCCCGGCCGAATACCACGCCGTCGAGAAGGGGTGCGAGAGCGGTGAGACGCATGCAGCCATCGCATCGTGCCGGATCGCCGACCCGCCGTCGGGTGGCGGGTATGTGGACATCCCTAGCCGGGGAAGGCGGGGTCCCGGACGTCGAGCTCCTCGTCCACCCAGCTGTTGCCGATGCGCCGGTAGAGCGTCGCGCCGGCCTGGGCGTAGAGCGTGTCCTCCGCGTCGGACCCCGCGCTGATGCCGAGGACGCCGGGAAGATCGGCCATGTTCTCCTGGTCGCCGTCCAGCTGCAGGATCACCGGGGCGGCCTCCTCGTCGGCGCCGAGGGAGGAGACGGCGATCATGCTCTGGCCTGCCCACACCGCGGTGTCGACGGAGGCGTCCACGGGAAGGGTGAGCGGGGTCGTGAGCGCCTGCGGCGTGCCCTCCGTGGTCCGCCTGATCCCGGCCAGCAGCAGCTCGCTGGTCCCGCTGCGGTCGGCCACGATCAGCGCGCGCGAGCCGTCCCGCGAGACGCGCAGCTCCTCCACCCGGCGGTCGCCGAGCCAGCCCGCCTCCAGGACTGCCGCCTCCGCCTCCGTCCCGCCCGGCGGGACGGCGAGGATCTCGCTGCGCCCTCCGGCGTCCCTGCTGGTCCACACCCAGTTCTCCGGGTCGAAGGAGGGCCGGCTCAGCGCGCTGCCCTTCACGATCTCCCGGGCCTCACTCCCGGGCGCGGTCATGTAGAGTGCGCCGGCGTCCGCGTTCAGGAAGGCGTAGGCACTACCCGAGAGCGAGGCCGCCGGTTTCCTCGGCCCCAGCGCGGCGACGCTCGGCACGCCCTCGATGGACACGGTGGCGCCGTTGCGGAGTCGGACCAGCTCACCTCCGGCGACGGCCACCTGGTCCCCTCCCACATCGGGCGTCAGCTCGGGCACCACGAGGTCTTGGGCCGGGGCACCGAGCTCGATGGGCTGGCCGCTCGTCATCTCCACGGAGGTGACGTCGTTCAGGCCGAGCAGGTTGACCTGCAGCTGCTGGTTCATCTGCTGCAGGCCGAGACTCGTGGCGTTCTCCAGGACCTCGGCCGAGAACTCGACGGAGGCGTTCCCCGACGTGATGGGTACGGAGTCGCGGGCCAGCGTGACCCCTTCCGGGAAGGCGCTGGTCACCGCGCCCTGGAGGTAGGGTGCCGGACCCGCCAGCATGGCACTGACGATCCTGGCGGTCACCCCGGTCCGCCGGACGAACCAGCGCGCATCGGGCACCCAGTAGCGGTAGTTGCTGCTGTAGTAGTAGAGGTTGTGCGAGATCAGGAGGTCCTGCGCACTGCTCTGCGCCAGCATGATGCCGTCGGGGATCTCGTCGATCCTCCACTCGCCCGCCTCCTGCACCATCCGCACGCCCAGCGTCTCGGAGGCGGGAACCGCGCTGTTGGTCCGCAGCCCCCGCGAATCGACGATGCCCGTGGTCTCCAGCTGGATCTGGTAGATCCCCTCCGTCTCCCGCTTCTCCACCCGCGGGTCGGACCGGAAGAGGACGATCCGCTCCTCGGGCTTCCACGTCTTCGCCAGCTCCGTGGTCAGGAACTGGCGAGCCACGCTGTAGCCGTCGCCGGCCCCGGTCCCGGCGATGATGAAGTCGAGCAGGATCCGCTCGGGAGTGGCTCCCGCGGACGGACCCTCCGGATCGAAGGCCGGCGCGACGGCGTCGGTCTCGGCCTCCGCTGCCGGGATCACGCCCACGGGACCCCTGGTCGGGATGGCGGAGCAGGCCGTGAGGGCCAGGAAGCAGGCCACCAGCACCGCGGCGACGAGGGCCGTGGGCAGCCTGCGTGCAGTGCGGCGTCGGACGGTCCCGCCGCGTGGCGTCGTGCTACTGCGTCGCATTGCTCTCCCTCGCTGAGCTCCCGGCGTCGCCGCTCGCCTCGTACCCTGCATCCCGTGCCTCCCGGCGGGCGTCCTCCCCGGGCGGCTCGGTCGACGGCTCCCGGGCTGCCTGGACTGCACGGTGCGAGCCCGTCGCCGGCGGCAGCGCCAGGGGCGACGACGTCAGCACGGTCCCCTGGCGCCGCGGAAGCGTCAGGCGGAAGCACGCCCCCGAGCCCGGCATCCCCCAGGCCTCGAGCCATGCCCCGTGCAGCCGGGCGTCCTCCATGGCGATGGAGAGCCCGAGCCCGCTGCCTCCCGTGGTCCGGGCTCGTGCCGGGTCGGCCCGCCAGAAGCGGTCGAAGACGCGCGAGGCCTCCAGCGGCGTCATCCCGATCCCGTGGTCGCGCACGGCGACCGCCACGGCGTCGGGGCTGCAGGCGATGTGGACCTCCACCGGCCTCCCCTCGCCGTGCTCGAGCGCGTTGACGATCAGGTTGCGGAGGATCCTGTCGATGCGGCGACCATCGGCGTCGACGATGCAGCTGGACTCGGAGGACACGATGCGCAGATCGGTGTCCAGCCGCTCGGCGAGCGGCCGCGCGCCGTCGATGGCGTGCTGGACGAGCTGGACGATGTCCGCCGACTCCGCTTCGAGGGTCGCCGCACCGGCGTCGAACCTCGAGATCTCGAGCAGGTCGGCGAGCAGCGCCTGGAAGCGCTCCACCTGATCGAAGAGGATCTCCGCCGACCGCTTGTTCACCGGGTTGAAGTCCTCGCGGGCATCGTGCAGGACCTCGGCCGCCATGCGCACCGTGGTCAGGGGCGTCCGGAGCTCGTGCGAGACGTCGGAGACGAAGCGCTGCTGCATCTGCGACAGCTGCGCGAGCTGCGTGATCTGGTCCTGCAGGCTCGCCGCCATGCGGTTGAACGAAGCACCGAGACGGGCCACCTCGTCCTCCCCGGTGACCTCCATGCGTTCCTGCAGCTGCCCGGAGGCGAGCTTCTCCGACACCGACGCCGCGTAACCGACCGGCAGCACGACGCTGCGGGTGACGTACCAGGTGATCGCGCCGATGACGAGCAGCAGCACCACGCCCACCAGCCACAGGACACCGTGGATGTCCTCGAGCGTGGACTGCATCGAGGAGAGGTCGTAGTACACGTACAGGGCGTAGGGAGTGCGCTCCGGAGGCAACTGCACCTGCGTCCCGAAGACCAGTCCCGGGGCGTCCGGCTCACCGTCCTGCGTCACCGGGATGGTGATCGGCGCCCAGTAGACGTCCTGCCCCCCGGTCACGGCCCGCTGCAGGTCATCCGGCAGCATGCCCGCCGTCGCCCCGTCCTGGCTCACCGTGGTGGGGACGAACAGGTCCTCGCCGCCGGCGATGGGCACCAGCATGGCCTGCCGTGGCGCGTTCGTCTTGCTGCCGACGATGGCGTTGACGGAGTCGAGCACCAGCCGGCTCGTAGTGTTCCGGTCCGTCGCCGAGGAGTCCCTGAAAACGGCCTTGGTGGACGTCAGGGCGGAGCTGGCCTCCGCGCTGAACTGGTCGAAACGCTCCTCGTAGAGCGCGCTCGCGATCTGGTTGGACAGGAATCCCCCGACGGCCACGAAGGACACGGAGGTGAGCAGCATCGTCGCGACGACGGTCCGGAACTGCAGCGATCGGCGCCAGCTGCTCGCGATGGCACGCAGCAGGACGCGCACCCGGGATGCACCGCCCCTCAGCCGAGCGGCCGCGGACCGCGGACCAGTGGCGTCGACGGCGCCCACCCGGTCGGGCGGGCCGGAGGGGAGGCCGGACCCGCGTCCGGGATCGGGATCGGTCATCGTGAGCTGCTCGTGGACGGGAGCGTCGTCGGCCTCGGGAGCGCGGCCGTCCGCCCCCTCCGTGTCAGCCCTGTCCGGCCTTGTAGCCGACACCACGCACCGTCAGGACGATCTCGGGGGCCTCGGGGTCACGCTCGATCTTCGAGCGCAGCCGCTGCACGTGGACGTTGACGAGCCGGGTATCGGCGGCATGGCGGTAGCCCCACACCTGTTCGAGGAGCAGCTCACGGGTGAACACCTGCCACGGCTTCCGGG
Source organism: Arthrobacter sp. MDT2-16 (assembly GCF_054510925.1). NCBI lineage: Bacteria > Bacillati > Actinomycetota > Actinomycetes > Micrococcales > Micrococcaceae > Arthrobacter > Arthrobacter sp. MDT2-16. Next base: position 5,911 of record NZ_JBTNDP010000015.1, read on the forward strand.
CGAGGGCGACCAGCAGGTCGAACTCGAGCGGCGTGAGCGAGACACGCTGGCCCGCACGCGTCACCTCGTGGCCGGCCACGTCGATGCCGACGTCGCCGATCCGCAGGGTCTCGGGGGCCTTCGACTCGGCCGGACGCAGCCGGGCGCGCACGCGCGCCACCAGTTCGGCGGGCTTGAAGGGCTTGGGCACGTAGTCGTCGGCACCGGACTCCAGACCGCGGACGACGTCGGACGTGTCCGACTTCGCGGTCAGCATCACGATGGGGAGGTCCGACTCCGCGCGGATCTGGCGGCACACCTCGATGCCGTCGATGCCGGGGAGCATCAGGTCCAGCAGCACGAGATCCGGCTGGGTCGAGCGGAACACGCCGAGTGCGGCGGAGCCGTCGGCGCAGAAGACGGGGTCGAACCCGTCGTTGCGGAGGACGATGCCGATCATCTCGGACAGGGCCTCGTCGTCGTCGATGACCAGTATGCGAGCCTTCATACCCCAATACTGTCCCATCGACGGCACAATGTCCCATCAGCCCCACCGTGCGGCGCCCGGGCGGGCCGGCAGGGCGCACAGCCGGGAAGGGCAGAGCCCGGCCTATGATGCTGGAGGGGATGCTGATCGTACGCCTCCCGGGAGTATCGACCGAGGGGACGCCATGAGCGATCAGGTGAACGGGCAGCCGAACGACGGGCCGTCCGCCAGCCGGCCGGATGGCCAGGGTGAACGGCAGGGCGAGGGCGGGTCAGGCGCCCCCTGGCAGGCGCCCGGCGTCCCTGCCACCGGGACCGGCGCCCCGGGAGGGCGGCCGTGGCAGCCCCCGACACCGCAGGCCGCCCCCGGCAGCCCCTACGCGGCGCAGGCGCCGTCCGGCACCCCCGCGATACCGAACCCGTGGGCGCAGCCGACCCCTCCCGCGCAGAACGGCTACGGGCCCGGCTACCCGGGTACGTTCCCTCCACCGGGGGCGCCTCCGGGCCAGGGCTGGGGCTCCGCCCATCCGCAGCAGGGACCGGCGCGGCCGGGAGGCCCGTACGGCGGCCGACCCTTCCCTCCGGCACCCCTGTACCAGGCACCGCCCAAGCCGGGCGTCATCCCGCTGCGACCCCTGGGGCTGGGAGAGATCCTCGACGGCGCGTTCCAGGCCTGCCGGAAGAACCCGCTGGCCACGTTCGGCACCGCTGTCCTCCTGCAGGCCGTCGTCGCGCTGGTGACCGTCCTCCTGCTCGGGAACGCCTTCTCGTCGCTGGCGGCGCTCGAGGCCGATAGCGGATCGATGGACAACTTCATCGGGGCCCTCGCCGGGTTCAGCGTGTTCGCCGCGGTGACGAGCGTGGTGTCCGCGGCAGCCCTGCTCGTCCTGCAGGGCATCCTCGTGATTCCCACCGCCCGGGCCGTCATCAACCAGGGGACGTCGTTCGGCCAGGCGTGGCGGATCGCCCGGGGCCGCCTCCTCCCGCTGATCGGGTTCGGCCTCCTCACCTTCGCGGCAGGGCTCCTGGGTCTCGCCCTGGTGGTCGCGCTGTCGGCGCTGGCCGTCCTGGGGCTGGACAGCTACTCGCCCCTGGTGGTCGTGCCGCTCGTGATCGGCGCGGTGGTGGCACTGGTCTGGGCGAGCATGAAGATCGTCGTGGCACCCGCGACCCTCATGCTCGAGGGAACCGGGCCGTGGTCGTCCGTCAAACGGTCCTGGTCGCTGACCCGCGGGAACTGGTGGCGCACGTTCGGCATCGTCCTGCTGACGAGCGTCATCGTGTCGATCATCGGCTCCGTCGTCTCCTTCCCGCTCACGTTCGCCGTGTCCACGGTGGTCGGTTTCAGCGCCTCCGCGTCCGGGACGGCCGACGTCCTGGACTCGCTTCCCGTGATCCTCGCCTCGCAGGCCATCGCTGCACTGTTCTCGGCCATCGGTTACGCCTTCCAGGCCGGGGTGACCTCCCTCCTGTACGTGGACCTCCGCATTCGCCGCGAGGGCTTCGACGTCGTCCTGATGCGTGAGCACGAGCGGGCCGCAGCGGGTCCGAACGACTTCCTCCCCGGCCGGACCGCGTCCTTCGGGTACCAGCCGGGCGGACCCGCGTGATACCCGGTCCGCTTGTGGTGCGCCCGTGCGACGACCGCCCGTGACGCCCGGACCGCGCATGCTGCCCGCACCGGACGCGGAGGAGGCCCGCCGCCTGCTCCAGGACGAACTCGCGAAGTCCGCCTACGTGGAGGCGCAGCCCAACATCGTCGAGCGCATCCTGGGCGACCTCCTGCGCAGCATCGTCGACCTCCTGGACGGGATGAGGGGGCTGGGTGCGGGCCCGGGGACGCTCGTCCTCGCGGTGGGCGCCGCGCTCGTCGTCGTCGTGGCCGTGCTGCTCGTCAGGCCGCGCCTCAACGCGCGTGGCCGCCGCCCGGAGGCGGGGGTCTTCGACGACGGCGTGCGGCGCTCGGCCGCCTTCCACCGGAGCCGTGCCTCGGCGCTCGCCACCGACGGGGACTGGAACGGCGCCGTGGCGGAGGTGCTGCGTGCTGTGATCCAGTCCGCGGAGGAGCGCGTGGTCATCGAGGAGCAGCCCGGCAGGACGGCGACGGAGGCCGCCCTTCAGCTCGGAGGCGCGTTCCCCTCCCTGTCCTCCGACATCACCTGGCTCGCCGACCGCTTCAACGAGACCCATTACGGCAGCGGTGCCGCCACGGGCGAGGACTACCGGCGCGCGTCGAGCCTCGATGGGCGCCTGACGGCCGAGCGGCCCTCCGCGGCCGGGACCGCCACGACGCCCGCAGCCCCCCGATGACGTCCCGCGGAAGGACTCCCGGCACGGAGGCTCCGGGGCCGCAGCCGGCGTCGCGGGTCGAGGTCATGGGCGATGGCGGGAGCGTGCTGGCGACCGCCCGCTCGCGCATCCGGCGATCCGTCCCCCTGATACTGGCCGCCGTCGTCATCGCGGTGATCATCCTGGTCAACCTCCTGCCGGGGCAGGAGACCGACGACCGCCCGTTGTCCCCCGGGAACCCGGCACCGCAGGGCGCGCGGGCCGTGGCGGAAGTGCTCGCCGCCGAGGGTGTCGAGGTGGTGCGTGCCGACTCGTTCGACGACGCCGTCGAGGAGCTGGGCGACGGGCCGGCCACGCTGTTCCTGAACGACGCGCGCCAGTACCTCAGCGCCACGCAGGTGGCGGACCTGGTCGACGCCGCCGACCGGGCGGTCCTGGCGGCGCCGGGCCCCCGGCAGCTGACCGCCCTCGAGGAGGACTTCGAAGTACTGGGCCCGCTGCCCCTCGACCTCGGCGATCCCCCGCCGCTCGCCGCGGAATGCCCCGACACCGACGCGACAGCCGCCGGCACGCTCTCCGCGACCGGGACGGCGTATTCCGGCGCCGTGGAATGCTTCCCCACGACGGTCGGTGACGCGACGGGCGGCCTGTTCGTCACGAGCGAGGACGGCGCGGTGGCCGTGCTCGGCGCGCCATCGATCCTCTCCAACGGCTCCGTCACCGACGACGGCAACGCGGCCCTCGCCCTGCGGGCGCTCGGATCCGCCCCGACGCTCGTCTGGTACGAGCCGACCGGTGCTGACATCGTCTCGAGCGGCGAGGGGATCGATCCGAGGACCCTCCTGCCGCCCTGGGTGGATCCCCTGCTGGTCTGGCTGCTCGCATGCACGATCCTCGCGATGGTGTGGCGGGGCAGGCGGCTGGGTCCGCTGGCGGCCGAGCCGCTGCCCGTGGTCGTCCGCGCGGCCGAGACGGCGGAAGGGCGGGCGAGGCTCTACCAGGACTCCCGCTCGGTGGCGCACGCCGCCGCGAACCTGCGCGCCGCTACGCTCTCCCGCATGGCCCGGCGGCTCAGGGTGGACCGCTCGGCCTCCCCCGTGGACGTCCTCGAGGCCATGTCCCGCCACAGCGGTCGCACCCGGACGGAGCTCCAGCAGCGGCTGCTCGACCACACCCCTACCACCCCTCGCGAGCTCGTGCTGTGGGCACAGGAGCTCCTGGACCTCGAGAAGGAGATTCCCTCATGAACGATTCCGTCGACCGGCAGGACCGACCCCTGCAGGTGCCCCCGGCCGCATCGCCCGCCGGCGCCTCGCCGGCCACCCGTGTCGAGGATCGGACGGCGCAGGCCGGGCAGCCGGGGGCGGACCACGACGGCGAGGCCGCGCGGGCCGCGCTCCTGCGGGTCCGCGCCGAGGTGGGCAAGTCCATCGTGGGCCAGGACGCGGCCGTGACCGGCCTGCTCATCGGACTCCTGGCCGACGGGCACGTCCTGCTCGAGGGCGTCCCGGGCGTCGCGAAGACCCTGCTCGTACGCACCCTCGCCGCGGCCCTGGACCTCGACACCAAGCGCGTGCAGTTCACGCCCGACCTCATGCCCGGCGACATCACGGGCTCGCTGATCTACGATTCCAGGACCTCCGAGTTCACCTTCCGCGAGGGGCCGGTCTTCACCAACATCCTGCTCGCCGACGAGATCAACCGCACGCCGCCGAAGACGCAGGCCTCGCTGCTCGAGGCGATGGAGGAACGGCAGGTCTCCGTCGACGGCGTCTCGCGCAGCCTGCCGCGCCCGTTCGTCGTGGCGGCCACGCAGAACCCGGTGGAGTACGAGGGCACCTACCCCCTACCCGAGGCGCAGCTGGACCGCTTCCTGCTCAAGCTCACGCTGCCGCTCCCGGGGCGCGACGACGAAATCGAGGTGATCCGCCGCCACAGCGTCGGTTTCGACCCGCGCAACCTCGGTGCCGCCGGCGTCCGCGCGGTCGCCGGGGCCGAGGACATCGACCGGGCGCGGGCCGCGGTGGCACGCGTCGCCGTCGCACCAGAGGTGCTCGCCTACATCGTGGACCTCGTGCGGGCCACGCGGTCCTCGCCGTCGTTCCAGCTCGGCGTGTCGCCCCGCGGCGCCACCGCCCTGCTGAACACCTCCCGCGCCTGGGCGTGGCTCTCGGGCCGGTCCTTCGTGACGCCCGACGACGTCAAGGCCCTCACCCTCCCGGCCCTCCGGCACCGCGTGGCGTTGCGGCCCGAAGCGCAGATGGACGGCGTGCAGGTCGACGACGTACTGGTCGGCATCCTCACCACCGTCCCCGTCCCCCGCTAGCGGGCCGGGTGCTCCCTGCCGGGACCACCTCGCCCCGTCTGCCCGTCCGTCTCCACGAGGAGCCTCCTTGGTGATCACCGGCCGCCTGGTCCTGCTGGCGCTGCTCGGCGTCGTGCCCGTCGTCCTGTACCCGGGCGCCGCCTCGATCCTGCTGTGGGCCGCGCTGCTCGCCGCCGTGACGGCACTCGACCTGTCCCTCGCCGCCTCCCCGCGGCGGGTGGGGATGGTCCGTACGCTGCCCGACAGCGTGCGGCTGGGCGAGGAGTGCCGCAGCGCCCTGGTGCTGCGCAACGACACCCCGCGCCCGCTGCGGGCCACGGTGCGCGAGGCGTGGCAGCCCTCCGCGGGCGCCGCCGATCCGGAGCAGGCCCTGCGGGTACCGCCCGGCGAGTCGCGCCGGCTGACGGTCCTCCTGCGTCCCACGCGCCGCGGCGTCCTGCGCGTGGGGACGGTCACCATCCGCAGCGCCGGGCCGCTCGGCGTCGCAGCCCGGCAGGTCACCGTCCCGGCTCCGGGGGTGCTCCGTGTGCTGCCGCCGTTCAACTCCAAGCGCCACCTGCCGTCCAAACTACGCCGCCTCCGCGAACTCGACGGCCGGTCGGCGGTCCAGATCCGGGGCGCCGGCACCGAGTTCGACTCCCTGCGCGACTACGTCCGGGGCGACGACGTCCGCTCCATCGACTGGCGTGCGACAGCGCGCCGCCGCGACACCGTGGTACGCACCTGGCGCCCGGAACGCGACCGGCGTGTGGTCGTCGTGCTCGACACCTCACGCACGTCCGCGGCGCGCGTCCTCGACGAGCCGCGCCTGGACACCGGCATCGAGGCGGCGCTGCTGCTCTCGGTCCTCGCCGAACGCGGCGGCGACAAGGTGCACTTCCTCGCGTTCGACCGCAGGCTGCGGGCGCGCGTCGATTCCACCGCGAAGGGCAATCTCCTCGGCTCGCTCGTGGCGGCGATCGCCCCGCTGGAGCCGGAACTCATCGAAGCCGACTGGTCGCGCGTCCCCGCGCAGGTGCGGGCCGCCTCGCCCCACCGCGCCCTCGTGGTCCTGCTGACCTCACTCGACTCCGGCGCCGTCGAGGAGGGCCTGCTGCCGGCCCTGCCTGGCCTCACCGGGCGCCACGCCGTGGTGGTGGCCTCGGTCCGTGATCCGCGGCTCGAGGAGATGACGGCCGACCGCTCGACGGCGGCGGCGACGTTCCGTGCCGCGGCCGCCGAGCGCGCCCTGCTGGACCGCGCGGCGATCGCCGACCAGATCCGCCTGCTCGGTGCGGAGGTCGTGGACGCGGTCCCCGCGGAGCTGCCTCCGCTGCTGGCCGACGCCTACATCAGGCTCAAGGCGGCCGGGCGGCTGTGACGGGATTCGACTACTCCTCCACCGCCAGCCGGCGCCGTCGCTGCTGACCAGTCGGCGATGGTCCACAACGACCTCCGCCCGGACAACATCATCCTCGAGCGGTCGTCGGGCCGTGCACTGGTGTGTGACTGGAACTTCCTCACCAGGGGCCCGGCGTGGGCCGACTGGGTGGCGCTGCTGCCCTACCTGCACCATGACGGGCTGGACGCCGATGCCTGGATCGGTGCGTCCCCGCTGTCCGCCGGTGTCCCGGCCGAGGCCATCGACAGCTGGCTGGCGGTGCTGGCCGCCTGGTGGTCAGCGGCCTCGCTGCCGACGTGCCGACCAGCCCCCGGCTGCGGGCCCACAACCGGTTCACCGCCGGCATCGTGGTTGACTGGTTGTCCGAGCGACGGGAGTGGACGGTATGACCTCGATCTATCAGCAGGCCATGGGCAGCGACTTCGGCCGCCTGCAGCCGGAGCTGCGCGAGTACTTCGGACTGCACGCCGGGAGCGGCCTCGCGGGCCACGGGCGCGGGGTCTTCGACGTCGCCGGCTGTCCGGCATGGTTCGCCCGGCCGGCGTTCCGCCTCACGGCGCTCGAGAACGCGTTCTTCCCCGAGTACCGCGACGACGTCCCGTTCACGATCAGCAACTATCCGCACATGGACCCGTTCGGCCGTCCCGCCCTGACCGCGCGCCGGGAGCTCGACTTCGGCAGCGCGCTGCGCGTCTTCGAGGACACCACGTCCCTGCAGGACGGCGTCCTGACCGACTACGTGGGACGGCACCGGCGCATGGCCACCCTCCTGACCTGCACCCCGACGGACGACGGCCACCTCCGCATGGTGTCCTCCCGGACCCGGGTGTTCGCCGGGCTCCGCCTGCCCCTGCCGGACGTCGTCGGCGCCCTGGCGTACGTGGAACAGTGGTGGGACGACGACGCCGGCGCGTTCCGGATCTCGACGAATGTGATCCACCGTCAGCTCGGCACCCTGCTGGTGTATGCGGGCACCTTCGACTACCACGTCGAGGAGTTCGACGGCATCCTGCCCGCCCATGCGCTCCCGCGGCGCTGGGAGGCGCGCGTCTGATCGGGGCGAGCCGGCCGGAGAGTCCCGCTCAGCCCTCGGACCGGACCTGGTCCAGTGCGTCGGCGACCTGCGCCAGGCGCGTGAGTGCCCGCACGGCATCGCCCGGCGAGCGGGATTCCAGCCCGGCCCGCGTCGTCACCGTCACCGATCCGAGCTCCGTCACGGGCAGGCCCACGCGCCGCCATGCGGCGAGCACCGATTCGGCGAGGACCCTCACCTGGGGAAGGACTGCCCGGGGCTCGAGGACCGCGAGGAAGAGCTGCCGTCCCGCCTCGACGTCCTCGGCGAGCGCCTCCCACTGGCGGTCGCCGAGACCGGCAAGATCCAGGGACAGCGCCGACGCGGCGACCGCCCGGGCGGCGTCGAGGGCCACGTCCCCGCGGCCGGGTGCCAGCACCGTGCCGGTGGCCCCCGCGGCTATCGCCGACGACGTCACGAGATCCCACGCCTCCGTGGCCTCACGCCGGTCGACGGCGCGGAGGGTGCGGTAGCCGCTCGCGGTCGGCACGCGCCCGGTGAGGACGTCCTCGGCGTCCGGCTCGTCGAGCTGGAGCAGGATCTGCGCTCCCCGGGCCACGGCCACCACGCGGCGGACGAGGTTCGCGGTCCCCGCCGCCAGCGACTCGTAGATCTCCCGGCGGGCACCGTGGTCGATCAGGACGCGCTCGCCGCCATGGAGGTGGGCGCCCGCCGCGAGGGACAGCGGCCCACGCAGGTGCAGCTTGAGGTGCGACGCGGGACGCTCCTCCGCACCGGCGACGTCCCCGAGTGCGCTGATGTCGGAGGACAGGGCCGATTCCGCGCGGCGCTGGTCCCGGCCGGGCCGAGGCACCAGGCGCCAACCGTGCGGCTGCAGGTCGAAGGGCAGCTCGACGAGGACACCGAGCGTGCGTCCGACGGCGTCGCTGCCGGGGCCACGGGCGGGCAGTGAGGGCAGGAAGGGTATGTTCGCTCCCCCGAACTCGCCGCGCACCGCGCGGTTGGCCTCGAGGGGGTCGGTGCCCGGCCAGTCGCCGGCGGCCGTCGCAGCGACGGATCCGTCGCGTGCCTCGTCAGGCATGGGGCTCGCGGGTCTCCGCGCCGGCGGGCGCCGATGCCGGGACGTCAGGGCCGGGAGTGCCGGTGCCCGCGTCGCCTGCGGGCCGGCGGTTCTCGGAGATCGCCTGGTGGTGGCGGATCACCTCGGAGATGATGAAGTTCAGGAACTTCTCCGCGAAGGCAGGATCCAGCTGCGCCTCCTCCGCCAGCATGCGCAGCCGGGCGATCTGTGCCGCCTCACGCTGCGGGTCTCCGGCGGGGAGGTCGTGCTCGGCCTTCAGGTGTCCCACCCGCTGCGTCGCCTTGAAGCGTTCGGCGAGCAGGTAGACGAGGGTGGCGTCGATGTTGTCGATCGAGCTCCTGACCGAGAGCAGTTCGGCCATCACCTCGGGGGCCACGCCTCCTGCGAGGGAACTGGCGGCAGGGTCGAAGCCGCTGCGGGGATGCGTCATGACTCCAGTCAAGCAGAACCCGGGTGCGCCCCGTGAACTGCGACTAGCCTGCCGCAGCCAGTTCGGGGCGCAGCGCCGAGCGCGCCGCATCGATGGTCGCCTGCCCGAGCACGCGCGTGCCCTGGTACAGCACCACGGTCTGGCCGGGAGCCACACCGCGCATGGGTTCGACCAGCCGCACCAGGAGCTGCTGGACCCCGTCGACGGACTCGACCGAGGCGCGTGCCGCCACGGGATCGCCGTGGGCCCTCACCTGGGCCATGCAGGCGAACTCCTCGCCGCGTGCCACCTCGGCGATGGGCAGGCCCGCCCAGGACACCTTGATGCCGCGCATCTCGTCGATCGCGAGCAGGTGCTCGGGTCCCACCACCACCTCGTTCTGCTTGGGGCGGATCTCCAGGACGAAGCGCGGCTTGCCGTCCGCGGCGGGGGTGCCGAGCTTCAGGCCGCGCCGCTGGCCGACCGTGAAGGCGTTGGCGCCGGGGTGGCTGCCGATCCGCTCGCCGTCGACGTCGAGGATGGCGCCCTCGGTCATGTCGATGCGCTCCTCGAGCCAGCCGCGGGTGTCGCCGTCGGGGATGAAGCAGATGTCGTGGCTGTCGGGCTTGTTCGCGACCGAGAGGCCACGCCGCTCGGCCTCGGCGCGGACCTCGGCCTTCGACGGCGTCTCGGCGAGCGGGAACATGGAGTGCCGGAGCTGCTCGTGGGTCAGCACGCCGAGCACGTAGGACTGGTCCTTCGCCCAGTCGGCCGCACGGTGCAGCTCTGGGTTGCCGTCGGCGTCCTCGACGACCTTCGCGTAGTGGCCCGTGCAGACGGCGTCGAAACCGAGAGCGAGCGCCTTCTCGAGCAGCGCGGCGAACTTGATGCGCTCGTTGCAGCGCATGCAGGGGTTGGGGGTACGCCCCGCCGCGTACTCGGCGACGAAGTCGTCCACGACGTCCTCCTTGAACCGCTCGGAGAAGTCCCACACGTAGTAGGGGATCCCGAGGATGTCGCACGCACGCCAGGCGTCGCGGGAGTCCTCGATGGTGCAGCAGCCGCGGCTGCCGGTCCGCAGCGTCCCGGGCATACGGGACAGGGCCAGATGGACGCCGACGACGTCGTGCCCCGCCTCGACGGCCCGCGCCGCCGCCACCGCGGAGTCGACGCCGCCGCTCATCGCTGCCAGTACCCTCATGAGAAACCCGTTCCTGCCGTCTTGATGGTCGATGCGTGCCCCGCCATGCCCGCCGCGCGCGCCCGGGAGTAGGCCTCCCCGATGACGCGCACCACGGCGTCAACGTCGTCGGCCGTGGATGTATGCCCCAGGCTGAACCGCTGGGCGCCGCGGGCCTCGTCCTCCGTCAGGCCCATGGCGAGCAGGACGTGCGAGGGCCGCGGCACGCCGGCGGTGCAGGCGGAGCCGGTGGAGGACTCGATCCCCGCGAGGTCGAGGAGGAACAGGAGGGAGTCACCCTCGCAGCCCGGGAAGGTGAAGTGGACGTTGCCGGGCAGCCGTGCGCCCTCCGGGGCGGGGTGTGCGACCCCGCGCAGCACCGCGTCCGGCACCTCGCGGAGGATTCCCTCGATGAGGCGATCCCGGAGACCGGCGAGCCGGGGTCCCTCGGCGCCGAGGCGGGCGACGGCGTCGTCGGCCGCCGCGGCGAAGGCCGCGATCCCCGCGCCGTCGAGGGTGCCCGAGCGGATGTCGCGCTCCTGCCCGCCGCCGTGCTGCACGGGGGTGAGTGTGACGGCGCGGCCCACGAGGAGGGCGCCGACGCCCACGGGACCGCCGATCTTGTGGGCGCTGATCGCCATGGTCGCGAGCCCGGAATCCCGGAAGGACACCGGGAGGGAGCCGAAGGCCTGCACGGCGTCGCTGTGGACGGGCACGCCGTAGCGGGCGGCCTCCTCCACCACGGCGCGTACCGGCTGCACCGTCCCCACCTCGTTGTTGGCCCACATGACGGTCACGAGCGCGATGCGCTCCGGTGCGTCGGCGATCGCGGCCCGCAGCGCGTCGAGGGACACGACGCCGGACGCGTCCACGGGCAGCCAGAGGACCTCGGCGCCCTCGTGCCGCTCGAGCCACTCCACGGTGTCCTGCACCGCGTGGTGCTCCACGGAGCTGCAGAGGATCCGCGTGCGGGCCGGATCCTCGGCCCGGCGCGCCCAGTACAGGCCCTTGACGGCCAGGTTGTCCGCCTCGGTGCCGCCCGAGGTGAAGACGACCTCCGAGGCGTGCGCCCCTCCGGCCGCGGCGATCGTCTCCCGGGCCTCCTCGACGGACCTCCTGGCACGACGGCCCGAGCCGTGGAGGGAGGACGGATTCCCGCTCCGGCTGAGTTCGCGGGTGAGTGCGGCGAGCGCAGGCGCCGAGATCGGCGTGGTCGCCGCGTGATCGACATACACGGGCATCCCTCGATTCTACGGGCGCCACGCCGCAGGGCCGAACTTGCACTGCGCATCCCGAAACTCCCCACCAGGCAGCACGTCCGGCTTCCAGTGGTACAAAGACAGGGTGGACAGTCAGGCAGCGGCTCCTTCCTCCTCCGGCACCTTCCTGCCGGCTCTCCGGCACGCGGTGCACACGTTCGGCACGCGCACCCTGGACTTCGACCGGCAGGTGGCCCTCATGGCGGTCGTCAACCGGACGCCGGACTCCTTCTACGACGGCGGGGCCACCTTCGCCCTCCAGGCCGCCGTCGACGCCTCGCTGAAGGCCGTCGAGGACGGCGCCGACTGGGTGGACATCGGTGGCGCCCCCTTCTCCCCCGGCGAGCCCATCCTGGCGTCGCAGGAAGCGGACCGCATCGTGCCCGTCATCCACGCCGTACGCGCGGCGTCCGACGTCATCATCTCCGCCGACACGTTCCTCCCGGAGGTGGCCCGCCAGGCACTGGCCGCCGGGGCCAACGTGGTCAACGACACCACGGGGCTGCGGGACCCGGACATGGCAGCCGTCGTGGCCGACGCCGGGGCGCACCTCGTCATCACGCACAGCCTCGCCGCGCCCCGGACCGTGTACCCGCGGCCCACCTACGACGACGTCGCCGCCGAGGTCGCCGACTTCCTGCTGCGCAGGGTCGACGACGCCGTGCGGCTGGGCATCCCGGAGGACCGCATCCTCCTCGACCCCGGACACGACCTCAACAAGAACACGCTGCACTCCCTGGAGATCACGCGCCGGTTCTCCGAGATCGCCGGCCTCGGCTTCCCCACCCTCGCCGCGGTGTCCAACAAGGACTTCATCGGGGAGACCCTGGACCGCCCCAAGCGCGAACGCGTGGAGGGTTCGCTCGCGGCCGCCGTCATCTGCATCCTCGGCGGTGCCCGCGTGGTGCGCATGCACAACGTCCAGGCCTCCCGGGCCGCCATCGACATCACGGAGGCGGTGCTGGGATGGCGCGAGCCCGCCTACCTCCGGCACAACATGGGCGACGTCAACGAGCCGGTGGCACCGTGATCAGCTCGCTCGTCCCTGCGTCCCCCGAGGCGCTCGACGACGCCGCGCTGCACCGCATCTACGCCTACCCCGCCGTGGACCGGCCCTACGTCCGCTTCAACTTCGTCGCCGCCGCCGATGGCGCCGCGACGAGCGGCGGCCTCTCCGCCGGGCTGGGGAACGACGGCGACAAGCGCATCTTCACGGTCCTGCGACGCCTCGCCGACGTGGTGCTGGTGGGGGCGGGCACCGTCCGCGCCGAGGGGTATGCGGGCAGCCTCGTGGACGACGACGCCCGGTCCTGGCGCGCGGAGCACGGTCTCGCACCCCACCCGGCCGTCGCCGTCATCTCGGGCAGCCTCGACCTCGACCCGTCCGGCGGGTTCTTCAGCAGCGCCCCGGTCCGGCCGCTCGTCCTCACCAGCGTGGGCGCGCCGGCCGCGAGGCGCGCGGCGCTCGCCCGGGTGGCCGACGTCGTCGACTGCGGCACGGACACCGCGGAACCGTCCGCCGTCCTGGCGGAGCTCGGCCGCCGGAGGCTGCTGAGAGTCCTGTGCGAGGGCGGTCCGGCCGTGCTCGGCGGCTTCACCCGCGCCGACGCCGTGGACGAACTGTGCCTGTCGATCAGTCCCTTGCTCGCCGGCGGTGACGGACCCCGGATCGCGGTGGGTGACAGCCCGGAGGGCGCCGTCGCACTGACGCTCGCGTCCCTGCTCCTGGAGGACTCGGCGCTCTACACGCTGTACCGTCGCGCATCCTGAGCGGTCCTTCGGAGCCGCCCCCCGAGTGGACTCCTGCCCTACCGCGGTTGCAGCGGCCCGGCGCGAACCGGGCGAACTTCCCCGGTGCGTCCTCCGTTGTACCTGTGCCCGATCATTGGGACCAGACGCACGCACCGTACCGACCGCTTTGGCCCGGTGCTGCGTGTGCCTCTAGTCTCGGGTGGTATCAGGGCCAGGGGAACCGGTCCCTGCCCCGAGACCAGACGTCCACGAAAGGCCCGATCGATGCCAGAGGCAGCACGGAAGTCGTACTACGACGTCCTGGGCGTGCCCCCGGGAGCCGGTGCCAAGGACATCAAGAGCGCCTACCGCAGGGCAGCCCGGGCGGCGCACCCCGATCTCGGCGGGACCGCGGCCGATTTCCATGACATCGCCGTCGCCTACGAGACCCTGAGCGATCCGCAGCGCCGCGAACGCTACGACGCCGAGACCGGACGGGGACGGCCGGCACCCGCCGGCGCCCCGGACCGTGCGACAGCGCGCCGGGACGGGACGCCGGGACCGACGGCGCAGACGCGCACGCGGGTCGAGGACGAGGACGCTGCGCGGTCCGCCCCGGACTACCTGCCCCCGTTCTCACCCTCCGCCCCGCCCGCCGTCCCCCTGATCGCCGCCGGCAGGCAGCTGCACGGTGCAGCCCGTCAGCCGGGGATGTTCGCGAGGCTGTCGACCGGCGTCCGCGCCCGGGTCGACGGCGAGCTGCGCACCTCGGCCCTGCTGGACCGGGCGCTGCTGCCCACCTACCCCGCAGCACGCCTGGTCAACGGCGTGGAGTTCGCCGACCGCGAGAAGACGACGGCGGGGCACGTCCTGCTCGCCGGCTACCGGATGGCGGTCATCGACTCCTTTACGGCCTCTCCGGGCAACTTCTCCTGGGACGGGCGTGTACTGCGCCATCAGGGACGGCCCGTCGAGCTGCAGCTGCCCCGGACCCTGCGGGCGGTCCAGGAGCTGTTCCCGGACTGCAACGTCGCCGGCTGGGTCGTGATCCACGGAGCGCCGGACAACCCCTTCGCGCCCGTCATCGACGTCCCACCGGGCTTCGACCGCGCGTCCCCCGCCGTCGTGCAGGTGGTCAATGCGGGCACCGCCGTCCGCACCATCCGCTCCTTCCTGGCCTCCGGCCCCAGCCCGAACGTGGTGCAGCTGCCGGCGCTCGCGCGCTTGCTGTCCGCAGCCGGAAGCTAGGATGAAACGGTGTTCCGCATCCTCTTCCACACGCCCGAGATCCCGGGCAACACCGGCGCCGCCATCCGCCTGGCGGCCGTGGCCGGCGCCGAACTGCACCTCGTGGAACCACTCGGGTTCAGCCTGGAGGACTCGAAGCTCAGACGGGCGGGGCTGGACTACCACGACCTCACGGTGCTGCACGTCCACGCGAGCCTCGAGGACGCCTGGGCCGCCCTGCGGCCCCGTCGGGTCTTCGCCTACACCTCCGACGGTGACGTCTCCTACACGGACATCGCCTACGAACCGACGGACATCCTGATGTTCGGCCGGGAGTCCGACGGCCTCCCGGCCGAGGTCAAGCACGACCCCCGGGTGACCTCGCGCGTCCGCGTCCCCATGCTCGCCTCGCGCCGCTCGCTCAACCTCGCCAACACCGCGTCCATCGTCCTCTACGAAGCCTGGCGCCAGCAGGGCTTCGCGGGCGCCCAGCGATGACCCACGCCTAGGAGTCCCCATGCCCGCTCGCCATGCCGCAACACTGCCCGACGGCGGAGCGGAGGACTACGACCGCCTCGCACCGGCCGTCTGGAACCCGGTGAGCAACGCCGTCGTCGCCGCCGCCGACGTGCTGGTGGGCGAGCGCGTGCTCGACGTCTTCGCGGGCACCGGCGCGGGAACCATCCCCGCGGCACAGCTGACGGGCCCGGACGGCCACGTGGACGCCGTCGACCGCTCGTCGGCGATGCTGGACCTCGCGAAGGCGAAGGCGGAGGCGCTCGGACTCGGCAACGTGGCGTTCCACCGGGCGGATCCCGCCGCCTGGACCGACACCCCGTACGACGCCGTCGTCAGCTGCTACGGCGTCTTCCTCCTCGACGACATGGACGCGGGCATGGACAGGATCGTCCGCCTGCTGCGCCCGGGCGGGCGCGTGGCCCTGAGCGCCTGGGACGACGGCGCCCTGGAACCCTTCGGCGAGATCCTCCTCGAGACGCTCCGGACATCGGGAGGCGGCCTCACATCGACCGGACACCCGGCGGCACCGGTCTTCGTGGAGAACTGCCGGCGGCTCGCCTCCCCGGACCGGCTGACCGAGTGGTTGCGCGCACGGGGGCTCACCGACGTCTCCGTCGAGGAGTTCGGACTGACCGTCCCGCTGGATCCGGATCTCGCCTGGTCGCTCGCGCTCGGCAGCGGGTATCGCGGGCTGCTGCCGGACGAACCGGATGCCCTGCAGGACATCCGCGGGGCGTTCGTCGAGCGCCTCGGCGGCACGCTGGTCCTCAACGCCGACTCGCTGATCGCCGTCGGCTCGTCGCGCTGACGGAGGCCGGCCCCTGTCGGGGCCATCCGCGGACCCTGCAGCACCGAAGAGTAGATGTCAGCGGAAAACCGGATATCGGGGGGGTGCAGCGCAATGGTGCTTCTGCAGCACGGACGTCAGCGTCCCCCGCGGCACGGCGCGTCACAGCGTGTTCGGCCTTCGGCGGGCAGCGCCCTATGCTGGAGCCCTATGGAAACGCCACGAGTTAGCCGGGTCAGCCCGATCGCTCCCGCAGCAGACGAGGCGGCCGTCGATCAGGGCACAGGTGCCACCCTGACCGACCTGCTGCTGAGGATCGCGGAACAGGACCGTACGGCGTTCGCCCACTTCTACGAGCAGACGTCCAGGCGCGTCTACGGGCTCGCCCGACGCGTACTGATCGACCCCGACCTGAGCGAGGACGCCACACAGGAGGTCTACCTCCAGGTGTGGAACACCGCCGAACGGTTCAACCCGGCCCTGGGCAGCCCGATGGCGTGGCTCATGACGCTGGCCCACCGCCGCGCGGTGGACAAGGTGCGCTCCGAACAGAGCGCCACCGACCGCGAGGCCCGGTACGGCGCCGCCACGCAGACGATCGACCACGACGACGTCGTGGACACCGTCACCCAGCGCCTCGAGGCGGAGAGCGTGGTCCGATGCCTGGACACGCTCACCGAGACGCAGCAGGAATCGGTGAGGCTGGCCTACTACGGCGGCCTGACCTACCGCGAGGTGGCCGAGAAGCTCGGCGTCGCGGTGCCGACGATCAAATCGAGGATCCGCGACGGGCTGATCCGGCTCAAGACATGTTTGGGGGTGACCTGAGATGCAGGACAAGGATATGAACAGACGATTCGCAGACGACCTCTCCACGGACCTGGCACGAGGTCACGTCCTCGAGTGGGCGGAGCTCTACGCCCTCGACGCCATCAGTGCAGAGGAGCGCCGGCAACTCGACGGGTACCTCGAGGACGCCGAGCCGGCGGTCGGGGCCACGTTCGCCGACCGTGTCCGCACGTGCCGCGAGACCGTGACAGCCTCCTACGCGACGGTCCAGGCCGAGCCTCCGGCCGACCTCCTCGAGCGCATCATGGCCCGGCTGCCGGAGGCGGAGGCCCCCTCCGGTGCATCCGTCCGGACGCTGCCGGTCGTGACCGGGACAGACTCCCCCGCGGACGTGCGGACCGGCGGCGCCGCTGATGCGGCTGCAGACCCGTCCGGGCAGGACGAACTCGCCCAGCGACGGTCCGCACGGACCTCGATGTCGTTGCGGGCGTCCCGCTGGGTCGTCGCCGCGGCGGCGGCGGTCGTGATCGCCGTCGGCGGCGTGACCATCGCGCAGAACCTGCAGCAGTCGACGGTCCAGCAGCAGGTGCTCCAGGCGTCCGACGTGCGGACGGAGCAGCTCTCCCTCGAAGCGGGTGGGACGGCGGATCTTGCGGTCTCCGGGGAGGAGGACGCCGCCGTCGTCACGCTCAGCGGCGTGCCCGCACCGGCGGAGGGCTTCGTCTACCAGATGTGGCGGATCCCGGCCGACGGAGCGGCGCCGGTGTCCGAGGGCACCATGTCCGGCGAGGACGTGGCGGGGACCAAGGTCACCGAGCTTCCGGGCATCAGCGGCTTCAGCGCGATCGCCATCACGGTCGAGCCCGAGGGCGGTTCGGCCACGCCGACCCTGCCGATCGTCGCCCAGATCCCGCTGGGAGCCTGACCGGGTCGGGCATCACCGGGTCCGGCGTGGTCGCGTCCGGCGTGACCTGACGACACCCGCTCCGTCGTACCTTCCGGCCCTTCTCGGCCGGAGGTGCTTCCGGGACCGTTCGTCGGCCGTTCCGGGGCGGGTCAGAAGCCGGCGATCGTCTCGTCCGTGTTGACCCCGACCACGTGGAACGCCTCGGCGCTGCGGCCTTCGGGCAGGCCCCCGCGCCGGGCATTGTCCTGCAGGATGGCCCGTACCCGCGACTGCATCCGCTCCACGTCCGGATGCTGGCTCCGGTGTGCTGTGATGGCCGCGATCTTGCGGTCCTCCAGCCCCGTCACGTCGACGAAGCGGTTCTCGAGGTGGGCGGGACCGCCGTAGAACCACAGCCACGGGACGCGGAAGCTCCGCAGGCCGGCAGCCTCGAGTTCGGGGTAGGCGAAGGGGTTCTCCACGGCAGGATAGACAGCCCTCGTGACCGCCTCCCCGCAGGCGAGGTGGTCCGGGTGGCTCTTCTGGATCCGGTCCCAGCTCCGCTCCGGGTGCATGGACAGCACGATGTCAGGACGCACCTCGCGCATGCGCCGGACGATCTCGCGGACGACGGCGTCCGTGGGCGCCAGGTACCCGTCCGGCTCGCCCAGGAAGGTGACGTCGGTGACGCCGACCAGCGCCGCGGCCTCCCGCTGCTCCGCCCGGCGCAGACCCGCGATGTCGGGGCGATCCTCCTCCGAGAAACCCCCGGCGTCGCCGTCCGTCAGGATGCAGTAGCTCACCTCCACCCCCGCGGCGGTCCACCCCGCGATCGTGGCGGACGCCCCGAAGTCGAGGTCGTCGGGGTGGGCGGCGAACACCAGCACGCGCCCGGGCGCTGAGGGATCGGCTGCGGGTGCCATGGTCTACAGGCCGCGCTTGCGGATCTCCTCGGTGGCCTGCGGCAGCACCGTGAAGAGATCACCCACGATCCCGAAGTCGGCGATCTCGAAGACGGGTGAGTCGGCGTCCTTGTTGATCGCGACGATCACCTTGGAGGTCTGCATCCCGGCCTTCTGCTGGATCGCTCCGGAGATCCCCACGGAGATGTACAGTTGGGGCGACACGGTCTTGCCGGTCTGCCCGATCTGGGCCGAGTGCTCGATCCACCCGGCATCGGTGGCTGCCCGGGACGCGCCGACGGCGCCTCCGAGGGCATCGGCCAGGTCCTCGAGCGGCCCGAAGTCGCCGTCGACGCCTCGCCCACCGGCCACGATCACCCGGGCCTCGGCGAGTTCCGGCCGGCCGCTCGCCGGCTTCTCCACACGACCGGTGACGCGCGCGGCGGCCTGGGGCACGTCCACCGGGATCCGCACTTCGCGCGGTGGGGCCGCAGCGCCCGCTTCCACGGCCTCGAAGCTGTTCGGCTTGACCGTGAGGATCGCGACGTCGGTCGTGGCGCGGCACTCGACCGTGTAGGAGCCGGCGAAGTCGGACTTCGTGGCCGTGAGGTCGGCGGCCAGTGCGACGACGTCCGTGATCACCCCGGCCTCGAGCCGGACGCCGAGCCGCGCGGCGATCTCCTTCGCCTCGTAGGAGTTGCCGAGCAGGACGATGCCGGCGCCGGTGGCCTGCACGGCCTCGGCGAGGAACGCAGCCTTGCCGGCCACGAGCACCTCGGACACCGCGGCGGCCTCCGGGCGGTACACCTCCTGCACACCGTAGGAGCCGATGCCGTCGAGGTAGGCCTGGTCGGCCTCCCCCGCGAGGGCGACCGAGACCTGCCCGAGGGACCCCCCGAGGGAGAGGAGCTCCCGCTCGCTCTTGGCGAGGCTGGCGCCGGGGTGGTCGAGGAAAACGAGGACGGTGCTCATGGCGGGATCTCCTGGGACTGAGGGGACGACGGGGTGGGCTAGAGGAGTTTCTGTCCCGCGAGGAAGTCGACGAGCCGGATGCCGGCGTCGCCCTCGTCCGTGATGACGACTCCCTGGCTGCGCGGCGGCCTCGGGGCGGCCGCCTGCACCCGGGTCCACGACCCGGTGAGGCCGACCTCGTCCTGCTGGACGCCGATGTCCTCCAGCGACAGCACCTGGATCTGCTTCTTCTTCGCCGCCATGATGCCCTTGAAGTTCGGGTAGCGCGGTTCGTTGATCTGGTCCGTCACCGAGACGAGCGCCGGCAGGGACGCCTCGATGGTCTCGGCATACGTGTCGTTGTCACGTCGGGCGGTGAGTCCCCACCCGTCGTCGCGTGGTGCGAGGTCGAGCGACGCCGCGAAGGTCACCTGCGGCAGGGTGAGCCGCTCGGCGAGCTGCGCCGGGACGAGCGACGTCTCGCCGTCGGTGGACGCCATGCCGGTGAGGATGAGGTCGAACGGCCCGAGATGCTGCAGCAGTGCGGCGAGGGCCTTCGAGGTGGCCGAGGCGTCGGATCCGTTCAGCGCCTCGTCGGTCAGGTGGACGCCGTCGTCGGCTCCGATCTGCAGAGACTTCTTCACGGCGTTGACGGCCGCGGCCGGCCCCATGGTGATGGCCGTGACACGGTGCCCGGCGGCCGCTCCCCCGTGTGCCTCGACGAGCTGGAGCGCGGCTTCGAGGGCGTACTCGTCCAGTTCGGAGAGGATGCTCTCCGCGCGGACCGTCGTCAGGTCGTCACCACCGATGTGGCGGTCGAACTGAGCGTCCGGAACGTGCTTCACCAGGACCGCGATGCGCAGTCCTCCTGCTGTGGCCTCGTCCATTGATGACCTTCCTCGTTCGGGGCATTCCCATCGACTAGCTAACCATAGGTGGAGCGTCCGGCTGCCGACGGCGGCGCCCGCCGGTCGGGTCGCGCCGGAGGCCTCCGACCCTCCTTCAACGCACGGGAGGCGGTCCCTGATCCGGGACCGCCTCCTGTACGTTGCTCGCCGTGGTCTCCCGACGCAGGCTGCCCTGCTACGGGGTCGGTGCCTGCGCCAGGGTGACCTCCACGGTGCGGGCGTCCCCGTCGCGGAGGATCTCCAGGGGTACCTGCTGCCCGACCGACTGGATGCGCACCGCCGCCGTCAGGGACTGCGGGTCGCTGATGGGGTAGTCGCCCACCTTCGTGATGATGTCGCCCACCTGGAGCGAGGCACCGGCCGCGGGCGATCCCGGCTCGATGGTCTGCACGAGGGCACCGGAGGAGAAGGTGGACTCGCTCCTCGATCCGTCGCTGGATGCGTCCGTGACGCTGACGCCGAGGAATCCGTGTTCGGCCTCGCCGTCCGCAATGATCTCCTGCGCGATCCGGTTGGCGTAGTTGATCGGGATGGAGAAGCCGACGCCGATGTTGCCGGTGGACTCACCCGATCCCCCTGACGCGATGGCCACGTTCACCCCGATGATGCGTCCGTCCGCATCCACGAGCGCGCCGCCGGAGTTGCCCTGGTTGATGGCGGCGTCGGTCTGGATGACGTTCAGGTAGATGGATCCCTGCGCCTGGGTCTGCTGTCCCCCCGATCCGCCCGGAGGCAGGAAGTTGAACCCCTCGCCGTCGTCGGAGCCCATGCTGTCCGGCTGCTCCTCCGGTACCGCCGAGGACGCGACGCTGATGGTGCGGTTGAGGGTGGACACGATGCCGTCGGTGACCGTGCCGCTGAGGCCCAGTGGCGCACCGATCGCGATGGCCGTGTCACCGACGTTGAGCTCGTCCGAGTCACCGAGCGTGGCGGCCTTCAGGTCCGGTGCCTCCACCTTGATGACCGCGAGGTCGCTGAGCGGATCCGTGCCGACCACCGTCGCGGGGAAGACGCGCCCGTCGTTCAGTTTGACCTCGATCGTCGGGTCCGAGACCTGGCCACCGAGGGTCACCACGTGGGTGTTGGTCAGGATGTGCCCGTCCGTGTCCAGGATGATGCCGGACCCGGACCCGCTCGAGCTTCCTCCGCTGACGGCGATGGTGACGACGCTCGGTGTCGCCGTCACGGCGGCACCGGTGATGGTGTTCACGTCCTCGGTGTTGTTGACCACGACGGAGTTCGGCGCCGCCTGGGACGTGCCGACGGGTGCATCCTGGTCGAGGGCGTCGTAGGCGGCCGTCGCGACGCCGCCGCCGATCAGCCCCGCAGCGAGGACCCCGGCGGCGAATGTGGCGAGGCCCACCCGCCGGCGGTCGCTGCCGGTCGTCCGTACTCCGGGTTCCTGTGCCGCGGGGCCGTGACCGCTCTGCTCCCCGTAGAAGGGCTGGTGGCCCGCGTAGGCGGGGTGCGCGGCGGTGTCCTCCGGGGAGAGCCGGCCGTCCTCCGAGCCGCCGCGCTGCCGGTCCTGCCAGCCGGCCCCCCAGGACGGCGGGTTCTGCGGTTGCGGAGGAAGGGGGCGGTCGGTCTTGCCGGGCACGCCTGACTGCTCGTTCATCGGAGGTCCTTTCGTTGCTGTTGACCACATTCTGGCAACCTTCGCTGAGCATCAAGCATGCGTTCGCTGTGCGGTGTCTGAGAGGTTGCTGGACCCGCCGGCGTGACGGGGTCCACCGGGACGTGGCCGCCCTTACCCCCAGTATCGTCCGTCACGGCCTGCACCCGGCGCTGCCGGGCGGAGACGCACGAGAGTGACCCTTTCGCGGGCGCGTGGTAGATGCTCACGGGCGGCGCTGCAGTCGGAGTTCCCGCCGGGTTCTCCGACTGCAGAGGGAGGCGTGCACCGGCCGCCCTCGTCGCTTTCGCTAGGGGCTGAGGCGCGGTGGTGGACGCTCCCCGACCCCAACCATAGAATCGGGAAGACAGGGAGCCTCCGGCGTCCGCCGCCCCCAGTCCTGGGACCGGTAGGGTCCGGGGGACGTGTCGAAGGGTCGAGAATGCGAATGTTGAGCAGGCGCACCCGCGTCGCTGCTGTCCTGGGCGCCGTCATGGCGATCCCCCTGGTGTCGGGTACGGCGGCCATCGCCGACGAACCGCTCACCTTCCCGTCAGGCGATTACGTCATCGACAACGCCGGCGTCCTCACTGCGGCCGAGGAGAGTGAGCTCGAGGCCGCGATCGAGGATCTTCGGTCACAGGAGGGCTTCACCGTCCGTGTCGCGTACGTCGACACTTTCGAGAGTCCCACCGAGCGCGCCTCGTGGGCGACGGCGTCGGCACAGCTGAACGACCAGACCTCGAACGAGGGCATGCTCGCAATTGCCGTCGATCAGGGAGCGGCTGCCTACGTGGTCGGCAGCGGATCGGCGATCGGTGGTCAGGGCCAGGCGATCTACGACGAGTTCATCAGCCCCGAGCTCCGGGCAGGGGACTTCGCCGCCGCGGGCCTCGCAGCGGCGCAGGGAACCGAGGAGGCGCTCTCCGGCAACACCGGGGGCACGACCAACGGCGGAACCTCCTCCGGCACCAGCGGTTCCTCCGGCAGCAGCGGGCTCGGCGGCCTGGTCCTCGTGGGCGGGCTCGTCGCCGTCGCCGGTGCGGGCGGCTACCTGCTCCTGAAGAGCCGCGGCACCAACAGCGCACAGCGCAAGCGGGAGCAGTACGGGTACGGCCCGGTGCCGTCCGCCAGCGGCGAGATGGTGGACCCGCTCGCCTCCGTCAGCGTCGAGGACCTGCGCAAGCGGGCCGGGAGCCTGCTGGTGGCCGCCGACGACGCCATCAAGTCGAGCGAGCAGGAACTCGGTTTCGCGGAGGCGCAGTACGGCAGCGAGGCCATCGCGACGTTCTCGCAGGACATCACGGCGGCCCGGCAGCACATGAGCGAGTCCTTCAAGCTGCAGCAGCAGCTCGACGACCACATCCCCGACACGGAGCAGCAGCAGCGCCAGTGGCTCGGGGAAATCATCCGCCGTTGCGAGGACGTGAACGCCTCGCTGCAGGCCCACAAGACCGACTTCGACGCGCTGCGGGAGCTGGAGCGGAACGCTCCCGAGGCGCTGAGCCGCGCGCAGTCCGCGGCCGGTGATGCCCAGCGCCGTTTCGCGGCGGCGGAACAGTCCCTGCGGACGCTCCAGGGCCGCTACCTCGAGACCGCGACCTCCCAGGTCGCGGACAACATCGAGCAGGCCAGGGAGCGCCTGACCTTCGTCGACAGCGCAGCCACCGAGGCCCAGTCCCGTATGGCCGCCGGCGATACCGGGCGCGCCGTGATCGCGGTCCGGGCCGCCGAGGAGGCAGTCCACCAGAGCACCGTGCTCCTGGACGCGATCGACAAGCGGGCCGAGGAGCTCGCGGCGGCCGAGCGTGAGCTCGAACGCGCCCTGCCCGAGACGGAGCAGGATCTCGCGCAGGCGCAGGCCATGGACCGCACGGGACAGTACCGCGACCTCGCCGGCCCCATCGCTGCCGCCCAGGCCGCGGCGGCCACGGTGCGCCAGGAGCGGCAGAACGCACGGAGCAATCCCCTTGCGCTGCTGCAGCGGCTCGAGGCCGCCCACGCGCAGCTCGACGCCGCCCTGGGCGGTGTGCGGGACCAGGCCGAGAACAACCGGCGGGCCCAGGACTCCCTCCAGCACGCCATCATCGCGGCACAGTCGGGGATCTCCGGGACGGCCGACTACATCCGTGCGCGCCGCGGCGGCGTGGGCAGCGAGGCACGCACGCGCCTGGCCGAGGCCGAGCGCAACCTCGACTACGCCGTCGATCTCCAGCGCTCGGACCCGGTGACCGCACTCTCCCACGCGCAGCAGGCCTCGATGCTGGCGGATCAGGCCGCCCAGCTCGCGGAGCAGGACGTGGACGGGTTCGGGCGCGGCGGCATGGGCATGGGCGGGTACGGTGGCCGGGGCGGCGACGGCATGGGCGGCGCCCTGCTCGGCGGGATCCTCCTCGGGTCCGTGCTCAACGGCGGCGGCTTCGGCGGAGGCTTCGGCGGATTCGGCGGCGGCGGGTACAGCGACGGCGGCGGGGGCTTCGGTGGCGACGGCGGCAGCTTCGGCGGCGGCGGCTTCGGCGGGTTCGACGGCGGCGGCGGCGGATTCGGAGACTTCGGCGGAGGCGGCGGGGACTTCTAGGTCACCCCACCTCCCCGACAGCAGGACGCACGGACAAGAAGCAGGAATCGAAAGGGAAATCAATGGTAAAGCAGTCAATATTCGGCAGGATCACCCAGCTCACGCGAGCCAACATCAATGCGCTGCTCGATCAGGCCGAGGATCCGCAGAAGATGCTCGACCAGATGGTCCGCGATTACACGAACAGCATCGCCGAGGCCGAGAGCGCCGTCGCCCAGACCATCGGCAACCTGCGCATGATGCAGGACGACTACAACGAGGACATCGAGAACGCGCGCAGCTGGGGCAACAAGGCCCTCGCCGCGTCCCGCAAGGCCGACGAGTACCGTGGGACCGGCAACACCGCGGACGCCCAGAAGTTCGACAACCTCGCCAAGGTGGCCATCCAGCGGCAGATCTCCGCCGAGACCGAGGCGAAGGGCGCCGAGCCCACCATCGCCTCGCAGACCGAGATCGTCGACAAGCTCAAGGACGGCCTCAACCAGATGAAGGGCAAGCTCGGCGAGCTCACGGTCAAGCGCGACCAGCTGATCGCCCGCGCGCGCACCGCCCAGGCGCAGCAGCAGGTGCACGACGCGGTCAAGAGCATCGACTTCATGGACCCCACGAGCGAGGTGGGCCGCTTCGAGGAGAAGATCCGGCGCGAGGAGGCCAAGGTCCGCGGGCAGCAGGAGCTGGCGTCGTCCAGCCTGGACGCACAGTTCGAGAGCCTCGAGGACCTGGGCGAGCAGACCGAGATCGAGGCACGCCTCGCGGCCCTGAAGTCCGGATCCGGCACCCAGTCGGCGATCGGGCAGGGCTCGGGCGACAAGACCGCCGCCGGCGCCCCGGCGACGTCCGACGAGATCGCGTACTGACGCACGGAGTCTCCGTCGGCGGACGCCGACGCGCATAGCACAGGGGAACCGCGGCCGCCCGGCCGCGGTTCCCTTCCTGTCCGGGCCGTCCGGAGTGTCGGAGGCCGCCGGTAGATTGAAGCCATGGCCGTGACACTGGTGTGGTTCCGCGACGATCTGCGTATCTCCGACAACCCGGCGCTCGCCGCCGCAGCGGACAGCGGGGACGACGTCGTCGCCTGTTACGTGCTCGACGAGGAGACGGAGGGCATCCGCCCCCTCGGTGGAGCCTCCCGGTGGTGGCTCCACCACTCCCTCGCGGCGCTCGACGCCTCCCTCGCGGATCTCGGGATCCCCCTCGTCCTGCGCCGGGGGGCCGCGGGCGACGTGGTGCCGGACCTCGTGCGGGAATCCTCCGCCGGGGCCGTGGTCTGGAACCGCCGCTACGGGTTGGCCGAGCGCACCACGGACGCGGCGCTGAAGGCATCCCTCGCCGAGCAGGGAGTAGAGGCCACCAGCTTCCAGGCGAACCTCATGTACGAACCGTGGGAGGTCACCTCGGGATCCGGGGAGGCCTACAAGGTGTTCACCCCCTTCTGGCGGGCCTGTCTGGCCTTCCGCACGCCCCGGGAGCCCCTCCCGGCTCCGGCCTCCCTCCACGGGCCCGAGCTGGCCTCCGACGACCTCCCGGCGTGGGGGCTGCTCCCCACCGCGCCCGACTGGGCGCAGGGACTGCGTGAGACGTGGACGCCCGGGGAGGCCGGCGCCCACGCCCGCCTCGACGAGTTCCTCGACGGTGCCGCGCACGGGTACAAGGACAGCCGTGACCGGCCGGCGGTCCACGGCACGAGCAGGCTCTCCCCCCACCTGCGTTTCGGTGAGATCAGCCCGTTCGAGGTGTGGCACGCGGCGCAGGACAGCAAGGACAGTTCCACGGCGGAGGACATCCGCGTGTTCGGCTCCGAGCTGGGGTGGCGCGAGTTCAGCTGGCAGCTGCTCTACTTCAACCCCCAGCTCGCCACCGTGAACTACCGCCCGGAGTTCGACGCCTTCACCTGGGAGAGCTCCACGGAGGCGGAGCTCGAGGCCTGGCAGCGCGGTCGCACCGGCTATCCCCTCATCGACGCCGGGATGCGCCAGATGTGGGAGATCGGGTGGATGCACAACCGGGTGCGCATGGCCACGGCGTCGTTCCTCATCAAGAACCTCATGATCGACTGGCGCGTGGGCGAGCGGTTCTTCTGGGACTGCCTCGTCGACGCCGACGCGGCGAGCAATGCCGCGAGCTGGCAGTGGGTCGCGGGGTCGGGCGCGGACGCCAGTCCCTACTTCCGGATCTTCAACCCCGTGCTGCAGAGCAAGAAGTTCGACCCCGAGGGAACCTACCTCGTCCGATTCGTGCCGGAGCTCGCCGACGCCGAGAACGTGCACGAACCGTGGAAGGGCGCGGCCCCGGGCTACCCGGAACGCGTCGTGGACCTCAAGGAGAGCCGCCAGCGCGCCCTCAGCGCGTACAAGGCCCTCTCGGAGGGCTGAGGTCGGGTTCTCAGGCCCGGGCGCGCCATCCCGCCCACACCGGGCCGTGGTCGGGCGCCTGCTGATGGTTCCTCGCCCGATGCGCCTGCCGCGGAGATCCCAGGAGACGGGCGGTGCCGGTTTCCGGTAGTACCAGGACGCAGGTCCTCGGTGGCGTCTGGGTGCGCACAGCAAGAAGTCCGGCCCACCAGGGTGGACCGGACTTCTCTTCGTTGCGGGGACAGGATTTGAACCTGTGACCTCTGGGTTATGAGCCCAGCGAGCTACCGAACTGCTCCACCCCGCGGCGTGTAACTAACGTTACCGGCCGCGGGGCCCGGAGGCAAATCGGGCAGGAACCCGACCCCCTCCGACTACTGCCCGGCGCCTCCCGAGACGCGTTCCTCGGCGTCCAGGGCCCGCTGCAGGGCGTCCTGCAGACGGTCCTGCGCTGCGCCGTACGCGGCGAAGTCGCCGGCTGCGAGGGCGGCATTGCCGTCCTGGATCGCCTGGTTCGCATCGTCGAGGGCGGTCCGCAGATCGGCCGCGGGATCACCGGTGGTGCCGCCGGGGCTTCCGCCCTCGGACGGCGTCGGCGTGGGTGTCGGGGTCGGCGCGGGGGTCGCGCCGCCCTCTGCCGGAGGCGTCGCGGGATCCTCGGGCGTCGCGCCGACGTTGTCCTGGTCGCCCGTGGTCGCACCCGAGCTCCCGCCGAAGACCTGGTCGAGGGCCTCGGCGAGGGTCGGCGCGAACCCGACGTTCTCGCCGAAGCTCACCAGGACCCTCCGCAGGACCGGGAAGGACGAACTGCCCGAGGACTGCACGTACACCGGCTGGACGTAGGCGATACCGCCGCCGATCGGCAGGGTCAGCAGATTGCCGTTGATGACCTCGGACGCACCCTGACGCAGGAGGTTCAGCTCCTGGGACACCTCGGTATCCGAGTTGAACAGGTTCTGTGCCTGGCCGGGACCCACCACGGAATCCTGCCCGGAGCTGTCCAGCAGGGTCAGTCGGCCGTAGTCCTCGCTCTTGACGCCGGGCTCCCCCGTGCCTGCGTCCCCGTTCGCCGAGAGGAATCCGTACAGCACGTTCCTCGGGGTCTGGCCCGTGGGCACGAAGGGGATGTAGGGCGTGGTCAGGGAGAAGGCGGCCTCGTCCTGATTGGGCATCTGCAGGGTGAGGTAGAAGGGCGGCTGCCGGTCGGCGGTGCTCGCCGCTGCCCCCTCGGTGCTCTCCCCGGGATCGGCCGGCACGCTCCACGCCTCGCTGTTGTTGAAGAACTCGTCCGTCGCCGTGACGTGGTACTTGGCGAGCAGCTCGCGCTGGACTTTGAAGAGGTCCTCCGGGTAACGCACGTGCGCCATCAGCTCCGCCGACATCTCGCTGTACGGCTGCAGCGACGCGGGATACGCGTTCTGCCAGGCCTTCAGCACCGGGTCCTGGTCGTCCCATGCGTACAGGTCGATCGAACCGTCATAGGCGTCCACGGTGGCCTTCACGGCATTCCGGATGTAGTTGACGCGCTCGGCGGGCAGCGCCGTCGCGAGACCCTCCGCCGTCTGCGAGTCCTGCGTGGCCTGCTCCAGCTCCTGCTGCTGGGAATAGGGGAAGTTGGCGCTGGTGGTGTAGCCGTCGATGATCCACTTCACGCGGCCGTCGACGATCGCCGGGTAGCTGTTGCCGTCGAGCGTCAGGTACGGAGCTACCTTACGCACGCGCTCCACCGGGTCCCGGTCGTAAAGGATCTGCGACTCGCTGGTGACCTGGTTCGAGAGCAGCAGGTCCGTGGACTGGAATTTCAGGGCGTAGACGAGCCGGTTGAAGGCGTTGCCCACGTCGGGACCGCCGTCGCCGCTGAACGTGGTCCGCGAATCCGTCGCGGAGTTCTCGTTCTGCGGACGGTCGATCTCCACGGCGGCTGTCCCTTCCGGTGCGCCGACCACGGAGTACACCGGGGAGGACTCCCCGAAGTAGATGCGCGGCTCGTAGGAGTCCTCGTCGCCGAGGACGCCGGTCGAGGGGATACCCGACTGCAGGAAGGACGGCCGTCCGTCCGGCTGCACTGTGGAGCCTGCAGCCGCCACGACGCCGTAGCCGTGCGTGTAGTACGCGTGCTCGTTGACCCACCCCTCGGGGACACCGTTGGTGTCGAGCTCACGTACCGCGATCACGGTGTCCTGCACCTCGCCGTCGATCTCGTAGCGGTCCACATTGAGGGTCTCGGGGAACTGGTAGTACTGGCGGAACTGCTGGAGCTGGCTGAACGCGTCGGAGACGAGGTTCGGATCGAGCAGGCGGATGTTGGCCGTGGTCACGGCGTCGCTGTTCAGGGCACCCGCCTCCGGAGTGGCGACCGGGGAGTAGTTGGCGGTCTCGACGTCGTCGAGCCCGTACGCCTCCCGCGTCAGCGCGATGTTCCTGTCGATGTACTCACGCTCGCGGCTCAGCTGCGAGGGATCCACCTGGAAGCGCTGGACGATCGACGGGTAGACGCCGCCGGCCAGCAGCGCGGTGATGATCAGCATCGCCGTACCGATGAGCGGCAGGCGCCAGCGGCCGATGAAGGCCGAGACGACGAACAGGACCGCCACGATGAAGGCGGCCACGGCCAGGATCGCCTTGGTGGGGATCACGGCGTTGACGTCGGTGTAGAGCGCGCCGGCCCACGTGCCCTGGTTCAGCACGGTGTCGAAGCGGTCGAGCAGGTAGTTGATGCCCTGCAGGACGAGGAAGAGGGCGGCGACGACGGCGATCTGGATCCGTGCGGCCTTCGTGGTGAACAGGCCCTTCTCCTCGAGCCGGATGCCGCCGTACAGATAGTGCGTGAGGATCGTGGCGATCGCGCTGATGATGACGACGCTGATCAGGAACCCCGTCACGAAGCCCAGGAACGGCAGGGTGAACATGTAGAACGCGTAGTCCATGCCGAACTCCGGGTCCTGCCGGTCGAACGGCACCTGGTTGATGAACAGCAGCACCTCCTGCCACTGCGAGGAGGCCGCCGTTCCGGCGAAGGCGCCGAGCACGACGGGGATGCCGAGCATCAGCAGTCGGCGGATCGGTTCCAGCTGGGCCTGGT
Organism: Arthrobacter sp. MDT2-16; assembly: GCF_054510925.1. Classification (NCBI taxonomy): domain Bacteria; kingdom Bacillati; phylum Actinomycetota; class Actinomycetes; order Micrococcales; family Micrococcaceae; genus Arthrobacter; species Arthrobacter sp. MDT2-16. Next base: position 35,657 of record NZ_JBTNDP010000015.1, read on the forward strand.
AGCGGTTCAGGTTGTCCTGGATGGCGCTGTCGGGCGCGTAGATCGGCCGGCTGCGGAAGGCGATCCGCAGGCTGGCGAACACGGCCCCGGCCATGACGAGGAACGCGAGGATGAACAGCACGATCCGCGACAGGTTCTCCGTGACGAAGACCTCGAGGAACCCGAGCTGGTTGTACCAGAGGACGTCCGCGTAGACCTGGGACAGGTACACGAAGGCGATGACGATCACCGCGACGACGATGATGGTCGGGATCAGCGGGCTGCGACGCCGACTCGTTGCTGCACTTGCTGGGCTCGGGCTACTGCCGAACGGACGGTCTGGTCCGGATGTCACATCTACCTCATCGTTAGCTGCTGCGGGTCACGACGACCGGTGTCCCGCGTCGCGCCCCGGCCCCGACTCGGGCAGAGGACAGCGCGCAGTTCCGCCCTTCGTGCTTTCATTCTGCCCTGTTCACGCTCGGCCCGACCAATTAGGTTCCCGAGCAGGCTGTGCATGCCGGGGATCGTCACCGAACCGTGTCGTGCAGGCCGCCCGCCGTGGGGTCCGGCGCCGGGTCCACGCGGTACAGAAGGGTCAGCAGGCGGGGAGTCCCTCGGGCCCGTCGCCCGAGCCGAGCGCCTCGACGGCGTCCACGGCGTCGTCGAGCGTCTCCACACTGACCACGGTCAGGCCGTCGGGGATGTTACCGGCGACCTCCCCGCAGTTCGCGGCGGGTGCCAGGAAGAACTCCGCCCCGCCGGCCCTCGCGCCGACGAGCTTCTGGGCGATGCCCCCGATGGGGCCCACGACACCGAGGGAGTCGATGGTCCCCGTCCCGGCGAAGTGGCGTCCTCCGGTGAGGTCGCCCTCGGTCAGGTTGTCGATGATCCCGAGGGCGAACATCGTTCCCGCCGAGGGTCCCCCCACATTGTCGAGCTGGATGGTCACGTCGAACGGGAAGTCGAACGTGGAGGCGAGCATGATGCCCAGCTGGTAGTCGCCCTCCGCCGACCGCCGCGGGGTCACCGACACCTCCAGCGGTGCGCCGTCCCGGATGACCGAGAGGGCGGCGGGCGCTCCCGCGGCGTCGTCGAGCGCTGAGCGGAGGGTCGTGATGTTGCGGACCTCCTGCCCGTCGATCGTGCGCAGGATGTCGCCCTCCTGCAGGATGCCCTCCGCGGCCGCACCGGGCGCGAGCCTCGCGACCGACAGTTCCTCCGTGAAGTCGATGTCCTGGTGCGCGAGCGCCGCGGCGATCGCCGTCTCCTGGGAGGACGTCATGGCCAGCGCGTTCTGCTCCTGCAGCTCGGAGGACGTCGTCCCCTCCGGATACACCAGCTGCTCGGGCAGGACGTCCTGGTTCGGGCTCGCCCAGGCGCGGAAGGTGTCGAGGATGTTCACCCGGCCGTTCGGTCCACCGCTCACGTACACCGTGGTGAGGTCGAGCTGGCCCGACGGCCGGAAGCTCTCGGTTCCCTCCACCTGGATGAGGGGCTGCCCGTCCACCTCACCGATCGTGTTGAACGTGGGCCCCGGGGATTCCAAGACGTACGGCGACGGCAGGAGCACCGCCGCGGCGCAGAGGACGAGGGCGAGACCGCCGGAGACCGTCATCGCCCGGAAGCGCGGGTCCCTCGGCCGCGTGGGCTCCTCGGGCGTGTACGTGTCGACGTGGACGGGCTGCGTCACGGTTCTTCTTCCTGTAGGGCGCATGTGGAGGCGTGCCGCGCACGGGCACGGGCGGCACACTCCGGCACCCCTAGGGTAGACGCTTTCGCTGACACCGCACGGGGCCGTCTGCTGCCGGCGGTGGCCACTGATGCGCGTCCCGGCGGTCACCGGACTCCCACCCCGGGATGGCTTTGCCCTCAGCGAACGGTTCACTCCGCGAAGGACACCGGCGAGGTGCGGCCGGTAGCGTGGGTTGCACAGCCGACAGGGTGGCGCTGCCCCTCTGCCGGACACGCCAAGCTACTCCCAGGACCGGTGGTACCAGTGCCCTACCCATCCAATCCCTCGAACGGCGACGACGACACGCCCCAGGATCCGCTGTCCGAGATGCTGTCGAAGATGTTCGGTGGCGGGGCCACCGGCTTCGACCCGCAGGAGATCGCGAAGGCGGCAGGTCTGCCCTCCGACCCGGCAGCGATGGCCATGATGATGCAGCAGGTCCAGGCGATGTTCAGCGCCCAGAGCGAGGGGCCGGTGAACTGGCAGATGGCCCACGAGCAGGCGCGCCGCGTCGCGGCCTCCGACAACGATCCCTCGGTCACGGCCCTGCAGCGGCGCAGCGTCGACGAGTCGCTGAAACTCGCCGAGATGTGGCTCGACCCGATGACCGACTTCCCGAGCACCGGCCAGCTGGGGCGCGCCTGGTCGCGCGCCGAGTGGGTCGAGGCCACCATGGCGACGTGGCGGCGCCTCACCGAACCCGTGGCGACGAGTATCGCGAAGGCGCTGTCGGACGTCATCTCCGAGCAGCTGCCGGACGAGATGAAGTCGATGATGGGCGGCATGGGTCCGGCCTCGATGCTCCAGAACGTCGGCGGTGCGATGTTCGGCATGCAGCTGGGCCAGGCCGTCGGGGCGCTCTCCAAGGACGTAGTGGGCTCGACCGACATCGGGGTGCCGCTCGCCGACGGACGGATGGCGCTGCTTCCCGCCAACGTCGCGGCGTTCGGCGCGGGCCTCGACATCCCCGAGCAGGAGGTGCAGCTGTTCCTCGCGGTGCGGGAAGCGGCCCACGTCCGGCTCTTCACGCACATCCCGTGGCTCACCGGTCACCTGCTGGGCAGCATCGAGCGCTATGCGCGGGGCATCCACATCGACATGGGCAAGATCGAGGAAGCCGCGCGGGAGATCGATCCGACCAATCCCGAGAGCCTGCAGGGTGCGCTCTCCCAGGGCGTGTTCATGCCCGAACGGACGCCGGAACAGGACGCCGCGCTCGTGCGGCTCGAGACGACGCTCGCGCTCGTGGAGGGCTGGGTGGACGAGCTGACAGCGGCGGCTGCGGCGAACCTTCCCTCGGCGGGCGCCCTGCGCGAGATGGTACGGCGGCGCCGGGCGACGGGCGGGCCCGCTGAACACGCCTTCGCGGCGCTCGTCGGGCTGGAACTGCGGCCGCGCCGGCTCCGCGACGCCGCGGCGCTGTGGTCGCTGCTCACCGAGGAACGCGGCATCCAGGGACGCGACGCCCTGTGGCAGCACCCGGACCTGCTGCCGACGGCGGAGGACCTCGACGACCCCGCGGGCTTCTCCGAGCGCCGCAAGCTGATCGAGTCGTCCGACGCCGACGTCGACGCGGCCCTCCAGCGGCTCCTCGCGGGAAACTTCGAGCAGGATGACGATGCCGCGGCGGCCGACGGCCCCGATTCGTCAGCAGGTCCCGCGTCGTCGTCGGACCCCGACGGCGAGGCGCCTCCCGCACCCGGGCAGGACCCGGAGACCGGGGAGGACGCTCCCGGCGCCGACGGCAAGTAGGCGGACCGCGCCGGGGGGCGTGGTGGGGGGGGGGGGGATGGCCGATGACCGCACCCACAATACACCTACGCGTCGCTGTGC
>NZ_JBTNDP010000016.1:0-16590 GCF_054510925.1 Arthrobacter sp. MDT2-16
AAGTCCTCTGGGTGTGCGAGGACGAGTACGGGATGCCAGTTGCCGGCGAAGGCTTCCATGGCCGGGTAGCGGAAATGCAGGTCGCTGAAGGTGAGCCCGAGAAGACGCAGTGTTCCTCGAGGACTCCGGGTTCGAAGTCGCGGAGCTGGGGTTCGACGCTCGTGAACGCAGCTGTCAGGTCACCTTCCAGTGTGCGGGTGGTGTTGATGACGATGTCTCCGACGCTTGTGGCGAAGCGGAAGGCCTGGGCGCCCAGGCGTTCAGCGAGAGCGATGGCTGTGGCGATGGTTGCATGTCCACAGAACGGGACCTCGGCCAGGGGGGAGAAGTAGCGGACCTCTCGCGCTCCGCCTTCAGGGGAGTGGTCGGCGACCACGAAAGCTGTCTCTGCGTAGCCGATGGACGTCGCAATCGCCTGCATCTCGTGCGCGTCCAGGGCGGATGCATCGAGTACTACTCCTGCCGGGTTGCCGCCAGCAGGATCGGTCGTGAACGCCGCATAGCGCAAAACGCCACCGAGGGAGGAAACATCTGTCGTCATCCCACCAGCGTAGTAACTAGCGGACACATGGCAGGGCCACGGTGGGGCCCGGTGTGCGGGCATCCGTTGGAGTGGTTTATCCCATTACAACCATGACTGGCTTCGGGTGAACCGGCGTTCGATCTTCGCAGGCACATCCTTGATGAACCTGACTACCCAACGCCTACTGCCCGCACGACACCGAGCACGCAGACGGTGATGACGCTGATCATCACGGGCTGCCCGATGGGAGTAGCGGACCAAGAAACAACTATTTCGACAGCTTGAGAGACCATGCACGGACAATAAGGGATACCGCCGACAATCTAGATGCATGGCTCACTCGCTCTTAGGCTGCGGTGCGCACCCCTGCTGAGCTACGCCCGATGGCTTGACGTGCTGACCATGGTGTATCCGCGATCCTTCAGCCTGCCTTCTGACTCACGAACCCCGGCAAACAGCACATCCAAGACGAACCGCAGTGAACGAGACAAAGCGAGGCCGGTGCTTCCGGAGGAGTAGTTACGCGATGGACAACCCGACTTGGTGCTTTAGAAGAGTTTAGATTTACGAGATGCGTTAGGGCGAGTCGGTGTCTGTGGGTAGGCGAGTGTTGCTTTCTGGTTGGTGGGTCAGGAGCCATGTGATGGCTTCGAATTCGGAAGTGAAGAACTGCGTCGGGTGGTGTCCTTGTGCGTATCCTGCGGCGAGGACTCTGTCCATGGGTCCGGAGCCGAGGAACGCCGCGGCCAGGACCCGGGAGTCGGAGGCAAAGGTCGCGCGAGCGTTGAGGGTCATGGTGTTGATCCCGCACATGTCGATAAGGATCGAGTAGGGCACGTTATTGACGAGGGCGGCGCTTCGCTGAAGGACATCATGCGCATCGTGTGTACTGATCCTGGTGTCTGGAGCCCAGGTAAGGCGAACTAAGGCTGGGTAGAGCGTGGCAATCCTGGCTTTGTTTTCAGCCGCTGTGGTCCTCGTCATCTGTTGCTCGTTCGTGTCGCCTGGATGTGCCATGGGAACTAACGCACCAATCGGACGTCAGTAGTCGTGTGGTGATTGAGTTCGAGTTCGGCCTCCGCGGCGAGGTTAAGGAGCTTCTGCCGGTCGTCGTAGGAGAAGTCGCGGGCGTCCTGGTCCAGAACGCAGAAGCTCCCGACGAACCATCCACCAGGTCCGCGCAATGGCACACCGGCGTAGAACCGGATGAAGGGTTCGGCAACGACCAAGGGGTTGGCACGGAACCGTGGATCGGTGAGGGTGTCGTTGATAATCAAAGGCTCCTCGTGCTGGATGGTCACGTTGCAGAACGCGATGCTCCGCTCCACGTGCCGGCGGAGCGGTCCGACGAAGGATTTCAAGTACTGCTGGTCGTCGGTGATCAAGGAGATGGTCGCCGAGCTCACGTCGAAGTGGTGTTGTGCTTTGCGGGTGATGCGGTCAAAGCGCTCTTCATCACCGGAATCAAGCAGGCCCAGCCTTTGCAGGGCGCGGCGGCGCTGATGCTCAGCGGCCTCGGCTGCCCGCGTGAGCCGACGTTCCTCGGACGAACTTTTAACCGTCCCCACGGATGCGGACTCCGGTCCGGGGCTGGTCCGGCCCCATTGCTCACTTGTCACGCCTGCGTCAGAACTATCCACATCCACCTTCACCGAGGTAGCGCCCCAGCGGCACCATCCTTCTCCCAGTGTGACGGCAGAAGCTCAATCGAAATCAAGCATACTGATCAGTTTTCCCATGACATTCCACACAAACCGGGAAGGGAGAGAACGGCGATCTCTTAAGGAAGCCTCCGCCGTGACACTCTGAACGACGCCGCCTGACCCACCGCGGCACGACGAAGGACGAGCCCTCGCAGCGTGTGCTGCGGGGGCTCGTCCTTTGTCGTGTCGCGTCAACCGGCGCTAGGCACGCGCCTCCTGGCGGCGAGCAGCCAGCAGGCCGCCCACTCCGGCGAGGAGCAGGAGCGAGCTGAGCAGAAGGAGCTGCTGCTCAGCGAACCCCGTGGAGGCCAGGGACTTCGGTACAGCGGTCGTGGCTGCTGCATCGGCAGCCGCGGTGACCTTCACGCCACTGCTCGCCACGGAGAGCGTGCCAGGCGCGGTGGCAGGGCCGGTGACCGGGACGAGGTCGGCGCCCGTGACGTCCAGCGTTCAATCGAAGCACCGTCCGTCCCGCCGTCGATGGTGCTGCCGTTCGATCTGACCGGTGGATGTGATGCAAATAATGAGGCGTTCTTGAGCGGGTGAGGCTCATACTGGTTTCACTCTGAACGATCCCGGCCTCGATGCCGGGGGCTGATCCGGATACACCGACGAGCCTCTGGCACGGGAGTGGGAGTTCTTTCGGGTCGTCAAGCAGCCGGCACTCGGAGGAACACTAAACGCATGTCCAGCGACGCCGGAGGCGTATCTGTTTCAATGCTGGTTTTCTGCCGGGTACGAGGTGCTGTTGATACGTGGCCTTAGAGCGAGGCAGCAGGGATACGGGTGTTTACACCGGATCCGTGCCGCCTCTACCCACACCGTGCCCGCTATCGGACATATCGGCGTACTTCCCAGTAGGACAGCAACCAGCGGGAAACCCAAACCGAGAGACTCCGACCGTATTCCCCCATGGGCCAGCCAAGTGTGCACCGATGCGATGCGCTGCAACTGCCAGCCCCACAACGCCGCACGTGCCATGTCCGTCCGCCGAGTAAGGAGCGACAGAGCGCGCTCTGGCCCTTACCGGATGTGGGTGGGAGGGTTGAGGTTCGTGATCATGAGCGGGGTGGTTGGTATGAGTGAGCGCGAAGAAGCCCAGCTAGCGACCGGTGTGCGGCGGGCGGACGCGGAAGGACTTGCAGGTCAGCTGGGGCAGCTGGCCCGGGACCTGCACGGCCATACCGGTGTCGAGGAGACATTGGATGAGATCGTGCGGACGGCGTTGAGGCTGCTCCCGCGGGCCGAGTCGGCGTCGATCAGTATGGTGAAGGCCCGGCAGCAGGTGGAGTCCCGGGCAGCATCCGGTGAGTTGCCGCGGGTGGTGGATGCCATCCAGACGCAGACCGGGCAGGGACCCTGCCTGGACGCGGCATACAGGGAGCAGATCGTCCGGGTTCCTGACCTGAGCCGTGAGTTGCGGTGGCCGCGGTTCGCGCACCGGGCGTGGGAGGCGGGGGCCAGGAGCATGCTCTCGGTCCAGTTCTTCCTCGAGAACCGGGACAGAGGCAGGGGCCTGGGTGCGTTGAACCTGTACGGGGCCGAGGTGGGGGTCTTCGAGGAGGAGTGCGAGCAGGTCGCGGTCCTGGTGGCCACGCACGCGGCAATCGCTTTGGCGGACGCCAAGGAAATTACTGGGCTCACCGATGCCTTAGTGAACCGGGATCTGATCGGCCAGGCGAAAGGGGTTCTGATGGAACGCTACAAACTCTCCACCCATGAGGCCTTCGTCCTGCTGACCGCCGCTGCGACCACTACGAACCGCAAACTCACCGACATCGCCGAGGAACTGGTCCTCACCGGACACCTCGCCACTCACACCAAAGGCCAGCAAGGCAACGCAGGGTAGGACTACAACCCCGCCTAGGACATCACCCTGTGATCGAGTGAGAGACCGGGCAGGTCTTACCTTGTGTGCTCTGCGCTGGTGGGAGTGCGGTCGATTGGAGAGCGGTTAGAGGGCGGTGAAGGGGTCCAGGAGGGCATGGTCGCTGGACTGGTGCTGGGTCTGGCGGGTCAGGGTGACGGCCCGGTCGATGATTTCCTGGGAAACGACGACGACCTTGCGGTTGTTGCGTTGGCTGTACTGGCTGATTCGTTGGAAGGCCTCGGCGGCGTTCAGGCCTGTCCGGCCCATGAGGATGCCTTTGGCCTGCTCGATGACGGCCCGGTGCAGGGCGGAGGCGGCAACGGCTTCGTGGGCGAGCCGGTGGGAGTCGCACCCCGTCCTCGACGTCGGCGCGCTTCAGCCAGTTGTTCAGGGTGCCCTCGCTGATCCCGAAACCCTTCGCGATCTGAGCCAGTGGAGCTTCGTGTTTCCGTGCGACGGACACAACGTCACGGCGGAACTCTTCCGGATACGGCTTTGCCATGATGGCCATCCTTCCACGAGGACACAATCCTCACAGGCTAGATGGAAACCGAACCCTCAGCAGTCCCTGCCGTACATGATGGAGGGCCTTGCCGGTGATGCGGGAGAGGAGGCCATTGTTACGACGTTGGTGCTCTGATCTGTCGTAGGTTGAGTGTCTCTGTGTGTGGCAGGTTCGTGGCCGTGGTGGTCTCTTCGGGAGGATGGAGGTTGATGGTGAGTGTTGTTGGGTTCCATGCTTCGCATGAGCAGATTTCGCCGGCTCAGCTTTTGATGGATGTTCAGTTGGCGGAGTCTGCGGGATTCCAAGCGGCGATGTGTTCGGATCATTTCGAGCCTTGGTCCCTGACGCAGGGACACGCCGGTTTCGCCTGGGCGTGGCTTGGTGCTGCCCTGGCTACCACCGGTCTGCGGTTTGGTGTGGTTTCTGCGCCCGGTCAGCGATACCACCCTGCGATCACCGCTCAGGCCTCAGCCACTTTGGCGAGCATGTTCCCGGAACGTTTCTGGATGGCGTTGGGTAGCGGGCAGAACATGAACGAGCACATCACCGGCGACCCGTGGCCCGATAAGGCAGTGAGGCAACAGCGGCTTGAGGAATGCGTCGATATCATCCGGCGCCTGCACGCAGGCCGGGAAGTGACCCATCAAGGGGTGGTGACGGTCGACAGGGCCCGGCTCTGGGACGCCCCAAAAATTCCGCCGGCTCTGCTCGGGCCGGTGATGTCCGTTGAGACAGCGCGTCGGGCAGCGAGGTGGGCGGACGGTTTCATCACGACCAATCAGCCTCATGAGCAGCTCAAGGAACTTCTAGGCGCGTATCGGGATGAAGGGGGCACCGGCAAAGCGGTCCTGCAGGTTCACCTCAGCTGGGCTCCTACGGAGGAAGAGGCGGCTTCGATCGCCATGGACCAGTGGCGTACCAACTCCGTCGGTCCCCCTATGGCGTGGGAGATCGCTACTGCACAGCAATTCGATGAGTACGCCGAGAAAGAGAACGTCTCCTTGGATCAGGTCGGTGAAACCGTCAACATCTCCGCCGACCCAAACCAACATGCCCAATGGCTCCAGGAATACGCCGACCTCGGCTTCGACGAGTTGTACCTGCACCACGTCGGCCAACACCAACGCCCCTTCATTGAGACCTTCGGCACGAAGGTCCTACCCCAACTTCGCGGCACCTAGAAAGCCGCACCCTCCTACCTACGCGGATCCAGGTTCTCGAAGGCCTGCTTGAACATCGCCGCTTCGAATCGAAATTACCGCCGGTCAGGGCCCGATGGAGGGTAGCCCGGGAGGGTCAGAGGGCTGCAAAGAAATCCATCATCGCCATCAACACCGCTGAAGCCCTCCGCCGCGTCAGCTGGTGCGTTCTCAAAAAAGTAGAGAAAGTACCTTTGCTGGCCCGAGGGGACGGGAGGCTGCTGTCAGCCAAGAGCCGTGCTTGGGATCAAAAGAAGTGATTGGTCGTCATGGTTGTTCTATGGCTGGAGCATCTTGGATAACCCACCAAACGCCGTCAGGGCTGTAGCCGCGGGTCTCAAGGCGAAGGCTTGTGTGGGCATGGAGTGCCCTCATCGCGACTCCGGCGTGAGCCCAGTCATCGACGGTCCCTCCGGCGCCCGCGTGCTCGACCCACAGACAGTCCCGTCTGGTCGGGGGTAGTCGAACGATGACTCCGTAAGGTCCGCGGAAGTCCCCGACAGGTCCCTCAAATTGCGCAGTCAGAAAGCCATGGTGGGTTTCGGCACTCACCAGACGCAGCCCACTGATCTTCGGGCACTTTGCGAATGCTCGCTTCGTCGCTGCGACAAACTCTTCCGGTGAAGGCATGGCATCGCTGTCCTGGCTATGTGAACGTCCTTGTTCCATCATCCGACGCTAACAGCCACACTGGGATGCTTTCCTGGACCGGCTACCGCCTGAACCGGACTGGACGTTGGGTGGTCTGCTGGTTTTGCATGGCGGTTCACCTACAGGTGGACGGCTTTGAGCTCCACCCCTCGGGCTCCACCCGCCCACAGGTGGATGACCCGTATGGACAGTCAGATTTCGGTGCTGGGTCGGACCCATGCAGGGCACTGAGGAGGCTGTGCACGTCCACCGCTCGCTTGAGGTGAGTTTTCCGGTGTCGGTGATGGTGGTGGGTGTGCGCAGGTGGGTTTTTTGGTTCCTGCTGTCCATCTGTGTGCGGGACAAGCAGCGTCAACGTGGGGGAGCTTGTGCCGTGCACCTGTGGTCAGGATGCGAGAGAAGAGCCCCCTGTTCTCTTCGGCTCGTGTCAGATTCAGATTCAGATTCAGATTCAGATACGGATACGGATGTAGGCGTGGCTGGTGAGGGTTGCCGGCCGGCCAAGTGTGACCGATTCGGTACGTGTTGTCAGGCGGTTTTCGCTGCTTCTGCCCCGGAGACTTGGGTATGGGTTTCAGGGGGATGAGAACACGCCGCAGACTGCAGTGGTTTCGAGATAACAAGGCAGCTCTGCCGTCGGTCATTGCGTTGCTCGGCGTGGCAGCGTTCTGGCTCGTCGGGTTAGTCGGCGGCGTGGGTTACCTGGCCATTGCGAGCTCCCCTATGGCGATGCTGACCGGGCTCTACATGATGCTCGCGGCTGTCGCCGTGTCGATCATCATCGCGATCCTGGCGATCAATGATCTTCTGAACCGCTACGTCCAAACGCGTGCCCGCCGCTAGCTCGACGTGCCGCTAGGACTGCTCGGTACATAGGGTCTTGAAGGGCGAGGAGATCCACATCGCGATCTAGTCGCCGGTCGCGTGTGGATGCGCGGTAAGCCATTGACGTGCGTCGAGGTTCGCTATGCGGCGGTACAGGGTCGCGCGTGACATTCCGAGGTCGCGGGCCACGTGGGATGCGGGTTGGCCCTGTTCGATGAGCCGGCGGGCGTTGGCAATCTGACTGTCGGAGAAGATCGGACGTCGACCGCCGAGGTCCATGCCGGCATCACGGCGCTTTGTGTTGGAGTCGTTGACGCGTTCACCTTTGATCTCCAGTTCCATCTGCGCCAGGGCAGCCATGACGGTGAAGACCATGGAACCCATCGGTGTACCCGTGTCGACGTTCCCACCGCCCAGGTTCAGGACCCGAAGATTCACCTTCTGCGCCCGCAGCTCCTCGGCCAGGGCGAGCATGTTCGACGTCGACCGTCCCAGCCGGTCGAGGGTCGTCACGATCAGGGTGTCATCCTGATGAACAGCCTCAAGCGCTTTATCGAACTGGGGGTGCCGGGCATGAGCGCCACTGACTCCGTGATCGATATAGAGGTCATCGCGACGGACACCGGCGGCAAGCAGATCAGCGAGCTGCCGATCGGTGTCCTGCGCTCTCGTGGAAACCCTTGCATACCCGATCAGCTTGCTCATGCCCCTCCCAGCGCATTAATTACTCCCCCTAGTGTCTCGGAACCAATCAGTTCGTCACGAAACGGCACCCCTGCTTAGGAGACAGGGTAGCAAGACATAAAAGGAGCTGTAGTAGCAGGGGAGTGGCAGTGTCTCGTTAGAGTATTTTGCAACCCACGGGTTGCAAGACGGTCTACGGCGAGCCGAGAAAGTACGGACAAAGGTTGACCATCAGTCAAGATTCGCACGGGGTGTGAGCACACTAGGGATTGACTCACTCGGGCGTCGGGGTGATCCTGTAAGCCACACCGTTCCGGTAGGAAAGGCGTGGCTTACAGGGAGGCATTCTGATGCAAACTCTGGACCGGGATGAATTGAGTATCCACGTCGATGCTCCACCCCAGGACGTCTACGACATCGTGGCCGACGTGACTAGGACGCCGGAATACAGCCCAGAGGTAGCCTCCTGCGTGTGGCTCGGTGGGGCTGTTGGGCCCGCGTTGGGTGCCCGGTTCAAGGCACAGAACAAAATCGGGAAATTCGGATGGAGCAACAAGCCAATCGTCACGGCGGTGCTGCCCGGCAGGGAGTTTGCTTTCGCCCGCACCGAACCACTCTGCGGCACTGTGCACTGGCGCTACAGGTTCGATCCCGAAAAGGGTGGAACCCGCGTAATTGAGTCGTACGAAGTAGTGCGGCCCATTACCCGGGCCGGATGGGTCATCGTGAGCGGCTTCGGTCGTGACAGGAACCGTCGGAAGACTCTGCATGACGGCATTGAGGAAAGCCTTCAACGGCTCCGAGCCATCGCGGAGCAGGCACAGTCCGGAGCCCCCGACCCCTAGCTGCTGATGTCGTTTGATCTAAGAACTTGGGAAATCGCCAACGCCTTGAGTGCCAAAAGTCGCAGTACGGCGTAGATCGGTTCGATGTGGGAACGCACGCGCGACGTAGTGTCCCAATCCTCGATCTCGAACCTCTACTGACTGCCGCTGATTCCGTGACTAACTCTAGAAACGATGAGATGTCTCGTCATTTTGTCTTGCAACCCATGGGTTGCGAGACACGCAAAGTGGCAGGGTGCGACACTCAGGTCGCACCCTGCTACCTGCTGCGCTAGGCGTTGGTGAGCTGGGTTGCTTTCCGTAGCTCGTTGGAAGTGCTGAACTCCTCCGCTGGCGCAGCTTCCTGGTATTCGACGAGCTCGACCTGATGCTCGATGAGGGCGTCTCGGACAGCTGATGGTGTCGCGTAGAAGTATTCACGGCGCAGGTTCACGAGATTGACGCGACGGCTTGCGAAGTATTGGTGCAGCATCGTTTCGATACCGACGGCGTCTTTCGAGAAGAAGAGGGCATGAACGTCGAAGAGGAAGGGCACCGAGGCGTCCCCGAGTTCACGTACTCGCTCCATTGGGTTCAGGCGCCGTGTCATACCGATCTTGACGACACCGTCGCCGAAGGCTCCGAGGTTGGAAATGACATAGACGTAGCCGGCTCGCGTGTTGAGGGCGTTGTCTTCAGCGTCGGCGAGTTTCGCTTCAGCCTCGTCAAGCTGCTCCTGAACCCGTTGGACACCTTCTAGGTCACCGGAGGCCTGCAGTTGAGCGAGGACGTTCGAGTAGTGATCCACCTCCTTCTTCTGCTTTGCCTTAAGAGCCTCCCATTCGCGTTGCGCTTTGGCTGTTTCTCGAGCCTCGGCGCGCGCCTCAGCCTCAAGCTGCTTCTGTATTGCTAGCGCTTCGAGATGCCGAGCGGCTAGCTCCAGTTCCTTCTCCCGGAGTCGGTGGAAGGCGCTAGTAATTTGCAGCCCGATCATGGTTCCCCGCTTTGCTATCTGTTCCCGTGATTTCTCGAGTCGGGCGCGAGCTGTGTCGAGGTTCCCTGCCTTTACGGTCTTCACGCAGTTCTCAGCCTCAGCGTTGTAGGCCCGTAGAAGCAGCGCAGAAAGGTCTCGGACGAACTTGTCTCCCTCTCGGGTAGATCCGTTGAACGTGAACCCGGACACCGTGGTCACAGCGGTCTTCTCACGAAGCTTGTTTTTGATCTGAGCCCGGACGGCTGCTAGTTCGTTGGCCAGCTTCACGGACGTCTCGGCCGGGTGTTCATAGTCGTAGAACCCGACGTTATGGCGGTCTGCTACCTGCCGTACGTCCAGTACCTCGTTCTGTACGGCGGTGAGCTCGGCCTCGGCTGCCGACAGATCCTGCTTTGCTCTGGCGATACTTGCGGCCAGTTCCTTGTCGTGGCGTTCCTTTGCCAAGCTGTCCATAACGCCATACCGATTGAGGTCGGTAAGCATCTGTGCGTTGGCCAGATACACCTCATCGGCGTACTGCTTGAGTCCCTTCGCTGGGACGGGAGGAGCGCCCATGTTTGTCCGATAGATGTTTTCGACGCTTACGTTGGTTGATTCGGCGGAAACGCCGAAGGCTTTTCGGTACTGCTTCAGGATGTCCAGGATGATCCACACCACGCCTGCGGCAGGCAACAGGCTGAAGACAAATCCTTGGGTGGGTATGAGCGCGATTATGAAAAGTAACGCGCACGCCAACCAGACATGAAGTGCGAAGCCTGCTGGCCGCTTGTTCGGCTTAGAGGGTGCGGGTGATGGACCCGTTGAGAAGTCAGACATAGTTCCCCCAGATTTCAGTAATGATGCCCGAACCGTAACAGGTCCTACCGTCACTCATCGCCCAAGTTCCGCCGGCAAGGAGCGCATAAGGTAACCACGCCTGACACCGGCGGCGCTTAAAGCGTCGAGCTGCAACCGTGTGTCCTGCCCGACGTACTGGCTCTGGTCTATCCGAGCTGCCACATTCCATCCGCCTGCCTTACGGATCCCAACTACGAGGACTTTTGAGACAAACACGACGAGACAAGTTTCTAAGACAGAAGAAGGCCTGTGATTCCGGGGGAGGGGTCGCTTCGTGCTGGGCCTGTCTGGGTGTCCTACAAAGCTTTAGGTTTTCGAGACACCATCGGTGAGCAAGCAGCCAGGAGCGCAGTTTCACTTGTGGTACCCGTGCGCCCGTTCTCATCGTCCCGGGTAAACGTCCCTCGCGTGGTCTGACGCGGTCGACAGGTTCGGCGGTTCTCATTGTCGTCTGCGGGAATGCGCAAGGAAGCCTGCAGGGGCGTAGGGCAACCGGCTACCGGATGGTGCAGTGACTTCTTGAGCCGTACTACTTGAGCGCGTCGTCGTAGATGTCGACGAGTCGGTCGAGGAAGTTCTGCACGATCCGGCGTTCGGAGGCGTCCATGTCGGAGATGAGGTGTTCGACGCCTTCGATCAAGGGGAGGACGAGTTCTTGAGCGCGGTCGGAGGACTGTGTCGCTGCCGTAACTACCACCTTGCGCCGGTCGCTGGGGTGTCCGTCACGATGCACATGACCTGCGGCTTCAAGGCGGTTCAGCACGAGAGTCATTGCGGCCGTCGAGATCTCAAGGCGCCGCGCCAACTCGGTCGGGGTCGCCGACTCGATCGTGATCAGATGGTCAAGGGCTAGGAGCCCCATCGCGTCGACAGCAAGTGTCTTCGCCAGGTGTCGCTCGAACCGCTGCTGGCGCACGGCGACCTGTTGCACACGGGCTCGGATGTCGTCGTCGGAAAAATGCCTTCCATCGCGCCTCGCCCGGACTCGATCCATGCGGTCCGAGCGTCTGGCTTGGGGCTGCGATGGCGACTGATCCTCTGTCATCCCCCCAGAGTAGTCGTGTAGATTGCTAACCTCATTGATAATAAAGGGTTGAGGTAAAATGTTCAGAGGTAGGGTTCTCATCTCCGGGGCGAGCATTGCGGGACCGGCTTTGGCCTATTGGCTGCACCGGTACGGGTACGAGGTCACCGTCGTCGAGCGTGCTCCCGAGCTGCGCATCGGCGGGCAGAACGTTGACATCCGCGGCGCAGGCCGCGAGGTCTCCCGGCGGATGGGGCTTGAGGGCGATATCCGGGTCGCGACGACCGGCGAGGTCGGCACCCGGTTCATCGGCCGGAACGGCGCGATCATCGCCGAGTTCCCGGTGGGCACCTCCGATTCCGAGGGCGCCACCGCCGAGCTCGAGATCCTGCGTGGCGATCTCGCGAAGCTCCTCGTCGACCGCACGGCGCACGATGCTGAGTACCGGTTCGGGGACCGGATCACCGGGCTGAGGGATGGCAGCGACGGCGTCTCAGTCGAGTTCGAGCATGCAGCAAAGGAGCGGTTCGACTTGGTGGTCGCTGCGGACGGAATCGGGTCGAGCACGCGCCGCCTCATTTTCGGCGACGAGCCGGAGATCTGCTCGCTAGGACTCGAAACGTCATACGCGACAGTCCCGCGCACCGATACGGACGACGACTGGTGGCGCTGGTTCAACGCCCCGGGCGGGCGGAGCATCACTCTCAGGCCGGACGCTTACGGCACGATCCGGGCGGCGATGTCTTTCGTGACTGATCGACCCGAGAAGCGGACCGGGTCGGAACGACGATCCGTCGACGAGCAGCGTGCACGCCTCCGAGCGAAATTCGAAGATGCTGGGTGGGAGGCGAGTCGGGTTCTCGACGGATTCGATCACGCCGAGGATCTGTACTTCGAGTCGATCGGCCAGGTTCATGCGCCGCGCTGGTCGAGTGGACGCGTCGCCTTGACGGGGGACGCCGCATACTGTGCTTCGCCGGTCAGTGGGATGGGCACGAGCCTGTCGCTCACCGGCGCCTACGTGCTCGCCGGTGAAGTGGCCGCCCACGTCGACCACAGGGACGCGTTTCGCGGCTATGAGCGCATCATGCGTCCCTACGTTGACCAGGCGCAGCGGCTGCCGCCGGGGGCTCCGCGGATCGCGAACCCGAAGTCCCGGGCCGGCGTCACCGCGTTCCGCTTCGCAGTGCGGCTCGCCGCGACTCCGGTCGGGAGCAGACTCGGTGCCCGATTCAGCACTCCGCCGGCTGACCGGATCGACCTCCCGGACTATACACACCTCGAGTAGAGCAGGTCGGCCGATGGGAGCGGAGACACCTGAAGTGGGGTTGCTACAGCGGTGCTGGCCCGGTCGTGTGGGCTCTCGCTTCCTGCATGAGCGGTCTCACGGAGTCGTCCGGTTGACGATCCTTTAGCGAACTTTGTTGCTGGGCGGATGTAGGACACGGTGCGCCTCCAGGAGCCCGGTGGGCGCTGGGCCGTAAGGTCGAATCATGGGGGATGAAGCAACACCAATTGAGGACATTGGTTTGTGTGATGACGGCGGCCGTACGCCAGCCGAACCTCAACACGAAGGCACGAGTAATCCCCGGGCTTACCGTCGCGGAACCTTAGCGACCGCTGCGGGCGTCGCGATTTTCGGTTATGCCGTCTTGTACACGGCGATCACGGCGTCTCCGCCCTCATTGGCAACGACTGAACCAGTAGCGACCCAACCCTCCCCCTCGCACGTCCAGTGCTCAGAACTCATCCCCGCTGTATGGGAAGCGGACCAGCAGCTACATGAGTCGAGTACAGGACAACTCCTCGGGCAATGCACCGTCGCCGGCCGCCCACCCAGTGGCGCTGCGATCGAGCCGGTACCTGCATGCGATGCAATCGGAGGTCACGTCACTGCCTGGAAAGAAGGGGAATACCCGACGCTGATCGAGAACAGGCCACCCCTTCCTACAGGGCAGCACATCCTAACCGTCACTGACAAGGACATGCAGCTAGTGATGGAACTCGGGATCGTGTACCCGAACCAGACCTTCGCACTGTGTGGGCCACTGGAGTGGACCTACCAACACGCCGGCGCGCCAATAGGCCAACACATTCCCGCCGACGCGGAGCTGGGAGAGCTCCCAAAGGGCCGTTACTACGCCTACGAACGCACACCGAAGGGGAACCTCGAGCTCGTCGGTATCGGAAACCGGCACAACTACGTTGAGCCCCTCCCCGAGGGATTTCCCCTCCCCGCATCACTGGTTACGGAGTCGTAGCAGCGCCCCGGCACACCAGTAAACCGATTAGCTGGTCATACCTACGGAAACGCCTCCGTATGGACGCTGCCTTTCCACTTTCTGGTCCAAGCTCCACCTGAAGTCTCACCAATGCCCTATCCCTGCTGTCCCACATGGATCGTCTTCCGGTGAGCTCATTGACACGTGGAGAGCTGGCTGACTGACTAGCGGGATGACGACCGACGCGGTTCTCGACAAAGTGCTGTCTTTGAGTCACGCGGCGGTAAGCGGAGATTTGCTCTCCGACGCAGATTTCCTTGCAGCAGGGATCGGTGCGACAGGTTGGAGCCGCTCAATCGACGGAGGGCATTGGCATTGCCCTGATGAACCGTCCTGGTCGTTGATTTCTTCGGATCACGCCCCAAATCTCGCGGTCTTCCTGACCGACGAGGACGCGGCAGCGATCTTCACAGCAGGCCAGGACCTTGCGCGACGACTCGATCGGCTCGCAGGTGTGTCCCGTCACGGGGTTAGTCCCGGCTGGCCGACCTGGTCCCTGGACGACCCTCGCTGGGCAGAGTGGAACGGGCTTGGGCCTGACTGGGTCATGTGGAGCGGCGGTCCGGCCCGGATCTCGCTGAACGTCAGTCCCGCGTATCAGCCAGGACGTCACAATTCGCCGCCGCACCTGCACTTCCAGATCGAGCGCCTCGACACTCCGTCGGAGGGTCTTCCGGTGGACCATGATCGCGCCCGTCGGATCGTGCGCTCGGGATCACCTGTCGCGCGGTGGTACCTCGCCGGCGAGAACGACTTACCCCAGGACGTCATCGACGCACTTCAGCGTGATGAGGACACGGCTGTCGTTGCGGCCGTGGAGTCAGGCGAGAAGTTCCGCACCATGCATGCTGCTGCCCAGGAACACATGAGGCGGCATGAGGAGTCACCCCAACTCCGGCCGTTGGCATTCCCGCCGAGGGATCGGCTACTGCTTCATAAATCATGATTTAAGTGATCGTCGTGCAATCTCAATCAGGTCAGCGATCTTCCTCGGTGCTTCTTCTCTAAAGACATGATTTGTCTTAGCGTCGATGAACCAGCCGAGCTTGTCATGCGCGTGTGCTTCGGCGGTGGTGCCTGTCGGCGTCGAGGAGAAGGACACCGTCATAGCGACCGGAACGTTTTTTTGCCCCCACGGGAGGCTTGTTCCCCACAGCCTCACTGCAAGATTAGAGCCAGTAGATGCCGTCACCGAGCTGGCTGTCGCTTGTGTTTTATAGCCGGCATCGTTCAAGCTCCTCTCGAGCGCCGCGATCGCCTCAGGGATCGTTGTAGAAGTAGAGAAGGTTTCTCTCGATTCATAGATAACGTCCATTGAGGAGCCTCTTCTTGTTGTGTGCGGCGGTGGGTAGGTTGCTCAAGTGACAGTCAGCTTTACCCGCCCACGCTACGCGGGATGTGCGCGGTTCATTCCGACGGAAGTGGTGTGGCTGCCGGACAATCGGCGCGCTGAAGGATGACAGGTGTGTGGCCACGGGCTCCGCGCCGCGACTGGCACGTCGGGCCCATGGCCCGCTCCGTCCGCGACGTCGCACTGGCGTACTCGGTGATGAGCGGACCCGACGGCGCTGACGGCTTCGCCATCACCCCGCGCGACTACGACACAGGTAACGCCTCCACTCCCATTGAGCAGCTGCGCATCGGCTGGTTCACGGACTCCGGCCTCGGGCCGGTCGATCCGCAGGTCGCCCAGACCGTCCGGGACGCAGCAGAATCTCTGCGCGTCGCCGGCGCCCACGTCGAGGAGGTCAGCATCCCGGCCCTGGAGCGGAATAACCCGCTGGCGCTGTTCAACCTGCAGCACGTCATGGAACTCAAGCCGGCAATGGCTGCCGCGACAGCAGGCCACGAGGACCAGATGTTCACCATGTCCACGACGATGCTCGCCACCCCGGACACCAGCGTGGAGGACTACATCGCCGCCGAGCAGGGCTTCGAACGGATCCGCGACGCCTACGCGGAGTACTTCACCCGCTTCGACGCGCTCCTGCTGCCGGTACTGCCCATCCCCGCCCACGAGCACGGAGTGAGCGAATTCGTCATTGACGGGCAGACCGTCGACGCCACCCACATCCAAACCTTCACCGTACAGTTCAACATCACCGGCATGCCCGCACTGTCGATGAGGTTCGGGACCAGCACCGACGGATTGCCCATCGGCGTCCAGATCGCCGGTGCCTGGCATGGCGAATCCACCGTCCTTCGCGTCGCCTCGCTGCTCGAGTCCACCAGCCCGGTCCGCGACCTCCACCCCGGAATCTAGGAGACCCCACAAACCATGAAGGCATCACAGACCATGCCACTGCACCCAGCTCCCCACGGCCAATACGTCTCAACCGCACCCACCAGCTCAAGGTCACTCGCCTCAGGGTCACGGGCCGGAACCGGAACGGGCACATACACCGGGACGCGCGCCTCAACCCCGGGTACTTACACCTCCGCGAGACCTTTCCCCGAAAGCACTGGTCGCTACACGCACACAGCACCGGGCCACGGCAGCAACCTCCGCCCTACCAGTACCGGGCAAGGCACTGGCGGAGGCCGATCCCCGGGCTTCGCCTATCCCGGCCACTGATCCGCCCTGCTGGCAGGGAACCTTCGCAGGAGGTCCGGGAAACCCAAGAAAAAACCCAAAGGGGAATCGCGCCAAACGGCCTCACAGCACTTCA
>NZ_JBTNDP010000017.1:0-12030 GCF_054510925.1 Arthrobacter sp. MDT2-16
GAGACGTACATCAACTGGTCCGGAGCAACGGTCTATGACATGACCCAGGGAAGCGGCATCTACTTCCAGATCTCCGGGCCGAACGTCTTCATCGAGTTCTCCAACCAGCAGGGATCAGCCGGCGCCGACGTGGCCGGTGTCATCACCGGTGGGTGGGGACACATCCACACCATCTACCGCGACCCCACAAATGACTACGCCGGCAGCGTCGTCCAAGAGGAGAGCGCTGGCCCAGGTGGGATGGAATTGCCAGGCGGAACACCTCCAAACGGATAACGGCTGAGCGACGAGCAGCACTCCTACCGGGCTTCGAGAGGGCCGGTAGGAGTGACTGGTCATTGGTGCCAGCCGAGTGTCTCTGACGGTAGTAATCACGAGATCTGACAACGTCACTGGTAACGCAGCTTTAGGAGTCAAACTTTCGGAACGGCAGTAACACTTCCGCCTTGGAGGCTACTAGGTCTGCTGTGCCGTTGCCGAGTTGCGGATGGCTTCAGCGATGCTTTCCATATGGCTTCCCATCTAGCCAGCCGCTCGATCGGCGTTTCGTGGGCACAGGCCTCGATGATTTCGACGTGTTCGGGTAGCGAGACTGCTGTCCGTGCAGGTTGCATTGCCAGGCGAAACTGGTGGCGGACCCTTTGCGCGCGGAGTCGCTCGATGTTGGAGGCAGCCGCCTACTGACCGCTGATCTCTACGATGCGGCGGCGTAGCCGTTTGTTCACTGACGAGTATTCTTGCAGCGCTCCTGCCTCGGCAGCCTTCGACATCTCAAGCCCAGGTGCTGGAGTTCCTCGATCTGCGCATCAGTGATGAGGGCTGTGGCCTTGCGGACGCAAAGGGCCTCGAGGGCTGCGCGGACCTCAATAATCTCGACTGCTTCCCGTATTGGATGCAGCCCGGACCTTGGACATCTGGCTCCTCACCGTCCTCGTCGCAATGGCCGGCATCACCCTGAGAATTGGTCACCATTGACGATGACGGCGATAACACTGGCCGCCAGCCCAGGGACAAGCAGCACCTTCCTAGGCTTGCGGCTGAGCGCGAACAGGTTGGGCCAATCAACGATCCCTGCAGCGGTCGGGCTCTTCGCGGCCAGCACGGGAGCCTCGGGCGTGTTCGGCGCAACAGCTGTAGCGCTGGCAGGGGTGTCGGTCGCGTCCGGGTTGACCAACCGCGCAGGCCCGGCATCACCGGACTGATACAGGCGTAGCCGCTATGTTTCCTGCAACTGTTCATCCCGGAGCAATGACTCCGATCGTGAAGGAGTAAGCCGCAATTCGTCGATTACGCTCGCGAGATGGACCCGTACCGCGCTCTCGGCTGCTATCGGGTCAGCACCAGCAACAGCATCGATCATAGCCAGGTGTTGCGGTAGGGACTTGCTCGGGCGCCCAGGGCGCATCGCTAGCCGGAATTGATACCGAACCATCTGACCATTGAGGCGTTCAAGCAAGCGCCCTGCAACCTTCTGGCCGCTGACTTTGATAATCAGCTCGTGCAGTTGGCGGTTCAACGCGGAGTAGGTGTTGAGCGCCCCTTCAGCAACAGCGTCCTTCATCTGCTCCCCGATTACACGCAGGGCAGCGCGCTGTTCCTCTGTAGCGACCTCCGCCGCGCGATAGGCACAGAGCGCCTCCAACGACACGCGGCACTCGGTAATCTGAATAGCTTCCTCAACCGATACGACCCGCACCCGAGCTCCCCGGCGAGGGACCAGCTCGACGAGGTCTTCCGCAGCTAGATCCTGAAGCGCTTCCCGCACGGAACTTCGCGTTGCTCCGAAATCCTCAGCCAACTCCTGCTCGATCAGTCTCTGGCCCGGCACCATATCTCCGGCCATCAGCGCCCGCCGGATGCCTAAAGCGACCGCACGCCTCCCACTTACACCGGTTAGCTGACCGCTCATCACTGCCCTCTACTTCGCTTTGTCCTCAAATTCATGCTGTCAGTGAATCCTAACGGTGCGAGAAATCGCCCCCGCAGGAGGCGCAGGTCACCTGACAATCTTGTCAACAATCTCGTCAACACTTAGGGTGGTGTGTGGCCCATCACAACGACGTCAGTGCCGAAAGGATCGCGATGACGACGCAAGCTCCAAACCGCGCAATGCTCACTCCCCAGCCGCGGCACGCCGGGAGTCAAGTTGCTATTCCGTGTTGGTTGATGCGGGGTGGTACTTCCAGGGGCCCGTTCTTCCGTGCTGCGGATATGCCGGTCGACAGTGCCACTCGGGACGCGGTTCTGTTGGCAGTCATGGGGTCCCCTGATCCGCGGCAGATCGACGGTCTGGGTGGGGCTCACTCGCTGACGAGCAAGGCCGGCATCGTAGGCCCAAGTGAGCGGGAGAGTGTCGATTTCGAGTTCCTGTTCGCTCAGTTGCAACCGGCTAGTGACATCGTCGATATCAGCCCGAACTGTGGGAACATGCTCGCAGCCGTTGTTCCCTTCGCCATCGAGTCCGGGTTACTTGCACCCGATGCCGACACGACGACCGCACGGGTGCTGACTCTCAACACAGGCATGGTCGCGGAGATCACCGTCCAGACTCCCTTGGGCCCCGCCGGGCGCTACGTGGACTACGACGGCGACACGAAAGTTGACGGAGTCCCGGGCACCGCAGCGGCGATTGCTATCAACTTCCTCGACACAGCTGGATCGGTGGCTTCGGGCCTGTTGCCGACGGGCAACGTCCGCGACCGCCTCGACGTCGATGGCATCGGCAGCATCGAGGTCACGTGTATTGACAACGGCATGCCTGTGGTAATTCTCCGCGCTGACGCGGTCGGGGTCACCGGTTACGAGGCACCCTCCGAGCTCAACTCGAACCAGGAGCTCAAGGGCGCGCTGGAGTCGCTGCGGCTTGCCAGCGGACACCTCATGGGCCTGGGCGATGTGACACAGAAGAACTACCCGAAGATGACCCTTGTCGCTGATCCCGTACAGGGTGGTTCGATCCATACCCGCAGCTTCATTCCGCATGTTTGCCATGAATCGATTGGCGTCCTGGCAGCAGTGACCGTCGCGACCGCCTGCATCATCGACGGAACCGTGGCCCGAGACATCACCCAGGTGAGCGATGGTCCTGGTGTCACCGTGTCAGTGGAACATCCCGCTGGTGAATTTAGTGTCGAGCTCGGCCTCGACGCAGCCGATCCGCAGCAGGTCACGAAATCCGCCCTCGTCCGGACCGCCCGCCTCATCATGGCCGGAGACGTCCTCATCCCGAGCCGCCACTGGAACCTCGACACCTCGGATGCAGCCTCCGCACTCGTTGGAAAGGACTCGTAAGTGATTATCGATATTCATGGGCACTACACGACAGCCCCAGCGGCCCTCGGCCAATGGCGTGACCGCCAGGTTGCCGGCCTGCAGGATCCTTCGCTGGCGCCGTCACGCGCTGACCTGCACATTTCCGACGAGGATCTGCGGGAAAGCATCGAGCAGAACCAACTGCGGCTGATGGACGAGCGCGGCATCGATATGACCGTCTTCTCGCCGCGCGCGTCCTTCATGGCGCACCACGTAGGAGACTTCAAGACCTCGGCCGAATGGGCCGCGATCTGCAACGAGCTGTGCTACCGCGTCGCCCAGCTCTACCCGGAGCGTTTCGTGCCAGCTGCGATGCTCCCCCAATCCCCCGGATCAGACCCGGCGACCTGCATCCCCGAACTCGTCCGCTGCGTCGAGGAATACGGCGCCGTCGCACTGAACCTCAACCCAGACCCCTCCGGCGGGCACTGGACCTCCCCACCCCTCACGGACCGGTCCTGGTACCCGATCTACGAGAAAATGGTCGAGTACGACATTCCGGCCATGGTGCACGTCAGCACCAGCATCAACCCCGCCTTCCACACCACCGGAGCCCACTACCTGAACGCGGATACCACCGCCTTCATGCAGCTCATCCAGGGCGACCTGTTCGCGGACTTCCCCACCCTGAAACTGGTCATCCCCCACGGCGGCGGTGCTGTCCCCTATCACTGGGGACGCTTCCGCGGACTGGCCATGGCGTTGAAAAAACCGGCTTTGGAGGAGCATGTCCTCGGCAACATCTTCTTCGACACCTGCGTCTATCACCAGCCAGGAATCGACCTGTTGCTGGACGTCATCCCCACCCGGAACATCCTTTTCGCCTCCGAAATGATTGGCGCTGTCCGCGACATCGACCCGTGCACGGGCCACAACTTCGACGACACGGCACGTTACATCGATTCCGCCGGCCTCGACGACGTGGATCGCGCAGCCATCCACGAACACAACGCGCGTACCGTCTACCCCCGCCTCAACGACCTGCTCAAGCAGCAGGGCCGCTGACCCCGACTCATAGGAGCGTTCTTCTCATGCAGGAACTCGGAGTAGTCCACCGCACCATCACCCGCGCCGCGAAGACCGACGTCGAAGCCTTATCCGCCTTTGGCGTGAGCACCATCCACGAAGCCATGGGCCGACTGGGTCTGATGCGCCCCTACATCCGGCCCGTATACCCGGGCGCAAAACTTTGCGGCACAGCCGTCACCGTTCTGCTCCAGCCGGGGGACAACTGGATGATGCACGTGGCAGCAGAGCAGATCCAGCCCGGAGACGTGCTGATCGCGGCCTGCACCACCGAAAGCGAGGACGGTTTCTTCGGGGACCTCCTCGCCACGTCCCTGCACTCCCGAGGCGCCGTCGGTCTCGTCATTGACGGCGGCTGCCGGGACGTGGCCACACTGCAGGAAATGGGCTTCCCGGTCTTCAGCCGCGCCATCAACTCCAAGGGAACCGTCAAGGCCACCCTCGGGTCCGTGAACATCCCCGTGATCTGTGCCAACGCCCTGGTCAATCCCGGTGACGTCATTATCGCCGATGTCGACGGGGTCGTCGTCGTGCCCGCCGCCCGGGCGGCGGAGGTCGCGGCAGCGGCACGCACCCGCGAGGACAACGAAGAAACCAAACGCGTCCGTTTCGCAGCCGGAGAGCTCGGCCTCGACATCTACTCGATGCGTGGACCGCTCGAAACCGCTGGCCTGCGCTACATCGACTAGAACCACACGGGCAAGGAGCAAAGGAGCACCAATGACTGAGCAGTTCACGAAAACCCCCGACTGGCTGGACTGGTATCTCAATCCCTCCAAGCCCCGGTTCACCCTCCCTGCGGGGACCGTTGACACGCACTGCCACGTGTTCGGTCCTGGTGCAGAATTTCCCTTCGCCCCAGAGCGGAAGTACACCCCGTGTGATGCCAGTAAGGAACAACTGTTCGCCCTGCGCGACCACCTGGGGATCAGCCGGAACGTCCTCGTGCAGGCGACCTGCCACGGCGCGGATAACAGTGCGGTGCTCGACGCGATATCAGCCTCCGAAGGTCGTGCCCGAGGGGTGGCTACCGTCCACCCAAGCATCTCCAACGATGAGCTCCTGCAACTGCATTACGCGGGTATTCGGGGTGTGCGCTTCAACTTCCTCAAACGACTGGTCAACACCGCGCCCAAGGACGAACTACGCACCATTGCCGAGAAAATCGCCCCTCTCGGATGGCACATCGTCATCTACTTTGAAGGCGCCGACCTCGAGGAGCTCGAGGGCTTCTTCGGATCCCTTCCCACGCCTCTGGTGGTGGACCACATGGGTCGCCCTGACACGACCCAGCCCGTTGATGGTCCCGAGTTCTCACGCTTCCTACGCTTCACCAACAGCAACGACGTGTGGGTGAAGGTCAGCTGTCCGGAGCGCCTCAGCATCACAGGACCACCGGCACTAGACGGCGAACAGCATCCCTACCGGGACGCTGTTCCCTTCGGGCGGCGGGTCATCGAGGAATTCCCCGACCGTGTGCTCTGGGGAACGGACTGGCCGCACCCAAACCTGAAGAACCACATGCCCGACGACGGACTCCTCGTCGACTACATCCCCCTCATAGCGCCCGATCCCGACCAGCAGCACAAGCTCCTCGTCGACAACCCCACCCGCCTCTACTGGCCCGGCGACGACGCCTGAGCCTTCCCTACAACCTGCAAAGGGCTCCCCATGCAGCAGCACAGTAATGCAGCCAACCGGCTCGACCGGCTTCCAATCTCCCGGTTCCACAAGCTCACCCTCGTCGCCGTTTCCTTCGCGTACTTCTTCGAATTCGCGGACATCAACAGCTTCGCCACCACCGCCCCGAAACTGATCGAACTGTGGGGCGTCACCATCAACCAGATCGCCTACGTGACATCGCTGTCCTTCGTCGGCATGTTCTTCGGATCCATTGCCGCCGGCTGGATCGCCGATCGGTGGGGAAGGAAGAATGCCCTCGCCATCACTACCCTCTGGTACTCGGTCTTCTCCTTTGCTGCTGTCTTCGCCTGGGACATCATCTCCCTCGGTGTCTTCCGGGTCCTCACCTCCGCAGGTCTCGCCGCCATGACTGTTGTCGCCGTCGTCTACATCAACGAAATCTTCCCTGCCGCCGTCCGCGGCAAGTACCAGGCGTACGCCATCGTCATCGGTATCTGCGGCACCCCGGTCACCAACCTCATCGCCGCCGGCGTCGTACCCCTCACTGACTGGTCCTGGCGCCTTGTCTACCTCTGGGGATCACTGGGTGTGCTCTTCATCTTCTTCTCGCGGCACCTAGCCGAATCCCCCCGCTGGTACGAAAGCAAGGGCCAGTACGACAAGGCCGAGGCGGTCCTGGCGAAAATTGAGGCCCGTGTCCTTGCGGAAAAGGGCGAATTGTCGACCCCTGCTGCACCCGTCATCACTGAGCCGCAGCCGAAGGCTCCCCTGAGCATCCTCCTGCAGAAGAAGTATCTAGGACCGACAATCCTCCTCACCATTCTCTGGGTGACGCAGACGATCGGGTTCTTCGGTTACTCGAGCTGGGCTCCCACCTTGCTGGCCCAAGAAGGGTTCAGCATCCAGAAATCACTGTTCTATGTCGCGCTCACAACCGTCGGTGCCCCGTTGGGTTCTTTCGTCGCCTCGCTCGTCACCGACCGTTTCGAACGCAAATGGTGCCTCGTCGTCTTCGGAACATTGATCGCCGTCTGCGGCCTTCTCTACGGACTGACGTTCAACCCGATCCTGATCGTCGTCTTCGGGTTCCTCGTCAACATGTTCGAACGCGGGTACACCGCCCTCGCCTACGCCTACTCCCCCGAAGTCTTCGACACCCGAGGACGATCACTCGGCACCGGTGTCTCCTACGGGTTGGGAAGGCTTTCCAACGCGGCCGGCCCACTCATCATCGCCTCGCTCTACAGCAACAGTGGTTACGAAAGCGTCTTCATCTTCATCGCCGGCACCTGGATGGTCGGCGCGGTAGCACTGGCAATCTTCGGACCCGCAACACGACGAGCCCGCCTCCTCCTCGCGGACGGCAGCAAGCCGACCGAAACAACAAGCCTGAAGTCGCAGCAAACACCGGCCTCGCCGAACATCTCCTAGAACACGACAACCAAGAACAGATACCCCGCCAGGCGACGGCCGCCTTGCGGGGTATCTGTTCGTCATCCCTTCTAGCTGTTCCTTCTATTCCGCTGAGTGCAGTTCCGCTGAGGTGCTTCCACTGAAACCATCTCAGCGGAACCGCACTCAAGTCGGGTCGCCTGCACAGACTCGCTATGACAGACGGTGAAAAGTGACGGCGGTTGCGAAGCGGCGGTTTCTCACGTTGACCGTCAGGGAACGCGAAACACCGAACAGATAGGCGGGCTTTGCGTATTGGTGGCGCTGCTTGATTCAAGTGATAGCAAGCTTGGCGACGGCGATGACTGCCGCCGCGATGGCAATGCCCACCCCAAGGAGGGCGATACGTGGTGAGCTGGTCTGGCCGCGCAAACGCTCAGCGAAAGCCCCGATCATGCCAATCCGCACGCAAATGAATAGCTGCGCGGCGAGTTGCGTCTGAGGCTCCAACCATCCTGCCCACGCTCCGATAGTCAGGAGCCCCAACGGCACGACAGCTGCAGTTACGATCGGAACCGAGCCCCGCATTGCGGTACCCGCCGTTATGAGTATCGAGTGTTGGTCGTGACCTACAAGCTCGCTCAGCAGGTCAGAGAACGCATGCGCTAGGAATGTGGAAAGGCATGCCGCAAGCACGATCAGTGCTCCTGCCGAACTGACGGCAGCACCCGGTACCAAGACCAGCATCGCTCCAAGAACAGTCATGTTTCCGTACACGTGAGCTGAGATGCGTGCAGCGACCTCGTCCCGGGATTGTGAACGGGTGCGGATCCACTCGAGCAGGTGTCCTCGAGGCATCATCGGTGTGGTTGGGTCAGCCGGATCAGTGCGGACAGCGAGGTCATCATTTGTCATGATTAGCGGCCGCCGGGACCCGCGGACTGGGCATACTCCCCGGCGATGACGGTGCCGAGTTCCTCCGCTCCTTCGAGCGTGCCCTCCGTGATGCCTTCGGACGCTGTGGTGGTGCCGCCGGAGTAGACGGTGTAGGTGTCTCCTTCGGTCAGGGCGTCCGAGGAGTAGATGAGCGAGGCCATGTCCTTGCTGGTGACGAAGGTGCCGACCACGGTGCCGTCCGAGGAGGCGATTTGAAGTGCTGTGCCGACGGGAACTGAGGATCCGAAGGTTATCTGGATGGCGGACTGGGTGGACGCTGTACCGGGTGTGACGACCATTCCGGCGCTTCCTGCAGCAGCGAGCGTCCCTCCATCGACGGTGAGTTCGCCGTTGACGTCCAGAGCACCGTTACCTTGCCCTGCCGGTCCATTGACGACGACGGTGCCGCCGGTGATGCTGGCGTCACCGTTGGAGTCCAGTCCGTCGCCTCCGGAGTCGATCGTGAGATTTCCTCCGGTCACAGTCACCGTGTAGTCGCCGGCTTCCATTCCGGCCATGCCTCCGCTGGTCGACGCTGAGGATCCACCCGAGGCGTTCACACCGTCGTCGCTCGAGGTCACGTCGACCGCGCCGCCGTTGATCATGATGTGTTGGGCTTCGAGGCCTTCAACGGAGTCGGTGACGTTCACCGTTCCGGCGTTCACCGTGAGGATCGTGGCGGCCTTCACCCCGTCATCGCCCGAGGAGACGGTGAGTTGCCCGCCGTAGACGCTGAACCAGCCGCGGTTCTCTTCGTCTTCGTTGGTGGATTTGATCCCGTCGCCGCCGGCGGTGACGTCGTAGATGCCTCCAAGCAGGGCGACGTAGTCCTTGCCTTCGATGCCGTCGTCGACCGCGTTGACGGTCACGTTTCCTGCGGCGAGGACGAGCCCGTCCTTTGAGGTGATGCCGTTGTTGGCGTTGCCGGTGACCGTGAGGGCGCCCGCGCCGGCGATGGTGAGGTCAGCCATGGAGTAGACCGTGGCATTGGGGGCGTCGGTCCCCGTGTCCGTATACGTGGTTGCGTCGGTGAGCGTGTTGGTGCTCCCGTCCTCGAGGTACACGAGGGCTTCGTTGGCGCTCGTGACGACGAAGGGCGATCCGGTGCTGCTGGTGGCATCAACGCCATCCAGGATGATGCGGACAACGTCCTCCTCCCCCGCGGCGACGACGATCTGACCGTCGCTCAGGCTCCCGGCGAGCCGGTAGGTTCCGGCGGTCGTGATGGTCACCGTATCGCCGTCGATCGTGACGGCGTCGCTGGTTGAGCTACTGGCTCCGTCGGCAAGACTTACCGTCACTTCCTCCGCTGCATCCCAGGTAAGGTCATCGTCGTCGTAGTGCGTGTCCTCCGTAATCGCTGTGGCGTCTGCTGCCACAACTGCTGTGGCGTCCGTCGTTTCGGGGGTTCCCTCGGTCGCCGACGTGGAGGTGCCGGTGGCTTCTGGAGTGGCGACCGTTGTTCCTTGGTTCGTCGTGGTCCCGGCACTACATCCGGCAAGTGAGATGGCCAGCGCCAGGGCGGCGACTGAGGTTTTGAGGGCTGTTTCACGGGCTGTGGTGGGAAAGAGTCGCATGGTGGTCCTTTGGTGGTCAGCGGAGAAGTCAGATGGAGAGCGGACGGAGCGGAAGGTTGACGGAGACGGTGCGGTGCCAGCGATTGGCAGGCAGTGTGGGGTCCAGCGCAGCCATACCAGTTGCGAATTTGGAGATGCGGCTGGGGCGGACGCCTTGTGCCCATAGGTGACGATCGAGAGCACTTGCGGTGCTGCCGGATTTCGTCTCGATGATGACGGCGCCGTCGAGCTCCTGAGCATTACTGCCGGGCTTCCGCCACGTGACTCCGAGGTCGATCGTCGCTCGACTGTGTGATTGAGGCAGGTAGAGGGTGATTCGGCGATACCGCGTTTCAATAACGGGCTTCAGGTCACCGGAAGGGATGGAGCCGATCGAGGAGGCGAGGGTGTCGTTAATGTAGGTGAGGCCCTCGGGCGTGATGCGGTGACTGTCGACGGAGTTGTAGGGGATGCGTTCCTTGACCGTGGCGGCGCGTGTCCCTTCGGTCTTCACCTCAAGGAAACTCATGGCACTGTCCACGTAGGTGCGGGTCCGGATCTTGTAGCGTCGGCGTCGGCCGCCTGCGGCGAGCAGGTAGCTGTTCAGGTCCGGGGTGTCGAAGTAGACGGAGTCGTAGGTGAAGGACCGGCGACCAAGCATCTCGAGAACGAGAACTTCAGCCTCGAAACTTTTGATAATGTGCGCAGCCAAGCGGGCACCGACCACATACTTACGATCCATTCTGGTCTGCAGAGAAGCCGCGGTATTGAGGTCCTCTAGGCTGACTGCCGGCCGCGCGTCCAGGTTCGCGAAGGTGGGGGCGCTCACAAAATCCTCGCGCCCTGCTGTGTGCTACCGGCATAGCCATCAATGCGGTGGTCGAACGGGTGATTCGGGGCCTGCAGTGAGGATGGGACAGCGGCTGGGTCGGTTGCTGGCACCGTTTCGGGCAGGTCGGTGTAATAGGTTGTGCCGGCCGAGCTGTCCGCGACGGGGACAGTGGTAGTGGTTCCCGTTTCCGGTACCAACTCCGCCCGTGTGGTGGGAGAGGACATTTCATATCGGACCTCAACCACGGTTCTGTCGTTGACGAGGTCGAGCTCGGACACTGTGGCGGAGTGAATCCTGGCATCGAGCACGTCGGCCAGCCGTGCGTAGAGTGCCGTCTCATTGCTGATAGCCCTATCCAGCACTACAACCTGGTGACGATAGGCCGGCAGCACCCGGGCGTGGTCACCGATGAGCATAACCGCGAGAATCAGGCCCATGAGCGCCAGCGGTAACCACAGCGGCTGGGCGCCAAGACCGGCGATCAAACCGAGGGCGAGGGCGGAAAAGTAGTAGGCAACTTCGTGCTGCGCGAGCTCGGTCGACCGGAGCCGGATGATCGAAAGAACACCGAAGAGACCCAGTCCCAACCCCACGCCGGCCGCTGATCCTGAGAGCGCTGTCGCGACCGCGAGGACACCAACATTCATGCCGAGGTAGGAGACGACGAGGTCACGGCGTCGGTGGCGGCGCAGATACAGCCCGAAAGTCAGGAAGGTGATTGCAAGGAGGTCTGCGCCGATGAGGATCAGGATATTCATGTGATGTTCTCCGAAGAATGGGGAAAGGTTCGCTCTCCCACGGTCCAAGCCGTTGCTGTGCCGGAACTGTGTCGGAGCCCAATCCCCCATATGAGCTCCCAGCAGGGCCTCACTGCGTAGTAGGCAGGGGGCCGGTGGCATTCGGGTGACTCACAGGCGCCACACAGGCCGGAGCTAAGCCAGGGAAAGGGTGGGGCCTTTGACTCTTCCTATGACCACTTCAACTCTTTCGCCATCACGCCGATTCTGGATGCGCTTCGCATCCTCGGTTACTGCCCTCACCCTGGCCGGTTCCCTGGCGGCCTGCAGCACATCCGCTGCCCCTTCATCCACCAGCACTGACACCGCAACGACGACTTCGTCCTCCGCGACCGCATCCTCGACAGCTGAGGCTTCTGCTTCAGCGAGCACCTCCACTGAAGCTGTGGCGACGACCGGTAGCGCGGTAACGACCGCGGAGACAATCACGAGCACTGCGGCCGCAGCAGAAGCATTCTTCGCCACCCTGACCGCTGAACAGCAGGAGCAGGTGCTGTATGCCTACGACGACGCGACGAAGACCACCTCCTGGTCC
>NZ_JBTNDP010000018.1:0-10549 GCF_054510925.1 Arthrobacter sp. MDT2-16
GAAAGCTGTCTCTGCGTAGCCGATGGACGTCGCAATCGCCTGCATCTCGTGCGCGTCCAGGGCGGATGCATCGAGTACTACTCCTGCCGGGTTGCCGCCAGCAGGATCGGTTGTGAACGCCGCATAGCGCAAAACGCCACCGAGGGAGGAAACATCTGTCGTCATCCCCCCAGCGTAGTAACTAGCGGACACATGGCAGGCTCACGGTGGCGCCCGGTGTGCGGGCATCCGTTGGAGTGGTTTATCCCATTACAACCATGACTGGCTTCGAGTGAACCGGCGTTCGATCTTCGCAGGCACATCTCATTGAACCGATCCTACGGTGTTTGCCCGGTGGTCTTACGCCTCGTTGAATCCAGGGGGCCGTTTTGCAAGCGACTCTTCAGGCACGAATCACGGAACCTGCTTGGACAACACGGGACGTCTCGCTTGTGTCCGCCGGCGGTGACAAACGCATCGGTCTGCAACTGTATGCATCCTGACTCAATGTGCTGACCCCGTATCGCTGCCGGGAGGTCGGTATTGCGGATGGTGACCTGGCCCTGGGCGTTGTAGCACGGATGATGCTCAAGAGCAGAAGTCATGAAGAGCTTGCGTCCTGGGCATGCGGTGGAGGTGCTGGGCTGATCCTCCCGCCCTGCCCGCTGCAGACCTAGGTCCTGGCCTCACCCGTGCGTGCTGCGGATTCGAGGAGGGGAAGGGTCCTGGTGGGCATCACTTCCACCAGGGACATCGCGGTACTCGTCCGCACCACCCCGTCGATGCCCAGCATAAGGTTCGTGATCCGGTGAAGATCGGCAGGATCCTTTGCCGCCACCTTCGCGAGGAGGTCGGCATCACCGGTCGTCGCGTGCATCTCGACGATCTCGGGGATCCCTCGCAGGTGCTCCGTCGCCTCGTGGCTCGCCGACTGGCTGATGGCTATAGAGATGAAACCAATCAGGGGCAACCCGAGCGACTCGGTCCGCACGCGCTGGCTGGACGGGCCCAGGCTACCGTCCGTGAGGAGCCGGCGCAGCCTCGCGTGGACCGTGTTCCGTGCGACGCCCAGTTCCCGTGACAGGGACAGGACGGTACCCTGCGGGTTTCGGTCCAGGGCGAGAAGGATTCTGGCGTCAAGGGGGTCGATGATGTGCACACTGAGCATTTTGTCACCTCCCGCGGCATTGCGCCCCGGATCTGTCCTGTGCTGAAGGCGTGTGTTGCGCAAGGGTGGGGACCTACCGAAGGATCGCTGCATGACCAGCACCTCCAGCATCTCCGACGCGCCCCGGTTGCGTGACGCCGTCGCCGACCTTCCCTCCTACGTCGCAGGACGCAGCGCGCAGACCGCGCTGACGGCCGCCCTCGCCTCCAACGAGAGCCACTTCCCGCCCCTGCCCTCGGTGGTCGAGGTCATCACAGCCGAGACCGCGCGGATCCAGCGGTACCCCAACATGGCGTCGGCGGACCTGCGGGAGGCGATCGCCCTGCATCTCGCGGTCTCCGCCGATGAAGTCGCCGTAGGACCGGGAAGCTCGGGCGTGCTGCAGCAGATCCTGGCCGCGGTCTGCGACCCGGACGACGAGGTGATGTTCGCCTGGCGGTCCTTCGAGGCCTATCCGATCCTCGCAGCAGTGGCGGGAGCGAAGCCGGTCCGGGTACCCCTGCTGCCCGATGAGCAGCACGACCTCGAAGCCATGGCGGCTGCGGTGAGTGACCGGACCCGGGTGATCATCCTCTGCTCACCCAACAACCCGACCGGTGTCTCACTCGATCCGGCGAGCACGGAGGACTTCCTCAGCAAGGTGCCATCGCGCGTGCTGGTGGTCATCGACGAGGCGTACATCGAATTCCAGGACGACTCCGGTGCACCCGATGCGCTCGAGTTGTACCGCCGCTACCCAAACATCTGCATCCTGCGCACCTTCTCGAAGGCCTACGGCCTGGCGGGGCTCCGGGTCGGCTACGCCATAGCCCGGCCTCCCGTCGCTGACGGGGTGCGCAGGACCGCGATCCCGTTCGGCGTCAACCGGTTGGCGCAGAGCGCTGCGGTGGCCTCGCTGGCCGTCGAGGACGAGATCCGGGCCCGCGTCCGTCAGGTGCGCACCGAGCGCCGGCGGATGATCGCAGCATTGCACGATGCCGGCTGGAGCGTGACGGACAGCCAGGCGAACTTCTTCTGGCTTCGGTGCGGCGACCAGGTCCGCGAACAAATTCTTTCCGTCCTCGCGGACGCGGACATCCTCGCGCGCGGCTACCAGGGCGACGGCGTCCGGATCTCGCTGGCCGATCGGGAGACCAATGAGCGTGTCCTCGCGGTCCTAGCGCAGCGCGAAAGGTTCGGGAACCAGTGACGAGCACGACGGCCGCACTGCCGATCCAGCAGGCACCGCCCCTCCGCCACACGCTGATCGAGGACGTCCTGGGGCTCATCACGGGATCCTTCGCTGCGTCGCTTGGCCTGTTCCTGCTCAAGTCGAGTGAAGCGGTGACGGGTGGCACCGCCGGGCTCGCCCTCCTGGTCAGCTACGCGGTGGACCTGCCCTTGGGCGTCCTCTTCCTCGCGGTCAACCTGCCGTTCTTCGCCCTGGCCGTATGGAAGAAAGGGTGGGACTTTACGCTTCGGACGATCTGCGCCGTCGCGATGGTCTCCGGCCTGTCCTCAGTGCATCCGGCTGTCTTGGGCGACATCGTCGTCGCGCCCCTCTACGGAGTCCTCGGCGGCAACCTGCTGGCGAGTATCGGTCTGCTGATCCTGTTCCGGCATCGGTCCAGCCTCGGAGGTTTCAACATCCTCGCCCTGATCCTCCAGGAGCGCCTAAACTGGCGAGCCGGCTTCGTGCAGATGGTCCTCGACGTGGCGATCGTCCTGGCCGCACTCGCGTTCGTCCCGCCGCTGATGGTGGTCCTGTCCGCAGTGGGCGCAACACTGATGAATCTCGTCCTGGCGCTGAACCATCGTCCCGGGCGCTACCTGGCCTCGTGAGGAACACATGCGTATCACGGCGAAAATGCGCGACGACACCCGAGTGAAGACGGTGCTGACAAAGATCGGCCCCAGTCGAAATCGGGGTGCTCGGGGCAGGACGGGTCGTTCGAACAGGTGATCATACCGAAGCAGAAACGATGCCTGAACGAAATTCATCAGATCCTGCTCTCCCTCTCCGTCCACGGGTAACCTCCGGGCACACCACGGTGCACTTTGAGGATGGTCTACAGGGCCAGAGTTTCCAAAGACACCATCAACCGGATCACTAAGAAGGTCGCTTCGAGACGGTGCAAGAACCCGGGTGGCAGGATCTGCGTGTTGTAGGGACCTTCTCAGTTTTAGGCGCCGTTTGCTGGCGCGTAATGACGATGAAGAGGTGACATCGTTGATGTCGTCGACAGTGGGGCGCTGGTTTTCATCATTGCTCCTTGCCGCAGTCCGTGAACAACTTCCTCGAGGTCGTCGAGGACGGTCGGTAGAGGCCCGTCCGCTGGGACTCGCTGGAAGCTGGCCAGCTCGGTCAGTCCCAGGTAGCCCGCCCGGTATGCGCGCAGGTCTTCGAGCGTCTCGGTGTCCGTGCCGCGCAGTGTGATGCGGTGGTGTGCTTCTTCCGGGCTGACGTCGAGGAAGACGACGGCGTCCGGTGCGGGAAGCAATGCCGTCATCGCGGCGATGAAGCGCCCGGGGCGGAGTCCGCGTGCACTGCGTAGCGCCTGCTGGCAATGGAGGTGCCGATCCATAATGATGATGCCCTCGAAGGATCGTGATCGAACGTTGTTGGAGATGACGTTAGCTGCACGGATTACTGACTCGGTAGAGTCCAGCACCCGGGTGGGAAGGGTGACGCCGAATCGTTCGGCCCAAGCCGTCATGGTGCGCCGTCCCGAGTAGTTGGCGAGGACGAGTGTGGGGATGGAGGGCCCGAGAAGTTTACTGAGTGCTCGTGCCGCGGTCGTCTTGCCGGCCCCGTCGATGCCCACGAGGACAATCACGAGTTGGCGATTTGACGGGTTTGGGGAAGTCGGGCGGGCAGCTGATGTCTTCATACTTCTGTTGTAGTGGCGGATTCTATGAGAGCTGTTGGTCAGGGATGTGATGTGCCTGTGTGGCGACTACGACCAGGGGCAGCTGCACATGGAACTGCGTCTTGCCGGGCTCGCTGGTGACGCTGATCGTGTCGCTGTTGGCTTCGACGAGGGCCTGGACGATGGCGAGGCCGAGCCCGGTACTGCCGGTGTTCGTGGTCCGCGCGCTGTCGCCTCGGCTGAACCGGGTGAAGATGGTGTCAAGGAACGCCGGGTCGATGCCGGGCCCACTGTCGGTGATGGTGATGCGCGCGTGAGATTCGTCGAGCGTTACGGCCGTGGAGATGGCGGTGCCGGGCGGGGTGTGCTTGTGGGCGTTGGAGAGCAAGTTGATGAGTATTTGGCGGATTTCGGTTTCTACGCCGCGCACTTCGACGGGCTCGTCCGGGAGGTCGAGGCTCCAGGCGTAGCCCGGCGCCGCTACTTGGGCGTCGCTGGTGGTCTCGATGACAAGTTCGGTGAGGTCGACGTCGGACGCCTCGCCGCGTTGGCCTTCGTTGAGGCGGGCGAGCAGCAGGAGGTCCTCGACGAGGGAGGACATGCGCTTGGATTCGCTGTCCACGCGTTCGAGCGCGGACCGTCCGGACGAGCTCACGGTCTCGCTCATAAGGATCAGTTCGGTGTAGCCGCGGATGGAGGTCAGGGGTGTGCGGAGTTCGTGGC
Source organism: Arthrobacter sp. MDT2-16 (assembly GCF_054510925.1). Classification (NCBI taxonomy): domain Bacteria; kingdom Bacillati; phylum Actinomycetota; class Actinomycetes; order Micrococcales; family Micrococcaceae; genus Arthrobacter; species Arthrobacter sp. MDT2-16. Next base: position 4,720 of record NZ_JBTNDP010000018.1, read on the forward strand.
TCGCGTCCGCCACGAACTGCCGCACCTTCATCTCGCTTGACTGGCGTTCCCGCAGGGCGCTCGTGACGTGGTCGATCATGCCGTTCAGGACCAGCCCTACGGTGCCGACCTCCGTACCGGGCTGGGCTGCGGCGGGGGGGCCGGACAGGGATGGTGACTTCGCCGGAGGACAGGGGCAGTCGGGAGACGAATGTCGCGACGGCGGAGAGTTCTTCGAGGGGACGCAGGGACCGGCGGATGATTGCCGTTCCGGTGAGGCCCGTCAGGATGAGCCCGGCGAGGGACAATCCGGCCACGGTGAGGTCGAGGGACAGGAGAGTGCTGTCCCTTTCCGCGGTGGACAGGCCTGTGACGAGGACGGATCCTTCCGAGGTGAGCTCACTGGGTAGTGCGGCGGCGTCGACTCGATAGCGCCCGCTGGAAAGCATGAACTCTTGTGGTCGATTGTTGGGATTGATGCCGGCCAGCAGGTCCAGGTCGGCTGCGGTGAGGGGATGGAGTCGAAAGTGGAGTTATTCGAGCAGATCCGCAGGGACGCGAGGGTCAACGGTGACTCCATATGGTTCTTAGCCAGGAAGTACCGGGTTGCATGTAGGACGGTCTGTAAGACGTTGGTGTCGGCGGAGCCTCTACGACGTAAACCGCCGGTTAGGAATGCCCCTCAACTCGGGCAGTTCAAAGCTCTGATCGACGGCATGTTGCGAGATGATCTGAACGGAACGCGAAAGCAGCGTCATACCGCTCAGCGCATCCACGATCGGTTGGTCGAAAACACGGCAGGCAACTGTCAAACTTAACAGTCCGTCACTTCGTCAAGAGGCGGCGCCCTGAACTCGAGCGAGAGGCCGGGATGTCTACCGCGGACGTGTTCATTCCGTAGGAATAAGCATCCGGGGTTGAAGCCGAGGTCGACTTCGGCGAGGCATGGGTCGATCTGGCAAGGGTTCGCACCAAGTGCTATTTCTTCGTTTTCCGCCTGTACTCAGGCAAAGCGGTGCACCGCGTGTACCCGACCTAAGGGCAAGAAGCTTTCCTAGAAGGGAACCTCGAGGCCTTCGCGACGATCGGCGGCATCCCTGCCGGTCACGTGAGGTACGACAACCTGACGGCTGCGGTGAGACAGGTCCCCGACACGTCCCGCGATGCATTTTACTAGCCGCTTCGTGATCCCGGTCCCCACTCCTGTGGACCCACGTCGGATTTTTAATTCGCAGCCTCCAGAGCAGCACGATAAGCAGCGGTAGCGAGACCACGAGCAGGTCAGTTGATGGGATTCGAATTACTGGTCTATTTGGTCAATTGTTCTACCGTAATGCAGTTTCCTCTACGTTTCCCGCTGCCCCGAGCTTCCGGTCCGATCGGCACCGCAGGTGCCCGAGGAGGGTGACGACGCCGGAGATGAGGGCCGATACTGCGACGCCGAGCCAGAGTTCCACCCGCAAGGTCAGGGCGCCGCCGACGGCGCCGAGCAGGATGAGCGCGATCGCGAAGAAGCGGCGGGCCCAGAAGGGGCTCTTGCCGCCGGCGAGCCGGGAGTCCGAGGCGAGGCCCGTGATGGTCGACGTCACGACGACGGTGGTGATCTCGGCTACTTTAAGGCGCTTCGCCGTCGCGGCCTGGATACCCATCATCGCTCCGAGGACCGACGTCGTGATGCTGCCGAGGAGTTCCTCTGCCTGCACGTCGACTAGGCCCACGAACACGGCAAGGGCGGTCAGGCCGAGCGTGACAGTAAGGAGCGTGGCCGACGTCCGGCCCGACCACCCCTCCAGACCCTTCCGCAGGACACGGCCGGCGAGGGCTGCACCGACCATGAAGAACACCAGGGCCAGTGCCGGCCGGAGGATGGGAAGATCCGCGCCGGCACCGAAGGCCATACCAAGCAGCACCACATTGCCGGTCATGTTGCCCGTGAACACCCGGTCGAGCCCGAGGTAGCCGACGGCGTCGATCACCCCGGTGGAGAACGTTAGCGCGAGCATGAGCAAGAGATGGAGGCGGTCCGTCGCCACATGATTCTTCTTCACGTATCCCCTTGGAAACATCTATGAAATGAACGTATACAAAACTGATTGTCGAGCCAACGATTGTATTCAATACAAGCATCGCTCTTCGTGCAGAACAAGCTCCGTCCCGCCCGTCCATGAGGAACCGCCATGCATCATTTACAAATCTCCACTCAGCATTCTCGTTGCAGGGCTGTCCGATGGCCCGGTCTGCTCGCCGGTTTGGTCGTGGTCGTGACGGCCCTGACGGCATGCCAGCCGATCCAGGCGTTGCCGGCCACTCCCGTACGTGAGGACATCACGAGCGTGCCGATCGGGGATGCCACGATCCGTGAGGGAGGTGACCTCGTGATGGCGCTGTCCGCTGAGCCGGACCGGCTCGACCCGACGACGTCGTCGTCCCTCTACACGCGCTATGTGATGCAGACCATGTGCCAGAAGCTCTACGACATCGACGCCGAGGGTGAGATCGTCCCGCAACTGGCTACGGCCCTGCCGGAGATCTCCGACGACGGCCTCACCGTCACCATCCCCGTGCGCACCGACGCCGTTTTTGCGGACGGCGTGCCGTTCGACGCGGACGCCGTCCGCGCGACCCTCGAACGCCACCTGACACTGGAGGGCTCCACACGACGCGGCGAGCTCGGACCCATCGCCGAAATCCGGGCCGTGAGTCCTGACCGCGTTCAGATCAGCTACGAGAAACCCTTCGCGCCGCTCACCGCCGCACTCGCCGATCGCGCCGGGATGATGCTCTCCCCCCGGGCCATCGAGGAGAAGGGCGCGGACTTCGGCAACAGCCCCGTCTGTGTCGGGCCCTTCAAGTTCGTCGACCGCGTGCCGCAGACCTCCATAACGGTCGAGCGCGATCCGCTCTTCTACGACGCGGACACCGTGCACCTGGACACCATCACCTACCGCATCATCACCGACGCCAACATCCGTGCCGCCAACCTCCGCTCCGGCGATGTGCAGGTGGCGGACACCATCTCCCCGCAGGACGTCGACGCCCTGCTCAAGGAGGACGGCGTGGGTGTGCTGCAGGTCGGCTCGCTGGGGTACCAGGCCCTCACCGTGAACGTCGGCAACACCGAGGGTGCGGGGGAACCGCCGGGGGTCATCGACACCCCGATCGCGCGGGAGAAGGCGATCCGCATGGCACTGTCCATGTCGATCGACCGCGAGGCACTGGTGAACACGGTGTTCAACAGCTGGTTCGAGCCGGCGTGCTCGCCCATCTCACCGGACAGCCCCTACGCCTCCGAGCTGAGCGAGGACTGCCCGCCCTTCAACCCGGAGGGCGCGAAGAAGTTGCTCGAGGACGCCGGCGTCGAGGTGCCGTACCCCATCCGTATGCAAGTGACGAACACCCCCGACACCCTGCGGTACGGCCAGGCGCTGCAGGCTGCGGCCGCCGACGGCGGGTTCGACCTCACCGTGGTGCCGGTGGAGTACTCCACCCTCCTGGACGTCCAGTCCCGGGGTGATTTTGAGGCATTGCAGCTCGGCTGGTCCGGGCGTATCGACCCGCACGGCAACATGTTCAACTTCCTCTCGACCGGCGGCGGCAACAACTACTCCGGATACAGCAACCCGGAGGTGGACCGGCTGCTCACCGGTGCGGCCCAGATCAACGACGCCGAGGACCGCGCGGCCCTCTACGGAGAGGCCGTGGAACTGGTCCAGCAGGACAACCCGCTGATCTACCTGTACCGGCAGCGCAACCTCACCGCCTACAGCACCGACATCGCGGGCGTGGAGACCTTCGCCGACGGCGTCGTCCACCTCAGCAACGCCGCATTCATCGAGACGTCCTCCGAGAGCGAGAACTGACATGGGCCGCTACCTCTTCACCCGGCTGTGGCAGTCGATCGTCACCCTTGTCCTCGCCTCGATCGTGGTCTTCATCGGGGTACGGCAGTTGCCCGGCGACCCCGCACTCGCCATGGCGGGGGAGGAGGCGACCCCCGAGCAGCTCGCGGCCGTGCGGGCCGAGATGGGCCTCGACCAGCCCCTCGTCACCCAGTACCTCGCGTTCGTGCGGAACATGTTCCGCGGCGACTTCGGCGAATCCACCCGCACGGGTACCCCCGTGACCGAGCTGATCGCCACCACCCTGCCGGTCACGCTCTGGCTCTCCGCCTACGCGATCGTCGTGGCGATCGTCGTCGGGATCCTGTTTGGCGTGATCGCCGAACGCTTCCGCGGACGCTGGCCCGAGTGGATCGCGAACGCCTTCGCCCTCATCGGCCTCTCGGTCCCCAACTTCTGGCTCGGCATCCTCGCCATCCTCTACCTGGCGGTGACGCTCGGGTGGTTCCCCGCCTCCGGGTACGTGGACGTGCTCTCGGACCCGCTCCGGGGCCTCTACTACCTCACGCTGCCGGCCCTGATCCTCGGCACCGGGCTCGCCGCGGTCATCATGCGGCAGACCCGTGCGTCGATGATCGAGACCATGACCACGGACTACGTGCGGACGGCGCGCGCCAAGGGCCTCGGCCGCGGCCGGGTGCTCGTGCGGTACGGGCTACGGAACTCGCTGATCGTCGTCGTGACCATCGTGGGCCTGCAGCTCGGCGGCCTCATTTCGGGAGCCGTGGTCACCGAGCGCATCTTCGCGCTGCCGGGCTTCGGCAAGCTCACCCTCGACGCCGTCTTCACCCGCGACTACCCCGTGATCCAGGCCGTGGTGCTCATCATCACCGTCAGCTACATCCTCATCAACCTCGCCGTGGACATCCTGTACTCGGTGGTCAACCCCAAGATCCGCGTCGGAGGAGCCAACTGATGGCCGTCGAAACACTCACCCCCGGAACAGGGACGGGCGGCGCGGGCCTCGGCTCCGGCCGCGGCCGCATCCTGTCCTCCCTGCGTTCCAACCCGCTTGGCATCACCGGCGGCGTTATGCTCGTCGCCGTCGTCCTGGCAGCGCTCCTCGCCCCGATCCTGGCACCCTACCCTCCCACGGAGGTGCACTTCGACACCCCGTTTCAGCGACCCTTCACCGAGGGCTTCCCGCTCGGAACCGACGACCTCGGCCGGGACATCCTCTCCCGCCTGCTGTTCGGCATCCAGACCTCGCTGCAGGTCGGCGTGCTCTCCGTGCTGCTCGCCGTCGTCATCGGAACGCCGCTCGGCCTGCTGGCGGGCTACTCCCGCGGGTTTGACGCCGTCATCTCCCGCCTGACCGACGTCACGCTCGCGTTCCCGTTCCTGATCATCGCCGTCGGGCTCGCCGCGATCAGCGGGCCGAGCCTCGGCAATGCGGCCGTCGCGCTCGGTATCGCCCAGATCCCGACCATGATCCGCGTGGTGCGCGGTGAGACGCTCCGCATCAAGGAGAGCGACTTCGTGCTCGGCGCCCGCACCATGGACGCCTCGCCGTCGTGGATTATGCTGCGGCACGTCCTGCCGAACGCCACGTCGGCCATCATCGTGCAGGCTACGGTGATCATGCCCGTCGCGGTGATCGGCGAGGCGCTGCTGTCCTTCCTCGGGCTCGGCATCCAGCCACCCACGCCGAGCCTCGGGATCATGCTCTCCGACGCCCAGCAGTACCTCTTCCGCGCACCCAGCGCGGCCATCTTCCCGGGCATCGCGATCGCCCTGATCTGCCTCGCCTTCAACCTGTTCGGGGACGCCCTGCGCGACGCCTTCGACCCGACGAACTCCACCCGAAAGTGACCACGATGACGTATACCTCCCCTCCCGCTTTCACCACGCGGCCCACGCTCCAGGGCACCTTCGGCATGAGCGCGTCCACGCACTGGCTGGCCACCGCCTCCGCCCAGGCCGTGCTCGAGCGCGGCGGCAACGCCTTCGAC
>NZ_JBTNDP010000019.1:0-5684 GCF_054510925.1 Arthrobacter sp. MDT2-16
TGTGGAGTGTCCCTGGTGTCCCTGGTGGGGGTGGGTGGTAAGTCTGGTGGGTTACATCAATCGTGCTGGATGTAACAGTATTCAGTTGTGGTTCTGTGGTGTTTCTTGTGGTGGTTCCTGTTGTTGGTTGGGAACCGCATAGTGGACGCGTAGCATTCGATCTTCACCCTCCCCGTGTGTCACCGGGGGTGGTGGGTTGGAGTGTCCGTGAGGAGGGTTTCACCCGGTTGCCCGGTGTGTTCCTCTTCGTGGTTCTCGTTCCCGTCCCTGGTGGGGGTGGGTGTGTGGTGTAAGTTATCGGCTTATTAGTACCGGTCAGCTTCACAGGTCTTTAGTCCCTGCTTCCACGTCCGGCCTATCAACCCAGTGGTCTGGCTGGGGGCCTCTCACACTCTAGGTGTATGGAAATCTCATCTTGAAGCAGGCTTCCCGCTTAGATGCTTTCAGCGGTTATCCCATCCGAACGTAGCTAATCAGCGGTGCACTTGGCAGTACAACTGACACACCAGAGGTTCGTCCGTCCCGGTCCTCTCGTACTAAGGACAGCCCTTCTCAAATTTCCTGCGCGCGCAGCGGATAGGGACCGAACTGTCTCACGACGTTCTAAACCCAGCTCGCGTACCGCTTTAATGGGCGAACAGCCCAACCCTTGGGACCTACTCCAGCCCCAGGATGCGACGAGCCGACATCGAGGTGCCAAACCATGCCGTCGATATGGACTCTTGGGCAAGATCAGCCTGTTATCCCCGAGGTACCTTTTATCCGTTGAGCGACGGCCATTCCACAATGTGCCGCCGGATCACTAGTCCCGACTTTCGTCCCTGCTTGAGATGTCTCTCTCACAGTCAAGCTCCCTTGTGCACTTACACTCGCCACCTGATTGCCAACCAGGCTGAGGGAACCTTTGGGCGCCTCCGTTACTTTTTAGGAGGCAACCGCCCCAGTTAAACTACCCATCAGGCACTGTCCCTGACCCGGATTACGGGCCGAAGTTAGATATCCAGAGTGACCAGAGTGGTATTTCAACGATGACTCCACGTGAACTGGCGTCCACGCTTCACAGTCTCCCACCTATCCTACACAAGCCACACCGAACACCAATACCAAACTATAGTGAAGGTCTCGGGGTCTTTCCGTCCTGCTGCGCGTAACGAGCATCTTTACTCGTACTGCAATTTCGCCGAGTTTATGGTTGAGACAGCGGGGAAGTCGTTACTCCATTCGTGCAGGTCGGAACTTACCCGACAAGGAATTTCGCTACCTTAGGATGGTTATAGTTACCACCGCCGTTTACTGGGGCTTAAATTCCCAGCTTCGTCCCACGCAAGCGTGAAACTAACCGGTCCTCTTAACCTTCCAGCACCGGGCAGGAGTCAGTCCGTATACATCGTCTTGCGACTTCGCACGGACCTGTGTTTTTAGTAAACAGTCGCTTCCCCCTGGTCTCTGCGGCCCCGATCCGCTCCGGCGAGCTAGTCGCCATCACAGTTGGGGCCCCCCTTCTCCCGAAGTTACGGGGGCATTTTGCCGAGTTCCTTAACCATAATTCTCTCGATCGCCTTAGTATTCTCTACCTGATCACCTGTGTCGGTTTGGGGTACGGGCGGCTGGAACCTCGCGCCGATGCTTTTCTCGGCAGCATAGGATCACCAAATTCCCCCTTGCGGGGGTCCCATCAGATCTCAGGCCTGTGACTGAACACGAGGACGCGGATTTGCCTACGCCCTGCCCTACATCCTTAGACCGGGACTACCATCGCCCGGCTTGGCTACCTTCCTGCGTCACACCTGTTAATACGCTTACCTCCCGAGATCAGGTCCCGCGATCGGCAAAAAACCACGTCACCACAAGGGTGGGCGGTCATGCTTCTGGCGGTTAGTGTCCCTCGATCAGTATTGGCGGTTCTTCGCCGGTACGGGAATATCAACCCGTTGTCCATCGACTACGCCTGTCGGCCTCGCCTTAGGTCCCGACTTACCCAGGGCAGATTAGCTTGACCCTGGAACCCTTGATCATTCGGCGGACGGGTTTCTCACCCGTCTTTCGCTACTCATGCCTGCATTCTCACTCGTGTAGGCTCCACCGCTGGTTTCCACCGCGACTTCACTGCCCACACGACGCTCCCCTACCCATCCACATCCTTGAACCAAGAGAGCAAGTCTCCGGCTTGGGATCTATGTGAATGCCACAACTTCGGCGGTGTACTTGAGCCCCGCTACATTGTCGGCGCGGAATCACTTGACCAGTGAGCTATTACGCACTCTTTCAAGGGTGGCTGCTTCTAAGCCAACCTCCTGGTTGTCTGGGCAACTCCACATCCTTTCCCACTTAGCACACGCTTAGGGGCCTTAGTTGGTGGTCTGGGCTGTTTCCCTCTCGACTATGAAGCTTATCCCCCACAGTCTCACTGCTGCGCTCTCACTTACCGGCATTCGGAGTTTGGCTGACGTCAGTAACCTTGTAGGGCCCATTAGCCATCCAGTAGCTCTACCTCCGGTAAGAAACACGCAACGCTGCACCTAAATGCATTTCGGGGAGAACCAGCTATCACGAAGTTTGATTGGCCTTTCACCCCTACCCACAGCTCATCCCCTCCATTTTCAACTGAAGTGGGTTCGGTCCTCCACGACGTCTTACCGTCGCTTCAACCTGGCCATGGGTAGATCACTTCGCTTCGGGTCTAGATCACGCCACTTTGTCCGCCCTATTCAGACTCGCTTTCGCTACGGCTTCCCCACACGGGTTAACCTCGCGACGTAACACTAACTCGCAGGCTCATTCTTCAAAAGGCACGCCGTCACAGATACAAGTCTGCTCCGACGGTTTGTAGGCACACGGTTTCAGGTACTATTTCACTCCCCTCCCGGGGTACTTTTCACCTTTCCCTCACGGTACTGGTCCGCTATCGGTCATCAGGGAGTATTTAGGCTTACCAGGTGGTCCTGGCAGATTCGCACGGGATTTCTCGGGCCCCGTGCTACTTGGGATCCTCTCCAAACGGCGTCACGCATTACGGTTACGGGACTAACACCCTCTCCGGCCGGGCTTTCAAACCCGTTCACCTATACGCACGCACTCATTTCACCAGTCCGGCAGAACTGGAACGGAAAGTCCCACAACCCCAGTGATGCAACGCCCGCCGGCTATCACACACCACTGGTTTAGCCTGATCCGCGTTCGCTCGCCACTACTGACGGAATCACTATTGTTTTCTCTTCCTGTGGGTACTGAGATGTTTCACTTCCCCACGTTCCCTCCACGTACCCTATGTGTTCAGATACGGGTCACCCGGTCACTCGCGCGCCGGGCGGGGTTTCCCCATTCGGACATCCTGGGATCAAAGTTCGGTTATCAACTCCCCCAGGCTTATCGCAGATTCCCACGTCCTTCTTCGGCTCCTGATGCCAAGGCATCCACCGTGTGCCCTTAAAAACTTGACCACTAAGATCAAAAACATATCGAGAAAACCAGGCCCGAACATGACGTCCGAAACCAGATTTATCTTAGAAATTGCTTCTTTTTAAGATGCTCGCGTCCACTATGCAGTTCTCAACCAACAACCCCGTCACACCCCCACCCACCCCACCAACGGGACAAGCAGGACCTGCACGGGAAACCAGAAACAACCGGATCCCACCCACCGAACCCCGCACGAACACCGGAGAACGACAAATAAGAGCCCTGTTATCTCAGGACCCAACAGTGTGCCAAACGATCACCACCACCACGCACCAACCAACCCTTTCCAACCCCACCACGACCCCCGAACACCACCCCCACCAACAGGAAGGGACAGCACCAGGAACCGAAACCAGGCGTACTCGAGCCGGCCAACACCAGCAGCGAAACCTATTCATTGATATTCCACCCATGAGCACCCACCGCGGAACAAACGCCCGCGCTATGGGCTGACTCCTGCAGACCACACACCCGACACTTGGGACGGGCACATGAACCTGAGGCGCTCCTTAGAAAGGAGGTGATCCAGCCGCACCTTCCGGTACGGCTACCTTGTTACGACTTAGTCCCAATCGCCGGTCCCACCTTCGACGGCTCCCTCCCACAAGGGGTTAGGCCACCGGCTTCGGGTGTTACCAACTTTCGTGACTTGACGGGCGGTGTGTACAAGGCCCGGGAACGTATTCACCGCAGCGTTGCTGATCTGCGATTACTAGCGACTCCAACTTCATGAGGTCGAGTTGCAGACCTCAATCCGAACTGAGACCGGCTTTTTGGGATTAGCTCCACCTCACAGTATCGCAACCCTTTGTACCGGCCATTGTAGCATGCGTGAAGCCCAAGACATAAGGGGCATGATGATTTGACGTCGTCCCCACCTTCCTCCGAGTTGACCCCGGCAGTCTCCCATGAGTCCCCGGCATAACCCGCTGGCAACATGGAACGAGGGTTGCGCTCGTTGCGGGACTTAACCCAACATCTCACGACACGAGCTGACGACAACCATGCACCACCTGTAAACCGGCCACAAGTGGCTGACACATCTCTGCATCATTCCGGTTCATGTCAAGCCTTGGTAAGGTTCTTCGCGTTGCATCGAATTAATCCGCATGCTCCGCCGCTTGTGCGGGCCCCCGTCAATTCCTTTGAGTTTTAGCCTTGCGGCCGTACTCCCCAGGCGGGGCACTTAATGCGTTAGCTACGGCGCGGAAAACGTGGAATGTCCCCCACACCTAGTGCCCAACGTTTACGGCATGGACTACCAGGGTATCTAATCCTGTTCGCTCCCCATGCTTTCGCTCCTCAGCGTCAGTTACAGCCCAGAGACCTGCCTTCGCCATCGGTGTTCCTCCTGATATCTGCGCATTTCACCGCTACACCAGGAATTCCAGTCTCCCCTACTGCACTCTAGTCTGCCCGTACCCACCGCAGATCCGGAGTTAAGCCCCGGACTTTCACGGCAGACGCGACAAACCGCCTACGAGCTCTTTACGCCCAATAATTCCGGATAACGCTTGCGCCCTACGTATTACCGCGGCTGCTGGCACGTAGTTAGCCGGCGCTTCTTCTGCAGGTACCGTCACCACCCCCAAAGGAGCGGCTTCTTCCCTACTGAAAGAGGTTTACAACCCGAAGGCCTTCATCCCTCACGCGGCGTCGCTGCATCAGGCTTGCGCCCATTGTGCAATATTCCCCACTGCTGCCTCCCGTAGGAGTCTGGGCCGTGTCTCAGTCCCAGTGTGGCCGGTCACCCTCTCAGGCCGGCTACCCGTCGTCGCCTTGGTAGGCCATTACCCCACCAACAAGCTGATAGGCCGCGAGTCCATCCAAAACCACAAAAGCTTTCCACCAACATGGCATGCGCCAGAAGGTCGTATCCAGTATTAGACCCGGTTTCCCAGGCTTATCCCAGAGTCAAGGGCAGGTTACTCACGTGTTACTCACCCGTTCGCCACTAATCCCCCCAGCAAGCTGGAGATCATCGTTCGACTTGCATGTGTTAAGCACGCCGCCAGCGTTCATCCTGAGCCAGGATCAAACTCTCCGTAAATGATTCACAGACACAACACGGAAACCCGGGAAAACGGGACAACCACGCTGCACAAAATTCGAAACCAGCCAAAAAAACCAGCCACCACACAGAATGCGGCAACCAGCAAATTCAACCAATCAAAAAACAATCGGTATCAACAAACTTGGCACACTATTGAGTTCTCAAACAACAG
>NZ_JBTNDP010000002.1:0-430334 GCF_054510925.1 Arthrobacter sp. MDT2-16
GGAGGGGTCCGCCCTTTTGTTTCCCCTCCCCCGCCCGCTGTCTCCCCTTCTCTCTAGTCTCTTTTTGGAGGGCCTCCCCCCAGCCCCCGGCACACCCCCAACGCGACCTCGCGCCACGCGACTTCACAGCATTCAAAGGAGACCTCATGAACGTTTCATCATCGGTATCACCGGTGGCGTCGGTACGCTGCTCGCCCAGGAACTCCTCCGCCGCGGCGATACCGTTTCCGGTCTCGTCCGAACCGAAGAAAAGCAAAAGGCCCTGCGTCAGGCAGGAATCAACGCCGAAGTCGGAGACCTCACCAGCCTGTCCCCAACGGAACTCGCCGAACGCATCGGCTCCGCCGACAGCATCATGTTCACCGCCGGCGCCGGTGGCAGCGACCAGGCAACAACAGCCATCGACGGGGACGGCGTCAACCTCGCCATCGCTGCCGCGGCACTGCTGCCCTCGACTCCCCGTTTCATCCTCGTGTCGGTCTTCCCGGAAGCCTGGCGCGGACGCGAACGCGAACGCGGCCTCGGCCCATCGTTCGATCACTACATCGCGGTCAAGAAAGAAGCCGATGTCGCGCTCACCAAGAGCGACCTGGACTGGGTGATCGTGCGCCCCTCTGCCCTGCAGAATGAACCAGGCGCCGGAACCATTGCCCTCGGAGTGGCACAAATCTACGACGTCATTACACGAACCGACGTCGCAAAGACACTGGCAGAGGTGCTGCACGAACGACACATCTCCTGCCAGATCCTCGAAGTCACCGCAGGCAGCACACCCATCAGCGAAGCCGTCCACCAGATCACGCACAACAGCCGCTGTCTGGAGTTTCCTTCCTCGCCTTGACCCGGCATTTATGCGACGAGCATCGCTGCAGTTTTGTTGCACTGACAACGGCAGCTCACCCACAGATGGGCGGCTTTGAGCTCCACCCTTCGGGCTCCACCCGCCCACAAGTGGATGACCAGCATCGTGGCCACACAGCTGCCCTCACCGGTTTTGTCCCTCTTGCCACTATTAGCCCTACTAACCCAACTAGTCCTATTAGGTCTAGGTCCGGGATAAATCATGCTGTTCGCGACCACGCTGCTAGGAGGCTGTGCACGTCCACCGTCCGCTCGAGGTGAGCTTCCCCGTATCGGTGACGTGAGGTGGTTGTGTGCAGACGGGCTGGCGGTTACTGCTGTCCAGGTGTGCGCGGGACAAGCAGCGGAGCGTGGGGAGCTCGTGCCGTGCACAGCTGGTCAGGAGGCGCGCGACCTTTCTAATATCAGCCGGTTAGTTCTGACGGCGAACTCAAGCGGTCAATGCACCACCCCTGTTCAGGGTTATGTGAGTGCCATTGTCAGATCGGCGAGGGACTCAAGGCGGATGTCGGCCAAGCCGACTTCTGGGCGTTGGGCGTGGAGGTATCCCCACGGGCCACGACGGATGAAAGCGGTCCGCATGCCAACCTCCCGGGCCGGCAGGACGTCATTGTCTAGGCGGTCACCGACGTACAGGATCGCGCTGGCATCAAGGCGTGCGGCCTGAACGACGCGGGAGAAGAACTTTGCTGAGGGCTTCGCTACGCCCCAGGCAGCAGAGGAAGCGATGAAATCCGCATCGAACCCGAGTTCATGGAGCTGGGCTTCGACACCGATCGGCTGGTTTCCAGCTATCCCGACGGTAAAGCACCAGCAGTCATGGAACCGACCATAACCAGTACCCGAACAACTCCCGGTCCTACTCGTCATTCGCCCAGCTCGAAACATCCGTCAAGAAATTTCTAGGGGTGCTTCAATCCCGTGTTCCTAGTCGGTGAGGCGAAAGCGTTCGAGAACCACCACAGTCTCATCCGTCACCACGAAAGCAGGGTCCTGAAGGTATGACCGCATGTCCTCGCTCTGCCAGAACTGCTCATGGTCTGCCCTCCACCGGGCAACAGAAGTGTGTCCTTCTCCCTCTTCGATCGCGTGAACTAAGGGAACCTGATCGAGGCGCACCTGCTCGACCTGCACCGTCTCGATAACGGCCACCAGCTCGCCCTGCGAATCGACCACTGCTTGCCGCCGGCCCACTACGGGTAAGTCTTCACCCTCGACGGTGTACTCGACCAGCAGGGAAGTGGTCGTGGTCTTCCTGCCGGTAAGGATCGCGGCGACGAGCGAGTCCCGTAAGGGACCCGGGAAAGCGAACTCAGCATGGGGCAAAGATAGGTTGGTCATGCTCCAATGTTTCACCTCGGCCCAGGTGCCCCTGCTGGTGCATTGAACTGCTCTGCAACCCGGGCCGCCCCTGAGAAAACTCGCGAGCGGAAACGCTCGAGGATCTTCCTACGGGACAACGGTCGCGTATTCGGATGAGGCAGCAGCTCACCCACGGTGATAGTGATAGGGATCGCGGTCCCGGTGTGGCTCTTCACCCACATGACGTGACTCTTGGAGTTTCTGTCCTTCACCTGACCTGTCCACCGGCCGCGGTCACTTCACGTGGCGGCGGGCATGGCCTCATAGGCGCCTGACCAGATCCCCTCACCGTATTGTCTGCCCGTCCTGACCCCGTGATGTTCCACCACCAACGGGAGGAGAAGATATGTCGGATTCGGAACTGGAAACAAGCCGTGTCGTCGTGGGAGTTGATACTCATGCTGACACTCACTACGTCGCTGTTCTGAGCGAGTACGGGAGACCGCTGGCTGATCGCGAGTTCCCCACAACAATCTCGGGCTATCGAGAGATCGTCGGCTTTATCGCTGGCTTTGGCGATGTCCTGCAAGTCGGTATGGAAGGTACTGGAACCTACGGGGCCGCACTCACGAAAGTCCTGCAAGCTGTGGGAATGCCCGTCGTTGAGGTCAACAGACCAGATCGTCAACAGCGCCGACTCAAAGGCAAGACAGATTCTCTGGATGCTTATCGCGCTGCTCAGTCCGTGCTTTCAGGGATCAGTACCGCGGTTCCGAAAGCGAAGGACGGACCTGTCGAGTGCCTACGTGTCCTGCGGGCTTCACGGGCATCGGCGATGAAGGCCAGGAGCGCGACGATCAACCAGATCAAGGGCTTACTTGTATCCGCGCCGGAGACGCTACGAGCTAAGTACCAAGGCATGGCCACGACCGCCATGATCGGGGCGATGGTTCGTGCCAGGCCTTCAGGGCACCCCGCTGACCCCTATTACGTGACAGCACGGGTGCTGAAAACCTTGGCCACCCGGTATCAGCACCTCACGGTCGAAATCGAAGAAGCCACCGCTCAATTGCAGCTCATCCTGGATTCCTACGCGCCGATGCTGCAGGACCTGCCTGGTGTTGGTACCGACGTCGCATCCCAACTGCTCGTCACGTTGGGAGACAACCGGGAACGGGTGAGCAATGAAGCCCAGTTCGCAGCACTGACAGGTGTTGCCCCTGTTCCTGCATCATCGGGCAAGACCAGTCGTCACAGGCTCAGCCGTGGCGGGGACAGACAAGCTAACTGCGCGCTGCACCACATTGTCCTGGTGCGCATGAACACCGACCCCAGGACAAAGGATTACGTCACCAAACGCACCGAGGAAGGCAAGAGTAAACGGGAGATCATGCGGTGCCTGAAACGCTACGTCGCCCGCGAGATCTATCGGCAACTCACCAACCCTGTTCCCGCCCCGGCTATCGCGGACTTACGACCTCTCCGGCACGAGCTGGGCATCACGCTGCAAGAAGCTGCCAGCAGCCTAGGTGAGTGGCCGGCGACGCTATCCCGCCTCGAGCGGCGCCGAACCCGCAACGACCACCTCCTCCTGCGCTACCGGACCTGGCTCCACGATCAGAGAACGACAGCGACGCCTCTGCCCACACCTAGGGACAGTTCTGATGGGTTATCCACCGCTACGACGGCTGGGGAACTACCTGCATGGCTCCCTGAATTGAGCCGTGGATAACCCGAACTGACCCCCGCCATGGACAGCTCCCGTGGGCGGCTACAGCGCAATGTTCGCAGTGCCTACCGGGAAAACAGATACCGATTCCGCGCTCTTGACACTTATAGGAGCGTCAGGTGGACGGCTTTGAGCTCCACCCTTCGGGCTCCACCCCGCCCACAGATGGATGACCCGGTAGTAGCTTGCCAGACTTCGAACGTTTGATAGTTGCAAGCTGGCCCGCGCATTTCGGAGGCTGTGCGCGCCCACCACTCACCCGAGGTCACCTTTCTACTGTCGGTGATGGTGGTGGGTGTGTGCAGGCGGGCCCTCGGTTCCTGCTGTCCAGGTGTGTGCGGGACAAGCAGCGAAGCGTGGGGGAGCTTGTGCCGTGCACGGGTAGTCAGGAGGACGGTCAGCTGCACCGAAGACGATGACACACGGTAGGACGATTTCACGAGACACGGGCGGCCCTGTAGATCCGGGGGAGTGGATGCTGCTCGTGCTACCCAATGAGGTGTCTTATAAAGCTTTAGGTTTCCGAGACACCATCGGTGAGAAGGCAGCCAGGAGCGCAGTTTCACTTGTGGTGCCCGTGCGCCCGTTCTCATCGTCCCGGGTAAACGTCCCTCGCGTGGTCTGACGCGGTCGACAGGTTCGGCGGTTCTCATTGTCGTCTGCAGGGACGCGCAAGGAAGCCTGCACGGGCGTAGGGCGACTGGCTTGCGGGCGGCAAGCGACGACCTACGAATCAGCGGAGTACTACCCATTGTTATGGTGCAAGCATAATAATAGAATGAGTTGATGTTGATCCGTTTGACGCCCGATGATGCGTCTCCTCTCCACGAGCAGATCGCGGGCGCGGTCCGTCAGGGAATCATCGAGGGCTCTCTGGCGAATGGGGAACGCCTGCCGGCGGCGAAAGCACTTGGTGAGTCGCTGGGTGTGAGTCTGCATACCGTCCTGCACGCCTACCAGGACCTGCGCGATCAGGGGTTGATCGAGCTACGCCGGGGACGCGGCGCCGTCGTCATCGCACCAGACACAGCCACCCGTGAGCAGGCGGCCCGGATCCTCGATGAAACAGCCCGACAACTCGCGGGCCTGGGATTGTCGACCGAGACGACACTTGCACTGTTCCGCCAACGACTCGACAGGGGAAGAGCATCATGACGACGGACACCACGCACGACCCGGCAACCGAACCCGACCCCCGGTTCTGGCTCGGAGTGTTCCTCCCGACAGCCGGAGTGCTCCTCGGGGCACTTACCCTCTGCCTCGGGTGGAGCACCCGACTGCCATCCTCTGTTGCACAAAAGTGGGACTGGTCCACGCAGGAAGTCATCACCGTCGCACCACTGTGGTTGGGAGTCATCTCCCTCGCCATCCCTTCTGCTGCGGTGTTGATCCTGCTGGTGTTCCTGAAGTGGTCAGGCAGACTCACCGGATGGGGGCGCAGCCTCTCCATCGCTGTCCTTGCAAGCATCGTCGCCTTCACCGCCGCGTCGCTGCCTGTCATGCTCAGCGGCCAGGTCGGACTCGAGGATCCGCTGCTCGCCCCCGACCCTCGCATCATGATGGGCATCACCGCGGCCCTGAGCCTCGTCTATGGGATCCTTGCGGCCCTCATCGCCGGCGGACGCCCACTCGCAAGCCCAATCCCAGGGACCACGCCGACTACGGCTCTTGACCTGGAACCGAACGAGATAGCCGTCTGGACCACCACGACAACTGCATGGGTATGTCTGCTCGGCGGGAGCCTACCGGGGCTGGTCCTCATCGTGCTGGGCATCACCACACCGATATGGGGGCTGACCATCGCCGGCGGAATGCTCCTCGCGCTTGGCATCATCACCGGCCGATGGACCATCACTGTCGACCACAAAGGCCTGACCTGCACCACACTCTTTGGCTTCGGCCGGTTCACAGCTCCGGCCACACCGGGCGCGACCGCAGAAGTAGTCACCGTCCGAGGACTGTCCGAATTCCTCGGCTGGGGCATCCGTATAGGAGGATCACGCTCCATCGGCCTGATCTTCCGCAACGGTGAAGCCCTCCGCGTCCACCGACCCGACGGCTACAGTCTCACCGTCACCACCAACGACGCCACAACAGCAGCAGCCCTCTTCAACGCCCAAACAACACGACACCACGCCACGCACTAGCGCCGCGAAGCTTCTGTCCCACAAAAGGATCGTTCAGCGAACGAGCGACGGCTTCCGGTGTGTGCGCACTCTCACGAGGGCGATGAGGCCTGTCAGAAGGCAAGTGGGTATGCCGACGACACTGAGCAGGAGCAGGGTGTCAACTACCCAGGTGGATTGCCCTGCATCAGCCAGGGCAATCCCTCGACCGAAGGTCACCATCAGCACCACACCGAGTAAGCCCACCAGACCAAACGACACTGTAGTGACCCAAGCAGCCGCCGGACGATCGCTTCCTTGACTCCAGGCCTTGCCAAAGAGAACTACAGTCACCGCGTAAACGATGAATCCCAGAAGTAGGAGGACTGACACGACGATCTGAGGCGCCAGAAAGATGCTGGCGCTCACTGCTGCAGTAAGAAGGCCGGCCGCGACGCCGGCAACAAGCCATGCCCGGGAAAAACTCGGGTGAGTGGTTTTAAGTTTCGCTGCGAGGACCCAGGAGCCGGCAACGATCGCAGGTATGACCAGGAACGGAACCACCGCGACGGCGAGCAGCCCCACTCCGATGAACACGATGGCAGTCACACGGTTTCCAACACTGGTCATTACAGTCCCCCAACTTCAAAGTTGGGACGACTGTACCTGCGGTGCTTGGACCAGTCTGGGATATCCGTTCGTAAACCGATCCTCATTGGCTACACGCCGTCCATCTCCAGGCACGTGGCTCGGATTCCGATAAATCTACATATCTACAAATCAACATATGTAGAGGGGTCAGCGCCTGCACGGTCGCCAAGGGGGTGCCGGAGCTCACCCACAGGTGGACGGGCTTTGAGCTCCACCCTTCGGGCTCCACCCGCCCACAGGTGGATGACCAGAACCGGGGTTACCGCGGCTACAGCTAACCTCAGCTCAACTGGTCCCTATAGTCCTCTTAGTCCTCAGGCGGACCAGTTCATGCTGTTCGCGACAACGCTGGTAGGAGGCTGTGCACATCCACCGTCCGCTCGAGGTGAGCTTTCCAATGTCAGTGACTGGAGGTGGTGTGTGCAGGTGGGCCACTGGTTCCTGCTGTCCAGGTGTGTGCGGGACAAGCAGCGGAGCGTGGGGAGCTTGTGCCGTGCCCATCTGGTCAGGAGGCGCACGGATCCGATCGCGGTGGGTCATGTCCGACGGTGGTCTCAACCGGTCAACGCACCGCTCATGATCGGATGGATGGGTGATTGAGATGTCGCGTGACTTTGGGTTCACCGCAGAGCAACAGGATCAGCTGTGGGTGCAGTGGCGACGGGGCGACTCCCTGCGGACAGTCGCCCCGTGATCTGGGCAGCAGTAATCAGTCGGTACGTCGCTTTCTTCTGCAGTCTGGCGGTATTCGACTGCCAGCGTCGAGGCGTAATGATCGCCACCTATCGATGGCCGACAGGGAGGAAATTTCCCGGGGTCTTGCCGCCGGCGATTCGGCTACGGCCATCGCCGCGGGCTTGGGCCGTGCTGCGTCGACGGTGTCACGGGAGATTCGCCGGAACGGCGGGCGTGAGCACTACCGAGCCGTAACCGCCGATCAGCGGGCAGTGACGCTGGCCAAGCGACCGAAGCTACAGCGCCTGGATACGAATTTGATGCTGCTCATCGTCGTTGCGTTCAAGCTGGGCCAGGACTGGTCTCCGGAGCAGATCTCTCAGTGGCTGCGTCGTACTTATCCGGAGGACACGTCGATGCGGTTGTCGCACGAGGCGATTTACCGATCTATCTATATCGCCGAGCGTAAAGCCCTCGTGCGGTGCCTAGGCCGTCCATCGCGTCATCTGCGGTCGGGACGCACGATGCGCGTGCCAAGAGCACCACGAGTGAGTAAGCGCGGGCGCTTGAAGAACATGGTGTCCATTCATCACCGGCCGGCCCACATCGAGGAGCGAACCGAGGTAGGTCACTGGGAGGGCGACCTTGTTATGGGTTCACGTCCATCGGCTGTCGCGACGCTGGTCGACCGGAAGACCCGGTATGTTCGCTTGGTACACCTGCCCCATGGGATCAAGGCCGATGTCGTCCGACAAGCACTGACATTGAGTTTCAGTGGGCTGCCGGCCGAGCAACGCCGCTCTCTGACCTGGGATCGGGGTAGGGAACTCGCTGAGCATCAGGAACTCACCGCAGAGCTGGATCTACCGGTCTACTTCTGCGACAGGCGCACCCCTTGGCAGCGAGGCACGAACGAGAACACCAACCGGCTGTTGCGCCAGTACCTACCCAAAAACGGTGATCTGCGTCAGTTCAGCCAGCATGACCTTGACGAGATCGCGGACAAGATCAACACCAGACCACGACGAGTTCTGGACTGGGCAACATCCGTTGCTGTGTTTCCGTCGGCCACCAGTGCTAGCAGCACTTCACGAGAAGACAGGCGAATGTGAACCCGAACGGATGGCGCGCAAGGACTCATACCGCTCCGCAGTAGTTTTCGGGCTAGCGCGGACGGTACCTCACACGTTCGAGGCAGTTAGTTGCTCGGCTATTTCCTGGCTGATGCGCTTACGCACTGCAGTTACGGAGGGTGAAGGACCGCTGCCTTGTCGGATGGCGACCGCGATGCGGCGTGCTGGATCGTCATTCAACGGGCGGGCATGAACGTTGCGGGTGTCGGATGCAGAAAGTGCGAGGCCGGGAACGAGTCCGACGGCAAGACCGGCAGCTACGAGCCGGACATGGAGCAGCACGTCCGACGATTCGTAGGCGACTCGGGGCTCAAATCCGATCCGTCGGCACCAGGCGTCGGTCCAGCTCCTGGCCTGGGTGCCTCGTGGTTCCATGACCCACTGCCGCTCCGCAAGATCTTCCGGACGTGTGGATTGCTCATGCGAGGGGGTGAGCAGCATCAGGGGGTCCATGCCGACCGTGGTGAGCTCTGCTCCCGCGACGGCGGGCCTTGGGTGACCTGGGTATTCCTCCTGCAGCACGATGTCGAAGTCCCCTGCCAGAAGCGCCGGTAAGGCCAGCTCCGCGGAGATATGCGCGACCGTAACCCGTAGATCGGGGTGTTCAGCGGTCAGGCTCATCAGCGCGGGAGGGATGATCGTGTGGCTGGCGGTCTGGAAGGACGCGACACGCACTGTCCCGCGTACCGTGCTGTGCGCTGCGGCGATTTCCGCTTCGGCGCTCTCAAGGTGTTGCAGGATGCCCTCGGTATGCCGGACGAGGATACGGGCCTCTTCTGTGAGCCTGACCTTTCTACCGACCGGTTCAAGGAGCTGCACACCGGCTTCCTCCTCGAGCAGCCGCAGCTGGTGCGACACTGACGACGGGTTGTATCCCAGCGCCTGCGCCGCCGCCGCGAGGGTCCCCCGGATGCTCACCTCACGCAACAGTCGAAGCCTGTTCACGCTGTACATCTGAACGCCTTTCCCGACGTGCTGCATTCATGTAAGAAATTCATGGTTAATCGTGAAAGACATCTTATCGACCACATGAATGGTGGTCCGTACCGTCGAAGGTGACCGCATGACCACGACGCCTCAGGAGCAGAGCATGACGACCGTTCCCAGCACCACTCCAACGATTGCCCCCGTCCCGACACCTGACGCGAGTGTTGGTGTAAGTGCTGCTGCGGGGCCGCTGCGGATCAATGGTGAGCGGTTGTGGGAGTCACTGATGGAACTGGCCCGGATCGGTGCGTATGAGGATCCGGCGTCCGGCCTGGTCGGGGTCAATCGGCAGTCTCTCACGGACGAGGACGGCCAGGGCCGACGGCTGCTCATCTCCTGGATGGAAGAGGCCGGCCTTGAAGTAAGTATCGACGAGATGGGCACGATTTTCGGTCGACGTGAAGGAACTGACCCTGATGCAGCACCGCTGATGGCCGGATCCCACATCGATACGGTAGGCACAGCCGGCGCTTTCGACGGATGCCTCGGCGTCCTCGGTGCCCTGGAAGTGGTGCGCTCCCTCAACGGGGCCGGAATCACGACCCGGCGCCCCCTGATCATTGCCGCATGGACCGAGGAGGAAGGCGTCCGGTTCGGCACGGACATGCTCGGCTCGGCCGTCGCCGCGGGACGTTTGAGCCTGGACTACGCCTACGACCTCACCGATGAGAACGGGCTGCGGTTCGGCGATGAACTCCAGCGCATCGGGTTCAAGGGCACCTGTCCGGTCAGGCTCGACCCGCCGCACGCCTACGTGGAGTGCCACATCGAGCAGGGCCCCGTCCTCGCCAGGGAGGGTTACGCGGTGGGTGTGGTCACGGGGGTGCAAGCCATTTCGTGGCAGAAGGTCACCCTCCACGGGCGGGCCGCTCACGCCGGAACCACCCCCACGGAGCTGCGCATCGACGCCGGCCTTGCCGCAGCGCAAATCATCGTGGAGGTCCGCCGCATGGTCGATTCCGGCCAATACGGGCGACTCCGCGCAACCGTCGGACATATCCGCACGTCCCCGGGCCTTCCCAGCGTCGTTCCGGACCTCGCAGAGATCACCGTCGACCTGCGCAACCCTGATGATGACTTCATGTCCGCTGCCGAAGCTGACCTCGAGGCGTTCCTGGAGGCCTTGCCGCAGACCCAGCCGGGACTGCGGGTGGAGACCAAGAGGATGGCCAAGACCCGGGCTGTCCCGTTCAGCCCCGAGGTTCAGGACACGATCGAAGCAGCGGCACACGCTCTGGGCCAGGACACCATGCGCTTGATGTCCGGTGCCGGACACGACGCACAGGAAATGGCGCCGATCACCCCGACCGCGATGATCTTCGTCCGCGGCCAGTACGACGGCATCAGCCACAACCCCCGCGAGTACTCCACCCCCGAGGACTGCGCCACCGGGATCACCGTCCTCGCCGCCACCATCCTGGAACTGAGCTCATGAACCCCACCCAGATCACCCCCGCTGACACAGCAGACATTGACGACACGGACGCTGTACCCGGGACTGCCGTCACGGTTGGCGTCGCCGGCACCTTGGGCAAGGAGAGTGCTCGTCCGTGGTCCACCGCCCGGCACACCGTGCCGTGGACCATCGACACCGAATCGGCACCGGGATGGGAGTTTCACCGCAGCATGCCCGGGTACGCGGCGACACCCCTGATTCCTGTCCCGGACCTCGCAACGCAGTGGCGCGTGCAGTCGGTCTGGGTCAAGGACGAATCCGACCGACTGGGACTGCCGGCGTTCAAGGTCCTCGGCGCGTCCTGGGCTGTCAACCAGGCCATCAGCGCCGCCGCGGGTCTACCTGCGGCCACATCACTGCAGGAACTGCAGAACACAACGAACGGGCTCAGCACCGACACAGAGTCCGAGACCGATGTGGCGCTGGTGACAGCGACCGACGGAAACCACGGGCGCGCCCTGGCGTACATGGCCCGGCTCCTGGGCCTGCCCGCCCGGATCTACGTACCGGCAGGGCTACCCGAGAGCACCCTCGCCGCGATCCGTGGTGAAGGCGCGGTCGTCGTGGAAACCGGTGCGGTCTACGATGACGCGGTGGCACGTGCCGCCGCCGAAACCACAGACGGTGAACTACTGATTCAGGACACCGCGTGGGAGGGCTACGAGCAGGTGCCGGGCTGGATCATCGACGGATACGCCACCTTGTTCGCGGAAATCGATTCCCAGCTGCCAGATGCCGCCAGCCTGGTTGCTGTGCCTACCGGAGTCGGTTCGCTCCTGCAGTCAGCGCTGCAGCACTACCGGGCATCAGGCCGGCAGACACGGCCGAGCGTCCTTGCGGTGGAGCCTGCGACCGCTGCCTGCGTTACTGCTTCCCTCGCCGCCGGTCACCTGGTGAGTGTGGACACGTCCGCTCCGACATTCATGGCCGGCCTCAATTGCGGGACCGTGTCCTCAACGGCGTGGCCGGCGATCCGCGCGAGCCTGGACGCAGCCGTCGGAGTCACCGACACCGAGACCGGATACGCCCTCGAGTACCTGCATGAGCGTGGCATCCTCGTCGGACCCTGCGGCGCCGCCGCCCTGGCAGGACTCGAAGCCGCCCGAACCTCCCCTGACGGCTCTGCAGTTCTCGGTCTAGGTCCTGAAGCGGTCGTGGTTCTGCTCAGCACCGAAGGCATCGCAGCCAATCAAGCACAGGGACAGGAGTGACAGTGGAATCGTTGGAAGCTGAAGTCATCGGACTCCTGCGGGATTTTGTGCGTATTCCCTCGATCAACCCTTCCATGGCCTCGGACGGCAACGGGGAAACAGCCATCGCGGCACACCTCATGAGTTGGGCCGCGGCGCAGGACCTGATGGGTGAACTCATTGATGACGGAGACGGACGACCCAGTGTCCTGATACGCAGCGAACCTGCCTACCCCGATGCCCCTACGCTGTTGCTGTGTGGGCATTTGGACACCGTGGGTCTTGGGAGTATGACGGCACCGCTTGACCCGAGGATCGAGGGTGACCGTTTATACGGTCGGGGCGCGTACGACATGAAAGCCGGACTGGCCGCGGCTCTCATCGCCTGCAGGGACGTTGCGCGGGAGGGCATCGCCGTGAACGTGGTCGTCGCCGCGGTCGCCGATGAGGAACATGGGAGCCTCGGTATCCAACGCGTCCTTGAACGACTGGATGCAGATGCGGCGATCGTCACCGAACCGACCGAACTCACCATCGGTATCGGGCACAGGGGTTTCGTGTGGACCGAGATCGAGGTCCAGGGAATCGCCGCGCACGGGTCCCGCCCGCACCTCGGTATCGACGCCATTGCCAAGACAGGGTTATTGCTGACCGGCCTCGAGCGCATGAACGCCGACCTCGCGACAAACCCTCATCCGTTGCTCGGCCCCTCGATCGTCCATGCCTCACTCATCCACGGCGGCCAGGAAGCCTCGACCATCCCTGAGCGCTGCGTGGTCACCATCGAACACCGCACCCTGCCCGGGCAGAGCGTCCACGACGTCGAACGGGGAGTGCAGGAACTTCTGGCTGAATGCTCGGCCGCGGACAAGGACTTCACCGCCACAGCACGCACCACCATGCATCGCCCACCCCTTGAAACCCCCGCGGACCATCAGCTCGTCACCGACCTTGCTGGTGCGTGCGACAACCTGCGGGGCAAGCCATCGGACATCGTCGGGATGAGCTACTGGGCCGACTCGGCGTTCATCGCCTCCCGCGGGATCCCCACCGTGCTGTTCGGTCCCGGCGGTGAAGGAGCGCACGCCGACGTCGAATGGGTCAGCATCACCGACACCATCGACTGCACCCGGATCCTCACCGACGTCGCCCGATCCATGGCAACCGCCTGAAACCTCCAGCCCGGTCCGTAATGCTTGCCGGGCTAGGGTGAAGGAATGGATGCAGCGACCGCAGTGATGCACGCCCTGACCACCAGCGACAACGCAGGTTTGGTGATGGATTTCGATGGCGTTCTCTCGCACATCACCGACGATCCGGCTGCCAGTGAGCTCTTGCCCGGTACCGAGGAGATCCTCGCGGGCCTGGCCACCAAGCTTTCGGTCGTCGCACTCCTCTCCGGACGACCGATCGCCTTCCTTGCTGCACGAGCCACCATTCCCGGGGTGGAACTCCATGGCTCCTACGGTCTCGAACGCCTCACCGACGACGGCGTCGAGGTCGTGCCGGAAGCCCGGCATTGGATGAAGGCTGTCGAGGAAGCCACACAGACGGTGCACCAGCAGTTGGACGGGGTGGAAGGCATCCATGTTGAGGACAAGTCCCTCGCAGTCGCCGTTCACTGGCGGCTCGCCCCGGACCAGGCCGGTGCCCTGAATCGGATCACCCCGATCATCGAGGACGTCATGAGGACGTACGGGCTACGCCACGAACCGGGCAAGTTCGTGGAGGAACTCCGGATGCCTCTGGACCAGGACAAAGGCACTGCCCTCCAGCGCATCATCGGAACAAAGAACCTTCACACCGTCGCATACGCAGGCGATGACCGTGGGGACCTACCGGCTTTTGAAGCATCGATCGCAGCAGACGGGTACACGCTCGTTGTCGACGGTCCCGACATGGCCCCAGAAGTTAGCGAGATCGCCGGCGCCCACTTCGACGGCCCAGAAGACTTCCAGTCCTGGCTACGGCAGCTCGACAACGCCCTGCACTAGACACTAGCCACGGTTCCCTCACCGCTCACGGCGTCCTTCTGCAATCTCACAGCCTTCGCATCCGGAGGTGTCCGGTCGTTCTCACGTACGACCGTCCATAGGACACTCGAACGCGAGAATGTCAGAAACGGCGCGTCGTGTTCCATGGGCCGTGTCCGAGAGCTACGTACTGTGAGGTACGTTGACGATACAGTTTGGGCATGGCAGCAGTTGGATATGCACGTGTTTCGACCCGGGACCAGAATCTCGATGGTCAGACCGACGCACTCGAGGCAGCCGGGTGTGAAAAGGTCTTCGTCGAACACGCATCAGGAGTCCTGGCGAAGCGGCCCGCACTGGAGGACGCACTCGACTACTTACGAGCAGGCGACACCCTCGTCGTGACGAAGCTCGACCGCCTCGGTCGGTCCGTGCGGAACCTCAAGGAAGTCGTCGACGGCCTCGAGAAGCGGAACGTCGGACTCAAGGCCCTCTCTCAGGGCATCGACACGACGACGCCTGGCGGTCGGTTGTTCTTTCACATGCTCGCGGCGATCGCAGAATTCGAACATGACCTCATCGTCGAACGAACGAAAGACGGCTTGGCGGCGGCCCGAGCCCGCGGCCGCAAGGGCGGCGGCCGGATCAAGATGAGCCCGACGAAGATCCGGCAGGCACGGGCGATGTACGACGAAAAGACATACACCGTGCAGCAGATCGCCGAGACCTTCGGGGTGTCCCGGGGCACGATCTACCGCCACCTCGGCGAAGACATCAGGGCTTGAGGCTGCAGCGGAGCGACAAGAGCTAGGCGAGCTGACCGTGACATCATCAAGGAATGGAACAAGTGACTCGACGGATCATAGGGGTCGGATACGAGGGGCACACCCTCCCGTCGTTTCTTGCTGCCCTCAGCGTTGAGAAAGTCGAATGCGTCGTCGATGTCCGGTTGAACGCAATCTCGCGGAAGAGGGGCTTCTCTAAGCGCCTCTTGACAGCTTCGTTGGCCGAGGCGGGAATTGAGTACCTTCACCTCCCGACCCTCGGTAACCCGAAGGAGAATCGGGACGGTTTTTGGAAGCCTGGGACCGACCTCGCGGCTCAGGCTCATGCAGGGTACCGACGGGTCCTTCAGTCAGAGAAAGCGGTAGCCGCGATGCGGGAGCTCGTGGAGAAGGCCGCTACGGCATCAGTGGCTCTGCTTTGCTTCGAAGCTCGCGAGGAGACCTGTCACCGCCACCTGATTCTTGATGAACTGGATAGCTTTCAGCTGGCCGGCTCTCACCGGTAGCACCGTCATCGAGATCGGTAGACCCCGAGTACGCTGAAGGCCAGAGGATGCTTGAGCTGGTTGCCCACGAAGAACATCGGCCCTCGACTCGGTGCGCACATCTCCTCGAAAAACCGCTTCCGCAGCTCACCGATGGCAGCCACGTCGTCTAGATGCTTCAGCCGCCTCTCGAGAGCGACCAATTCCCAGTCGAGTAGACCCTGGTTATGGCCCCTGCAGTTGGTGT
This sequence comes from Arthrobacter sp. MDT2-16, assembly GCF_054510925.1. Classification (NCBI taxonomy): domain Bacteria; kingdom Bacillati; phylum Actinomycetota; class Actinomycetes; order Micrococcales; family Micrococcaceae; genus Arthrobacter; species Arthrobacter sp. MDT2-16. The sequence continues at coordinate 15,580 of NZ_JBTNDP010000002.1, forward strand.
CCTCGCAGTAGTAGGAGTACTTAGCCTCAAAACGTGGAGCTTGTAGCAGCTGCACCTTTGGAGCCGATCCAAAAAGATCCTCCTGCCCAAGATTGACCCTCAGCTTTTCGGCCTGTTCCGCTGTCCAGCCAGGATGTCGCACCACTTTCAGGTCTAAGACCTTTCGCGGCCTAATTACAGCAAGAGACGGATAGGGTCGTGCCTCCCTTTGAGCACCGAGGATCCCGCACATCGTCCATTGAGATGCCAAGGGTGACAGGTACGGGTGGCGGGTCTTCCACCCGTCGAGGTGCTCCACCGTGGTGATGGTCGAACGATTGGGGATGTAACTCTCACTTCGCGGATCCTTACCCGAAGGTTTCACCTGCACCGTGATGAGGTCGTACTTGCTAAACCGCAGATACTCCTCCATCGATCTGAAGGGGATGGGGTACAAACGCACCCACTCGGGTCCGCCAGGGCGCATACGTATGCCGGCCACGCACACGGTGTCCCCGTGCGCAGCAGAGGGCTGCGGGGCAGCCTTCACCGTGATGAGAATCTTGGCTGATTCCCATTGACTCCCGTGTTCCTTCGGGTAGCAACTACGACCGTCCCCATCGAGCGGCAGCATGTCGAACATTCGTGATTCCCCCGTTTTGGTGCTACTGAGACCATCTAAGTTCAGAACCTACCGAACAACCTTCCGCGGCGGTGGCTCTCCAACGGATTGAAGCTCTCGTGTCACAGATAACACCGACTGACAGCATCGACTAAGACATCGGCTGGCACACTGGCTGATCAGCAAGTTGGGTCTTCGGAGATGGCGCGAGCAGTGGGCGTAGCCCGGTTCAATCTAGGCTCGATTCGTTCCGCAGTGCGTTGACCGGTTGAGACTGCCACCGTTTGTGCACCAGAAGGTTTTGCAACGCTGAGGAGGGCACACAGCGGTTCTGCAGTGATGGCAAAACCCATGTGCGGAAGTATTACGACCTTTCGCGCCGTTCAGACGAGTTTTGCCACTCTTTGAACTGTGGCGTTGGGGTACACCCCAACGCCACAGCGCAGATCGGTTCGGATTGTGTTGATCTAGGGTCCTTCTGCGGCTTCTGCAACAGAAGTGTTCAAGGGTCTAGACGTCGTGCAACGACAACGGGGGGGTGGGACCGTCCGGGGCTACCAGTCTGAGTAGCGCTACGTCGAAGGTCAGTGGTCGGTTGCACACCTTGTTTACCTAGCGATGGGGGAGAGGTCGACATGGCAACGAAGAGTCAGCAGCCACATCCGTCCGGGCAGGTCGTTTCCGTGCGACTGCCACCGGACGTCATCAAGCGGATTGATGCCCTGGCCGAGCACACGGGACGCAGCCGGGGATTCTATATCCGGCTGGCGCTGAGCGCGTTCTTGACGCAGCTCGAGGAAGATCACTGGAACCAAAAGACGGTTCGCTACGAGCGGGACGGCTTCGATCGTGATTTCGCGCAGATCACGACGTGTCTCATGGAAGACCCGAAGCTCAGCCCTTAGCCCACTGGGTACCCGCAGGAGGATCCCGTAGCGGGACTGTGAACGATTGCTCACCCTGCAGAAGCGGGCGACGTCGGAATCATCTTTGTCAGTGTCGGCTTGCCGTCGGCTGCGACGGTCAGGTTTCTGCACGTCGTGAAGAATTCACGGAGGAGCCGCGTGTCGCCCTTCTTGGCCGGTTGAAGGACAGAAGAGGTGAAGACCTCTGGGTCTTGATGGTGAGCAAGGATGGCCGGCAGGGAAGGGTACTTCTCGAGTTGAGACATCGCGTGTTCTGCACGCGGTTGATCGTCCGCGTCCACCGCGCCGATGTAGTCCCCCATCCAGGCGCACGACCAGTACTCGGCGATAGCCACCTCCGGCACGCCGTCCTCGATGGCGGCGTCGTCATCCTTCCACTGGTGAAGTGGCGCGTTCGACCAGGAAGCGCCCTTGGGGAGAGACTCCGGGAACTCGTCGATCGCTTTGCGCGTCAATCCCGACATCTCGCTCGTACCGACGAAACCCGGCAACATGCTTTGCGCGGCCTGTGTTGACTCACTGGTTGGCGCGGCCTGCGTTGGTCCGCCAGTAGGTTGGTGCGCGGCAGGAGGCGCAGCACAACCACCTGTTATAACGGCAACGCTCAGAACGACGGCGACCGGAATGCCCTTGAAACCCCAATTCCCCATGGCCGAAGAATAACGTGCTCCGCCGGTTCCCGCCCTTCGAAATATCCGATTATTCACCGGCCTACGGGCGTTACCTCACCGCAGTACTACGGTGGTCTGCATGCCGAAAAATACGTGGTTAGCGGCCATCGCTCTTCTTCTCATCAACGCTATCGGTGGTCTCGGCTTCTTCCTTCTTTCCCTTCCTGAGCGTTCGGAATGGGGTGCCATGATCACCGGAATCGTCTGTAGCATCGTGGCAACACTTTTAACGATCAACTACAGGAGAACCTACGGATCAAGACCGGCCTCGCAGTCGTGAGCTAAAGCAGTGGTGACCCAGATGCTTGCGGGTCTGTGCCACAAGCCCATCCCCCAGCGGACTCTTTGACTCATGCTGTCAAACCTCGAGACGCGGACCCACTGCCAGCGCGCGTGTCAAAGGAGCTGGCGAGGTATTCAGCTGCTGGTTCTCGCCTAGGGAACTAGCGGATTGAATTGTCTCTGGAGACTAGCGATTCTGCGTGGCGCATGATGAGCGACGCACCGATGAGAACTGCGGAGAACAGCAAGCAGGCTGCGGCGAGAAAAACGTAGAGGATCGTGAACATCATCGCGATCGGCGCTCCCTCGACGACGAATTCAGTCCCGAAGTTTCGGTTCAAGATCGGGAAGACGGGTAGTAGGAGGGCGAAAAGACCGAGGATCATCCCTGCTCGCATGCACATCTTTGGCAAATTAGACACAGTCATCGGTTCTCCAGGAGTCGCTGTTACGTACGGGTATTTCAGCTAAACACTTGGTCCCAGGCACCACGATCACAGCCGATGAATCGTTATGAGATAGGTTTCCGTAGACCGATCCATCAGCGAACGGCTTGACCGCTCGACGAGTTCCTACCGATTGCTCGCATCGACCTCAGTAACAAGGTCAATACGTGTGAGGAGTTCATCGCCAGCCGTAGCCATGGTCGAGACCGCAGAGGAGGTGACCAAAACAGCTATCACGACAGTCGCAAGAACCTTCTTAACGCTATAACGTCGTTCGATTGCTATGACAGTGGCTGTAATGACACTCAAGATGGCGATTGTTTGACCGGCAACTGTCGCAGCCGCCATCCGGAGCGCACTGTCGACGGTGACGGGCCCGTAGCTACTAAAAGCGGCAGACAGCACAAACGGAATTACGACAACTCCAAGTATGAGGATTGTGGTGTTACTGACGCGATAAGGCCGCTTCACGGCCGGTGCTTGATCCAACACGGCGGGCGCAGTCATGCAATGAACCTACGGGACAGACTGCTACTGGACCAGATGTAGACAGGATTGACAGGCAAACCTTCACACGCCCACACGACGAGTTGCTTACCAGCCAACCTAACTGAAACCGCATCCTTGCGAACCAACGGTAAGGGCGGTTCTGATCAAAGCAACTCACCGGCGATCCTCCTCTACGCAAGTCAGAAGGCGCCCGCAAGCCGGTCCCTACACGCCCGTCGAACGAACTCACGCGTCGGTTGCCGAGTACTCCGCGTTGAGTTCGTCGGCTAGTCCTTCGATATCCCAGGTCGTGGACTCACCGGTGGCCACATCAGTCAGGTCGACCACCATCCAGTTGCTGCCGCGGGCGAGTTGCACCTCGCCCTGATCCGAACCTGTACAAATCTCGAGGGCCTTCCGAAGGGCGTCCTCGTCGGAGTACAGATCAATCTGCACGTTCTCCGAACACAGCTTCTGTTCGGATGTTAGTGCGCTGCCGTCGGCCGGGACGATGGGCTCACCTACCGGATCGGCATCGCACCCCAACACCCCGTCGACTGCGGCGTACGCCTCGTCCATCGAGGTAAACGCCGGTAAAGCTTCGGTCTCCGCTTGTTCAGGAGTGCCGCAGCCAGCGAGTGACCCCATCGTGAGAACGGCGACTAATGCTGTGCATAGGAAATGTCGATGTTCCATAGTCCTTACCCCCAGTGGCTAGTGAAAGCACTTTGCCAGAGTCCGGTCACTAGGGGAAGTATCAAGTTGGATTCGGCTCACAGGCGCGTCCCATAGAGAATCCTTCATCGGACGCCGCAACGAGCGGGCGAAGGCCGTATGGCAGCGCATTCCGAGTAGCCTAGTGAAGTACACGCTGCAGACCAGTAACCAGCCAGTAAGTGCACCTCGAGCATGAATCATGACTCACTGCTAAGGCAGTGGCAGGATCGGCGCCCGCGGCTTCCGCACCAAGACCACGGTGAGGGCCGGATAGCGAGTCTCGGTACAGGGTAGGGGTCGTCGCGGAGCCGGCGCACGTTCCTCGCCAGTCGCTGGTGTGTGTCTCGGTCAGGCGAGGGGCTCTCCGCAGGCCTCCGGTTCCGGGGCAAAGTGGTACCAGTCCGGGACGGCGGCTGTGAACTCGGAGCGGATGGCGGGGTCCTTCAGGACTGTCCAGTCGACGGCTGCGCCGACCTCCGGTTCCATCTTGTTCCACTCGAACCAGTTGACCATCTGCAGTTGCGGGAACCGCTCGTGCACGGTCGGGTCGAAGACCTGCTCCCACCAGGCACGCTTGATGTTCAGACTCCGGAGCTCGCCGATGTCATCCTGGACCAGGGACGCCGTTTCCGGGATGGCCACGGGCTTGCCGTGCCCCACTCCGTACGCGGCGTAGAAGTCAGGCAGCATCGAGTCGTTGCCGTTGGTGCCGTTATAGGTGCCGGTGAGCTGGTCGATGAACTTGCCCTCCTCCGGCATCTCGCTCTCGGACCACGGGTACGTATTGCCCCAGTGGTAGAGAGACATACCAACCCAGTCGACGACGTCGTCGCCCGGGTAGTAGGGCGCATACGGGTCATCGAAGGCTGTCAGGGTCCCGTTGCCGGTCGTGTCCAGATCCACGAACCCGGGTGTTGCCGGCAAGGACTCGTACTCGCCACCCGCAAAGGGGTACCCGCCGGCGTAGTTCGGGGCCCACATCATCGCCGACCCAGGCGCGTGTTCGTGCACGGCGTCCGCGACGCGACGGAAGGCGGAGATGTACTCGGCCGGCTGCTGCCCCCACGGATACCAGGAGCCGTTCATCTCATGCGCGAACCGCACGATGACCGGCACACCGTTGGTGTTGAAACCGGCGAGCATTCCTGCGAGATCGCCCGCATGTTGCTCGGTCACCGCCTCGAGGCCCTCCATCGGCTCGAGAGTGAGCAGCAGCATCCCACCGTTCTGCCGCAACTGCTCTGCGGCCGAGGCGATCAGACCCGGATCCTCCTCGTTGAACGGGAAGTCGGCGAAGGACACCGCGACTGCAGGACGCTCGCCCAACTTGTCGGAGTACTCGGCGAGGGTTTCCCGGCCCCATTCCAGGTTGACCCCCATGAGCGTGCCGTCCGCCGGAGCCAGGTTCCGGCCATCGACAGGCTCACAGGGGACAGCTTCAGGGTTGATGTTGCAGGCACACAGGGACAGAAGCAATAACGCCATGACCAGGCGCACGAAGGTTGAGACCACCACCCCAACCTACAGGCGGCACTCCTCCCAAGGACGAGACAGGACCCGAACTTCACACACTCCTGCGATTACCGCCGGCAACGGTCTGCCTTCACCCACGCCCAGGTCGTTCACCCACAGGTAGGCGGCTTCGAGCTCTACTCTCCGTGCTCCATCAACCGCAGGTGGATGACCTACCCGCTATGACGTTCACGTGTGGTTGCCGCCCTGTCTATAGAGTGGTCGATCCGTGACGGTTTCAGTCGAGGGGGATCCCGGATGTTCGGGTTTGGTCGGAATAAGAAGGACGTGGCGGCCCAGGTCGGCGTCAACGATCTGCATGGTGACGAGCCGGGTCTTGAGTTGGCGGCAGTGACTGCGGCCAGGGACGCTGCGTGGTCGTCGGTGGGGACGGTCGATCCGTATGTCGTGCCCCACCTGATCAATCCCGCGTTCACAGGTGGCGCGCAGTGGCCTGGGCTCCGGCAGGCCTTTCGGAAGATCACACGTGCAGACGGCCTCGCGATTGTGGCGTCCGACGGTCTTGCCGACCCCTACCTTGATGATCCTGCTACACGGCCCGGCTTGGGCGCGGAGGTCTACCTCTGCTCGACGGCGTTCGCAGACACCCCCATGGGGGATCTGAGCGACCTGTGGCAATTCGAGACCGTCTATCAGGTAGCGCAAAACATCGCTTCCATGCGCTTCGAGCTCGGCCCCGAGTTGGACCGCTACGGCGCCCTGTCGATGAGTCCGCCGCGTCTGCGAACCGGCACAGCGTAATCGGCCCCGTGGATTCGAACATAAGCGCTGAGCTCGCGCCTGATAGTAGGCTTGTCGGACTACCGGCTGCTCACCTGTGGCGAGTGGTCGAACGGGTACTGGAGGACAGGGGTCCTTTTGCCCCAGAAGCGGAACTGGTGGCCGGCGAGATTCTCCGCCTGCGTGATACTCGCCAGCTCTCGAAGACCCTCGCCCGTGAACTCAGTTCGTTGATCTACCAGCGAGGAATGCACGCCGCACACTCCGGCGACTTCCGGCTGACGGCCCCGATTCGGCAGCTCGAGGATGAGGTCGGCCACCAGAAGCAGTCGGGCTTCCCTGACATTCAGGTGGACCCAGTGCAGGTGCAGGCCCGGATCGCGGGCATCGCGGACGGCATCCCGTTACCGAGCCGGGAACCAGAAGTCGTTGAGGACCAGACCAACCTCCTACCTTCCATCGCTCACGCATTGGCTGGTGGTGTCGCATCAGGGTGGCAATTCCTTCGATTCGAGGTCTGGTCCATCGGTGACGTCATGTCGTATGAGCTCTTCACCGTCCGAGACGGCGAAGAGGACAGGAGCCTCCCGGTATAGCCACCTACGAGCCGCTCGATGTCCTGAAGACCGCTTGTTATGCGCCGGAGTCAGGCATGGCTTTCCCTGACCATGCACATCACGTCGTCGGGGAAGCTCGACGTCGACTACAACTTCGACTCCAGACCAGAACTCGACATCGATGTAAGCACCGACGACTACGAGCTCGAGCTGCGGCGCTTTCCGCGCGCTATACCGTCAGTACCTGCATGGTGGCAGGAGCGAATCGCACGAGGTAACGCATGACGTCTCGCATATCTCAGAGAGATCAATGAGGGATGCACGTATTGGACGGCCCTTCGTTCTCGATCGAACCTCGACCACCAAAGGACGGCACGATGTTGCATCTGGGTACACGCTGCGCAACGCTGGCCGCACCCAGGGCGATCCTTATTCGACGGAGCGGCCGGCGATGACCCGTGCCTTACTGGCGAGACCCCAAGCCACGCCGAGCAAGACTCAAGCGAGGAATCCGCCGAACCAGGCATATCCAGCGGTGCCCAGGGTGAAGCACACCGCGAGAAACACCACGAGAATCACAGGTGCTTCCGGCGCGGGGAGAGGTCAAAGTGAAGTGAGGAGCGACGGAGGAGACACGAGTTCGGTATGACGTACCGGGAACGATGGATCAGGGCGATCGCACGGAAGCCCAAGGGGCTGTTCGGCAGGGGGCACGGATGGACGTACGCGCTCATGGACGGACCGGGCACGGAACGTCGGATGGGTGTGAGGGAGCTGCTCAACGAGTTGGTACCCGGCACGAACCATCCCGGCAACGATGCGTTCCTCTGCCTGGGTCGGGCCAACGCGGCGTTCCTCACCGGTAGCAAGAGCTGGATCGGATATCAGTCAGGCTCCGAGGTGGAAGACCCGCTTGCGACGAACCTGCACGCCGTAACCCTCGACATGCTGGCCTTCGCATCAATACTGAGGGTGATTCGTCGGCCGACCCTGGCGCAGCGGTACGAGGACATGGCGCTGGACCTGAGGGCGGACCCCACCGACGCTGACGTCGAGGCGGCGCGCGAATGGGTCGGACCTACTCTGCGAAGTGGAGCCGGGAGCCTCAACGACGCCTACGTGCAACACCACGGCAAAGTGGACGAGTACCTGGAGCAGTGGTTCCGGGCGCTCATGCTCAGGCTCGGAGAATTCTCCCGAGGTGGCAAGCGCTTCCACGACGATGTTCCCGAGCGTGGCCGCAAGCCCTAGCTGTCCGGTCCCACGATTTGGGAAAGACCCGACTGCTGGCAGATACCGGCCGAAGACCTCGAGGTGCCCTATTGTTCCATCCAGCCTGCGTCGGAAGCGTTGCGTACGGGTACACCCTGGGCAGCATGGGCCGCATGTAAGGCGATCCCTCAGCGTTCATCGCTGCTTGCGTGGTGTTGGAGGGTGGTGACTACTTTTTGGACGGCGGTGCGGTGGAGGGCTTCGGGTCGGCAGAGGATGTCGACGTGCCTTGCTAGTGGTAGGTCATGAATGGGTTTGAGGATGATTCCACTGCCGGATCGTGGGGGTGCGGTGTGGCGGGGCATCAGTGCGATGGCAGAACCGGCGGAGACGATCGCAGCTGCGATGAAGAACTCGTTGATGCGGTGTGTGACGTCGAGGGGTTTTCCGGCGTGAACGGCGATGGCTTGCAGTGCTGATTCGAGCGGGAAGCCGTCCTGGACGGACACCCATTCCTCCTCGAGAAGGTCGGTGACACCGACGCTCGGGGCCTCGGCGAGCCGGTGCCGGTCCGACATGGCGATGTCCAGGGGCTCACGCACCAGCGGAAGGGCAGTGATCGTGTCCGGCCACAGGCGGCTGTGCTCAAGGCGGTGTGCGATAACAAGGTCGTAGTCGGCGGTCAGGGCGGGAAAAGCGTCCTGTCCCACGTCCCGGTCGTGGAGGACCAGCCGCGGATTCCCTCCGCTGGAGAGGGCGTGGAGGAGAGGCCCGAACCAGGTCAGACCGGCACTGGTGAACGCAGAGATACTCACCGTCGCGGTGGGGTCCTGCACGTACCGGCTGACGGCCTGCTCCGCGGAGCTCATCGCGACACTGATATCGACCGCAGCTGATGCCAGGGCCTGGCCGGCGCCGGTGAGAACGAGATTCCGCCCCCGGCGTTCCGTCAGGGGGACTTCGACCGTGCGCTGCAACGCCGTGAGTTGCTGCGAAACCGCTGACGCCGAAACGTAGTGAGATCGTGCCACTGCGGCGAGACTACCCCGTTCACCCAACTCGCGGAGTAGGTGTAACTGGTGAAGATCCATAAGCGAACCCTAAACCACCAGTTCACCAAGTGCCCTCTCGTCTTACCAGTGAATCACCCGCAGACTCGAGGAGTGACTTCCCCTTCACCGTCCCGGACACCCGGGTCCTCTTCCGTCCGATACCTCAGCGCCCTTGGCGAGTTCGTGGCTGCGCGTAGGGTGGATCTGCTCCTGCTGCTGGTCGCGCTCGTGTGGGGCAGCAGCTATCTGGCGGCGAAAACCCTCACCGACACCGTCGGGGTGACGGTCCTCCTTTCCTTGCGGTTCCTGATTACTACGGTGGCCTTGGTGGTCATCTGGCTGATCTGGAACCGCCGCCGGACCACACGCCGCGAAACACTGGTCGGGGTTGTCCTGGGTTCCACCCAGGCCGCCGTGCTCATCCTGGAAACCCACGGGATCGCCGGTACCAGTGCCACGAACGCAGGACTGATCATCAGTCTCGTCATCGTGTTCACCCCCGTGACCGAGAGCATTGCCTTCCGCGTCCCGCTGCCGCGCATGGTGCTCATCGCCGGGATCGTTGCGGTCGTCGGCGTGTGCCTCCTCGTTTCCGGAAACGGATTCGTGGCCCCGACCATCGGGGACATGCTCGTCCTCGCCGCCGCACTCGTGCGCGCCGTCCACGTCACCGCAGTCTCAGCCCTCACCCGAGGCCGCGGATTCAGCGCGCTCACGCTGACCCTGACCCAAAGCGCAGTCTGCGCCATCATCTATACCCTCGCCGACTACCAAGGCGTACTCCACGCCGTCCAGCACTTCAACACGGGTGAATGGATCGGCGTCCTCTACCTCGGACTCGCGTGCAGCGTCTTCGCGTTCCTCGTCCAAACCTGGGCCATCCAACAAACCTCAGCATCCAGGGCAAGCCTCCTCATGGGCACCGAACCCATCTGGGCGATCCTCATCGGACTCAGCATCGGCCAGGAAATACTGCACCTCATCGGCATCATCGGAGCGGGCCTGATCATCATCGGCACCTACCTCGGACTCCGCGCCGAAACCCTCCACCGAACACCATCCACACCGAAAGAACCAACTACCATCGATCAACGGACTGTTGGGGCTTAGATGTGCAGCGGGTCGGTCCATGAGGCGGTTACGAGATGTAGGGGAGCAGACTGCGCACTGCCTCCGCACTCTTCCGTCCCGTTGATCCTGGCCCACCGCAGCGTTTCGTGAGTTTCCGCCAGGATCACGCTCCCGGAGTCCAGGGCCTGCACAGGGCGACGTCGAGCGATGCAGTGCTTGTGGCAACGCCGACCCCGGTTACACCCCGACGTCCTTCCGCGAGGTGAGCGCGAGCTGTTTGACAAGGTGGTCAGGGATGGGGTTGTTCGCAGGAAATGTGATGCCGGTCTTGGTGGCCTTCAGCCCGGCGGCGGCGATGTCATCGGCATGAGCGGTGATGGTGCCGGGGGAGAGGTAGAGGCCGCACTGCCTGCTGAACGCGGCGTAACTGGCAATGATCGATCGTCCGATCCGGAACCCCGGCATGTTGTACTCGATAACTTCCTCCGCGTTCGGCAGGGTGCGAGCGAGTTGTGTGCGCAACGTGGCCAGCAAGGGGCGGAACCGTTCCGGAGCCGCAGCGATGTACGCGTCGTGGTCGGAAACCGTCATCCCGCCATTCTTCAGCAATGCGGATTCGCCTCTCAAGAGCGGAGTCTCGTGGGGTGAGCGCCGGTTCGGTGATGGCAGCGCTCGGGTACGGCTCGACGGCCAATCCATCGGCGCCTTCTCGCATACCCCAACTCGTGTCACGCGCCCGCAAGTCGGTCCTCCGTTGGGGCACCTTTCGCTCGCATGAGCGAGGAGGGACAGCCCATTCAGGTGCGGACGAGGTCGAGTCCCCTAGGACTCGCCCGAGAAAATGCCCGGTGACAATGCCCTCACTGGGACAGGCTTCACCAGTCTGGGACGTCTTCGTCACTCCGGTCCAGGCAGCGCTAGTCCGTGCCATTGTCGATGCCTTACTTCTGTGTGCCAGGGACGGGTTCCGCTACAGGTAACAACTCACCCTCGACGACGCCCACCCCCAGAGGTGATGTGCCGTCGGGGATGTGCAGGATATGTGCCGGAGCGTTTGTGTGCGCTCAGCTGACGACAACCCGTGTGAAACGGGCGCGGCCGTCGCCGTTGTTGACGTAGGAGTAGTGCTGCGCAGTCCCGAAGGCGAGGTGCTCACCCGCATTCAGTACGACGTCACCGCGTTCCTGTTCCACACGGATGGATCCTTCGGAGACCATGAGCAGTTCGGACCAGCCTTCGGGGTCGGGTTCAGCGTCGTAGCGGTCCCCGGGTTCCAGCACCCACGCCCACAGCTGGGCGTCCTTCGCCGCAGGGACTGAGGCCAGCAGCACCGCGGAGCTGCCGGGCCGGCCCCTCCACGCGAGCTCGCGGATGTCGGCGTGGGCCGCGGCCGGGGCAGCGACCAGGTCGACGAAGGTGACGCCCAGCGCGTCGGCCAGGTGGTCCAAGCCCGTCAGGCTGATATTCGCCTCACCGGATTCGAGCTTGATGATCGTCCTTCGGCTGACACCGGCCCGATTCGCGAGGGCGACCTGGCTGAGGTTCGCCGCAGTCCGGAAACGGTGCACATTCGCCCCCACATGAGTCAGGACCTGCGGAGGTTCTCCCGTTTGCATGTGCATTATTCTGCACCATAAGGTGTGCATCATGTTGCACATGCAGTCCGGGGGACGTTTGCTCTCCCGTCAAGAACTTGCCCTCGTCCTCGTCACCGCAGTGTGGGGGGCGACGTTCCTGGTTGTGCATATCGCCGTGCAGTACAGCGGTCCCTGGTTCTTCGTCGGCATGCGCTTCATCACCGCGGGCCTCATCAGCGCGGTGATCTTCGCGCGCGTCCTGCGCGGCATCACCCGGAAGGAGATGGTGGCCGGAGCTGCGATCGGGGTGATGATCTTCCTCGGTTACGGGTTGCAGACCGTCGGGTTGCAGACGATCACCAGCAGCACTTCCGCGTTCATCACCGCGCTCTATGTCCCCCTCGTCCCCGTGCTGCAGTGGATCGTGTTCAAGAAGCCACCCAGACTTCTCACGTGGGGCGGTGTTGTGCTCGCTTTCATCGGACTCATGCTGCTCGCTGATCCTCGTAGCGCCAGTTTCTCCTTCGGGTCGGGGGAGATCGCGACGGTCGTCAGCACCCTCCCGATCGCTGCGGAGATCATCCTCATCGGCTGGTTCGCCGGCAAGGTCAACCTCGGCCGGGTCACCGTCGTGCAGCTTCTCGTCGCCGGGCTCCTCGGTTTCCTGACGATGCCTGTCGTAGGAGAGCAGCCGCCGGCGTTCTCCTGGGTGTGGGTGGCTGCAGCCGTCGCCCTCGGTGCGGCGAGTTGCCTCATTCAGCTCACCATGAACTGGGCGCAGAAGTCGGTCTCGCCGACCCGAGCCACGATCATCTACGCCGCGGAACCCGTGTGGGCCGCCCTCATCGGCCGCGTCGCCGGTGAACGCCTCCCCCCGATCGCGATCGTCGGCGCCGGGTTCATCGTCGCCGGTGCCCTGATCAGCGAACTGAACCCCCGCAAAGGCACCGACGCCATCGCACCCGACGACCGCACACGCGACGCCGGCGACACAGCGGCCTTGACCCTTCAGTTTGAGCGAACGGACTAGCGAAGCGCAGGCAGGTCCCGTAAGACGGTCGTCCACCGACCCTGTGCAGGAGCTACGGAACTGCCAACCGCGTCAAATCGCGGGAGGGGCGCTGACCGTAGATGGTGAAAGTGCGCTCACGGGTGCCACAAGTGAACCGTCGATCCTGATTGCCTACCTGTTATGGATGTCTCAGAAAACTACAGCTTGTCGATATACCTCGCAGCAGCGATGTTCGAGCAGCACGCCCCGCGGAGTAACACCGTACCGAGGCAGGTCCATCACCCACTGGGTGCGTGTGGCCGCCGCCCCGTCGCGGTCCCGCACCGCCGGGGTACATTGAGCCCATGGCCAGCGAAGCGATGATCCTCGATGTCGACGGACCGGACGGACCCCGGGCGGTCCGCCTCTCCAGCCCGTCCCGCGTCCTCTGGCCCCAGGTGGGCCTGACGAAACTGGACCTCGCCAGGTACCTGCTCGACGTCGCCCCCGCATTCCTGCGCGCCAACGGCGACCGGCCGGTGTCGCTGCAGCGCTTCGGCGGGGACGTGGACGGCGAGTTCTTCTTCAGCAAGAATCCGCCCAAGGGGGCGCCGGACTACCTGCGCAGTGTGCCCGTCACCTATCCCAGCGGTCGCTCGCACCCCCAGCTCGTGCTGGACGACCCCGCCGCGGCCGTCTGGGCGATCCAGATGAACACCGTCGTCTTCCACCCCTGGGCGTCCCGGGCGGAAGCGCACGACCTGCCCGACGAACTGCGGATCGACCTCGACCCCCAGCCGGGCACCACCTTCGCCGACGTCGTCGCAGCCGCGCACGAGCTTCGAGCCGTCCTGGACGAGGCCGGTCTGGAGTGCTTCGTGAAGACGTCCGGCAACCGCGGCCTGCACGTCTTCGCACCCATCGAGCCGGCCCACGAGTTCCTCGAGGTCCGCCGCGCCGTCATCGCCGCCGCCCGTGAGCTCGAACGCCGCATGCCGGAGCGGGTGACGACGGCGTGGTGGAAGGAGGAACGCGGGGCGCGCATCTTCGTGGACTACAACCAGGCGAACCGCGACCGTACGATGGCCGGCGCCTACAGCCCGAGGGCGCTGCCGCACGCCCCGGTGTCCTGCCCCGTCACGTGGGAGGAGCTCGACGGCGTGGACCCGGCCGCCTTCACCATCGTCACGGTGCCGGAGCGGCTGCGGACGGTGGCCGATCCATGGGAGGACCTCCACGCGAAGCCCGGGACCATCGAGGTGCTGCGCGAGTGGTGGGACCGCGACGTCCAGAACGGTCTCGGGGAGCTGCCCTTCCCGCCGGACTTCCCGAAGATGCCCGGCGAACCGATGAGGGTGCAGCCGAGCCGCGCGCGCAACCGCGCCTGAGGCGCACCGACGACGAACCGGGACCGTTCAGGGCCCGCCCTGTCAATCCGTCGGCTGCGGGGGAAGCATCCTGCCGGTGCTCCTGTCCGCACTGGTACAACAGGAGGGAACCTCGCCACGATCCGGCCGACGCCGGTCCTGACTCCGGGTCGGCCCAGCTGCCGGCCCCCGGGAGACCTATGAAGAAGACCGTCCTGTCCGCCACCCTCGTGCTGCTGTTCGTGACGGGCTGCGGAGGCAATCCTGCCACCGGCCCGGAGTCGGCGGGTCCTACCCCGGATCCCGCTCAGACCGGCACCGGGCAGGCTGCCGCGCCGTCGGGCGCGCCGTCCGTGGAAGGCCTCCGGGATGCGAACAGCGGGTCCTTCGCGTTCCTGATCGACTCCGCGAGGGGTGACATCCTCCTGCCGGCCGAGGCTCCGGAGGACGTCGAGGGTCTGCGCACCCAGCTGGGCCAGGACACGGTGACCTACGCGCTCGTCACCGTCCAGAACCCGGAAGGGAGTAGGCCCCTCGAACTCGAGACCGTCACCGTCTCGACGCCCGAGGGCCAGGACATCGAGTTCCGGCCCGCATCGAGCGTGATCGAGGAGTGGGGAGTCGCCGCGAACGGCGGGCAGTCCTCACCCGAGGTCGTCGGGCTCGTCGAGCAGTACAGCGGGAGTGCGCTGCCGGGGCAGACGAGCGAGCTGCTGATGATCGGGGCCTTCCCCCAGGTGCCCGAGACGGTGCAGCGGGTCATGGTGCAGCCGGCCGGCGGCGGCGAGCCGGTGGAGGCCACGGTCAGGCCCGAGTCGTAGTCTCCGGCCCGGCGCTCGGGCCCCTGCCGCGGAGTAAACTTGGGCGCATGCCGAGCACCCAGCACACCCGCACCGCGGTGGTCATCGAGGACGATGACGATGTGCGGGATCTGCTGCACGCCGTGCTGACCGGTACCGGGTTCCGGGTGCACACGGCGCCGGCAGGACTCGCGGGTGTGGAGATGGTCCGGCGCCTGATGCCCGACGTCGTCACCCTCGACGTCGGTCTCCCCGATATCGACGGTTTCGAGGTGGCGGAGCGGATCCGCCGCTTCTCGACCACGTTCATCGTGATGCTGACAGCGCGGGCCGACCTGTCCGACGAGCAGCGGGGACTCGCTGCCGGGGCGGACCGCTACCTGCGCAAGCCCTTCCGGCCTGCCGAGCTACGCCGCTTCATCCTGGAGGGGACGGCGACGGCGGACGCCTGACGTCGGGTCGGTCGGGCCAGGACCTCAGTGCGAGCGCGCTCCTGCGCGGGTCGTGAGCACCGGCGGGTTGAAGGCATCGGACACCAGCCCCGTCACGACGGCGTAGGTGCCTTTATGCAGGTAGTCGATCGCCTTCTCACTCGCCGGCCATAGAGCCGGCGCGGCGCCGGCCCCGGTCGCGTTCTCGAGGGTCTGGTCGAAGGCGAGGCGGACCACACCGTGCGCGGCCGTTGCGGAGGGGCCGCGGATACCCGTCACGGACCAGATGCCGCGGAGTGCACCGAGGCTCGCGCCGGTGGCCCAGTGCATTGCATGGTTCCAGCCGGGATACAGGGCGGTGTTGCTGGTGGGCCGGCCGAAAAGGGTCCGCAGCGTCCGTCCGGGGATGTGCGAGTCGGGCCGATGCGTGAGCCGCTGCTCCACGAGTTCGCCGACCGTCATGGCGGCCGTCCCCAGAAGACCTGCGGCCATGCCACGCAGGGCTGCCCGTGCGAGACCGGACCCACGACCTGCCATCAGTCGTCGTCCCCTCGTGCGTCGTCGTCGAGGTCGGTGTCGATCCCGTTGTTGTCGTCGTAGTTCCCGGTGTCGGTTCCGGAGTTGTCGCTGTCCTTGTTGCCGAGGTCGCAGCCGCCGAGGAAGAGGGCGCTGGCGGCAGCGAGGGAGGCGATGATCTTCAGTTTCTTGTCGGCCAAGGCGGTTCCGTCCGGTGGAGAGCATGCGCACGCCGGTGCCGGCGTCCATTCTCACGGTAGGCAGGGGGCTCGGGCGCGGGCAACCGGTGCGCGGATCGGCGCCAGGGCTTGCAATCCCCGCCCCGTCGGTTCTCGCCCGGTCCAGCGCGGATCGGGTCGGTGCCACCCCTCCTGGGCACAGGAGCGCGGCGTCCCACCGCGGCGGCCTGCGCGCGCAGGCCCGCGATCCGGGATGTCCGCGGAATCCACCGACGCGCCCAGGGCTCGTGGGATCCGTCGGCCGACCGTTCAGCCGCGGACGTCCCGGATCATGTTCGTGATCCGCGCCGTCGAGAGCCGACGGCCCTGATCATCGGTCATCACCACCTCGTGCGTGGTCAGCGTGCGTCCGAGGTGGATGGCCGTGGCGGTGCCGGTCACCAGGCCCGCGTCCGCACTGCGGTGATGGGTGGCTCCCACCTCGATCCCCACGGCCTGCCGTCCGGGCCCGGCGTGGATGCCGGCCGCGAACGAACCGAGGGTCTCCGCGAGCACCACGTGCGCGCCGCCGTGGAGGATCCCCGCGACCTGCTGGTTGCCCTCCACCGGCATGGTCGCGACCATGCGCTCGGCGCTCATCTCGGAGAACACGATGCCCATCTTCACGGCCAGCGCACCCACGCCGTAGCGTCCCAGCCAGACGTGCATCTCGGCGGGGACGCCGGCCGCCACGAGTTCGGCGAGCCGCTCCTCGGATGGGGCGGAGGGGGCGTCGGAGCGGGTGCGGTCGTCTGTCATGGGAACTAGGCTGGCACCTGTGAGTGAATCAGCCAAGCCAGCCGCCACCCTGACCATGACCCCTCCGACCGATGCCGGCTCCGAGGCGTCCCCGGCACCGGCGCGGCGCAGCGACGGCTCCCGCAACAGGCTCCTCGTGATCGACGGGCATTCCATGGCGTTCCGTGCCTTCTACGCCCTGCCGGCCGAGAACTTCTCCACCGACACCGGGCAGCACACCAACGCGGTGTACGGCTTCACGGCCATGCTGATCAACCTCATCAAGGACCAGAAGCCCAGCCACGTCGCCGTGGCCTTCGACCTCGACACCCCGACGTTCCGCTCGGAGGAGTACACGGAGTACAAGGGCGGCCGTAACAAGACGCCCGAGGAGTTCCACGGCCAGGTGGACCTGATCATCAAGGTCATGGAGGCGATGCGGATCCCGACGATCTCCCTCGACGGCTACGAGGCCGACGACATCCTGGCGACCCTCGCGCACCAGGCCGCCGCGGCCGACTGGGACGTGCAGGTGGTCAGCGGTGACCGCGACGCGTTCCAGCTCGTCAACGACCGCGTGACTGTCCTCTACCCGAAGCAGGGCGTGACCAATATCCCGCAGATGGACGCCCAAGCCATCGAGGAGAAGTACTTCGTGCCCCCGCACCAGTACTCCGACCTCGCCGCGCTGGTGGGCGAGAGCGCCGACAACCTGCCCGGCGTGCCCGGCGTGGGTCCGAAGACCGCGGCCAAGTGGATCAAGCAGTACGGCGGCCTCGAGGGCATTCTCGAGAACCTCGACAAGATCGGCGGCAAGGTCGGGGACTCGCTGCGCGCCAACATCGACGACGTGAAGCGGAACCGCCGCCTCAACCGCCTCCTGACCGATCTGGACCTGCCGGTGGACCTCGAAGCGATGGTGTCCCAGCACCCGGACCGCCCGGCCGTGGAGGACCTCTTCGACTCGCTGCAGTTCAACACACTCCGCAAGCGCCTGTTCGACCTGTTCGGCGAGGAGGAGATCGAGGACGAGGGCGACGAGCAGAGCGCGCCCGCACACGTGCTGCTCGACGACGCCGAGGGGCTGACGCAGTGGTTCCGCTCCACGAACCAGGCCTCCGCCTCCGTGGCCCTGGCGACCGAGACGACGGCCGGCACCACCGACGTCGTCGGCATCGCCGTCGTGACCAGTCTCCACGCCGCGTTCATCCCGCTCGAGCCGCTCGACGCGGAGGCCGAGAAGGTCCTGGGGGACTGGCTGGCCGCCCCGGATGCACCGAAGATCGTCCACGACTTCAAGGCGGTGTCCAAGCTCCTGTCCGCGCGCGGTTTCCGGCTCGCGGGCGAGGTGGACGACACCGCGATCTCCGGCTATCTCATCCAGCCGGACCGCCGCAGCTACGAACTGGCGGACCTCGCGCAGTACCACCTGCGCCTGTCCATCACCGCGTCGGCGAACGACTCCTCCGGCCAGCAGGCGCTGGACCTCGGCGGCAACGACGTCGCGTCCCCCGCGGTGGTGGCCGCCTACGCCGCGCTGCAGCTCAGCGAGCACTTCGCGGGCCAGCTCGTCGAGAAGGGCGCCAACCAGCTGCTCGGCGGCCTCGAACTGCCGCTCGCCGAGGTGCTCGCCCGCATGGAGCTCACGGGGGTGGCCGTCGACCTCGACGGACTCGACCGGCTCTACGACGACTTCTCGAAGACCATCAGCGCCGCCGGCTCCGAGGCGTTCCGGATCATCGGCAAGGAGATCAACCTCGGCAGCCCCAAGCAGCTCCAGACCGTCCTGTTCGACGAGCTCGAGCTGCCGAAGACCAAGAAGATCAAGACGGGCTACTCCACGGACGCGGATGCCCTGACCGACCTCATCACCAAGACGGGCCACCCCTTCCTCGAGCAGCTTCTCGCGTACCGTGACGCCACCAAGCTGCGCCAGACCGTCGAGGGGCTCCGCAAGGCCGTGGGCGACGACGGCCGCATCCACACCACGTACCTGCAGACCATCGCGGCGACCGGGCGCCTATCCTCCACCAACCCGAACCTCCAGAACATCCCCGTCCGCTCCGACGAGGGGCGCCGCATCCGCGAAGTGTTCGTCGTCGGGCAGGGCCGCAACGGCGAGAAGTACGAGAGTCTCATGACGGCCGACTACTCGCAGATCGAGATGCGCATCATGGCGCACCTGTCCGGCGACGAGGGCCTCATCTCCGCGTTCCAGGAGGGCGAGGACCTCCACCGCTTCGTCGGCTCGCACATCTTCGGGGTCGCCCCCGAGGAGGTCACGAACGCCATGCGATCCAAGGTCAAGGCCATGTCCTACGGCCTCGTCTACGGGCTGAGCTCCTTCGGTCTCTCGAAGCAGCTGAACATCTCCGTGGACGAGGCACGCACCCTGATGCGCGACTACTTCGAGCGCTTCGGCGCGGTGCGTGACTACCTGCGCGGCATCGTGGAGCAGGCCCGCAAGGACGGCTTCACCTCCACGATCGAGGGCCGACGCCGCTACCTGCCGGACCTCTCCAGCGACAACCGCCAGCTCCGGGAGATGGCCGAGCGTGCAGCCCTGAACGCCCCCATCCAGGGATCGGCCGCCGACATCATCAAGAAGGCGATGCTCGGGGTGGATGACGCCCTGACGCGCCGCGGGCTGGCCTCCCGCATGCTGCTGCAGGTCCACGACGAACTCGTCCTCGAGATCGCCGAGGGCGAGTCGGCCGAGGTGGAGGCGCTGGTCCGCGAGCAGATGGGCAGTGCCGCGGATCTCTCCGTCCCGCTCGACGTATCGGTGGGAACGGGAATCAGCTGGCACGACGCCGCGCACTAGGTCGGGGCCCCTGTTCCGCTGGCCGGGCAGGGGCACCGCCGCTAGGGTGGTGAGACGTGAGCCACTACACACCCGAACTGAGTACCGAGACTTTCACCCCGGGCGCCGACGAGGACGCCTCGACCGAGGGCCGCTTCGCGAAATGGCTCGACGCCGAGGGGATCGGCTTCCATGAGGGCACGTTCGACCCCGAGGACCTCCCGCGCTACCTGGCGGCCTACCGGGCGGACGAGCGCGTGCTGTGGGGCGTCCATGACAGCGCCCAGCCCGCCGAGGCCCTCGGCGCCGACCACCCCGTAGCCACCTACGGCACCATGGTCCACCCGCTCAACGTCGGTGCAGCGCAGATCGACGCCCACCAGATCACCGCGGTCACCGTCCGCACCAGCCACCGGCGTCGGGGCATCCTCCGCGCGACGATGGTGCGGGATCTGCGCGAGGCGGCGCAGTGCGGACGTCCGCTGGCCATCCTGACCGCGTCGGAGGCCACCATCTACGGCCGCTTCGGGTTCGGGTGCGCGACCTTCACGCAGAGCATCGAGGTCGACGTGCGGGAGCGCTTCGAGGTCACGGCTCCGCAGGCGGGGACGACGACGCTCGTGGCACGCGACCACGCCGTGGCCCTCGCCGAGACGATCTTCGAGCGCTTCCAGGCGTCGACCTTCGGCTCCGTGGGCCGGCAGTACGCCTATCCCCGCCGCGCATCGGGCGAATGGGGCCGTGAGCGCCCGGTGGTCGACCGCGCCGTCCGCCTGGCGGTGCACTACGACGCCGCCGGAGAGCCGGCAGGCTACGTCAGCTACCGGTTCGCCGGCTGGGAGACCACGCCGTACACGATGAAGATCGTGGACCTCGTCGCCGCCACACCGTCCGCATACCTCGAGCTCTGGCGCTACCTCGGATCCCTCGATCTCGTGGAGCGCATCACGTGGGACGGGGCACGACGTGACGACGCCCTGCCCTGGGCGCTCCGCGACCGGCGCTGCTACGAGGTCAAGGGCACCGACGACGTCCTCTGGGTCCGACTGCTCGACGTGCCGGCGGCCCTCGGGAAGCGCTCGTACCGGGGCAGCGGCAGGATCGTGCTGGAGGTCCTGGACGACCTCGGGATCAGCGGCGGACGTTACGCCCTCACCGTCGTCGACGGCGCCGCACAGATCGACCGGGTGGACGCGACGGCCGCACCCGACGCCACGCTCACCGTCAACGCGCTCGGATCCCTGTACCTCGGGGGAGTGCAGGCGTCCACGCTCGCTGCGGCCGGAGGCCTGACCGCCCACGCCGACGACGCCGTCGGCGTGCTCGATGCGCTCTTCGGGCGTGCACAGGAGCCGTACTGCATCACGCACTTCTAGGCCCGGGCTCCTGCGTCGCGGAGGTGCCGCTCTGCTTTGACGGTGTTGGACCCCGCGGCTAGACTGAACGGGCGCGTGGTGCGCTCTGGTGGTATCCGGTGCAACCGGCAACCCCTGAGCCGTACCACTCCTGAACCTCTCGAGGTTCTTTCCCATTCGTCCACATCCGGACATCGGAACCGCTCCCGGCCCAGCTGGAATCGTGGTGTCCGTCATGACCGGAGCAAGTCATCATCCACAACGGAGCCCCAACTACATGACCATCACCACCACCGAGAAGCAAGGTGCCCCCGTCGTCGCCATCAACGACATCGGCACCGCTGAGGACTTCCTCGCAGCGATCGACGCGACCATCAAGTACTTCAACGACGGGGATCTCGTCGAGGGTACCGTCGTCAAGGTCGACCGCGACGAGGTCCTGCTCGACATCGGTTACAAGACCGAGGGTGTCATTCCTTCCCGCGAGCTTTCCATCAAGCACGACGTCGATCCCGGGGACGTCGTCTCCGTGGGCGATCAGGTCGAGGCTCTGGTCCTCACCAAGGAAGACAAAGAAGGCCGACTGATCCTCTCCAAGAAGCGTGCTCAGTACGAGCGTGCCTGGGGCGACATCGAGAAGGTCAAGGAAGAGGACGGCGTCGTCACCGGCACCGTCATCGAGGTCGTCAAGGGTGGCCTCATCCTGGACATCGGCCTGCGCGGCTTCCTGCCCGCGTCCCTCGTCGAGATGCGTCGCGTCCGCGACCTGGCTCCGTACATCGGCCAGCAGATCGAAGCGAAGATCATCGAGCTCGACAAGAATCGCAACAACGTCGTTCTGTCGCGTCGTGCATGGCTCGAGCAGACCCAGTCCGAGGTGCGTTCCACGTTCCTCAACAAGCTCGAGAAGGGCCAGGTCCGTCCGGGCGTCGTCTCCTCGATCGTCAACTTCGGTGCGTTCGTGGACCTCGGCGGCGTCGACGGCCTCGTGCACGTCTCCGAGCTCTCCTGGAAGCACATCGACCACCCGTCCGAGGTTGTCGAGGTCGGTCAGGAAGTCACCGTGGAGGTCCTCGAGGTCGATCTCGACCGCGAGCGCGTCTCCCTCTCGCTGAAGGCCACGCAGGAAGACCCCTGGCAGACCTTCGCCCGCACGCACGCGCTGGGCCAGGTCGTCCCCGGCAAGGTCACGAAGCTCGTTCCCTTCGGTGCGTTCGTCCGCGTCGAGGACGGCATCGAGGGCCTCGTGCACATCTCGGAGCTCGCAGTCCGCCACGTGGAACTGGCGGAGCAGGTCGTCTCCGTGGGTGACGAGCTCTTCGTCAAGGTCATCGACATCGACCTCGAGCGCCGCCGCATCTCCCTCAGCCTCAAGCAGGCCAACGAGGGCGTCGATGCCGACAGCACCGAGTTCGATCCCGCGCTCTACGGCATGGCCGCCGAGTACGACGACGAGGGCAACTACAAGTACCCCGAGGGCTTCGACCCCGAGTCGAACGAATGGCTCGAGGGCTACGAGACCCAGCGCGCCGCGTGGGAGGCCCAGTACGCCGAGGCCCAGTCACGCTGGGAGTCGCACAAGAAGCAGGTCGTGCAGCACGCGTCCGACGACGCCGCTGCAGCGAACGAGCCTGTCGAGTCGAACGCGACGAGCTACTCGTCCGAGCCCGTCGCCACGGACTCCGGTTCCGGCACGCTCGCTTCCGACGAGGCACTCGCCGCACTGCGCGAGAAGCTGACCGGAGCGTAGGCTCCAGCACTCCAGCAGGTACACGAAGGACCCCCGTCGATTCGGCGGGGGTCCTTCGCGTGTGCGGCCTCTGACCGGGTGGGGCGCCGGGCAGCCGGCGAGGGAGGGCGGCCGGGGCGCGCGACGGCGGCGCTACCGCCGCCTCGACGAGACCGTCACCGTGAAGCGCGGAGAACGGTCGAGCTGACGCGTGGGACCGACGAGCCGTTCGAGTACCGGGCGGTAGCGAAGATGGCTGTTCCACACCGTCCACAGCTCGCCGCCTGGTGCAAGGACGCGGGCGCAGTCCTCGAAGAGCCGGTGGGCGATCCCTGCATGCACGGTGCTGCCGATGTGGAACGGAGGGTTCAGGACGATCACGCCCGCCGAGGCGTCGGGTACCGCCGCCAGGGCGTCGTCCCTGGTGGCGCTGATCCGGTCGGCGACGCCGTTGGCCGTCGCGGTCGCCATGGTGGAGGCCACCGCCGACGCCGACTGGTCCGTCGCGTGGACGGCCAGCCGGGGGTCCGCGAGCGCCAGGTACGCGGCGATGGCTCCGTTCCCGCACCCCAGGTCGATGACCCGGGGCTGCCGGGCAGGGCCCGCCGGCGGGTCGGTCAGCCCTCGCAGGTGGGGAAGCAGCAGTCGGGTCCCGGGATCGAGCGCTGCGCCGCCGAAGGTCGCACCGTAGGCGCGCAACTCCAGGGGCCGGTCGAGGCCGACATCGTGCCGGGCGCTCCGCGGGAAGGCCGACGCGGCGGGGGGACGTGGTCCCGACGCCACGAGGACGCGGGCCTTCTGCCGGGCCAGGGTCGCTGTGACGTCCGTGAAGTAGCGACTCAACACCTCGTTCATCGACAGGGACATGTGCTTGATCCGCCCCGCTGCCAGCACCTGGACGTCGGGCCGGGCATGGGTGGCGATCGTCCACGCGACCTCATCGAGCTCGTCCAGGGAACGCGGCAGCCGGATCAGGACGGTGGTGGCGCCGGTCAGGAGATCGGCATCGAGGCGGCACGACCGGTAGGCCCCCTGCAGTCCCTGGTCGGCGGCATTCAGCGCGAGGGCCCGCTCGTGCACGATGCCGTCCTGGAAGGCGCGGATGTCGTCCCGGCCGGACAGGTGGGCAGCTCCGAGCGTGAGGGCTCCGTAGGCGTCGTTGACAGTGGCGATCGCGTCCGAGGACCGCAGGCGATCGGCGGCCGTGTCGAGGAGCAGACGGTCGGCGGCATCGACGGCCACCAGCTCCTGGGCCTCGACGTCGGGACGGCGGCGCAGGAGATCGAGGTCGAACGGGCTCATCTGCACATCCTAGGTGGCGTCGCCCGTGCGCTCAGGTCGCCGCGGGGTCGGGACCGATGCCGTCGCTGTCGTGGCCGTCGGTGTCCTCCGGGCGTTTGTGCGCGACGGGTCCGCCCCCCGGTGCCGCGCGGTCCGGGTCCGGACGCCGCTGACAGCATGCGCCGCATGGCCTCGTCCGCATCGAGGCCGTGCCGTTCCGTGACCTCCGCGACCTCCGGCCCGCCCCTTGATCCGCCGTCACACGGCGATTCGAGGAATCCGACGAATCCGGCCATGCCGCGCTGGTCCTACCCTGCCCGGCGACAGCCGCCCGTGCCGTCCGTGCCGTCCGTTCCGTCCGTGTCAGCCGACGGCGGGCACGGGCGCCAGCAGCTCCTTCGCCTCCACCAGCTCGGTGGAGAGCGTCTTGTAGCCCACGGAGTCGAACAGCACAGTGATGATCCCTTCCTCGTAGCCCATCACCGTTCCGCGTCCCCACTCCGGATGCTCGACCAGGGTCTCGACGTCAAAGGGCTGGTCCGCGTCAGGGGTGCCTGCCGCGACGGCGTCCTCGAAGGACGCGGTCGCTTCCTCCCGGCTGCAGTTGTCGCAGTTCCCGCAGGCCCCGGGCAGCTCCTCGCCGAAGTACGAGAGCAGGAACTGTCGCCGGCAGCCTCTCGTCTCCGCGTAGCGCCGGGCCATCTCCACGCGCGACTGGTCGATGCGCTCGCGGGTCTCCGCCTGCTCGACAGCCCGCTCCACGGCATCGGCAGGGGAGATCTTCCTGGCCCGGTAACCCTTCACGCCGTCGCCCACGCTGCCGGAGGCCTCGAGGAGGTTGAGGAGCCCCGTCAGCTTCCGCGGGGAGAGGCCGGACAGCTCCCTGAGCTTCTTGGTCTTGACGGGCCTGCCCGCGACCA
Organism: Arthrobacter sp. MDT2-16; assembly: GCF_054510925.1. NCBI lineage: Bacteria > Bacillati > Actinomycetota > Actinomycetes > Micrococcales > Micrococcaceae > Arthrobacter > Arthrobacter sp. MDT2-16. The sequence continues at coordinate 40,583 of NZ_JBTNDP010000002.1, forward strand.
TGAGGAGCACGAACAGCTGCCTCAGCTGCGTGCGGTTGACGGACTTCGCGGCGAAGAACCGGCGCAGGGAGAGGTCCTCGGGCCGGTAGTGCAGGATTGCCTGCGACACGAGCCCGTCACGTCCTCCCCGGCCGATCTCCTGGTAGTAGCTGTCGAGGGAGTCCGAGATGTCCGCGTGCAGCACGAAGCGCACGTCCGGCTTGTCGATGCCCATGCCGAACGCCGTGGTCGCGATGACGACGTCGATCGTGCCGTCGAGGAAACCGTCGTGCACCGCCTGGCGCTCGTTCCTGAGCCTGCCGGCGTGATAGACGTCGGCGCTGCGTCCGCGCTCCTGCAGTTCGGAGGCGAGGGCATTCGCTGCCTTCTTCGTGGCGACGTAGACCAGTCCCGGACCCTCCAGGGAGAGGACCTGATCGCGGATGGCTCGTTCCTTGTCGGCGCTCTCGACGTGATGGACGACCTCGAGGGACAGGTTCGGGCGGTCGAAGCCCTCCACGATGACGGTCGGGTCCGTCAGGCGCAGCCGTTCCACGATCTCGTTCTGCACAGGGTGTGAGGCGGTCGCTGTCAGGGCGATCACGGGCACGTCGAGGTCCTTCAGGAGGTGGCCCAGCTGCAGGTAGTCGGGCCGGAAGTCGTGGCCCCAGGAGGAGACGCAGTGAGCTTCGTCGACGACCACGAGCGAGACGTCGAGGGACCGCAGGTGGGCGGCGACGTCGTCGCGCGCGATCTGCTCGGGAGCGAGGAAGAGGAACTTCGCACGCGTGGACTCGTCCTCAGCCGCTGCCGCCTCCCACGCCGCAGCGAGCTCGCTCTTCTTCATCCCGGAGTTGATGACGTGGGCACGCGGGGAGCCCGCGCTCTCGTTGATCGACTCGGCCTGGTCGTGCTGGAGCGCGATCAGCGGTGAGATGACCACGGCGACGCCGGGCAGTGCCATCGCCGGCACCTGGTAGATCGCCGATTTGCCGGAACCGGTAGGCATGACGCAGAGGATGCTGCGGCCCTCCAGCACCGCTTCCATGGCGCGCTCCTGGCCGGGACGCAGGGTGTCCCAGCCGAATGTCGACGCGGCAGTCGATCGAAGGTCCTGCAATGTGATGGTCACGGTGCTCCTTACAACGATAAGTCCCCTTAGGGTATTCAGGGCCACTGACAGTTCCTCCAGGCAGCCGCCGGGAGGGGTGCCGCTTGACAGCCGGCGGACGAGCCCGCGTTAGGGTTGGCCCATGCTGCGCATAGGACTGACAGGGGGCATCGCCGCGGGGAAGTCCGCAGTGGCCCGCCGCTTCGCCGAACTCGGCGCCGTTCTCGTCGATGCCGACGTCCTGGCACGCGAGGTGGTCCAGCCCGGCTCGCCGGCGCTGCACGAGATCGTCGCGGCATTCGGTGCGGACCTCGTGGGAGTCGACGGTGCCCTGGACCGGCCTGCCCTAGGACGACTGGTCTTCGCGGACACGGCAGCGCGCGAGCGCCTCAACGCCATCGTCCATCCCCGTGTGCGGGAACGGGCAGCGGCACTCGTCGACGGTGCCCCCGAGGACGCCATCGTCGTCGAGGACATCCCCCTGCTGGTGGAGAGCGGGCAGGCAGCCCGCTTCCACCTCGTCGTCGTCGTCGACGCGCCGGACGAGGTCCGCGTCGACCGGATGGTCCGGCAGCGCGGCATGGATCCCGGGGAGGCCGGACGGCGCATCGCGGCGCAGGCTCCGCGGGCGGACCGGTTGCGGGAGGCCGACGCCGTACTCCCCAACGACCGGGCCCTCGAGGACCTCCTCGCGGCGGCCGACGCCCTGTGGGACCGGCGCATCGTCCCGTTCCGCGACAACCTGGTGGCTGGCGCACCTGGCAGCGGCCTGCTCTCCAGCCCGTCGGCGGCAGGACTGCCGGGCACGGTCGGGCTCGCCCGGCGCACCCGCGCCAGGCTCGCCGCGGCACTCCCGCCCGGAGCCTCCGTAGGGTCGGGGGGCGCCCCGGGCGCCGCTCGGGACGAGGACGACGTCGTCGTCGCGAGCGTGCGGGTGACGGTCGAGGAGGACACGGATCCAGCGCCCGTGGCGAGCGCCCTCGCAGCCGCGGGATACCCCCGTGACCGGGGCAGCGGGAGGGGTCGGGGGGAGGCGCACGCCGGCCTTCCCGCCGTGCATCGCGCGGCCGATCCCGCACTCGACGTCACGGTGACGGTGGCGTCCGCGCCGGCACCGTCCTGAGCCCGGCAGGGGCGGTTCCCGCGGCGTTCAGCCGCCAGCAGATCAGGGCAGGAGTGTCAGCGGCAGGGTCTACCGTTAAGACATGAGTCTTGCGCAGGATATCAAGCGTGTCGTGGCCCCTTTCGAGGTCATCAGCGAGTACACGCCCGCGGGCGACCAGCCCACCGCGATCAAGGAGCTGGCCGGGCGGATCAATGCGGGCGAGAAGGACGTCGTCCTGCTCGGTGCCACCGGTACGGGCAAGAGCGCCACCACGGCCTGGCTCATCGAGCAGGTGCAGCGCCCCACCCTGGTGATGGTGCAGAACAAGACCCTCGCGGCGCAGCTCGCGAACGAGTTCCGGGAGCTGCTGCCCAACAACGCCGTCGAGTACTTCGTCTCGTACTACGACTACTACCAGCCCGAGGCCTACGTCCCGCAGACGGACACCTTCATCGAGAAGGACTCCTCCATCAACGAGGAGGTGGAGCGCCTGCGCCACTCGGCCACCAATGCGCTCCTCACGCGTCGCGACGTCATCGTGGTCGCCACCGTGTCCTGCATCTACGGGCTGGGGACGCCCGAGGAGTACATCAACAAGATGGTCACGCTGCGCCGGGGCGACCAGATGAACCGCGACGCGCTGCTGCGCCAGTTCGTGGGGATGCAGTACACGCGCAACGACATGGACTTCCACCGGGGGACGTTCCGCGTCCGCGGTGACACCGTGGAGATCATCCCCATGTACGAGGAGCACGCGCTGCGCATCGAGTTCTTCGGCGACGAGGTGGAGAACATCTACACGCTCGACCCGCTCACGGGGAACGTCATCCGCGAGGAGGAGGAGATGTACGTCTTCCCCGCCTCCCACTACGTCGCCGGCGAGGATCGCATGACGCGCGCGATCAAGGACATCGAGGACGAGCTGCAGCAGCGCCTGGCGGAATTCGAGGCGCAGAACAAGCTGGTCGAGGCGCAGCGCCTGCGCATGCGCGTCACCTACGACCTCGAGATGATGCAGCAGATGGGGTTCTGCAACGGCATCGAGAACTATTCGCGGCACATCGACGGACGCGATCCGGCCTCGGCACCGCACTGCCTGCTCGACTACTTCCCCGACGACTTCCTGCTCGTCGTCGACGAATCGCACGTGACCATCCCGCAGATCGGCGCCATGTACGAGGGCGACTCCTCGCGGAAGCGGACCCTCGTTGACCACGGGTTCCGGCTCCCGTCAGCGATGGACAACCGGCCGCTGAAGTGGGACGAGTTCCAGGACCGCATCGGGCAGACGGTCTACCTGTCGGCGACGCCGGGCAAGTATGAGCTGGGCAAGGCCGACGGGTTCGTCCAGCAGATCATCAGGCCCACCGGACTCGTCGACCCCGAAGTTGTGGTCAAGCCGACCAAGGGGCAGATCGACGACCTCCTCGGTGAGATCCGCAAGCGCACCGCCATCAACGAGCGCGTCCTCGTCACCACGCTCACCAAGCGCATGGCCGAGGACCTCACCGGATACCTCCTCGAGCACGGGGTTAAGGTGGAGTACCTCCACTCGGACGTGGACACGCTGCGGCGCGTGGAACTCCTGCGCGAACTGCGCATGGGCACGTTCGACGTGCTGGTGGGCATCAACCTGCTCCGTGAGGGCCTCGACCTTCCGGAGGTGTCCCTCGTGAGCATTCTGGACGCCGACAAGGAGGGCTTCCTCAGGAGCACCACCTCGCTGATCCAGACCATCGGGCGTGCGGCCCGCAACGTCTCGGGCGAGGTGCACATGTACGCGGACCGCATCACGGACTCCATGGAACGCGCGATCGACGAGACCAACCGGCGCCGTGCCATCCAGGTGGCGCACAACCTCGAGCACGGTATCGATCCCACTCCACTGCGCAAGCGGATCGCCGACATCACGGACACCATCAACCGGGAGGACGCCGATACGCGCGCACTCCTGGAGGAAGCCGCGAAGGGCCGGAAGCCGAAGAAGGGCGCCGGGCGCCACGAGGGACTGGCGTCCGTCCCGGCCGAGGACCTGACCGACCTCATCCAGCAGCTGACGGACCAGATGCACGCGGCGGCCGCCGAGCTGCAGTTCGAGCTGGCCGGACGGCTGCGCGACGAGGTCGGCGACCTCAAGAAGGAGCTGCGGCAGATGCAGTCGGCCGGCCACGCCTGAGGGTCGCGCCATGACCTCCATGACCGGTGAAACCTCCGGGAGGGACGACGGCCGCCACGTCAAGGAGGTCCGCGCTCCGCATCCGGGGAACGTGACTTCAACGGGTGCTCCGCGGCTCGGGTAGCATTGGGCGGACGTAGGGGAGTATCCCAAGCGCTATGGACGTCAGCACGCAGGGCATTGTTGCTCCGCCGGGCATAGCGGTCGGTCGGCACCATGCCGCGGCGGAGAGACTTACGGCGATCCATTCCACCCTGCGGAAGGCCCTTCATGCCCACATTGCCCCTGGCGTTCGAGATCGGCACGTTCGTCGTGCTCGGGATCATCCTGCTCTTCGACCTGCTCCTCGTCGTCAAGCGGCCACACGAGCCGTCCATGAAGGAGGCGGGCCTGTGGGTCGCCTTCTACGTGGGACTCGCGCTCGCGTTCGCAGCGCTGATGTTCGTGTTCACGGGGCCCGAGTACGGCGGCCAGTTCATCGCCGGCTGGATCACCGAGTACAGCCTGAGCATCGACAACCTGTTCGTCTTCATCATCATCATGGCGCGCTTCTCGGTCCCGAGGAAGTACCAGCAGGAGGTGCTGATGGTGGGCATCATCATCGCGCTGATCCTGCGCGGCATCTTCATCGCGCTCGGTGCCGCCGTGATCGAGAACTTCAGCTGGATCTTCTACATCTTCGGTGCCTTCCTCCTGTACACGGCGTACAAGCAGGCCAAGGACTCGGGTGAGGACGAGGAGGACGCCGGCGACAACAAGCTGATCGCGAAGCTGCGCTCGGTGCTGCCGATGTCCGAGTCCTACGACGGCAACAAGGTGCGGACCGTCGTCGACGGCAAGAAGGTGTTCACTCCCATGCTCATCGTCTTCGTGACGATCGGGCTCACCGATCTCCTCTTCGCCGTCGACTCCATCCCCGCAATCTTCGGTCTCACGCAGAGCGCGTTCATCGTCTTCACCGCGAACATTTTCGCCCTGATGGGCCTGCGCCAGCTCTACTTCCTGCTCGGCGGCCTCATGACGCGCCTCATCTACCTGAAGCACGCCCTCTCCGTCATCCTCGCCTTCATCGGCGTGAAGCTCATCCTCCACGCGATGCACGTCAACGAGCTGCCGTTCATCAACGGCGGCGAGCACATCGAGTGGGCTCCGGAGATCCCGACGTTCCTGTCCCTCGCCGTGATCGTCGCGACGATCGTCATCGCGGTCGTCGCCAGCCTCATCAAGTCGAAGGCCGTCGAGAAGTCGGCGGTGCGCTCGGGCGGCGCCGACCACAAGGCGTCCTCTCCCGCCGTCACCGACGGGCTCGACGAGGCCGCGGACGAGGCCGGCACCAAGAACCCGCGCCACTAGGCTCCGCCGGCACGCCAGGACCGACAGCAGAAGAGGGACCCCGCACAGTGTGCGGGGTCCCTCTGTCGTCCGGCCGAGCCGGCGGCACTGGGTCAGGGGCGGGTCATGCCGAGCAGCCGCTCGAAGATCGCCTCGCCGTTGTCCGCGATCCCGTCGTGGTGGAACTCGTCCGTCTCCCACACGGCGAGGTTCCTGATGCCGGCGGCCGTGGTGAGGGAGAGATTCCGGTCGACGTAGATGTCGTGACGGTAGACGGCTGCGGCGGCCGGCACGACGTTCGTCGCCAGGACGTCCGCGTCGTACAGCGGACCCCAGTCCTCCTTCGCCGCGAGCACGTCCGCGACCGCACGGAGCGGCCGCAGCGCGGGATCCTCCTCGAAGTACCAGGGGTATACCATCTCGCCCGTGAACAGGATCTCAGCGGCGTCGTCGCGGAACTGCGGGTACTCGTCGAGCACGCGCCGGGCGGCCCACGAGGACGCGCCGCCCTGGCAGTAGATGGACTCGTGCATCAGCGCGTACAGCGGCTGCGAGGCCCTGCTGACGATCCCCTGGACCTGCTCGAGGAACGTCGCGGACAGCCGGGGGCCGTCGGGCGTGGTGGTGAACGCGTCCTCGAGGAGGTAGTGGAGGGCGTGGACCCGGGTGTTCCCGCCCAGGAACGAGCCGACCATCTGGAAGCGCCGCACCGTGAGCCGTTCCCCGTCGGGCAGGTGCTCCTCCACCTTCCCGAGGTGGCGGGCGATGCGCGTGACCAGCTCCCGGTCCTCCGGGTACCAGGAGAAGTACTCGCGGTTGCGTTCCTCCACCCGGGCGAACGTGGCCCGGTACACCTCGTCCGGCGCTCCCGCGAGGGGGGCGAGGCCACCGGTGATCAGGGCGCGCTCGATGCCCGCGGGTGCGTTCGACAGGTAGGTGAGTGTGCAGAAGCCTCCGTAGCTCTGCCCGAACACCGTCCAGGGCGCGCTGCCGAGACGCGCACGGATCAGCTCGGCGTCGGCCACGATCGCGTCCGCGCGGAAGTGGGACAGGTAGTCCGCCTGGGCCTGCGGCGTCGGCAGCGCCGCGAGTGTGGCGGCGTCGGCGGGGGTGGAGCGCCCCGTGCCGCGCTGGTCCAGCATGAGGATACGGAAGTCACGGGCGGCGGCCTTCATCCAGCCCGAGAGCTGCGTGGTCCGCACGCCCCGGCCACCGGGCCCGCCCTGCAGGAACAGCAGCCACGGCAGGCGGGCGACGGCATCGTCGTCGTGCTCGAGGGACGAGTACTCGCGGGCGAACACCTCGATCCGCTCCGAGGTCGTGTCCCGGTGGTCGAGGGGCACGCTGAAGGTGTGGCCGGTGGCGCGCACTCCGCGCATGACGACGGTCCGGCCGATTCCATGTAGGTCGGCGTGGGGAAGGGGCACCAGTGCGGGCGACACGGCGGTCACAGCGCGGCGGCGTCGGTGAGGGCGCTCCCCGTGAGCCGGAAGGTGCTCCAACCGGACTGCGGTCGGGCGCCGAGCTGCTCGTAGAAACGGATGGACGGCTCGTTCCAGTCGAGCACCGACCATTCGACCCGGGCGTAGCCGCGCTCGACGGCGATCCTCGCGAGGTTGGTGAGCAGGGCCTTGCCGTGTCCGGCGCCGCGCGCCTCGGGGCGCACGTACAGGTCCTCGAGATAGATGCCGTGGACGCCCTCCCAGGTGGAGTAGTTGAGGAACCACAGGGCGAATCCCTGAATCTGCCCCTCGGCCTCGACGACGTGCGCGTAGATCGCGGGGGAGTCGCCGAACAGGGCGGCCTCGAGGGATTCCGCGGTGTTCTTCACGGCGTCCGGCTCACGCTCGTAGAGGGCCAGGTCGTGGATGAGCTGGAGGATGACCGGGACGTCCACCGGCCGTGCTTCGCGAAGAGTCGACATGTCCCCAGCGTAGCCAAGCTCCCGCCGTCGAACGGCGGGGTCAGGCCGCGACGGGGGCCCCGACGCCCAGGATCCGCACCACGGGGCTGCCCGCCTCGTCCGACGCCGGCAGGTCGATCTCCGCGTTGATGCCCCAGTCGTTGTTGCCCTCGGGGTCCTTCAGGATCTGCCGCACCTTCCAGAGGCCAGGGACCTTCACGATGATCAGCAGCGCCGGTCCGCGGGCCTCGGGGCCGTCGTCGATGTCCTCGTAGTCCGCGAAGTACCCGTCGAGGGCCTCCGCCCAGCGGTCGGCGGTCCACCCGGAGTCCGCGTCCAGGGCGCCGAGTGCCTCGTCGCGCTCGTCGGCGAAGAGCTTCACGCGCTGGAACATCTCGTTGCGCACCATCACGCGGAAGGCGCGCTCGTTGGAGGTGACGGACGGCGGCTCCTCCGGGAGTTCCACGGTATCCGCGGGCGCCCCCGGAACGATCCCGGCGGTCAGCTGGGTCCACTCGTCGAGGAGACTGCTGTCCACCTGCCGGACGAGCTCGCCGAGCCATTCGAGGATGTCGCTAAGGTCTTCGCGGAGGGCCTCGACCGGCACCGTGTGGCGCAGCGCCTTGTAGCAGTCGGCGAGGTAGCGCAGGAGGATGCCCTCGGAGCGCGTGAGCGAGTAGAACGCCACGTACTCGCCGAAGCTCATCGCTCGCTCGTACATGTCGCGGACCACGGACTTGGGGGCGAGCTCGAAGTCACCGAGCCATGGCGCTGATGCCCGGTACACGTCGAAGGCCTGCTGCAGCAGCTCCTCGAGCGGCTTCGGGTAGGTGACCTCCTCGAGCCGTGCCATCCGCGCGTCGTAGTCGATCCCCTCGGCCTTCATGGCGGCCACGGCCTCGCCGCGCGCCTTCTTCTCCTGCGCGTTGAGGACCTGCCGGGGCTTCTCGAGCGTGGCCTCGATGACCGAGACGACGTCGAGCGCGTAACCCGGCGCCTCGGGGTCCAACAGTTCCAGGCTCGCGAGGGCGAAGGGGGAGAGGGGCTGGTTGAGGGCGAAGTTGGCCTGCAGATGCACGCGGAGCCGGACCTGCCGCCCGTCCGGCTCGGGGACGGGCAGCCGCTCGACGATCCCGGCCGTGACGAGTTCGCGGTAGATGCCGATGGCGCGGCGCATGAGCCGCAGCTGGGATGCCCGCGTCTCGTGGTTCTCGGTGAGCAGCCGCTTCACCGCGGTGAACGGGTCGCCGGGCCGCTCGAGGAGGTTCAGCAGCATCGAGTGGCTGACGGAAAACGACGACGTCAGGGGGTCCGGAACGCTCTCGACGAGCCGCTCGTACGTGGGCTTGCCCCAGGACACGAAGCCCTGCGGCGGCTTCTTGCGCACCACCTGGCGCAGTTTCTTCTGGTCGTCGCCGAACTTGGAGACCGCCTTCGCCATGGCCTTGGTGTTCTCGACCACGTGGTCGGGCGCCTGCACGACGACGGTGCCCGCGGTGTCGTATCCGGCGCGCCCGGCGCGCCCGGAGATCTGGTGGAACTCCCGCGCGTTGAGCAGCCGCGTGCGCACGCCGTCGTACTTGCTCAGCGCGGTGAGGAGCACGGTGCGGATGGGCACGTTGATGCCCACGCCGAGCGTGTCGGTGCCGCAGATGACCTTCAGCAGGCCGGCCTGGGCGAGCTGCTCGACGAGCCTGCGGTACTTGGGCAGCATGCCGGCGTGGTGCACGCCGATGCCGTGGCGTACGAGCCGGTTGAGGGTCTTGCCGAAGCCCGCGGAGAACCGGAACGTCGCGATGAGCTCGGCGATCCTGTCCTTCTCCTCACGCGTGCAGACGTTGACGCTCATGAGGTTCTGCGCCCGTTCGATGGCCTCGGCCTGGCTGAAGTGCACCACGTACACGGGCGCCTGGCGGGTGGAGAGCAGTTCCTCGAGGGATTCCTGTACGGGTGTCTCGACGTAGTAGTAGTGCAGCGGGATGGGCCGTTCCACGGACGTGACCGTCGCCGTCGCGCGACCGGTGCGGTCGGTGAGGTCCTTCTCGAACCGCGTCACATCGCCGAGCGTCGCGGACATCAGCAGGAACTGCGCCTGGGGCAGTTCGAGCAGGGGCACCTGCCAGGCCCAGCCGCGCTGCGGGTCCGAGTAGAAGTGGAACTCGTCCATCACCACGGTGTCGACGTCGGCCTGCGCGCCCTCGCGCAGGGCGAGGTTCGCGAGGATCTCGGCGGTGCAGCAGATGATCGGCGCGTCCTGGTTCACGCCGGAGTCGCCCGTGATCATGCCGACGTTCTCCGCGCCGAAGATCTCGCACAGGGCGAAGAACTTCTCGGATACCAGCGCCTTGATCGGCGCGGTGTAGTAGCTGGTCCGGCCCTCGGCGAAGCACTTCAGGTGCGCCGCGACGGCCACCAGCGACTTCCCGGACCCGGTGGGCGTCGCGAGGATCACGTTGTTGCCCGAGACGAGCTCCATCGCGGCCTCGTCCTGCGCCGGGTAGAGTGCCAGCCCGCGCGCCGTCGCCCATCCCGTGAAGGCTTCGTAGACCGCGTCCGCGGGGAGTTCGCCGTCGTCGTACCGGGGCAGGTGTTCTTGGATCCTCATGGTCCTTCCAGCGTACCGGTGGGGACCTTAGGGTGGATCATGCGCTGGGACCCTGGACTCTATGCCCGTCACGCCGGTCACCGCGGCCGTCCGTTCTTCGACCTCGTGGGACGCGTCGGCCACGACGCGCCGCGCACGGTCGTCGACCTCGGGTGCGGACCCGGTGAGCTGACGGAGGCGCTCGCGCTGCGATGGCCAGGGGCGACGGTGCGGGGCATCGACTCCAGCACGGACATGATCGATGCCGCCCGGCGCCGTCCCGCACCGCCGAACCTGGCCTTCGAGGTGGGCGACCTCCGCGCCTACCGCCCCGGCTCCGACGACGTCGTCGTCACGAACGCGGCGCTCCAGTGGGTCCCCGGGCACCAGGACCTCGTGGCCGCATGGGCCAGAGCGCTGCCCGCGGGAGGGTGGCTCGCCCTGCAGGTGCCCGGCAACTTCCCGGCGCCGTCCCACGCGCTGATGCGCGAGCACGCGGCGAGCCCCCGCTGGGCGGAGACGCTCCGCGGCATGCTGCGGCACGACGACGCCGTGGCCGAACCGGCGGACTACGCCGAGCTGCTGCTGTCCGCCGGGCTCGAGGCCGACGTCTGGGAGACCACGTACCAGCAGGTGCTGCCGGGGGAGGACGCCGTCCTCGGCTGGGTGCGCGGCACGGCCCTGCGGCCGGTCCTGGAGGTGCTGTCCGCGGAGGAGGCCGACGAGTTCGAGGCCGGGTACGGCGGGCTGCTGCGGACGGCGTACCCCCGGGGCGGGCACGGCACCGTCTTCGGCTTCCGGCGCATCTTCGCCGTCGGCCACCGGTCACCGTAGCCGGCGCCCTACCAGCCGCGCTGCTTCCACTCCTCGAGGGAGCCCCGTTCGGCGCCGAGCGTCGTGCCCTTCCCGTGCCCCGGATGGACCACGGTGTCGTCCGGCAGGCGATCGAAGAGGCGTGTCACGACGTCGTCGTACAGGGAGGCGAAACGCGCCGGATCGCCCTGCGTGTTACCGATGCCCCCGGGGAACAGGGAGTCGCCCGTGAACAGGTGCGCCGGCCCGTGAGGATCCTCGTAGAGCAGTGCGACGGAGCCGGGGGTGTGCCCGCGCAGGTGAATCGCCTTGAGCTCGAAGCCCTCGAAGGAGCCCGTGTCGCCGTGCTGCAGCGGCACGTCCGTGGCGACCGCGATGTCCGGGACGTCGTCGGCCCCGGCGGCCGTGCGCGCCCCCGTAACGTCCTTCACCTCGGCCAGCGCCCGCACGTGGTCCCAGTGCGAGTGCGTCGTGACGATCAGCGCCACGCGGGCCTCGGCGTCGGTGTCCTCCTGCGCGTCGGCGAGCAGCGCGAGGATCGCCGGGGCGTCGTCAGCGGCGTCGACGAGGACCTGCGCGCCGGTCGACTTCGAGGTGAGCACGTATACGTTGTTGTCCATCTCGGACACGGAGATACGGCGGATCGTGATCTCGGTGAGGCTGTGCAGGGGGCTGGTCATGAGCACAGTGTAGGCGTGCGCGCCCGACGGGGACTCGGACCCGGCAGGTAGGGTTCGTGTACGCCGCGACCCGCCGGTCCCGGCGTCGGATTTCGGAAGGAACAGGGCGTGGAGCAGGACATCCCGCGGTGGTTGAAGCTCGATCCGCAGAGCACGGCTCCGCCGTTCGAGCAGGTCAAGCAGGCCGTCCTGATGGCCTCGACCTCGGGGAAGGCCGCCGTCGGGACGCGGCTGCCGCCGGTCCGCGGACTGGCGACGCACCTCGGGATCGCGGCCAACACGGTCGCCCGCGCCTACAAGGAACTGGAGCAGGCAGGGGTCGTGGAGACGAGGGGTCGGGCCGGGACAGTCATCACCGCCGGGGGTGACGAGGCCCGCCGTCGCGTCGCCGCCGCAGCCGACGAGTTCGCCGCCGTCGTCCGGTCCTCCGGGCTGTCCGAACGCGACGCCGTGGCCTACGTACAGGCGGCATTGCGCCGAGCGTGAACGACGCGCCGCGGGGCGCGGAAACCACGCGGAAAAGGCGTCATTCGAATATGTCTTCGAAGCTCTTTTCCCCTACAGTGGATGAGTGTCTATAGCAAATTCCCTCGAGCAGCATGCCCACAATCCGGAGCCGGCTCCCCAGGACCTGTCCCGGCTGATCGTCAAGGGCGCGCGTGAGCACAACCTGCGCAATGTCGACCTGGACCTGCCGCGCGACGCCATGATCGTCTTCACGGGCCTCTCGGGCTCGGGGAAGTCGTCGCTGGCCTTCGACACCATCTTCGCGGAGGGCCAGCGCCGCTACGTCGAGTCGCTCTCGGCCTATGCCCGGCAGTTCCTCGGCCAGGTGGACAAGCCCGACGTCGACTTCATCGAGGGGCTCTCACCCGCGGTCTCGATCGACCAGAAGTCCACGAGCAAGAACCCGCGCTCCACCGTGGGCACCATCACCGAAATCTACGACTACATGCGCCTGCTCTGGGCGCGCGTGGGCCGCCCCCACTGCCCCGTCTGCGGCGAGCCCGTCGCGAAGCAGACACCCCAGCAGATCGTGGACCAGCTCCTCGAGCTCGACGAGGGCACGCGCTTCCAGATCCTCGCCCCGGTGGTCCGCGCCCGCAAGGGCGAGTTCGTAGACCTCTTCCAGGAACTCACGGCCAAGGGCTACTCGCGTGCCCGCGTGGACGGTAAGCTCATCCAGCTCAGCGACCCGCCAAAGCTCGGCAAGCAGTACAAGCACACCATCGAGGTCATCATCGACCGCCTCGTGGTGAAGGGCGGCATCCAGCAGCGCCTCACCGACTCCGTCGAGACCGCGCTCAAGCTCGCCGACGGCCGCGTGCTCGCCGAGTTCGTCGACCTCCCCGAGGACGACGCCAAGCGCCTCCACGCCTTCTCCGAGCACCTCGCCTGCCCCAACGAGCACCCGCTGGCCATCGACGAGATCGAGCCGCGGTCCTTCTCCTTCAACAACCCGTTCGGCGCCTGCCCGGCCTGCACCGGGATCGGCAGCAAGCTCGAGGTTGACGAGGAGCTCGTGGTCCCCAACCAGGACCTGAGCCTCGCTGAGGGTGCGATCGCCCCGTGGTCGCTCGGCACGGCGACGCTGGAGTACTGGACGCGCCTGCTCGAGGGACTCGCGTCCGAGCTGAAGTTCGACATCACCACCCCCTGGCGGAAGCTGCCGGACCGTGCCCGCGAGGCCGCGCTGTACGGCAAGGACCACAAGGTGGTGGTGCAGTACAAGAACCGCTTCGGTCGCGAGCGCAAGTACAGCACCGGCTTCGAGGGAGCCATCCAGTACATCCAGCGCAAGCACGCGGAGACGGAGTCCGACAACGCGCGCGACCGCTACGAGGAGTACATGCGGGAGATCCCGTGTCCCACCTGCGGCGGCGCACGGCTCAACCCGGCGTCGCTCTCGGTGCTCATCAACGGCCGCTCCATCGCCGAGGTCTCCGCGATGCCGATGCGCGACTGCGCCGAGTTCCTCGACAATCTCGTGCTGACCGGCCGAGAGGCCCAGATCGCCAACCAGGTCCTCAAGGAGATCCAGGCGCGCCTGACATTCCTCCTCGACGTGGGCCTCGAGTACTTGAACCTCGAGCGCGCCTCCGGCACGCTCTCCGGCGGGGAGGCCCAGCGCATCCGCCTGGCCACGCAGATCGGCTCGGGGCTCGTGGGCGTGCTCTACGTCCTCGACGAGCCGTCCATCGGACTGCACCAGCGCGACAACCGCCGCCTGATCGAGACGCTCACGCGCCTGCGCAACCTCGGCAACACGCTGATTGTCGTCGAGCACGACGAGGACACCATCGCCGAGGCCGACTGGATCGTGGACATCGGACCGGGCGCGGGGGAGCACGGCGGCCAGGTGGTGCACTCGGGCCTCCTCGAGGACCTGCTGACCAACGAGGAGTCGCTCACCGGTGACTACCTCTCGGGGCGCCGCAGGATCGAGATCCCCGCGAAGCGCCGCAAGATCGACCGGTCCCGGCAACTCAAGGTCGTCGGCGCGCGGGAACACAACCTCGTGAACGTCGACGCGACCATCCCCCTCGGGGTGCTGACCGCGGTCACCGGCGTGAGCGGCTCCGGCAAGTCCACCCTCGTCAACGACATCCTGTACAAGGTCCTCGCGAACAAGCTCAACGGGGCGAAGCAGGTCGCCGGACGGCACAAGCGGATCGACGGCCTCGAGCACCTCGACAAGGTGATCCACGTGGACCAGAGCCCCATCGGTCGCACGCCGCGGTCCAACCCGGCCACCTACACGGGCGTCTTCGACAACATCCGCAAGCTCTTCGCGGAGACCACCGAGGCGAAGGTCCGCGGCTACCTCCCGGGCCGATTCTCCTTCAACGTCAAGGGCGGCCGCTGCGAGGCGTGCTCCGGCGACGGCACGCTGAAGATCGAGATGAACTTCCTGCCGGACGTCTACGTCCCCTGCGAGGTGTGCCACGGGGCACGGTATAACCGCGAGACCCTGGAGGTCCACTACAAGGGCAAGACGATCGCCGACGTGCTGGACATGCCGATCGAGGAGGGCGCCGAGTTCTTCGCGGCCTTCAGCCCGATCGCCCGGCACCTGAACACGCTCGTCGAGGTGGGTCTGGGCTATGTCCGCCTCGGGCAGCCCGCCACCACGCTCTCCGGCGGCGAGGCACAGCGCGTGAAGCTCGCGAGTGAACTGCAGAAGCGGTCGAACGGGCGCAGCATCTACGTGCTCGACGAGCCGACCACCGGCCTGCACTTCGAGGACATCCGCAAGCTCCTGCTCGTCCTGCAGGGCCTCGTGGACAAGGGCAACACCGTGATCACGATCGAGCACAACCTCGACGTCATCAAGAGCGCCGACTGGGTGATCGACCTCGGTCCGGACGGCGGTTCGGGTGGCGGGCAGATCATCGCGACGGGCACGCCCGAGCAGGTGGCCCGCAACGAGGGGAGCTACACGGGCACGTTCCTGAAGGAGATCTTCGACAAGGCCGTGTAGCCCGCCGGAAGCGGACCGGATATACCCGCGAGGGCATGCATGATGCATGCCCTCGCGGTGCTATGGCAAGCTTGCTCGGTGTCCCCCATGCATTCGCCGATACTCCTCCAGCCCGACCGCACGCGCGTCGACCCCGCAGGTGTGATCCGTGGGCGTCTATGACCTGACGCGCAGCACGACCCGCGGGCTCATCGCGGGTCTCTGCCGTCCGACCGTGGAGGGGCTGCACAACGTGCCCGCGGACGGCCCGTTCATCGTCGCGCCGAACCACCTCTCCTTCCTCGACAGCGTCCTCGTGCAGGCCCTTATGCCCCGGCCGGTCGCCTTCTTCGCGAAGGCCGAGTACTTCACGGGCACCGGCGTCAAGGGCGCCCTCATGAAGCAGTTCTTCGAGGGCGTCGGCTCGATCCCCGTGGAGCGGGGCCAGCAGGCCGCGAGCGTACAGGCCCTCCGGACGCTCCTGGACCTGCTGGAGCAGGGCGACGGCGTCGGCATCTACCCGGAGGGCACCCGCTCGCGCGACGGCAGGCTCTACCGTGGCAGGACCGGCGTCGGCTGGCTCGCGCTCACCACCGGGGCGCCCGTGGTGCCGGTGGGGCTCATCGGCACCGACGCACTGCAGCCGGCGGGGAAGAAGGGCATCCGGCCGCAGCACTTCACGGTGCGGATCGGCGAACCCCTCGTCTTCGAGAAGACCGGCCCCGGGCACCCGCTGCCGGCGCGGCGTCAGGCCACGGACGCGATCATGGACGGCATCGCGGCCCTCACGGGCCAGGAACGGGTGCCCTCCTACAACCAGAGCCCCGCCGCCGAGTAGCGCCGCCGCACGGGCGCCGTCAGCGGTCAGCGGAAAGCGGTGCCCGGCGTCGGGCTCCGTCACCGCCCAGCCCTAGGATTGAGGGCGTGGCGAACCCAGTAACGTACCGGCCGAAGACCGGCGAGATCCCGCTCGACCCGGGGGTCTACCGGTTCCGGGACGAGCACGGCCGGGTGATCTACGTCGGCAAGGCGAAGAACCTCCGCTCGCGCCTGAACTCCTACTTCGCGAACCCGCAGGGCCTGCTCGCCAAGACCCGCAGCATGGTGTTCACCGCCGCGAGCGTCGAATGGACCGTGGTGGGCAGCGAGCTCGAGGCGCTGCAGCTCGAGTACACGTGGATCAAGGAATTCGACCCGCGGTTCAACATCATGTTCCGGGACGACAAGACGTACCCGTACCTCGCAGTGACGATGGGGGAGAAGTACCCCCGCGTCCAGGTCCTGCGCGGCGACAAGAAGAAGGACACGCGGTACTTCGGCCCGTTCTACCCGGCGAAGGCCATCCGCGAGACGGTGGACACGATGATTCGCGTCTTCCCCGTCCGCACGTGCAGCGCCGGCGTGTTCAAGCGCGCCGAGCGGACCGGCAGACCCTGCCTCCTCGGCTACATCGACAAGTGCTCGGCGCCGTGCGTGGGACGCATCAGCGCGGAGGACCACCGGGCCCTCGCCGGCGACTTCTGCGACTTCATGTCCGGTGAGGCGAAGAAGTTCATCTCCGGGCTCGAGAAGAAGATGGCCGAGGCCGTCGCCGAACTCGACTACGAGTCGGCGGCACGCCTGCGCGACGACATCTCCGCGCTCCGCCGCGTCTTCGAGCGCAACACCGTCGTGCTCAGCGAGGACACCGACGCGGACATCTTCGCCATCAAGGAGGACGAGCTCGAGGCCGCGGCGCAGGTCTTCCACGTGCGCGGCGGCCGGATCCGCGGGCAGCGCGGCTGGGTGGTCGAGAAGGTCGAGGACATGGACACGCCGGACCTCGTGGAGCACCTGCTGCAGCAGGTCTACGGCGAGGGCAGCAGCAGCAACGAGCAGATCCCCCGCGAGGTCCTCGTGCCGGTCCTGCCCAGCAACTCCGAGCAGATCCTCGAATGGCTGCGCGGGCTCCGGGGCGCCCGCGTGGACGTGCGCGTGCCGCAGCGCGGCGACAAGGCGACCCTCATGGGCACCGTCGAGCAGAACGCCGCGGAGGCTCTGCGCCTGCACAAGAGCCGCCGCGCCGGTGACATCACCACGCGGTCGGCGGCGCTGCAGGAACTGCAGGAGGCCCTCGACCTGCCCCAGCCGCTCATGCGCATCGAGTGCTTCGACATCTCCCACGTGCAGGGCACCAACGTGGTGGCCTCCATGGTCGTCGTCGAGGACGGCCTGCCGCGGAAGTCCGAGTACCGCAAGTTCTCCATCACCGGCGACGCCGCCCGCGACGACACCGCCTCCATGTACGACGTCATCCACCGCCGTTTCCGCAACTACCTCGCGGCGAAGGCGGGGAACCAGGTCGACGCCGCCGCGGACCCGGAGGTGGACCCGGTGGACGACGCCGGGTCGGTCCTCGCGCACCCCGCCGTCGACGCACCCGGCGCCCCCGAGGCCGGGGGCGGGCCACTGAAGGACACGACCACGGCGATCACCCGCAACCGCTTCGCCTACCCGCCCAGTCTCGTCGTCGTCGACGGCGGCCCGCCCCAGGTCGCAGCGGCCTCCCGCGCGCTCGAGGACCTCGGGATCGACGACGTCTTCGTGATCGGCCTCGCCAAGCGCCTCGAGGAGGTGTGGGTCCAGGACAGCGAATTCCCGGTCATCCTCCCGCGGGCCTCGGAGGGATTGTTCATGCTCCAGCGCATCCGCGACGAGGCGCACCGCTTCGCGATCACGTTCCACCGGCAGAAGCGCGGCAAGTCGATGACCGCCTCGGCGCTCGACGACGTCGCCGGCCTGGGCCCGGCCAAGCGCAAGGCCCTGCTCAAGCACTTCGGTTCGGTGAAGAGGATCCGGGCGGCGTCCGTCGAGGAGCTGGTGGAGGTGCCGGGGGTGGGCCCGGCCCTCGCCGAGACCATCCGCACCTCGCTCGCGGTCGCGGACGCCCCGGCTCCTGCCGTGAACATGACCACGGGCGAGATCATCGAAGATTAGCTAGGCTGAAGACGCGGCCGCAGGCGCCGCGCAGACCACCCCAGGGCAGGCCGGGACACCGGTCGCCCCGTCGAGCCGGAACGGATGCACCACGATGACTGAGGCCACGAGCCTGACTCCGGTCGAACCCACCGAATCCGAGCTGCTGGTGGTCACCGGCATGTCCGGGGCGGGCCGCAGCACGGCCGCGAACGCCCTCGAGGACCACGGCTGGTACGTCGTGGAGAACCTCCCCCCGCAGATGCTCGCCATGCTGACGGAGCTCGTCGCGCGGACGCCGCAGTCGATGCCCAAGCTGGCCGTGGTGATCGACGTGCGCGGCAAGGAGCTCTTCAGCGACATCAAGGCCTCCCTCGCCGGCCTCCGGTCCGCCGGCGTGAACTACCGCGTGCTGTTCCTCGACGCCGACGACGCCGTCCTGGTCCGCCGGTTCGAGCAGGGCCGCCGCCCGCACCCCCTGCAGGGCGACGGCCGCATCCTGGACGGCATCGCCGCCGAGCGCGAGGTGCTCAAGGAGCTCAAGCACTCCTCGGACGACGTCATCGACACGACCGACCTCAACGTGCACGCCCTGGCCACGAAGGTCACCGAGCTGTTCTCCGAGTCCGGTCCGATCGTCCTGCGGCTCAACGTCATGAGCTTCGGCTTCAAGTACGGACTCCCGGCCGACGCCAACTACGTCGCCGACGTCCGCTTCATCCCCAATCCCCACTGGGTGCCCGCCCTGCGTCCCCAGACAGGACTCGACGAGCCGGTGCGCGACTACGTGCTCGCCGCCCAGGGTGCCGGCGACTTCATCGAGCGGTACGTGAACGCACTGGTGCCGGTGCTCGACGGCTACCGCCGCGAGAACAAGCACTACGCCACCATCGCGGTGGGCTGCACGGGCGGCAAGCACCGCTCGGTGGCCGTCACCGAGGAGATCGCGCAGCGCCTGGCCCAGCTGCCGGGAGTGCAGGTCGCAGCGCATCACCGCGACCTCGGACGTGAGTAGTGGGACTGTTCTCCGGACCCCTGCCCCTCGTCCCTCCGTCCGCCCGACGGCAGGGCGACGGGACGGGCGCCGGGCCCTCCGTCGTCGCCCTGGGTGGCGGCCACGGCCTCTCGGCGTCCCTCGCGGCCCTGCGCCACCTGACGCAGGAACTGACCGCGGTGGTCACGGTGGCGGACGACGGCGGCTCCTCCGGGCGGCTCCGGCACGAGTTCGGGGTGCTGCCGCCCGGTGACCTGCGCATGGCCCTCTCCGCCCTGTGCGACGACACGGACTGGGGGAGGACCTGGCGCGACGTCATGCAGCACCGCTTCGCCTCGCGCGACGGCGTCGAGAGCCCGCTCGACGACCACGCCCTCGGCAACCTGCTGATCGTCACGCTGTGGGAACTGCTCGGGGACCCGGTGGCGGGCCTGCAGTGGGCCGGCGCCCTTCTCGGGGCGCGCGGGCGTGTCCTGCCGATGGCGAGCGTGCCCCTGACCATCGAGGGCGACGTCCTCAGCGAGGTGGACGGCAGCCTCCGGGTCACGACCGTCACCGGGCAGGCGAAGCTCGCGGTCGCCGCCGCGTCCGGCAACGTGAGCAGCGTCCGGCTGCTGCCGGCCGTCGCCCCCGCCTGCGCGGACGCGCTGGAGGCGATCGAGCTCGCCGACTGGGTGGTCCTCGGCCCCGGTTCCTGGTACACCTCGGTGCTGCCCCACCTGCTGCTCCCGGAACTCCGCGACGCCCTGTGCCGCACCTCGGCACGGCGCTGCCTCACGATGAACCTGAGCAACGACACCAAGGAGACCCAGGGCATGAGCGCGGTCGACCACCTCCATGTGATCTCGCGGTACGCGCCCGATTTCACGGTGGACGTCGTACTCGCGGACCCGGCCGTGATAGCCGACCGGGACGAGTTCGAGCGAGCCGTCGCGGAGATGGGTGGACGCGCCGTCTTCGGTACAGTGGGGGTCTCGACCGGTAAGCCTGTGCACGACCCGCTGCGGCTGGCGACGTCCTACAACGACATGTTTGCGGAGAACTAGGAGTGGATCTGTGGCCCTGACCGCCGACGTCAAAGAGGAGCTGTCGCACCTCGACGTCAAGAAGTCCTCGGTCCGCAAGGCCGAGGTGTCCGCGCTCCTGAGGTTCGCAGGGGGCCTCCACATCATCTCCGGCAGGATCGTCATCGAGGCCGAGGTGGACCTCGCGTCCACCGCCCGGCGGCTCCGCGCGGCCATCGCCGAGGTCTACGGCCACAACAGCGAGATCATCGTCGTCACCGGCGGGGGGCTGAAGCGCGGCAACCGCTACGTGGTCCGCGTGGTGCGCGACGGCGAGTCCCTGGCCCGGCAGACCGGGCTTCTCGACAGCCGCGGCCGCCCGGTCCGGGGCCTTCCCTCCGCCGTGGTCAACGGTTCGACGGCGGACGCCGAAGCCGTCTGGCGGGGCGCGTTCCTGGCCCACGGCTCGCTGACCGAACCGGGGCGGTCCTCGTCCCTGGAGGTCACCTGCCCCGGGCCGGAGTCGGCCCTGGCGCTCGTCGGTGCAGCACGCCGCCTCGACATCTCCGCGAAGGCGCGGGAGGTCCGTGGCATCGACCGCGTGGTCATCCGCGACGGTGACACCATCGCCGCGCTCCTGACCCGCATGGGCGCCCATGACGCACTGATGGTGTGGGAGGAACGGCGGATGCGCAAGGAGGTCCGCGCCACGGCGAACCGCCTCGCCAACTTCGACGACGCCAACCTGCGCCGGTCCGCACAGGCGGCGGTCGCCGCCGGAGCCCGGGTGGAGCGCGCCCTCGAGATCCTGGGCGAGAACGTCCCCGAGCACCTGCGCTACGCGGGCGAACTGCGCGTGGCGCACAAGCAGGCGAGCCTGGACGAACTCGGCCGTCTCGCCGACCCGCCCATGACGAAGGACGCCATTGCCGGACGCATCCGGCGCCTGCTCGCCATGGCGGACAAGAGGGCCTCCGACATCGGGATCCCGGGGACGGACGCGAATGTGACCGCGGACATGCTCGACGAGTGAAGAAGTGCATAGGATGGGACAGCAAGCCCGCTTCGTATCAGGCGGGCCGCCCGTCGTCCGGGCTCCCCACGGGGCAGCCGAGCGCGGGCACCCGAGACCACCCGCGATCACCCCATGGAGGACTACGTGAGCGAATACGTACTGCCGGATCTTGACTACGACTACGCCGCACTGGAGCCGCACATCTCGGGCCGGATCATGGAGCTCCACCACTCCAAGCACCAGGCCACCTACGTCAAGGGCGCCAACGACGCCCTGGCACAGCTCGCCGAAGCCCGCGCCAAGGGCGAGTTCGGCACTATCCCGAAGCTCTCCAAGGACCTCGCATTCCACGTCGGCGGTGTGATCAACCACAGCATCTTCTGGAAGAACATGTCCCCCGAGGGCGGCGACAAGCCCGAGGGCGAGCTCGCAGCAGCCCTGGACGACGCCTTCGGCTCCTTCGACGCGTTCCGCGCCCACTTCACCGCCGCGGCCACCTCGCTGCAGGGCTCCGGCTGGGCCGTCCTCGCGTACGAACCCCTGGGAAAGAACATCGTCATCGAGCAGCTCTACGACCAGCAGGGCAACGTGCCCGTGGGAACCATCCCGCTGCTCATGCTCGACATGTGGGAGCACGCCTTCTACCTCGACTACGTCAACGTGAAGCCCGACTACGTGAAGGCGTGGTGGAACCTGGTGAACTGGGCCGACGTCCAGACCCGCTTCCAGGCGGCACGCACCGGCGCATCGACCCTCATCACCCCCGGCTCCTGACGCCCGGCGCCGCGAAGGGCCGCGCGTGCATCAATCAGCGCCCGTCCCGCAACCGGCGTCAGGGGTGCGGGCGACATGCCGCGCTGAGTAAGGTGGGAACCGTGCACGGCTCAGTCCGTGCACGGTTCCCAGCAGGACCCGATTGATTTCGGCACGAAGGTGTGCCCGGTACCAGATGTATTCGTCGCCGGCGTCGCCCGAGAAGGGTTTTCACGGCGGCACCACCTATGAAGGAGATGGAACCCAGTGACTACCCGTGTTGGAATCAACGGCTTCGGCCGTATCGGACGCAACTACTTCCGCGCCGCCCTCGAGCAGGGCGCCGACCTCGAGATCGTGGCCGTCAACGACCTCACGAGCCCTGAGGCCCTCGCCCACCTGCTCAAGTACGACTCCGTCACGGGCCGCCTGAAGGCGTCCGTCGAGGTCGACGGCGGCGACCTCGTGGTCGACGGCAAGCGCGTCCGCGTGCTGGCCGAGCGCGATCCCGCGAACCTGCCCTGGGCAGACCTCGGCGTCGACATCGTCATCGAGTCCACCGGGTTCTTCACGAAGGCCGCGGACGCGCAGAAGCACATCGACGCAGGCGCCAAGAAGGTCCTGATCTCCGCTCCCGCCTCCGACGAGGACATCACCGTGGTGCTCGGCGTCAACGACGGCGACTACGACCCCGAGAACCACCACATCATCTCGAACGCGTCCTGCACCACGAACTGCCTCGGCCCCCTCGCGAAGGTGCTGCACGACGCCTTCGGCATCGAGCGCGGCCTCATGACGACGGTCCACGCCTACACCGCCGACCAGAACCTCCAGGACGGCCCCCACAAGGACCTCCGCCGCGCCCGCGCAGCGGCCATCAACATGGTCCCCACCTCCACGGGTGCGGCGAAGGCGATCGGCCTGGTCCTGCCGGAGCTCAAGGGCAAGCTCGACGGCTACGCGATCCGCGTGCCCGTCCCCACCGGTTCCGCCACCGACCTCACCGTCACCGTAGGCCGTGAGGTCTCCGTGGACGAGGTCAACGAGGCCTACCGCGCCGCCGCAGCCGACGGCTCCCTCAAGGGTTACCTCGCCTACACGGACGCGCCGATCGTCTCCTCGGACATCGTCACGGACCCCGCGTCATGCATCTTCGACTCGGGTCTGACCAAGGTCCTCGGCAACCAGGTCAAGGTGGTCGGCTGGTACGACAACGAGTGGGGCTACTCGAACCGCCTGGTCGACCTGACCGAAATCGTCGCCGCCAAGCTCTCCTAGGCGGACCCGGCCGTGGCTTACGCATCACTCGACGACCTCCTCGCCGAAGGTGTCCGGGGGCGCCGTGTCGTCGTGCGCTCGGACCTCAACGTGCCCCTCGAGGGCGAGGTCCCCTCGCTGAGGGTCACCGACGACGGACGGGTCCGCGCGTCCCTGCCCGTGCTGCGCAGGCTCACCGAGGCGGGAGCGGCGGTCATCGTCGTCGCCCACCTCGGGCGGCCCAAGGGCGCACCCGAGGAGAAGTACTCGCTCAGGCCGGCGGTCGACGCCCTCCGCGGGCTCGCCGACTTCCCGGTCACGCTCGCCCCGGATACCACCGGCGTGGGGGCGCGCACAGCGGCGGCCGCGCTGGCCGACGGCGAGGTGCTCGTCCTCGAGAACGTGCGCTTTGACGCCCGGGAGACCAGCAAGGACGACGCCGAGCGGCAGACCTTCGCGCGTGAACTGGCGGACCTGGCCGGCGCCGACGGTGCGTACGTCGACGACGCCTTCGGTGCGGTGCACCGCCGGCACGCGAGCGTGTACGACATCGCGGCGCTGCTGCCCGCCTATCAGGGCGACCTGGTCCGCGCGGAACTCGTGGTCCTCGAACGGCTGACCAAGGACCCGCAGCGGCCCTTCGTCGTGGTGCTGGGAGGGTCGAAGGTGTCGGACAAGCTCGCCGTGATCGAGAACCTCATCGGCACCGCCGACCGCATCCTCGTGGGCGGCGGCATGGTGTTCACGTTCCTGGCCGCGCAGGGCCACGCGGTGGGCGCGAGCCTGCTCGAGGAGGACCAGATCGACACGGTCCGCGGCTACCTCGAGCGCGGGCCGCAGGACGGCACGCGGTTCGTGCTGCCGACGGACATCGTCGTGGCGGAGAAGTTCGCGGCCGACGCCGGCCACAGCGTCGTCGCCGCCGACGCCATCGAGTCCAGTACCTACGGCGCCTCCGGGATCGGCCTCGACATCGGCCCGGTGACGGGCGAGGACTTCGCGGCGAACATCGCCGAGGCGAGGACCGTGTTCTGGAACGGACCCATGGGCGTCTTCGAGTTCGAGGCCTTCGCCGGCGGCACGCGTGCCGTCGCGCAGGCCCTCACCGATGCCCAGGCGAGCGGGGCCCTGACGGTGGTGGGTGGAGGCGACTCCGCCGCCGCCGTGCGCGGCCTCGGCTTCGCCGACGAGCAGTTCGGGCACATCTCCACCGGTGGCGGCGCGAGCCTCGAGTACCTCGAGGGCAAGGAGCTGCCCGGGTTGACCGCCCTGGCACGCGACTAGCGGGACCGGCCGCCCGGCACGGGCGCACAGTACTGGCGGGATCCGCAGGGCCGAGGCCGCGCGGATCCCGCTGTCATGGAACCACCAGTGATGCAACGAACAGATGGAGTAGGACGATGACCACCTCGACCAACGGCGCCTTCGACCGCCGGCCGCTCATCGCGGGCAACTGGAAGATGAACCTGGACCACATGCAGGGCATCACCTTCCTGCAGAAGCTCGCCTGGACGCTCGACGACGCAGGCCATGACTTCGCGCGGGTCGAGGTGTCGGTCTTCCCGCCGTTCACCGACCTCCGCGGCGTGCAGACCCTCGTCAAGGGCGACGACCTGCAGCTCGTGTACGGCGGGCAGGACCTCTCGCCCGAGGACTCCGGCGCGTACACCGGCGACATCTCGGGCCAGTTCCTGGCCAGGCTCGACTGCACGTACGTGCTGGTGGGCCACTCGGAGCGCCGCACCCTCCACTCCGAGTCGGACGAGCTGCTGAACCGCAAGGTGCATGCCGCCTACCGCCACGGAGTGGTCCCCATCCTCTGCGTCGGCGAGGGCCTCGAGGTCCGCCAGGCCGACACCCACGTGGCGCACACGCTCGAGCAGGTGCGCGCCGGTGTGGCCGGGCTCTCGCCCGAGCAGGCTGCCTCCCTCGTCATCGCCTACGAGCCCGTCTGGGCCATCGGCACGGGCGAGGTCGCGGGCCCCGGCGACGCACAGGAGATGTGCGCCGCGATCCGCGCGGAACTCGACTCGCTGTTCGACGCCTCGAGCGCCGCGGCCACGCGCCTGCTGTACGGCGGGTCGGTCAAGGCGGCCAGTGCCGCCAGCATCCTCAGGGAGCGCGACGTCGACGGCGTCCTCGTCGGCGGTGCGAGCCTCGATGTGTCCGAGTTTGCTAGTATTGTCAGGTTCGAACAGCATCTGGTGACAGACTAGTTCCGTGCGCCGGCCGCTCCGGACAGCGGCCATCCAGCCTTGAAAGGGCCCCGTGGAAATCCTTCGTATCATCCTGCTCGTCCTGCTCGGGATCACCAGCCTCCTGCTGACCCTGCTGATCCTCCTCCACAAGGGTCGTGGCGGCGGCATGTCGGACATGTTCGGTGGCGGCATGACCTCGAGCATGGGGTCCTCCGGCGTCGCCGAGCGCAACCTCAACCGGTTCACCGTGGCCCTCGGGCTCGCGTGGGGTGTGGTCATCGTTGCCCTCGGCCTCATCCAGCGGTTCGCCGGCGAGTCGTAGGCCCCGCAGCACCCGCGACGAAGCCCCCGTCTCCTCGAGGAGACGGGGGCTTCGTCGTGCAACGGGTCGTGCAGGGACGGGACGAACCGGGTGCGTCAGTCGACGGTGTCGTCGTCGTGGTTGATCAGGCGGCCGGGCAGCTTCTGCGCCGCGTCCTGGTCGATCAGCCACAGCGTCCTGCTGAGGCCGCGCGCGCCCGCGGCGGGCACCTGGACGTGCCCGGCTCCGGCGAGGGCGAGCCCCACGGCGCCGGCCTTGTCGCTGCCACTGACCGAGAGCCACACCTCCTGCGCCGTGGTGATGGCCTCCA
The DNA here is from genome assembly GCF_054510925.1 of Arthrobacter sp. MDT2-16. NCBI lineage: Bacteria > Bacillati > Actinomycetota > Actinomycetes > Micrococcales > Micrococcaceae > Arthrobacter > Arthrobacter sp. MDT2-16. Next base: position 66,534 of record NZ_JBTNDP010000002.1, read on the forward strand.
GCGTCAGGGAGACGCGCTGCGGTGGCGGCTTCGGGGCGTCGGGCACGCCCACCGTCGTCGCGCCCTTGGTGCGGATCCCGGCCAGTTCGGGGAACAGCGAGGCGACATGCGCGTCCGGCCCGACCCCCAGGAGGAGGACGTCGAAGCGGGGGAGGCGCGGATCCGGCTGGACCGTGTTCTCGTCAGCCGCGAGTTCGGCACGCGCGGCGGCGGCGAGCTGCTCCGCGTAGTCCGCAGCGGCCGCGTCCTCGTCGGGGAACTCGTCCCGCGACCCGAACTCGTGGATCTTCACCGGGTCGACCTCGATGCGGTCGAGGAGCGCGGCGCGGGCCTGCACGGCGTTGCGGTCCGGGTCCTCCGCGTGCAGGAAACGCTCGTCGCCCCACCAGAAGTGCACGTTGGCCCAGTCGACGGCCGTGTGCGCCGGTGATTCCGCCACCGCCTGCAGCGCGGCCGTCCCGATTGACCCGCCGGTCAGTACGACGGTCGCCGTCCCGCGTTCGCCCTGCACGTCGACCAGACGCGTGATGAGGCGCGCCGCCACGGCCGCCGCGAGGGAGGTCTGGGAGGGATGGATGCTGACTCTCGGCTCAGCGCTCATTCGATCGCACACTCCTCAGGTTGGTCCGGGCCAGGCCCTCCGTGATCACTTCGCCGAAGGTCTCGTCCGGATCCAGGCGTCTGAGCTCCTCGGCGAGGCAGTCGCGCAGGCCCCGCCGCGGCAGGGAGATGCGCTGGACCGGCTGGTCCGGCTGGTGCAGCTCGGCGACGTCGTGGCCGGGGCGGTGCAGCTCCACGTCGCCTCCGCGGCGGGTCAGGCGCACACGTTTCAGCCCTGTCCCGGCCGGACCCGCGGTGATCGTGACGGGCGCCTCGAGGGCCTTCGTCAGCCACGCGGCGAGCAGCACGGTGCTGGGGGAGTCGGACGCCCCCTCCACCATGACGGCCGTGATGGGTTGGTCGCCCTCGAGCTGGTCGAGGACCGCCGCCAGCTGGATGCGCCAGTTCGTCAGGCGCGTCCAGGCGAGGTCGGTGTCGCCGGCGGTGTAGGTGCTGCTGATGTTGAACAGGGCCGCCGTGGGGTCCGGTTCGTTGGCGGAGTCGGTGATCCTGCGGTGGGCGATGCTGCCGATCGACGACTGCGACGCCGCCTCGGGTACGCCGTGCGGCCACCAGGCCACGATCGGCGCATCGGGGAGCAGCAGCGCCGAGACCAGCGACTCGTTCTCCTCGGAGAGCTCGCCGTATCCGCGCAGGACCACCACCTCCGAGGCTCCGGCGTCACCGCCGACCCGGATCTGGGCGTCGAGGCGCGTATCCTCGTCGGCGGAGCCCTCGGCCAGGACGATGATCCGGCACGGGTGCTCGCGGCTCGCCTCGTTCGCGGCGTCGATGGCCTCCTCCTCGTAGCCGGAGCGGGTGATGACGACAAGCGTCAGGACGCGTCCGAGCGCGACGACGCCGCCGCGATCGCGCATCGCCATCAGTTCCTTCGACACCTTCGAGGTGGTGGTGTCGGGCAGGTCCACGATCATGGTCTTCTCCAGGTTCGTCCGTCGGCCGCGAGCAGCTGGTCGGCGGAGGCCGGTCCCCAGCTGCCCGGTACGTAGGGTTCGGGCTGGCCGTCGAGGGAGGCCCAGTACTCCTCGAACGGGTCGAGGATCTTCCAGGACAGTTCCACCTCCTGCTGCCGGGGGAACAGCGGTGGCTCGCCGAGGAGCACGTCGAGGATGAGCCGCTCGTAGGCCTCGGGGCTGGACTCCGTGAAGGAGTGGCCGTAGCCGAAGTCCATGGTGACGTCGCGGACCTCCGCCTGGGTGCCGGGAACCTTGGATCCGAAGCGGATGGTCACGCCCTCGTCGGGCTGCACCCGGATGACCACGGCGTTCTGCCCGAAGTCCTCGGAGCCGTGGTCGCGGAACAGGAGGTTCGGGGCACGCTTGAAGACGACGGCGATCTCGGTCACCCTGCGTCCCAGGCGTTTGCCGGCGCGCAGGTAGAAGGGCACCCCGGACCAGCGGCGCGTGTTGATGTCGAGGCGGATCGCTGCGAAGCTCTCGGTCGTCGAGTCGTCGGGGATGCCCTCCTCCTCGAGGAAGCCGTTGACGCGCTCACCGCCCTGCCAGCCGGCCTCGTACTGTCCGCGCGCCGACCGTCCCGCGAGGTCCTCGGGCAGGGAGACGGCCGCGAGCACCTTCTCCTTCTCCGAGCGCAGGTGGTCGGCGTCGAACGAGATCGGCTCCTCCATCGCCGTGAGGGCGAGCAGCTGCAGCAGGTGGTTCTGGATGACGTCGCGCGCCGCGCCCACGCCGTCGTAGTAGCCGGCCCTGCTGCCGATCCCGATGTCCTCGGCCATGGTGATCTGCACGTGGTCCACGTAGTTGGCGTTCCACAGCGGCTCGAAGAGCTGGTTCGCGAAGCGAAGCGCCAGGATGTTCTGGACGGTCTCCTTGCCCAGGTAGTGGTCGATCCTGAACACCGCGTCGGGCGGGAAGACCTCCTCGACGATCCCGTTGAGTTCACGGGCCGATGCGAGGTCGTGCCCGAACGGCTTCTCGATCACCACGCGGCGCCACTGGCCGTCGTCGGGCTTCGCCAGGCCGTGCTCGGAGAGCTTCTCGCAGACCGCTTCGAACGCCTTGGGCGGTATCGAGAGGTAGAACGCGGCATTGCCCCGCGTACCCCTGCTCTGGTCCAGCCCGTCGAGGCACTCCCTGAGCTTCTTGAATGCCTCGTCGTCGTCGAAGTTGCCCTGGACGAAGCGGATACCGGCGGAGAGCTGCTCCCACACCGTCTCGTTGAACGGCGTCCGGGCGTACTGCGTCACCGACTCCCGGACCTGCTCCACGAACTCCTCGTCGCTCCACTCACGGCGGCCGAAACCCACCAGGCCGAAGCTCGGAGGCAGGAGCCCGCGGTTCGCGAGGTCGTAGATGGCCGGCATCAGCTTCTTCCGGGCGAGGTCGCCCGTCACGCCGAACAGGACCAGGGAGGCGGGACCGGCGATCCGGCTCAGCCGCCGGTCCCTCGGATCCCGCAGGGGATTGGCCGGCCTCGCCGGGGTGCTGTCGGGCATGCTCAACCGTTCCCGTGCCCCTGGCCGGCGGCCAGGGAGGCGACGACGTCGCGCAGCTGCGCGACACCGGCGGTCCGGTCGGTCAGGTGGAGGCGCAGCACGGGGCGGCCGTGGTCGCTCAGCACCTGGGCGTCGCCGGCGGCCTGCGCGGAGATGAGTTCCCCGAAGGTGAACGGCCGGTCGGGGATCGCGAGGTCCGTGCTGGCTGCCCCGGTGAGCTGCAGGTACGCCCCGATCGGTGAGCCGCCCTTGTGGTACTGGCCGGTGGAGTGCAGGAAGCGCGGGCCCCAGCCGAAGGTGACCGGGCGGCCGGTGGCCGCGGCGAGCGGCGAGCGGATCTCCTCGAGCGCCGCCTGGTGGTGGCGGTCGAGGTAGGCCTGCACGGAGAGGTAGCCGTTGGCCGGGAGGGCCGCGAGGAGGGCCTCGAGGGCCTCGGCGACTGTGCTGGAGGAGCCGAGCAGGCCCGCGTCGCCGCGCACCTCCACGGCGCCGTCGACGAAGGCGGCCGGGACGGGTTCGGGCTGCGCGTCGAGCAGTCCGCGCGCGGCCGTCTTGGCGGCCTCGACGTCGGGCTGGTCGAACGGGTTGATGCCGAGCAGCCGCCCGGCGACGGCGACGGCGTACTCCCAGACGAACAGCTGGCTGCCCAGCGTCCCGCTGACCGTGATGCGCGTGCCGCCCGTCGTCTCGTCGCTCGGGGCCTCGTCGAACGGTGCGAGGAGGACGGGCAGGACGTCGTCCGCCACCTCGGCCAGCTCGGGGGCGTCGGCTGAGGCGACCACGGGGAGCAGGCCCGTGCCGAGCTTGCCGGTGGACTCCGCGATGAGCTGCTCCGCCCAGTCGGCGAAGCCGGGCAGGCCGGATCCGGCGTCCGCGAAGACGATCTTGTCCCGCAGCGGTGTGGTCCCGCCGAGGACGGCTCCGAGCTGCAGGCCCACGTTGTCGGGGACGTCGTCGCCGAGGAACTCCGCGGCGTCCTCGGCGTCGTCGAGCAGCGCCTCCACGTCCGCGCCGGCGAGCCCGGACGGGACGAGGCCGAAGGCTGTGAGCGCCGAGTAGCGGCCGCCCACCTCCGGGTCGGCCGTGAAGACCCTGCGGTAGCCCGCCTTGCGCGATGCCTCCTCGAGCGGCGAGCCCGGGTCGGTGACGACGACGATGCGCGAGGCGGCGTCGATCCCGGCGTCGGTGAACGCCTGCTCGAACAGGCGGCGCTGTGAGTCCGTCTCCACGGTGGACCCGGACTTCGAGGACACCACGATCACGGTGCGCTGCAGGTCCACCTCGAGCGCCGCGCGGACCTGCTCGGGGTCCGTGGCGTCGAGGACGACGAGCGGGACGCCGGCCTCCTTGGTGATGACCTCGGGCGCGAGGGACGAGCCGCCCATGCCGCAGAGCACGACGCGGTCCACGCCCTCGGCGTGGAGGTCGGCGCGGAGGCCCGCGATCTCCGGCAGAAGGGCGCGGGAGCCGTCGAAGAGGTCGATCCAGCCGAGGCGGATCGAGGCTTCCGGTTCGGCGTCGGCGCCCCACAGGGTGGCGTCCTTGGCCATCAGGCGTGAGGCGATGCGGTCGTTCACGAGTGCCGGCACGGCCGCGTCGACGGCGGCGAGGGCATCTCCCGATGCGGTGAGAGCGAAGGAACCCATGGGATCAGCCCTTCGCGGCGTCGAGGGCGGTCTGGACGGTCTCGAGGAGTTCCGCCCAGCTGGCCACGAACTTGTCCAGGCCCTCGGTCTCGAGCTGCTCCACCACCTCGTCGTAGGAGACGCCGACGGCGTCGAGCCGGTTGAGGAGCTCGTTGGACTCCTCGTACGTGCCGGTCACGGTGTCACCCTCGACGACGCCGTGGTCGCTGGTCGCGAGGAGCGTCTTCTCCGGCATGGTGTTGACCACGTTCGGGGCCACAAGGCCCGTGACGTAGAGCGTGTCGGGCAGGTTCGGGTCCTTGACGCCCGTCGACGCCCACAGGGGGCGCTGCGCATTGGCGCCCGCCGCGGCGAGGACCTGCCAGCGCTCGGAGGCGAACTGCTCCTCGAAGATCTGGTAGGCGAGCCGCGCGTTGGCGAGGCCGGCCTTGCCCTTCAGGGCCGCGGCCTCATCGGTGCCGATCGTGTCGAGCCGCGCATCGATCTCGGCGTCCACCCGGGAGACGAAGAAGGAGGCGACCGAGGTGATCTTCGTCAGGTCGTGCCCGTTCTCCTTCGCCTGCTCGATGCCGAGCATGAAGGCGTTGATGACGGCACGGTAGCGCTCGAGGGAGAAGATCAGGGTGACGTTGACGCTGATGCCCGCGGCGATCGTCTCGGTGATGGCCTCGAGGCCCTCGATCGTCGCGGGGATCTTGATGAGCACGTTGGTGCGCTGCACCTTGGCGTGCAGGCGCTTGGCCTCGGCGATGGTGCCCTGGGTGTCGCGTGACAGGCGGGGGTCCACCTCGATGGAGATGCGGCCGTCGGCGCCGTTGGTGCGCTTGGCCTCGGCAGCGAAGAGATCGCAGGCCTGGGCGACGTCGTGCGTGGTGATGTCGAAGACCGCCTGGTCGACGTCGGCACCGGCCTCGGCGAGGGCCCCCACCTGGGAGGCGTAGGACTCGCCGTTCTTCAGCGCCGCGGCGAAGATGCTCGGGTTGGTCGTGACGCCGACGACGTTCAGGTCCTCGATGAGGTGCTTGAAGGCGCCCGAGTTGATGCGTTCCCGGGAGAGGTCGTCGAGCCAGATGGAGACTCCGGCAGCCGAGAGGTCGGCAGTGGGTGATGCGGTCATGGTGTGCTCCTTTTCCGCTTCCGCGGAGATGTGTTCGGGACGGATCGAAGAGGGGGCCGCTCCCGGCCGGGGTACGCCCGGGAGCGGCACCGGCTACTGCTGGTCGCCGGTCTCGGTGGCACGCTCACCGGAGGGCATCGCCGCCGTGCCGTTGGGCGCCAGCGGGTCGGCGGCTACGGCCTCGAGAGAGTCCTTGGCGGCCGCCACGACGGCGTCGGCGGTGATGCCGAACTCGCGGTAGAGCGTCTTGTAGTCGGCGGACGCGCCGAAGTGCTCGAGGGACACGCTGCGTCCGGCGTCGCCGACCACCCCGGTCCAGCTCTGCGAGACACCGGCTTCGACGGACACGCGGGCGCGGATGCTGCGGGGCAGCACGCTCTCGCGGTAGGCGGCGTCCTGCGCGTTGAACCATTCGAGGCACGGCATGGAGACCACGCGGGCGGCGATGCCCTGGGACTCGAGGGCTTCGCGCGCCTCGACGGCGAGCTGGACCTCCGAGCCCGTGCCGATGAGGATCACGTCGGGCGAGCCGCCCTTCGCCTCGGCGAGCACATAGCCGCCCTTCGCGACCCCCTCGGCGGAACCGAAGGTGTCGCCGTCGGCTGCTCCCTCGCCCCGCTCGTAGGTCGGGATGTTCTGGCGGGTCAGCACGATGCCGGCCGGGTTCTCGGTGTTCTCCAGGATGGTCCGCCACGCGACCGCCACCTCGTTGGCGTCACCGGGGCGGACGACGTCGAGTCCCGGGATGGTACGCAGCGAGGAGAGCTGCTCGACCGGCTGGTGGGTGGGTCCGTCCTCGCCGAGGCCGATCGAGTCGTGCGTCCACACGTAGATCGCAGGGACGCCCATGAGGGCGCCGAGCCGCACCGCGGGGCGCTGGTAGTCGCTGAAGATCAGGAAGGTGCCCGAGAAGGCGCGCGTGCTGCTGTGCATGACGATGCCGTTGACGATCGCCGCCGCCGCATGCTCGCGGATGCCGAAGTGCAGGACGCGCCCGTACTGGTTACCTGACCAGGCCTTGGTCTGCCGGCTCTCGGGGATGAACGAGGGCGAGCCCTCGATGGTCGTGTTGTTCGATTCCGCGAGGTCGGCGCTGCCACCCCAGAGTTCCGGCAGTACCGGACCGATGGCCGTGAGGACCTTGCCCGAGGCCGCGCGGGTGGACATGTCCTTGCCCGCCTCGAAGGTGGGCAGGCTCGACTCCCAGCCCTCGGGGAGCGTACGCTGCTGGATGCGCTCGAGCAGTGCCGTCTCCTCGGGGTGGGCTGCCGTCCAGGCGTCGAAGCCCTCCTGCCACTCGCTGTGCGCCTCCGCGCCGCGCTGCACGACGCCGCGTGCGTGCTCCAGGACCTCCGGGTCGACGTCGAAGTGCTTCTCCGGGTCGAACCCGAGCGCTTCCTTGAGTGCTGCGACCTCGTCCTTGCCGAGGGCGGACCCATGGATCTTGCCGGTGTTCTGCTTGGTCGGCGCGGGGAAACCGATGATGGTGCGGAGGGAGACGATGCTCGGGCGGGAGGTCTCGTTCTTCGCCGCGACCAGTGCGGAGTAGAGCTCGGCGACGTCCTCGACGTACTCGCCGGTCTTCGTCCAGTCGACGCGCTGCGTGTGCCAGCCGTACGCCTCGTAGCGCTTGAGGACGTCCTCGGTGAAGGCCACGTCCGTGTTGTCCTCGATGGAGATGTGGTTCTCGTCGTAGATCACGACGAGGTTGCCGAGTTCCTGGTGCCCGGCGAGCGAGGACGCCTCGGCCGTCACGCCCTCCTGGAGATCGCCGTCCGAGGCGATGACCCAGACGGTGTGGTCGAACGGGCTCGTGCCCGCGGGGGCGTCGGCGTCGAACATGCCGCGCTGGCGACGCTGCCCGTACGCGAAGCCGACCGACGTCGCCAGGCCCTGGCCGAGAGGGCCGGTGGTGATCTCCACGCCCTTGGTGTGGCGGTACTCGGGGTGTCCCGGGGTCAGGGAGCCCCACGTGCGCAGCGCCTTCAGGTCGTCGAGCTCCAGCCCGTAGCCGGAGAGGAAGAGCTGGATGTAGAGGGTCAGCGAGGTGTGGCCGGGGGAGAGCACGAACCGGTCCCTGCCCGTCCACTCCGGATCCGAGGGATCGTGCCGCATGAGCTTCTGGAAGAGGAGGTAGGCGGCGGGGGCGAGGCTCATCGCCGTCCCCGGGTGGCCGTTGCCCACCTTCTCCACGGCGTCGGCCGCGAGGATGCGGGCGGTGTCCACAGCCCTCTGGTCGAGCTCGGTCCAGGTCAATTCCTGCTCTTGCGTCTGCGGCACGTTTAAGGGCCCCTTTCTGTCCGGAACGGCCCCGTAGCCGACGGGTGCCTCCAGGCACGCCGTCAGGCCGGCCGTTCACCATTGAATCCTGCTCGGTCCTGCTGAATCCTGCTCGGTCCAGCAAAGTCCACGCCGACCGGGGACAGCACGGAGGCCGGACGACGAGGTCCGGTCGTGCTTCCGAGGCTGGCTTTCGAATCCACACTATCCCTTCCGCACCGCGTTGGGCCGTGGGAGTCGAAGAATGTCATGACTCACATCCCGGGGTTGCGCGGCCCCCGCCGCCGGGACCCGCCGATCCGCCGTCCACCGGCGGGCGCTCCGGGGTGCGGCGCCGACGACGGCGGTCCCGCAGGGGGCACACCGCCCGGCAGGAGGCGGACCGGGAAGGCCCGCTCGCTCCATGTCGCCCCGGGATGACTGCGGCGCGCAGGACGGCGCCGATTTCTACAGGACGTAAAAGGGTATGATGGGCCTTGTCTTTTACTCCGGAAGAAACGAAAGTGTTGCCTCGTGAAGACCCAGCAGGCTCCTGCTCCGGCACGTTCCCCGCAGGCCCGTCAGGGTTTCGGCCGCAAGGCGAAGGCCTACCTCGCGCTGACGAAGCCCCGCGTGATCGAGCTGCTGCTGGTGACCACTCTTCCCACCATGATCTTCGCGCAGGGTGGATTCCCGCCCCTCGGGCTGATCCTCGCCACCATGGTCGGTGGTGCCCTCGCCGCCGGTAGCGCCGGCGCCTTCAACTGCTACATCGACCGCGACATCGACAAGCTCATGCACCGGACGGAGAACCGCCCGCTCGTCACGGGCGAGGTCTCGCCGCGCGAGGCCCTCGTCTTCTCCTGGATCCTCGGGGTGGTGGCGATCGCCGTGCTGTGGTTCGGCGCGAACCCGCTCGCCGGGATGCTCGGTGTCGGGGCCATCTTCCTGTACGTCGTGGTCTACACGCTGGTGCTCAAGCGCCGCACGTCGCAGAACATCGTGTGGGGCGGTGCCGCGGGATGCATGCCCGTCCTCATCGCCTGGGCCGCGGTCACCAACTCGATCGAGTGGCCCGCCGTCGTCCTGTTCCTGATCATCTTCCTGTGGACGCCCCCGCACTACTGGCCGCTGTCCATGAAGTACGGCGACGACTACCGGGCAGCCAGCGTCCCCATGCTCGGTGCCATCGCCGGTGCGCGCGTGGTGTCCGTGCAGGTGGTGCTCTACGCGTGGGCGATGGTGGCGTGCTCGCTCCTGCTGGTCCCCGCGGGTGCGGGCTGGGTGTACTCGGTGGCGGCGCTCGTGGGAGGCGCCTGGTTCATCCGGGAGTCGCACCGCCTGCATTCCCTGGCCCAGCAGGGCGAGCTGAGCAACAAGGCGGCGATGAAGGTCTTCCACGGCTCCATCAGCTACCTCACAGTGCTCTTCCTGGCCCTGGCCATCGACCCCTTCGTCGGGTCCGCAGTCCTCGCCTGACCCCGATGCCGGGAACGGCTGCCTCTCCACTTAGGCTTGCTGCCATGGATTTTACCGGGCTCATCGCCTATCCCGTCACGCCGTTCACCCCCGACGGCTCCGTCAGCCGGGACGACCTCCACGCGCTCGTGGGCGGCCTGGCCGCTGCGCCCGTCGACGCCGTCACCGTCCTGGGGTCCTCCGGCAGTTTCGCCTACCTCGACCGCGCGGAACGATCCCTCGTCGCCAGGACGTCCATTGAAGCGGTCGACGGGCGGCTGCCCATGGCCGTCGGGATCAGTTCCGTGGGAACACGCGAAGTGTTGGATGCCGCCGCCGACGCCCAGGCGGCCGGCGCCGCGGGGCTCGTGCTCTCGCCGGTGTCCTACGTCCCCCTGACCGACGACGAGGTCCTGGCGCAGGTGCGCGCCGTGTGTTCCGTGACAGATCTGCCGATCTGCCTGTACAACAACCCGGGCACCACGCAGTTCGACTACTCGCTGCAGGTGGTCGCGGAGCTGTCCGCCCTGCCGCAGGTCGTCGCGTTCAAGGACACGGCCTCCGACGCTGCGACCTTCAACGCCCGGCACGCCGAGCTCGCGGCGCTCGTGCCGGACGGCTTCAGCCATGGCGTCAGCGGGGACGCGCTCATGATGACGGGGGAGGTCGCCGCCGATGCCTGGCACAGCGGCCCGGCCGCGCTCCTGCCGGCGTACTACGCGCGTCTGCGTGCCGCCGTCGTCGCCGGGAACCGCTCCGAGATCGACCGCGTGCGGCGCGTCCTCGTCCCCCTCGTGGACCATGTGGCGGGCCTGCGCAAGATCAGCGGGCTGCACCTGCTCGCCCGTGCCTGCGGCATCGCCGCGGGAGATCCCCGCCCGCCCCTGCTGCCGAGTCCCGGCTCGGAGCTGCGCGAGCTCGGGCGCCTCCTCGATCTGCTCGAGGCGGAGTTCGAGGACGACTGAGGGCGCGTCGATCGACGGCCGCAGCCCCGCCGTCGCTCCATGTCATCGACGGATGCCCCGGCGTCGGGGCACGGCAGCGCCGCAGGAGCCGAGACCCGGAACGGCGACCACGCGGTGCTCACGCGCAGCCGACCGGCCGCAGGCGGTCGCCGGACAGGTCAGGCGACGGCCTGCGGCACCCGCGCATCGGCGGTGCCCGGCAGCGGCTTCGCGGTGGTCCCGGTGTACTGCGCGTGGACCGCGGCGGCCATCAGCAGGGATGCCCCGAGCATGTGCAGCGCCACGAGGACGACGGGGAGGTGCAGGAAGTGCTGGGTGTACCCGATGGCGCCCTGGACCAGCACGACGACGGCGAGCATCATGAGGGCCTTGCGCAGCTTCGCGTGCACTCCGCTGCGGTAGGCGACGACGACGGCGAGGGCCACCGTGGCCACCAGCAGGTACACCGGGAGTGCGTGGAGCCGCGTGACGAGGAGCGCATCGAGCCCGTTCCGGGCAGCGCCATGGTCACCGGCGTGGGGGCCGGACCCGGTCACGACCACGCCCAGGAGCGCCGCGATCGACGTCAGGACCGTCGCGGCGACGAGCAGTCGGCGCAGCAGCGGCGGGGCGGCCGGCGCGCGCTGCTCCCGGTACTGCTCGGTGGTGAGCCGTGCACGGTTGACCAGCACGGTCGCCAAGGCCACCAGGACCATGGAGACGATGAAGTGGAGTCCCACGACCCAGGGGTTGAGGTCCGTCCAGACCGTGATGCCGCCGATGACGGCCTGCGCGGGGATGCCCAGGAAGAGCGCGACGGACAGGCGGAAGAGGTCCTTGCGGTCCCGCCGCATCCCGAGGACGGCGACGATCATCGCGACGGCGATGATCACCAGCACGAAGGTCAGGAGCCTGTTGCCGAACTCCACCACACCGTGGAAGCCCATCTCCGGCGTGGTGACGATCGAGTCGGCGGTGCAGCGCGGCCACTCGGGGCACCCCAGTCCCGAGGCGGTGAGCCGGACGGCGCCGCCGGTGACCACGATGGCGATCTGCGAGACCAGGGAGGCGACCGCCAGCCGGCGCACCACCGGCGTCGTGGTGCGGGGAAGGGCGTCCCGCAGTCGGGACGGCGAGGGCAGGGGGAGGGTCACGGGATCAGCTCCATTTGAACCAGCGGATGACCGCCAGTCCGGCGAGGGCGGCCCAGGCGAGGAGCACCAGGCACGCGATGGGATCGAGGACGCCGTCCGCCAGCGCACTCCTCAGCCCGTCGCCGAGGGCGGCGGACGGGAGGACGGCGACGAACGGCTCCGCGGCGGCGGGCAGGCTCGCCGCCGGGATGATGACCCCGCCCGCAGCAGCGAGCAGGATCCACACGAGATTGGTGACGGCGAGGGTGGCCTCGGGCCGCAGCGTCCCCGCGACCAGCAAGCCGAGGGCCGTGAACGCGGCGGAGCCGATGAGCAGCAGGAGCGCCGCGGGCAGCAGACCCTCGGCGCGGGGCAACCAGCCCAGAAGCACGGCCGCGCCACCGATCACCACGAGCTGGACGGCGAGGACGGCGGCCACCGCCACCGCCTTGCCGAGGATCAGCCCGGACCGCCCGAGCGGCGTCGTCGAGAGGAAGCGCAGCACCCCGTACCGCCGGTCGAAGCCGGTCGCGATCCCCTGTCCCGTGAAGGCGGTGGACATGGTGCAGAGGGCGAGGATGCCCGGTGCGGCGATGTCGACACGGCTGGGGCCGTAGGCGTCGAGCAGCGGCGTGATGACCAGGGCGGTCAGCGCCAGCAGCGGCAGGACGATCGCCAGTACGAGCTGCTCGCCGTTGCGGAGCATCGCCAGCGCCTCGTAGCCGCCGTGGCGCAGCACGCGGACCGGCAGCGCCGCCGCGGTCCCGGGGGTGCGGGCAGGGGTCGCGGCCGGGGTCATCGGATACTCCGTCCGGAGATGTCGAGGAAGACGTCCTCGAGAGAGCGGGGAGCCATGGAGATGGCCGTGGGCATCACGCCGCGCGCGTCCCACCACTGGGCCAGGTGCGCGACGTCGGAGGCCGTGAGGGCCCCCCGGAGGACGTACCGTCCGGGCTCGTCCTCGCGCTGGTGCAGGTGGGGGAGGAGCTCCGGCGGGAGCGTGAGTCCGGGCACGGTCTCGAAGCGCAGCTCACGCATGCCGTCGGCGTCCTTGTCGGCGGTCAGGTCCGCCACGGTGCCCTCGGCGACGGTCCGGCCTCCCTCGAGGATGTAGACGTAGTCGGCGAGCCTCTGGGCGTCGTCGAGCAGGTGCGTGGTCAGGATGACGGCGAGCCCGTCCGCGCGCAGTTCCCGGATGAGGTCGAACACGATGGTGCGCGACTGGGGGTCGAGGCCCGCGCTCGGCTCGTCGAGGAACACCACCTCTGGCCGTCCCACGAGGGCGCAGGCGAGCGCGAGGCGCTGCTTCTGCCCGCCGGAGAGCCTGCGGATGGACACCGCGCCGAACTCGTCCAGGCCGAGGCGCTCGGCCAGGGCGTCGACGGGCAGCGGGGAACCGTACATGGACGCCACATGATGCAGCAGGGCCAGCGGGCGCACGGACGGGGGGAGCCCTCCGTCCTGCAGCATCACGCCCACCCGCGCGCGGAGCTCCGGTGTCGCCCGGTACGGATCCTGGCCGAGGAGGCGCACCACGCCTCCGTCGGCACGCTGCAGTCCCTGGGCGCATTCGAGCGTCGTCGTCTTGCCGGCGCCGTTGGCACCGAGCAGGACCGTCACGGCGCCGTGGACGGCCTGGAGGCTGACCCCCTCGAGCACGCGCACCATCCGTCCGTCGAGGGCACCGACGGGACCGAAATCCTTGATCAGACCGTCGATCGTCAGGGCGGGGGGAGGTGTCGGCACCCCCTTATTCTACGGCAGGTAGTAATGGCCGAGGGGCTGCCGATGGGTAGCCTCGCCTAAGTGGTGGAGCGGAATACATTAGGTCATGCTTATGTTGTGTATTTTGACGCCGACGGGAGGAGTGGACTGTGACAGTGCCGTACCCGACCGACCGCACGGCACAGATCGTGTCGCCCGATCCCGACGAGCGCACGCGCGACCGCGTCCTGTCCGCCGTGCTGGAACGCGGCCCCGTGAGCGCCGCCGAACTCGGTGACGGACTCGGCTTCACGCCCGCCGCCATGCGCCGCCACCTCGATGCCCTGGCCCAGGACGGCCTGATCGAGGTCAAGCGCGCCCGCACCTCCGCCTCCGGCGCCGGGCGGCCCGCCCGGCGGTACGTCCTCAGCCAGCGCGGCCAGGCCAAGATGGGCAACGACTACCTGGACATCGCGACCGCCGCCCTGGCGCAGCTCGGAGCCGCCGCGGGTCCCGAGGCCATCGAGGAATTCGCACGGACGCGGTTCTCCGGCATGGAGGAGCGCTACCGCCCCATCGTCGAGGCTGCCGGTCCCGATCTCGAGGCCCGCGCCCGCGCCCTCGCCGGCGCCCTGACCGCCGACGGCTTCGTCGGGTCCACCAAGACCGTGGGCCTGCCGCAGGTCCGCGGCGCGCGAGGCGGTCCCGCCGGACGCCCGGTCATGCTCAGTGTGCAGCTGTGCCAGGGCCACTGCCCGATCCAGGGGCTCGCCTCGGCCTTCCCCGCCTTCTGCGAGCAGGAGACCGGCGTCTTCGCGCGTCTGCTCGACGTCGACGTGCGACGCCTGTCCACGCTCGCCGCGGGCGGACACGTCTGCACCACCCACATTCCCCTGGGACGGACGACGGCGGTGCCCGCACCGGGTGCCCCCGACGCCGCAGGCTCCACCGCGGTGGACCCCGCAGCGGCGTCGCCCAGCAGCCCAGCAACGCTATCCATCCATCAGCAAGAAAGGTCATGATGACGGATCAAGTAGACCGCAAGCCAGTCGCGTCGGCAGTGCCGGAGTCGGTGATCAGCGACATCCTGGAGAAGAACCCGGAGCTCGAGGGCATCGGTACCTACCAGTACGGCTGGGCCGATAAGAACGAGGCGAGCGACAATGCGCGCCGCGGCCTGAGCGAGGAGGTCGTCCGCGACATCTCCGCCAAGAAGAACGAGCCCGAGTGGATGCTCGACCTCCGCCTCAAGGGCCTGAAGTACTTCGACCGGAAGCCCATGCCCGCCTGGGGTGCCGACCTCTCGGGGATCGACTTCGACAACATCAAGTACTTCGTGCGCTCCACGGAGAAGCAGGCCAACACGTGGGAGGACCTCCCCGAGGACATCCGCACCACGTACGAGAAGCTCGGCATCCCCGAGGCCGAGCGCGCACGCCTCGTGTCCGGCGTCGCGGCCCAGTACGAGTCCGAGGTGGTGTACCACCAGCTCCGCGAGGACCTCGAGCGCCAGGGCGTCATCTTCCTCGACACCGACACCGCGCTCCGCGAGCACCCGGAGATCTTCAAGGAGTACTTCGGCACGATCATCCCGGTCGGCGACAACAAGTTCGCCTCGCTGAACACGGCCGTCTGGTCCGGCGGGTCCTTCGTCTACGTCCCGAAGGGCGTCCACGTGGAGATCCCCCTGCAGGCCTACTTCCGCATCAACACCGAGAACATGGGTCAGTTCGAGCGCACGCTGATCATCGCGGACGAGGACTCCTACGTGCACTACATCGAGGGCTGCACCGCCCCGATCTACACCTCGGACTCCCTGCACTCGGCCGTCGTGGAGATCGTGGTGAAGAAGGGCGCGCGCGTCCGGTACACCACCATCCAGAACTGGTCGAACAACGTGTACAACCTCGTCACCAAGCGTGCGATCGCGCACGAGGGTGCCACCATGGAGTGGATCGACGGCAACATCGGTTCGAAGGTCACCATGAAGTACCCGGCCGTCTACCTTGTCGGCGAGCACGCCAAGGGCGAGACCCTCTCCATCGCCTTCGCGGGTGAGGGACAGCACCAGGACACCGGCTCGAAGATGGTGCACATCGCGCCGAACACCAAGTCCTCGATCATCTCGAAGTCCGTGGCGCGTGGCGGCGGGCGGGCGGCCTACCGCGGCCTCGTCCAGGTTCGCGACGGTGCCACACACTCTGCGAACACGGTGCGCTGCGATGCCCTCCTGGTGGACACGATCTCGCGCTCCGACACGTACCCCTATGTGGACATCCGCGAGGACGACGTCACCATGGGCCACGAGGCCACGGTCTCCCGCGTGAGCGAGGAGCAGCTGTTCTACCTGATGTCCCGCGGACTGCCCGAGGACGAGGCCATGGCCATGATCGTGCGCGGCTTCATCGAGCCGATCGCCCGGGAACTGCCGATGGAGTACGCGCTCGAGCTGAACCGGCTGATCGAACTGCAGATGGAAGGGGCCGTGGGCTAGCGATGGCTGATACCACCCAGATCTCACCCGATACCACCTCCGACGGAGAGCGGACCGAACTCGGACGTTCTGCCGACAAGGCACGCATAGGTGCTCCCTCCGGCACCGTGGACACCCGCGCCGTCATCGACGGCTTCACCGAGGAGGGCGAGAGCCTGCCCGGGGGTGACGACGGGGTCGAGCAGCTCGGCTTCAAGAAGCACAGCCACGGCAACGCGCCGGTGGTCCCCGAGGCCTCCCGCGGGGAGCGTCGCCGGTCCTTCGACCTCGCCGACTTCCCGGCGCTGACCGGTCTCGAGGAGGACTGGCGGTTCACACCGCTCAAGCGCCTCCGCGGCCTGCACACCGACGCGCTCACCGGTGCGGCCCCCGCCGTCGCGGTCGGCGGCGCCGGCAATGTGACCGTGGAGACCGTCGGCCGCGGCGACGCGCGTCTCGGCTCGACCGCGACGCCCGAGGACCGCGTCTCCGCCGCGGCCTGGAACGCCTTCGCCGAGGCCACCGTCATCACCATCCCCCGGGAGACGGTCGCCGACGGCGAGGTCATGGTCAGCGTCACGGGGTCGTCGTCCGACGCCGCGGCGCAGCACCTCCTCATCAGCGCGGAGCCGTTCTCGAAGGCCGTCGTCGTGCTGGACCACTCGGGTTCCGCCACGCTCGCCCAGAACATCGAGATCGCCGTCGGCGACGGCGCGGAACTGACGGTCGTCAGCGTCCAGGAGTGGGACGACGACGCCGTGCACGTGTCCTCGCAGCAGGCGAAGGTGGGACGCGACGCACGCTACAAGCACGTCGTCGTCAGCCTCGGCGGCGACCTCGTGCGCCTCACGCCGTCGTCGATCTTCACCGCGACCGGCGCGGAGGTCGAGATGTACGGGCTGTACTTCGCGGATGCCGGACAGCACCTGGAACAGCGCCTCCTCGTGGACCACGCCGTCCCCAACTGCAAGTCCCGCGTCACTTATAAGGGTGCGCTGCAGGGCCAGGACGCGCACACCGTGTGGGTAGGCGACGTCCTGATCCGCAAGGCGGCCGAGGGTACCGACACCTACGAGACCAACCGCAACCTGATCCTCACGGACGGCGCGCGCTCGGACTCGGTGCCGAACCTCGAGATCGAGACGGGCCTGATCGAGGGCGCCGGCCATGCCAGCGCCACGGGCCGGTTCGACGACGAGCACCTGTTCTACCTGATGGCCCGCGGTATCCCCGAGAAGGCAGCACGCCGCCTCGTGGTCCGCGGTTTCCTCACGGAGGTCATCCAGCAGATCAAGGTCCCCGCCCTCGAGGAGCGCCTGTCCGCCTCGGTCGAGCGCGAGCTCGCGGCAGGCAACCTCTGATGGCGGATGCACCCCGCGGCGAGCTGATCTGCGACGTCGACGACATCCAGGTCAGGCAGGCGCTGCGCGTGCTGATTGACGACTACCCCGTGGTGGTCGTCCGTGACTCCGACGGCGAGATCCACGCGCTGGGTGACACGTGCTCCCACGCGGACATCTCCCTCTCCGAGGGCGACGTCGAGGGGTGCGCCATCGAGTGCTGGGGCCACGGCTCCCAGTTCGACCTGCGCAGCGGCGCCCCGCTGCAGCTGCCGGCGTACGACCCCGTGCCGGTGTTCGCCCTCGAGATCCACGACGGTCACGTCTACGTGGACGTCGCGACGGTCACCAACGGAGCACCCGCCCCGCAGTTCGGCTGAGGCCGACCCTCCACTTCCCGCACTCTTCCTGCACAGCAGGCGAAGGAGAACACATGTCCACCCTTGAAATCAAGGATCTGTACGTCAGCATCGACACGGAGCAGGGCAACGTCCCCATCCTCCGCGGCGTCACGCTGACCATCAACACCGGCGAGACCCACGCGATCATGGGACCCAACGGCTCCGGCAAGTCGACCCTCGCGTCGACCATCGCCGGCCACCCCCGCTACAAGGTCGACAGCGGCTCCATCACCCTCGACGGCGAGGACGTCCTGTCCATGAGCGTCGACGAGCGTGCCCGTGCGGGGCTTTTCCTCGCGATGCAGTACCCGGTCGAGGTACCCGGCGTGACGATGACGAACTTCCTGCGCACGGCGAAGACCGCGCTCGACGGCGAGGCGCCCAGCCTCCGCCACTGGACCAAGGACGTCAAGACCGCCATGGCCCAGCTGCGCATCGACGCGGACTTCGCCCAGCGCAACGTCAACGAGGGCTTCTCCGGCGGCGAGAAGAAGCGCGTGGAGATCCTCCAGCTCGAGCTGTTCCGCCCCAAGTTCGCCATCCTCGACGAAACCGATTCCGGCCTCGACGTCGACGCCCTGAAGGTCGTCTCGGAGGGCGTCAATCGCGAGCACTCCAAGGGCGAGATGGGCACGCTGCTCATCACGCACTACACGCGCATCCTGCGCTACATCAAGCCGGACTTCGTGCACGTGTTCGTCGCCGGCCGCATCGCCGAGGAGGGCGGACCGGAACTCGCGGACCGCCTCGAGGAAGAGGGCTACGATCGGTTCACGGCCCAGGCCGCGGTCGAAGCGTAGGACTTCCTCCCCGCCCGGCACGCGCGCGTACCGGGCACCCGAATATCGCGGATACATCGCCTGAAAGGAACAGTCGGATGAGTGATGTGCAGCAGGCGCAGACCGCCCTGGATGACATCGAAGAGGCGCTGCGGGACGTGATCGACCCGGAGCTCGGCGTCAACATCGTCGACCTCGGGCTCCTGTACGGCCTGAACTACGCGGAGGACGGCGCCCTCCTGATCGACATGACCCTCACCACCGCCGCCTGTCCCCTGACCGACGTGCTCGAGGAGCAGGTGGGCCAGGCGCTGGACGGTGTCGTGGACGAGTGGCGCCTCAACTGGGTGTGGATGCCGCCGTGGGGTCCCGAGCGGATCACCGAGGACGGCCGCGACCAGATGCGCGCCCTCGGATTCAACATCTGAGGACGAGCCACGGTTGAGGGCGGTTCCGGCATGTGCCGGGGCCGCCCTTCCGGGTATGAGCCCAGGAGGCAATCCGTGACGCCTCCGATCGGCTACGGCCGGACCAGCTGATCGTGCCACGTCGTCGGAGCACCTGATGCTGGGAGTGCGGGACGCATGAGTAGTGTGGCAAGGGTGAGCGAAATCCGCATCGGCACCTCCGGATGGAGTTATGACCACTGGAACGGCGTCTGTTACCCGCAGGGAACCGCGCCGGCGAAGCGACTGGACCATTACGCGGCACGCTTCGACACGGTGGAGCTGAACGCCAGTTTCTACCGCTGGCCGCGCGATACGACCTTCGCCGGGTGGCAGCGCCGCCTTCCCTCCGGATTCGCGCTGTCCGTGAAGGCGCCGCGCGGGCTGACCCACGGCAAGAAGCTGTACGCGCCGGAGGTCTGGATCGAGCGAATCGCGCACTGTTGGCATGAGCTGGGCGACCGACGAGCCGTCCTGCTCGTCCAACTCCCGCCGGCGATGGAGCGGGACGACGCCCGCCTCGAGTACTTCCTGTCGTGCGTGCCGGGATGGATCCGTGTAGCGGTGGAGTTCCGCCATCCGAGCTGGGACGACGACACCGTCTACAGCCTGCTCGGGCGACATGGGGCCGCCTACTGCGTGATGAGCGGCGCCGGGCTGCCGTGCATCCTGAGGGCGACGGCACCGTTCGTGTACGTGCGGCTGCACGGACCGGACCACGAGCATCTCTACGCGGGCTCGTACTCGGACGCGGACCTGCGCTGGTGGGCGGACCGGATCCTGGAATGGCACGGCGCCGGCCGGGACGCGTATGTCTACTTCAACAACGACGGCGGCGGCAACGCGGTGCGGAACGCCGAGACGCTACAGGCACTGGTCCGGGCAGACGACCTGCCTACCCGCAGCTGACACATTCATCTCCGGTTACGGGAACCGGGGACACGGCGCTGGAGGCGTTTCCTACTGTCGCCGTCCTCTCCGTGCCCGAATGCCCTCGGACGTCGCGAGCGCTGCCTCGGGCACAGCTTCCCCTCCCGGCACATCGCTGGACCTCCGCTTCGGCACTGTCATGGCGGCAACCTCCCTGAGCCGGGGGTGGAGATATTGGTCACCGTCCACCGCTCCCGACTGCCACGACAGCGTGAGCCCGTCCGCGGTGTCCTCGAGCGACGCGAGGTTGTTGTCGAACCACGGTCCCCTGATGTTCCGCCAGCGGAACGGTGGATCGGGAACTCTCCCGGAGTGCGCCAGGAGGGCCCCGAAAGGTGCGGCCACGGCGTAGGAGAGGATGGCGGTGGAGGAGCGCAGGAGCCGCGGCAGCGGATTGCGGATGGGGGAGCAGACCACCTGCAGGATACGGCTGCCGGACGTCCTGTCCACCTCCGCGACGTACGAGAAGTGCACGTCTCCCGACAGGAACGTCACCGTCTCCGGTGCCGGCCCCCGGTTGCCGTCCGCCACGTCCGTCGCCATGAGGGCCACGGCGCGGAAGCTGGTCTGGAAGGCGGCCCAGTGTTCGAGATCCATGCCCTGCCGCAGCTTCTCACCCAGCCGGGCGCCCCGCGCACCCCACGCACCCTGTGCGAGGGCCTCGTCCCACGACTCGATGTGGTGCAGTCCCAGCGGCAGGAGGAACGGCAGCGAGGTGCCCACCAGCAGGTGCCGGAATCCGCCCACCATCCTGGAATCCAGCCACGCCGTCTCCTCCCTACTGAGCAGGGCCCGCGCATCGGGTGTCAGCACGCGGGATACGCGGGAGTCGACCACGACCAGGCGCGTGTCGTCGAAGTCGCGGCAGTAGCTCCAGCGGTAGCTGGCCGGGTCCTTGTCCGCCCGGTCGGCGAAGGCGTCGAGTTCCTCGCTGAGGTCGAGCTCGGCGGCGCCGTGATGGTCGACGATCCGTTGCCACAAGCGGTCCTCGGCGCGCTGGTCCGGTGACAGGTTGCCGAGGTGCTGGTACACCCAGTACGACGCCAGACCCGCGACGATCCGGTCCTGCCACCAGGAGGTGGCCTCCATCTCCCGCTTCCAGGAGGCGGAGGCGTTCCAGTCGTCGCGGATGTCGTGGTCGTCGAAGATCATGGCACTGGGAAGGGTGGACAGCAACCAGCGGTTGGCACTGTCGGACCAGGCCAGGTTGTAGAGGTGGGCGTACTCCTCGTAGTCCTTCAGCTCGG
The DNA here is from genome assembly GCF_054510925.1 of Arthrobacter sp. MDT2-16. NCBI lineage: Bacteria > Bacillati > Actinomycetota > Actinomycetes > Micrococcales > Micrococcaceae > Arthrobacter > Arthrobacter sp. MDT2-16. Next base: position 87,487 of record NZ_JBTNDP010000002.1, read on the forward strand.
CGCCCGGCTCCTCCTCGATGTCCCTCCGCCCGCGGATGAACTGCTGCATCTCCTCACTGGTGGAATCGGCGTACACCTGGTCGCCGAGGAAGAGAATCAGGTCCGGCCGCGGTGAACCGTCGTCCTTCATACGGTTGATCGCGTACGCACGCAAGGCATCGACCCCGTGGGTCCGGTTGCCCTCCCTGGTGTGGGGGACGCTCGTGCGGCAGGACCCGAAGACCAGTCGCAGGGGCCTTCCCGGGGTGCGTGTCGCAATGCTCGACGGCGGGAACTCGGGGACCGATCCCGGGTCCGGCCAGACCTGGTGTCCGTCGATCTCCACCGCGTACGGGGTGACGCTTCCCGGCTCGAGCCCGTCCACCTCGACGAGCGCGTAATGGTGCCCGTGGACCGCGAACGTGCGTGCTTCCCAGGCTCGCTGGGCGGCCCGGACGACGACGCGTGCGGCGGTGCCGGCCTCCACCCAGATACTCGCCGAGGTCTCGTCGACGTACCGCAGTATGGGGCCCAGGACCAGGGGAGTCGGTGTCATACGTATGTTCTACCCTTCTACCCCTCGCCCCGCAGGTCGATGTCCGATCACAACGTGTCGTGCTTCGCGATCGCGCCCGGCCAGTACGTCATGCTCGGCAGCCGTGAGATGTACGCGGGTGTCGGCGGCGTCGAGGAGCTGGTCGGCGGGCCCCGCACGCCCTCGAAGGTCACGGTCTCCTTCGACCTCGGCAGCCGCGACGCGGTCGACGAGCTCCTCGAGCGCGCCGGTGCCGCCGGCGGGCGCATCGGTGACACCGATGACTACCCCTTCATGTACCAGCGCCAGTTCGACGACCCCGACGGCTACCACTACTCGCCGTTCTGGATGAAGCCGGACGCCGATCAGACTGCGTGAGCGACCTCGCCGCGGCCCTGGACGTCGTCGGGAGCCGGTGGGCGCTGCTCATCGTGGAGCGGCTGCTCGACGGGCCGCAGCGCTACGGTGATCTGCAGCGCGACCTCGGGGTGCCGACCAACATGCTCGCGATCCGCCTGCGGGAACTCGAGGCGGCCGGCGTACTGGCCCGCCTGCCCCTCCGGCACAACACCCGGGCTTACGCACTGACCGATCGCGGGTTCGCACTGCGCGAGGCGATCGTCGCGCTCGGACGGTGGGGCGCCGAGGAGACGTAGGCGGAGTACCGGGTGGCGATGCATCCGACCACCCCTGGGGCCATCCGGACGCCGGTCGAGTCCCGGCGCCCGCTCAGTCGGCGTGGGGGCCCGACCGGTCCGAGGCATCGTCGGCGGCATCGTCGGCGGCATCGTCGGCGGCGCCGTCGCCCAGGCCACGCGCCGCGAGGGCCTCACCCGTGCGGTGCGCGTAGGCCACGGCACCGACGACGAGCGGCGTGACCGCGACGCGTGGATTCCGGTCGAGTCCGCGCGCCCGGGCCGCGTCGCGGACGTCGACGAACAGTCCCGCGAGGTAGGGGATGCTCCGCAGCATGATGGACAGCGCCAGGGCGAATCGCTCCGGATCCGCGCCCACGACGCGGAACGGCCGTGCCAGTTGCGCCGCGCCGTCGAGCAGGTCCTGCAGGGGTGTCGTCAGTGTCACGGCCCGCGCCGCGAGCAGGCAGGCCGTGATGCCGCCCACCACCGCGAACGCCTGCGGCCACCCCTGGGACAGGCCCTGGTAGAGCGCGAGGATGACGAGCACCGGTGCCGCGGGCAGCAGCATCCGCAGGACGCGCACGGGTGTGCGGTGGGCGCCGATCAGCAGGGCACCCACGGAGAGCACGAGCGCGACGGCGCTGGTCGCCGGTGACCGCCAGGTGACCACGACGACGGCGCACGCCAGGGACACGATGGCCTTCACCGACAGCGGCGTCCGGTACAGGAAACCGGAACCGGGCTGGTAGAGCCCGAGCGTGCTGCCGAAACCCCTCATGTCCCACCGATCCCGGCCGCGGCGATCTCCCGGTACCTGGCGACGGCCGCGGGCGGGGGCCCATCGAACACGATCCTGCCGCCGTCGATCACGAGCGTGCGGTCGCTCTCGAGTGCGAAGTCGAGATTGTGCGTCGTGAACACGACCTGCTGATCGAGGCCGCTGATGAGCGAGCGCACCCGGGCGTCGTTGCGGAGATCCAGCAGCGTCGTCGGTTCGTCGGCGACCAGCACGCGTGGCTCCACGGCGAGGACGACGGCGAGGGCGAGGATCTGCCGTTCACCGCCCGAGAGGTCATAGATGCTGCGGTCGGCGAGGTGGTCCATCCCGAACCGCCGCAGGACGGCCTCGCCCTGACGCCGACGGTCCGCCGCCGTCAGCTTCCGGGACCGCAGGGACAGTTCCACGTCCTCACGCCCCGTCGGCATGACGAGCTGGGAGAGGGGATCGGTGAACACGAAACCGACGCTGCGGCGGACGGCGTGCCCCTCGGTCCGGGTGTCGCGGCCGAAGACCGCGACCGATCCGGCGGACGGGACGAGGAGGCCGTTGACGAGGCGCAGGAGGGTCGACTTGCCGGAGCCGTTGGCGCCGATCACCGAGATCCGGCGCTCGGAGAGCGACAGCGTGAGCGGATGGAGCAGCGTACGGCCGTCGTCGGTGCGGACGCTCGCGCCGTCGAACTCGATCACGCGTTCCTGCGCCTCCCGGCGAGCAGGCGCGGGAAGGCGCGGTGGACGGACACGGCGAGCACCGCGGCGAGCAGGTTCTTGAGGACGTCCCCGGGAAGGTAGGCGGCGTCGACGAGGACGGCATCCCGCAGGGGCAGGCCCGCGTTGACGACCAGTCCCGCGATACCGATCGGGTGGACCGTCAGGAGGCTGGCGGTCAGGCACGCGAGGAACAGCAGCGCCGTGCGGAAGCGTCGCGTCCTGCGGAGGACCGCGACGGCCAGGAGGCCCGCGACGAGGGCGGCGAGCGGGAACGCCACGAGGTACCCGGCCGACGGGCCGGCGAGCACGCCGAAGCCTCCGGTGAACCCGCTGAACACCGGCAGGCCGATCAGCCCGGCGGCGAGGTAGAGCAGGACGGCCGCCGTTCCGCGCGCAGGTCCGAGGACGATCCCGGCGAGCATGACCCCGAGCGTCTGCAGGGTGATGGGCACCCCGAGCGGGCCGACCGGGATACCGGGTAGGATTGCCAGGGCGGCGATGAGGGCGGCGAAGACAGCGACCAGCGAGAGATCGGTGGTGTCCCACCGCCGGCGGGACGTCGGTCGGCCCGAGCCGGCCGGTCCGGCAGCGGTTCTCGCAGCTGGCTGCATGGCACATCCTCCTCCAGGCGGCGGGAGTCGCACCGGCTATTCCGGTGATATGTCGATTTCCTCCAGCCGCAACTGCTTCTGTACCGAGACTAGCGCCGGTCATCAGGGACTCCCTTGTGGGATTCCTACAACAAACGCCGTGTCCGGCACCATCGAAAGGCCCCACCATGATCAGCGTCTCGAACCTGGAGCTCCGCGCCGGAGCCCGCCTGCTCATGGATCAGGTGTCCTTCAGGGTGGACAAGGGCGACAAGATCGGGCTCGTGGGCCGCAACGGCGCCGGCAAGACGACCCTCACGAAGGTGCTGGCCGGCGAGTCGCTGCCGGCCGGCGGCACGGTCTCCCGCTCCGGCGAGATCGGCTACCTGCCCCAGGACCCGCGCACCCCGAACATGGAGCAGCTCGCCCGCGACCGCATCCTCTCCGCCCGCAACCTCGACGCCGTCGTCGGTGAGCTGCGCCAGGCGCACGAGGACATGGCCAGCGATAAGACCTCGGTGCGCAACAAGGCGATGGCCCGCTACGACCGCATCGAGTCCGCGTTCCTCGCTGGCGGCGGCTACGCGGCGGAGGCCGAGGCAGCGTCCATCTCCTCGAACCTCGCGCTGCCCGAGCGCATCCTGAACCAGCCCCTGAAGACGCTCTCCGGAGGCCAGCGCCGCCGCGTGGAGCTGGCCCGCATCCTGTTCTCCGGCGCCGAGACCATGCTCCTCGACGAGCCCACCAACCACCTCGACGCCGACTCCATCGCTTGGTTGCGCGACTTCCTGAAGAACCACCAGGGCGGCCTGATCGTCATCAGCCACGACGTCGAACTGCTCGAGGCGACCGTCAACAAGGTGTTCCAGCTCGACGCCAACCGCGCCACGATCGACATCTACAACATGGGCTGGAAGCGCTACCAGCTCCAGCGTGAGACCGATGAGCGCGCCCGTAAGCGCGAACGCGCCAACGCGGAGAAGAAGGCGCAGGTCCTCATGGACCAGGCCAACAAGATGCGCGCCAAGGCCTCCAAGGCGGTCGCAGCCCAGAACATGGCCAAGCGGGCCGAGCGCCTGCTCGGCGGCCTCGACGCCGTGCGCGCCTCCGACCGCGTGGCGGCCCTGCGCTTCCCCGAACCCTCGCCGTGCGGCAAGACGCCCATGACGGCGGAGGGCCTCAGCAAGTCCTACGGGTCGCTGGAGATCTTCACCGACGTGGACCTCGCGATCGACCGCGGTTCCAAGGTGGTGATCCTCGGCCTCAACGGTGCGGGCAAGACCACGCTGCTGCGCATGCTCGCCGGCGTGGACAAGCCCGACACGGGCAAGGTCATCGCCGGCCACGGGCTGAAGGTCGGGTACTACGCGCAGGAGCACGAGACGCTGGACACGGAACGCTCGGTGCTGGAGAACATGAAGTCGTCCGCACCCGACATGCAGGACGCCGAGGTACGCGGCATCCTCGGATCGTTCCTGTTCTCGGGCGACGACGTCGACAAGCCCGCCGGGGTCCTGTCCGGCGGTGAGAAGACCCGCCTGGCGCTCGCCACCATCGTCGCGTCCTCGGCGAACGTGCTGCTCCTCGACGAGCCGACGAACAACCTGGACCCGGCGAGCCGTGCGGAGATCCTGGGCGCCCTCAAGAACTACAGCGGCGCGGTGGTCATGGTCAGCCACGACGAGGGAGCCGTGGACGCCCTCGACCCCGAGCGCGTGGTCCTGCTGCCCGACGGCGTCGAGGACCTGTGGAACTCCGACTACCTGGAGCTGGTCACCCTGGCCTGACCTCCGCCCCTGCCGCGCCGCCGCTCAGCGGGGCCTGCGGCGCCCGCATGGCCACTGCTACGCTTCGTCCGTGGATGCCGAGCAGCTGATCCGGACCATCCGACCATGGGTGGGGGACGAGGTCCCCGGTGCCGTCGTCGGCGTCCTGCAGGGCACGGACGTGTCCATGGGCGCCGTCGGGACCACCGAGCCCGATGGCACCGGCGCCATGCCGGTGGACGCGGTGATGCGCATCAGTTCCAACACGAAGCCGATGGTCGCGGCCGTCACGCTCCTCCTCGTCCAGGAGGGGGTCTTGGCACTCGACGACGCCGTCGAGGAGTACGTCTCGGAACTGACCGGGCGGCGCATCCTCCGCCGGCTCGATGGTCCGCTCGACGACACCGTGCCGGCACGACGCCCCGTCACCGTCGAGGACCTGCTGACGATGCGCATGGGAATCGGGTTCGTGGTCGAGGGCGAGTGCCCGGCCGCCGAGGCAGCCGCGGCAGCGGGCCTGGGGTTCGGACCTCCCGACCCTGCCGGGATGCCTGCGCCTGACGACTGGGTGGCGCGCCTCGCGGCATTGCCGCTGCTCGAGCAGCCGGGCACGGTATGGCGCTACGAGCTGGCCTACGCGCTGCTCGGGGTGGTCCTCGCCCGCGCGGCCGGCTGCTCCCTCGATGACCTGATGCGCGAGCGCCTGTTCGGACCGCTCGCGATGCAGGACACCGGGTTCGTGGCCCCACCGCACGGCCTCGTCCCGTCGTTCGTTCGGACCGGGGACGGCCTGGCGCTCTTCGACGGAGCCCCGCAGAGCCGGTGGTCGGCACCGCCGGTGTTCCCGGATGCCCGGGGCGGACTCGTGTCGACGGCGGGCGATCTCCTCCGCTTCGCCCGGATGCTGCTCGACGGCGGAGGAGGGCTGCTGTCCCCGGCGCTGACGGAGGCGATGACCTCCGACCGGCTCACCCCCGAGCAACGGTCGGGCCCCTCGGCCCGCGCCTTCTTGAACGGCGGCGGCTGGGGCTACGGCGTGGGAGTGGACGTGGGGGATCTCGGCCGACGGTACGGCTGGGGCGGCGGGCTGGGGACGCTCTGGTACAGCTGGCCGCAGGAGGACACGGCGATCGTCCTGATGACCCAGGTGATGCCTCCCACCGCTCCGCTGTTCGATGCGGTCATCGCCACGGCCGAGGCAGTCCTGGCGCGCTGAGGACGGGCTGCGCCGATCGGGGACGGCCGCCCGCACGAGGTTGGGCGACGGTTTGCACCGGGAGAGGAGCCGCTAGGGTGGTCGCGTGGACTTCGACTGGCTCAGGACCTCGTGCCTGGCATTCCCCGGTGCCTACGAGGACTATCCCTTCGGCCCCGGGACGGCGGTGTTCCGCGTCCGGGTCCGGCAGCGGGGGCGGACGCCGACGCCCGGGAGGATCTTCGCCCTCAGCGGCGTCGAGGCCGTCCCGCCGTCGATCTCCTTGAAGTGCGATCCCGCCCTCGCCGTGCAGCTCCGCGCGGCCCACCCGGAGATCACGGGCGCCTGGCACCTCAACAAGAAGCACTGGAACGGCGTCCGGCTCGACGGCGACCTGCCCGCGGCCACCGTGCGCGACATGATCGAGGACTCTTACGACCTCGTGGTCGCGTCCCTGCCCGCAGCGGACCGTACCGCACTGGGCTGGCCGTCCGGCACGCCGGATCCCGAACCTGAACCCGAACCATGACAGGCGTACGGGACTAGCGGATCTCCTGGGCGTCGAGGATGGCGTCCTCCTCCTCCTCGGCAGAGGGCCGACGGCGTTGCCGGGTCGGGCGCTGCGGTGCCGTCCCGTCCTGCTCCGCGTCGCTCCTGCGCTGCTGTCGGGCCGCGTAGCCCAGGCCCACGAAGGCCAGCACGCCGAAGGCGAACCACTGCATCGAGTAGGACAGGTGCGGGCCCTCGTCGATCGAGGGTTTCGGGGCGGCGAGGGGTGTCTGCGCGGCCGCCGGCCGTTCCAGGGCGAGGAGCCCGTACGCGGCGTCCTGCAGCGGGTAGTCCACCCGCTCCGCGAGCGCCGGGAGGTGGATCGACGCGACCTGGCCCTCGGGCGCGCCGCGGTTCACCGCCGGTTCGCCCGGCTTCGTCCTTGCGGTCACCTCCACCTGGCCCGGCGGCGGGGCGGGGATCTCGTCCGGACGTCCCGCCTCGGCGTTGCCGATCGGGAGCCAGCCGCGATCGATCACCACGGCCGTGCCGTCGTCGAGCTTCAGGGGCGTCAGGACCTCGTACCCGGGCTGCCCGTTCAGCGGCCTGTTGCGCACCACCACCTGGTGGTCGACGTCGTACGTCCCGACGAAGGTGACCGGCGTCCACTCGCGGCCGGGCTCGTAGCTGTCGAACCCGTTTACCCCGGGCACGTAGCGTTGCGGCGCGGCGTCGTAGTTCGCCTCGATGCGCTGGATGTTCTCGACGACGGCCTCGCGGCGGTCCAGCTGCCAGCGGCCGAGCGCCACGCAGCCGGCGGCGAGCACGATCACCATCGCGAGCCAGCCGAGCCAGCGGCTGGAGAAGAGGAAGCGGTACACCTAGCGGGTCTCCATCGGTCGGTCGGCGGTGAGGGGGAGCGTCTCCTTCCACAGGCCGCGGTCGCGGAGGTACTCCTCGAACCACGCGACATGGTCCGGACACGACGCCCAGGCCTTGCGGCGCTCGGGCGTGTGGATACGCGGGTTGTTCCACAGCAGCTGCCGGTCGGCGGTCCTGCGGCAGCCCTTGCGCGAGCACACGGGCCCCTCACCCGCCGGCTGCTGCGCAGGCGGGAACAAGGAGGGCCCCGCCGTCCGGGCGGCCGCGGGTCCTCCGAGCGGCGGGAGGTCGTCAGCCATCGGTACCCGTCGCCCTGCCGGAACCGGCCGCGGACGAGCCGTGCGGCGTGGGCCGCGCGGAATCATCGATGATCTCGCCGCTCAGGACGGTGTCGGTGTCGTCCGGGCCGGCGTCGAGGACCTTCGCCTCGATCTCGCGGACCGGGGCGCGATCGATCAGCGCGTCGCTGTGCCGGATGTTGCTCGTGTCACTGCCGCCGTTCGCGACGATCACGGCGAAGTAGGGCAGGAACACCGCCCCGGCGATCATGACCCACTGCAGCCACACGTAGGGGACCACGAAGATCAGGACGAAGCAGACGAGGCGGATGCTCATCGACACCGTGTACCGGATCATGCGCGACCGCATCTCGTCCGTGTGGGATTCCCGAGCGTCGGAGATGCTGTGGACGTCTGTGTTGTGCTTCGATTGCTTGCTCATCACACTCCATGAAGACTCCCTCAATTGTCTCACTCCGGGTCCCGTTCCCGAAGTCGAGGGATGCGCCGATAGGATCGTCGGGATAGTTTGACGGGGAGCCGCGGGACGGTCCGACGTCGCCCACGGTCACCCGATGGGCGCTCCGGACCGCTTCCGCGACCGTCGACAACGAACGATGGACAACGAACAACGCGGGTCGTCGCCGGCCCACCGACAGAGGAGTTTCCCCTTGGCACCTGGTGCAGACAGCAAGACCACAGGATCCGGTCGGAGCGTCCTGATCACCGGGGGCAATCGGGGCATCGGCCTTGCCATCGCAAAGGTATTCGTAGCCAACGGCGACAAGGTTGCCATCACCTACCGAAGCGGCGAGGTGCCCGAGGGAATGCTCGGCGTCCGGGCCGACGTGACGAGCGAGGAGCAGGTCGATGCGGCGTTCACACAGGTCGAGGCCGAGCACGGACCGGTGGAGGTGCTCGTCGCGAACGCCGGCATCACCCGGGACGTCCTGCTCCTGCGCATGACCGAGAGCGATTTCACGGATGTGATCGACACCAACCTCACCGGTGCGTTCCGGGTGGTCAAGCGGGCGTCCCGCGGGATGATCCGCCTCCGGCGAGGCCGCGTCATCCTGATCTCGAGCGTGACGGGCCTCTACGGCGCGCCGGGCCAGATCAACTACTCGGCCTCCAAGGCTGGACTCGTCGGTATCGCCCGATCCCTGACGCGTGAGCTCGGCTCCCGGGGGATCACGGCCAACGTGGTGGCGCCCGGCTTCATCGACACGGACATGACGGCCGAACTGCCCGAGGAGACCCGCAAGAACTACCTCGCCACCATCCCGGCCGGGCGCTTCGCATCCCCCGACGAGGTGGCCGGCGTCGTCTCCTGGTTGGCCGGCGACGCTGCCGCGTACATCTCGGGTGCGGTCATCCCGGTCGACGGCGGCCTCGGCATGGGCCACTGACGCCTCCCCACCACGAGCAGTACCGCCGGCGCCGCCGGCACCATCCCTGATTCTGAGCAGAAGGAGCACCATGGCCACCCTCGAGGGAACCACAGCAATCGTCACCGGGTCGTCCCGCGGCATCGGCGCCGACGTCGCGCAGCTGCTCGCCGCGCAGGGCGCCGCCGTCGTGGTCAACTACCGGCAGAAGGCACCCCGCGCCAACAAGGTGGTCGCCGGCATCGAGGCGGCCGGAGGCAGGGCCGTGGCCGTGGGAGCTGACCTGACCACTCCGGAAGGGCCGGCAGCCCTGATCGACGCCGCCGTGTCCGGCTTCGGCGGGCTGGACCTGCTGGTGCTCAACGCCTCCGGCGGCATGGAGACCTCGATGGGGGAGGACTACGCCCTCCGGCTCAACCGCGACGCGCAGGTGGCCATGCTCACGGCCGCGGCGGAGGTCATGCCGGCCGGGTCGCGCGTGGTGTTCATCACCAGCCACCAGGCACACTTCATCGAGAAGGTGGAGACGATGGACGCCTACGAGCCCGTGGCCCGCAGCAAGCGCGCCGGCGAGGACGCGCTCCGCGCCCTCATCCCGCAGCTCGAGGAGAAGGGCATCACCCTCGTGGTCGTCTCGGGCGACATGATCGAGGGCACCGTCACCGCGACGCTGCTGGATCGCGCGACCCCCGGCGCCATCGAGGCCCGACGCCAGGAGGCCGGGCGCCTCTACTCGGTGGCGGAGTTCGCCGCCGAGATCGTGAGGATGGCGACGGCCGACGTGCCCACCGGCCACACGGAGTACGTGGGCGGTGCGGAGGACTTCCTCGCCAAGAGCTGATCCGCCGGGCGGCGGACCTGGTGCTCAGGTACGGGGTGCGTCCGGGTCCGCCGGCGCCTGGGCCCGGCTCTGCTCCAGGAGTTCCTTCGTGCGCACCAGGCGCAGCAGGGTCACCAGGACGATCCCCCCGAGCACGTTGAACAGGGTCGTGTAGCCGAACCAGCCGAGCCACTGCCCGTAGCCGATGTCCGCGCCCGAATGGATCGCCGCGAAGATCAGCAGCGAGTCCAGGATGGAGTGGAACAGCTGCAGGCCGGCCAGGAGGAAGCCGCCGATGACGGTCGCGACGATCCGGGCGACGTCGTTCTCCGTGCCCTGCTGCATCCTGCTCATGAGGGTGATCGTGCTGCCGCCGAGCACCGCGAGGGCGACGACCTGCAGCGAGAAGGGGGCATCGACGAAATGGTGAGCGCTCGTGCTGACCGTCGCGGACCACTGCGGGAACGCCTGCATGACGATCCACATGAACACCCACCCGCCGGCGAGATTGGCGAGCAGGGTCCCTCCCCAGAGTTTCGCGAGCTGTGCCACGCTGCCCTGCTTGGCGACGACGGCGGCCACCGGCATCAGGAAGTTCTCGGTGAACAGTTCGCTGTGGGCCAGCATGAGGGCCACCAGTCCCACGCTGAAGGCGAGACCCGCGAGCAGGTGGTCGCCGGTCGCGTGCAGCACGGCCAGGTACGCCATGATGCCCAGGCCCACCTCGAAGCCACCGAAGACCCCCGTCACCAGGACCGTCCTCAGGGTCCTGTGCAGGCGCTCCGCGCCCTCGCCGGTCGTCCTGTCGAAGGACTGCTTCAGCTCGTCCTCGACCGGGGCGTCGGTCTCGCCCAGTTGCCGCCTGCGTTCCTCGCTCATGCCCGCCCTTCCGCCTGACCGACCGCCTGGCGCCGCTCCGGCACCGCTGTGTGGTCTACCGGCGACGCCCGGGCACGTGGGGCACCCGGCAGCGGCACCGCCCTCCGTGGACTGCCATCGTGTCACCGGGAGGCGGGCACGCGAGGGCCGAGATTTCTCTGGGCACGGGAGGCCAGGTGTGGTGGCGGAGGGCGGGCTCCCCGCTCCCGGCGTGCGCCGGCGAAAGGCCGGACGGCATCGGGCACGTCGAGCGGACCGGACGCACCGGGGTCCGTCACAGGCAGGCGAAATGCCGGACGACGTCCAGGTCGGGGAGGTCGAGCGCGGCATCGGCGGCCGCACGGACGGCCGGTTTCGCCCGGAAGGCGACCCCGAGTCCTGCAGCCGCGAGCATGTCGAGGTCGTTCGCGCCGTCGCCGACGGCGACCGTCGCCGCGAGTGGCACGCCCGCGCGGCCGGCCTCCGCCCGGAGCACCCGTTCCTTCTCGCGGCGGTCGACGACGGCGCCCATCACCTTCCCGGTGAGCACCCCGGCCTCCACGCCGAGATCGTTCGCCCTGGCGAAGCTGAGGCACAGGCGCTCGGCGAGGGGCGCCAGGACCTGGGAGAAGCCGCCCGACACCACACCGACCCGGTGTCCCGCGTCGAGGTACGCGGCGACGAGCTGCTCCGCGCCGTCGCTCAGCTCGATCCGCGCGACGACGTCGTCGATCACCGCCACCGGCAGTCCGCCCAGCGCACGGACGCGGTGGTGCAGGGACTGCGCGAAGTCGAGGTCGCCGCGCATCGCGGCCTCCGTCACGGCCGCCACCTCGGCCTCGCGGCCGGCGTGGGCGGCGAGCAGTTCGATGACCTCCTGCTTGATGAGCGTCGAGTCGACGTCCATGACGAGCAGCTTCGGGCCGGGTGCGTACACGGCCTCCGGGACCAGGGCCGCGCCGAGGCCGCTCTCCGCGGTCCACCGCCCGAGGCCCGCCCGGACCTGCGCCGCATCGGACCGGAGGCGGATATCGAGCGTCAGGACGTCATAGGTCGCGGACGCCGCGGAGGAGGCCGCCACCACGTCGGCGCCCAGGCCCTGCAGGGCGGCAGCGAGGGCTTCGCGGTGTCCGTCGTCGAGGTGCTGCGCATAAGCGACCACCCTGGCGTTGTCCGGCATGTGTCCTGCGCTCCTGTCCACTCCGCCCGCCCCGGGGGACGCGTCGGCTCGTCCTCGTCCACTCGTCCCCGCCGGCTCGTCCCTGGACGCCGGCCGAGGGAGCCTGCGCGACGGCCGGCCCGAGGGCGACGACGGCCCGGCCCGCACGGCCGGGCGGTTTCGCCACGGGGCCGCTCCTTAGCCTAGTGTCTAGGACCATGTGGAACGTTCTGGAGCTGGCGGGAGTGAGCCTCGTCAGGGGCGGCAAGACACTCCTCGATGACATCAACTGGCAGGTCGGCGAGGGTGAGCGCTGGGTGGTCATGGGCCCCAACGGGGCGGGCAAGACAACCCTCCTCCAGCTCGCGGGAGCGCGGCTGCATCCCACCCGCGGCGTTGTCGGGATCCTCGACGAGGTCATGGGCGCTGTCGACGTGTTCGAGCTGCGCCCGCGGATCGGGCTCGCCTCTGCGGCCCTGGCCTCCCAGGTCCCGGACCACGAGACCGTGCTGAACGTCGTCGTCACGGCGTCCTACGGCGTGACCGGGCGGTGGCGGGAGCAGTACGAGCGGCTCGACGAGCGCCGCGCCTTCCGCCTGCTCGACACCTGGGGCATGTCCCGCTTCATGAACCGGCCGTTCGGCACCCTCAGCGAGGGGGAGCGCAAGCGCGTGCAGATCGCCCGTGCCCTCATGGCCGACCCCGAGCTGCTGCTCCTGGACGAACCCGCCGCCGGTCTCGACCTCGCCGGCCGCGAGGACCTCGTGAAGCGGCTGACGGACCTGGCCCGTGACGAGGCAGCCCCGGCCATGGTGCTCGTCACGCACCACCTCGAGGAGGTCCCGCCGGGCTTCACGCATGCGCTGCTCCTGCGCGACGGGGCCGTCGTCGCCGCCGGTCCGATCGAGGGCGTCCTGACCGAGGAGAACCTGAGCGCCGCCTTCGACGTCGCACTGAAGGTCACCGAGGAGAACGGCCGGTACAGCGCGGTCGCCGCGTGAGCCCTGCCGAGAGCCCGGCCGGCAGCCCTGCCGCTCGCTCCGTCTCCAGTGCGCATCCCGCGGTGGCGAGCGTCCGCTGATGCCGGTCATCGACCTTGACACCGTGGACGATCACCGGCTGGGCGACTACCGGAATCTCACGGACGTGCAGCTGCGCCTCGCGCGGGAGCCCGCCGAGGGCCTCTACATCGCCGAGAGCTCCAAGGTGCTGCGCCGCGCGCTCGATGCGGGCCATACACCGCGGTCCTTTCTACTTGCACCCAAATGGCTGCCGGACCTCGAGGACGTCCTTGCCCGGTTCCCGACCGTCCCTGCGTTCGTGGCGCCCGAGAGCACCCTCGAGGCGATCACGGGCTTCCACCTCCACCGCGGAGCGCTCGCCGCGATGCACCGGCCCGCGCCGCTCCCGCTGGAGGACGTCCTCGCCGGTGCCCGGCGCGTCGCGGTGATCGAGGACATGGTGGACCATACCAATCTGGGGGCCGTGTTCCGCTCCGCGGCCGCCCTCGGGATCGACGCCGTCCTTCTCAGCCCCCGTAGCGCCGATCCGCTCTACCGGCGGGCGGTCCGCGTCAGCATGGGCAGCGTCTTCCAGGTGCCGTGGGTACGGCTGGGGTCGTGGCCGGCGGATCTCGCCACCGTCCGTGACGCCGACTTCACCGTCGCAGCCCTGGCCCTGGTACCCGGCGCCGTCGCGCTCGGGACGTTCCCCGGGCGGGAGCAGGAACGGCTCGCCCTGCTGCTCGGCACCGAGGGTGACGGCCTGAGCGACGCCGCGCTCGCCGGGGCCGACGTCGCCCTGACCATCCCCATGCACGGGGGCGTGGACTCGCTGAACGTCGCAGCGGCGGCCGCGGTCGCGTTCTGGGAGTGCCGGTACGAGGACGCCGCAGCAGCGGTGGTGGACGCCGTCGTTTAGCGGCGGCACGGCTCCTGCGGTAGTATGGACAGCTGGCGCTGTCGCCACACTTTCAATTTTCCGTGCCTGGCAAAATCCAGGCCACCAGAGAAGGTAGTCCCGTGAAGTCTGATATCCACCCCAAGTACCAGTCGGTCGTGTTCCGCGACCTGGCCTCCGACAAGGCGTTCCTGACCAAGTCCACGGTCGGCTCGCCCAAGACCATCGAGTGGGAAGACGGCAACACCTACCCCCTCATCGAGGTCGAGATCTCCTCGGAGTCGCACCCGTTCTACACGGGCAAGCAGCGCATCATGGACTCCGCCGGCCGCGTCGAGCGCTTCAACGCCCGCTTCAAGGGCTTCGGCGGCAAGAAGTAGTCCAGCTCCGGACTGGACGCCCGGGCGAGAGTCCGTATCCTTCCGAGGAAAAGCCACGCCGCCACGGCGTGGCTTTTCCCGCTTAAGACGGCACGAACCGCGATCCACCACACCAGTGCCCGGCAGCGGGCGGAACCGGAGGTCCAGGAATGGCACAGGCATCGTACACGGGGCGCCTGCACGGCGAGTTCAAGACCCCCGGCGGCAAGCTCACCGCCGTCGACCTCACGGTCAGCGACGGCTGCCTCGCCGACGTCTCGGTCAACGGTGACTTCTTCCTCGAACCGGACGAGGCGCTGCTCGACATCAACGCGGCGCTCGAGGGACTCCCCGCCGACACGGCACCCGGGGAACTCGCCGCGGCCGTGGCGGCGCGCCTCGACCCGTCGGCCGTCCTGTTCGGGTTCTCACCGGAGGCGATCGCCACGGCGGTCCGCCGGGCCCTCGGCAGGGCCACGGGCTTCGCCGACCACCAGTGGGAGATCATCCCGCCCACCCCGCTGTCCACCGCGATGCACGTGGCGATGGACGAGGTCCTCACGCACGACGTCGGCACCGGCGCCCGCAACCCCACCCTCCGCTTCTGGGAGTGGCAGTCACCCTCCGTGGTGATCGGCAGCTTCCAGTCCATGCGCAACGAGGTGGACCCCGAGGGCGCCGCCCGGCACGGTGTCACCGTGGTGCGCAGGATTAGCGGCGGGGGCGCCATGTTCATGGAGCACGGCAACGCCATCACCTATTCCCTCTACGTCCCGCAGTCCCTCGTGGACGGAATGAGCTTCGCGGACTCCTACCCGTTCCTCGACGCCTGGGTCATGGAGGCACTGCAGGAGCTCGGCATCACGGCCTGGTACCAGCCGCTCAACGACATCGCCACCGACCTGGGCAAGATCGGCGGGGCTGCACAGAAGCGGCTGGCCAACGGCGGCATGCTCCACCACGTGACCATGAGCTACGACATCGACGCCGACAAGATGCTCGAGGTGCTGCGCATCGGCAAGGAGAAGATGTCCGACAAGGGCACGAGGAGCGCGAAGAAGCGCGTCGACCCGCTGCGCCGCCAGACGGGCAGGACACGCGAGGAGATCATCGAAGTCCTGATCTCCACGTTCCGCCGGCGCTACGGTGCGGTGGACGCCACCCTGAGCGATGACGAACTACGCCGCGCCGAGGAGCTCGTGGAGCGCAAGTTCGGCACGGAGGACTGGCTCTACCGCGTGCCCTGAGCCTGCGACCGCAGCGACCGCAGCAGGTGATCGCGCTCCTCGACGATGATCCGGCGCAGCGCGGCCGGGGCATCGGCATGCGCAGCGAGCCACCGGTCCGTCCGCACGACGACGGCGTGCCGGGCGGGATCCCCGTCGGGTGAGCCGTCGAGGTCCTGGTGACCCGGATAGAGCCCCCGGACGATCCTGCCGGCCATCTCGATCCCGCGCGTCGCCCACACCCCGCGGATCGCCTCGAAGTAGGGCTCCTCGTACCGCCCCAGCAGCTGGCGGGGACCGATCATGAACCCCTCGATGGCGGCGCCGAGCAGTTCGTTGGACAGCCTCTCGCCGTGGACCGCCTCCTGCCAGGTGGCCTCCTTGATGGTGGCGTCGGGGATCGCGGCCGATGCCAGCGTGAAGCCCACGCGGCCTGACGCCGTCGCGTCCGTCGTCCGCTCGGCCTCCAGTTCCCCGGGGCGCACGCACTGCTGCGCGGCGAGCCCCTGCAGGAAGAACCAGCGCAGCTCGGCGTCGAGGCGCAGGCCCGCGATCTCCTCGTCGCCGTCGAGCACCGACCGTACGACGCCGGCCGCGCCGGTCGAGGTGCGGGCGGCCGACGCGAGGGCCCGCGCCCACGCGAGCTGCAGATCGGACCCGGCCCCGGCCGCCCGAAGTCCGTCGGCCAGAAAACCGCTCAGACGGTCGCGCAGCGCGCCCCGCCGCTCCGCGGGTGCGAGACTCTCGACGGCGGTGCGCGCATTGCCGAGCAGGACCTGCAGCACACCCACACCCGTCTCGGCCGGTGCGGCGAGCATCACGGCGTCGAGGTAGGAGTCCACCGGCAGCACTGCGTCCCGGGTACCGGACCACAGCGCCGTGAGGCACGTGGCCCGCGCCAGGGGGTCCTGGAGGCGGTGGACCGAGGTCAGGAGCGTCGACAGGGAATGCTCGTCGAAGGAGAGCTTCGCGTAGGTGAGGTCGTCGTCGTTGACCAGCAGGAGGTCCGGCTGCGCCACCCCGGAGAGTGCGGGCACCGACGTCCGCCCGCCCTCGACGGTCACCGCTTCGGACGCCGTGCGGACCAGCCACCCGGCGTCGTCGAAGCTGTACAGGCCCACGCGGATCGTATGGGGCCGGGGCTCGTCCCTACCCGTGACGGGATCGACGGCCTCCTGGACGATCGTCACCTCCGCGAGGACACCGTCCTTGGCGGTCACCTCCGCGCGCAGCGACGGTACGCCCGAGGTCTCCAGCCATGATCGTGACCACCCGGCGAGGTCCTGACCGGTCGCGGCGGCGAGCACGTCGAGGAGGTCGGTGAGCGTCGTGTTCCCGTACGCGTGCTTCCGGAAGTACTGCCGCGTGGCGGCGGTGAATGCGTCGCGGCCCACGAAGGCCACGAGCTGCTTCAGCACCGAGGCGCCCTTGGCGTAGGTGATCCCGTCGAAGTTCTGCTTCGCGGCCTCGAGGTCCGGGATGTCGGCGACGATCGGGTGCGTCGTCGGGAGCTGGTCCTGCACGTAGGCCCAGGACTTCCGGCGGTTCGCGAAGCTGACCCACGAGGTCTCCCAGCGGGTGGCCTCGGCGACCGCGAGGGCGCCCATGTAGTCGGCGAAGGACTCCTTGAGCCAGAGGTCGTCCCACCAGGACATCGTCACGAGATCGCCGAACCACATGTGCGCCATCTCGTGCAGGATCGTGTTGGCGCGTGCCTCGCGCTGCGCCTCGGTGGCGGCGGACCGGAACACGTAGCTCTCGGTGAAGGTCACGAGGCCGGGGTTCTCCATGGCGCCGAGGTTGTACTCGGGCACGAACGCCTGGTCGTACTTGCCGAAGGGGTAGGGGTAGTCGAAGAGGTCATGGAAGAAGTCCAGACCGCGCCGCGTGGTGTCGAAAATCTCCGGGGCGTCGAAGGACGGCGCCAGGGAGCGCCGGCAGTACAGCGCGAGCGGGATCTCGAGTCCCTCGGCCGCCGTCCCGTCCCGGCCCGTCCAGGAACCGGTCTCCCGGTGGTAGGGGCCGGCCAGCACCGTGGTGATGTACGTCGAGATGCGCTGCGTCGGCGCGAAGGTCCACCGGCGGGTCCCGCCGTCCGCACCCTCGACCGGAGCCGCCGCCACCTCGGCGCCGTTGGAGGCCACGGTCCAGTCCGCGGGTGCGAGGACGCCGAAGGAGAACGACGCCTTCAGGTCCGGCTGTTCGAAGCAGGCGAAGACACGGCGGGCGTCGGCCGGCTCGTACTGCGTGTAGAGGTAGGTCTCCCCGTCCGCGGGGTCCTCGAACCGGTGCAGACCCTCACCGCTGAAACTGAAGCGCGCCCGTCCCTCCACCGTCACGGTGTTGCGGGCGGCGAGGCCGTGCAGCGTGACGCGGGCGCCGTCGCTCGCGGTGGCGGGGTCGAGTGTCCGCCCGTTCAGCTCCAGCGCCGTGACGTCGCCGATGAAGTCGAGGAACACCGAGCCGCCCGGCTCCCGGCAGGAGAACACCACGGTGGTGGTGCTGCGGTAGGTGCGCGCCGCGGGGTCCTTCGCGTCGCTCAGATCCAGCTCGACGGCGTAGCTCTCGGTCTCCAGCAGGGCCGATCGGGTGGCTGCCTCGTCCCGCGAGAGGTTCTCGTTCTCCATCCGGCCATTCAACCATTCGGGCGTGCCGTTTCCGGCGTGTTAACAGCGCGTGTACCGGTGTGTGCTGATGTGTACCGAGGGGTGATCCATGGCACTGTAGTCCCCATGTCCGAGCTCTTCGCTGACTATGCAGCCGCCGCACGCAAGACGCCCGCCTTCGACGAGATGTTCGACGCCGGCCAGTTGCCACGCACCGAGTACGGCCAGGTGGCGTCCGCGCTGGATGCCCTGAACCTCGCCGACGTGACCGCCCGCGCCGACTCCATGGCCCGCACCTTCCTCGACCGCGGCGTCACGTTCGACTTCGCGGGGGAGGAGCGCCCGTTCCCGCTGGACATCGTCCCCCGCGTGATCGCCGGCAGCGACTGGGACACGCTCGAACGTGGGGTGGCCCAGCGCGTGAAGGCCCTCGAGGCGTTCCTCAACGACGTCTACGACAGGATGACCGTCGTGGCCGACGGCGTCATCCCGCGCCGCCTGATCACCTCCAGTGCGCACTTCCACCGTGAGGTCGCCGGCTTCACGCCCGCGGGCGGCGTGCGGGTGCACATCTCCGGGATCGACGTCGTCCGGGACCAGCAGGGGACGTTCCGGGTCCTCGAGGACAACGTCCGCGTCCCCAGCGGCGTCAGCTACGTCCTCGAGAACCGCCGCGCCATGGCCAAGGGCCTGCCCGAGGCCTTCGGCCAGCAGCACATCCGCCCCGTCGAGGAGTACCCCCGCCGCCTGCTGGCCGCACTGCGGAAGACCGCACCCCCCGGCGTCGAGGATCCCACGGTCGTGGTTCTGACGCCCGGCGTGTTCAACTCCGCGTACTTCGAGCACACCCTGCTCGCCGGCCTGATGGGCGTCGAACTCGTCGAGGGCCGGGACCTGATCGTCCGCGGCAACCGCGTCTACATGCGCACCACGGCGGGGGAGCAGCGCGTCGACGTCATCTACAAGCGCATCGACGACGAGTTCCTCGACCCGCTGCAGTTCCGTGCGGACTCGGTGCTCGGGTGCCCTGGGATCGTCAACGCGGCACGCGCCGGCATGGTCACCATCGCCAACGCCGTGGGCAACGGCGTCGCCGACGACAAGCTCGTCTACACGTACGTGCCCGACCTCATCCGCTACTACCTCGGCGAGGACCCGATCATCGCGAACGTGGACACCTACCGGCTCGAGGACGCCCCCGCCCGCGAGGAGGTCCTCGACCGCCTCGACGAGCTGGTCGTGAAACCCGTGGACGGCTCCGGCGGCAAGGGCCTCGTGATCGGCCCGGACGCCACGAAGGCAGAACTCGCCACCCTGCGGGCGAAGATCTTCGAGGACCCGCGCGGCTGGATCGCGCAGCCCGTCCTCCAGCTCTCCACCGTCCCAACGATGTCCGGCGGCCAGTTCAGCCCCCGGCATGTGGACCTGCGCCCCTTCGCCGTGAACGACGGCGAGGACGTGTGGGTGCTGCCCGGCGGCCTGACGCGCGTCGCCATGAAGGAGGGCTCGCTGATCGTGAACTCCAGCCAGGGCGGCGGATCCAAGGACACGTGGGTGGTCGACGGCGAGGTCCGCGGGCCGGCGCGGGGCGCCCTCCAGGACGAACGCCCCGCCGCGGTGCGCGCGCGCACGAGTGTGTGGCCCATCGAGACGAACTGGCAGGACAAGCAGTCCGAGCAGCAGCAGCAGTGACGACCCCCACCACAGACCTCCCGAAAGGCGGAACCCATGCTCAGCCGCATCGCTGAATCGCTGTTCTGGATCGGCCGCTACGTCGAGCGGGCCGACGGCACGGCGCGTATCCTCGACGTGCACCTCGAACGGCTCAACCAGATGCCCCTGCCGCAGCAGCGCGAGACGTCCCGGCAGCTGCTCGGCGTCATGGGCAGCAGGCCCGAGAAGGAGGACAGCGACCTCTCCGACCTCCTGCAGGCCCTGGCCTACGACCGCTCCAGCGCGACGTCGATCGCCGGTGCCCTCGGTGCGGCGCGCGAGAACGCCCGACGCGCCCGCGAGACGGTCTCCAGCAGCGTCTGGGAGTCCCTGAACACCACCTGGTACGGCCTGACCCAGCACCGCAAGGACGTCGTCGGGACGTACCGGTTCTGCCACTGGGTGGTGGAGCGCACCGCGATGGTGCGCGGGCTCTCGGACACCACCATGAGCCACGACGAGTCGTGGCAGTTCCTCGTCCTCGGGCGCAGCCTGGAGCGCGCCGACATGACGGCCCGGATGCTCTCCACCCATGACGTGCACGCCGCGGGTCTCTCCTGGGTCAACATGCTGCGGTGTGCGGGCGCGTACGAGTCGTTCCTGCGCACGCGCAGGGCCTCCTTCGGCGACCAGCAGGCGGCCGAGTTCCTGCTGCTGGACCGTCTGTTCCCGCGTTCGATCGTCTATGCTCTCAGCGACGCCGAGACGTGCCTTACCCAGCTCAACCCGGCCTACCAGCGCGTCGGCTTCATCAACGACGCGAGCCGGATCGTCGGCCAGGCCAGGACGTTCCTCGAGTTCCACCAGACACGGGACCTGATGTCCGAACTGCCCGAGCACATGGACCGCATCCAGAAGGCCTGCGCCCGTGCCTCGGACGCGGTCTCCCGTACGTACTTCTCCCAGGCCGACGAGCTGGCCTGGGTCGGAGAGATGTCATGACACGCCTGCTGATCGAGCACCGCACCGGCTACGACTACCTCCGGCGCGTCTCCCTGTCGTACAACGAGGCCCGGATGACGCCGCTCACCGATCCGCAGCAGGTGGTCCTGGAATCCACGCTGAAGGTCAGCCCCTCGAGCGCGGCCGTCGCGACCTACCGCGACTACTGGGGCACCCGCGTGACGTCCTTCGACGTCCACGTGCCGCACGAGCACCTGGAGGTGACGGCCGTCTCCACCGTCGAGGTGAGCCGGACCGAGCGCGTGCCCGGCGAGGACGAGATCATGTCCTGGCAGGATCTGGCCTCGCCGGCGCTCACGGACGGGTTCGCGGACTGGCTGAGCCAGACCGCCCTCAGCGAGCCCGGGGAGGAGGTCCGGGAACTCGTCGCCGACGCCGTGAAGGGCCTCAACCCCCACGAGGCCGCTCGCGCCGTCTTCGACTGGCTGCGGACGCAGATGGACTACGTGCAGGGGGCCACCGGTGTGCAGACCAATGCGCGGGACGCCTGGGAGGAACGGAAGGGCGTCTGCCAGGACCTCGCGCACGTGGCGATCGGAGCCCTGCGGAGCCTCGGCATCCCCGCCCGGTACATCTCCGGATACCTGCACCCGAGGCGGAGCGCCGGCATCGGCGAGACCGTCGCAGGCCAGTCGCACGCCTGGGTGGAGTGGTACGACGGCGAGTGGCGGGGCTGGGATCCGACCAACAGCGGACCGGTGAGCGATTTCCACGTCTCCGTGGCCCGCGGGCGGGACTACCGGGACGTCTCCCCGCTCAAGGGCATCCTGTCCGGCGGTGGAGGCTCCACCCTCAACGTGACGGTGGCGATCACGCGGGTCGCCTAGGGCCCTGCCTGCATATATGAGAAAGGCCCGGCGAATCGCCGGGCCTTCCTCTTGTATGGAGCGGGATCGCCCCGGTCAGGCCGGCGTGACCAGTTGGCCCTTGCTCACGATCGTCAACCCGGACTCGGTCACCGAAAAGCCGCGCCGGCGGTCGAGCTCGGCGTCCACGCCGATCTGCACACCTGCCGGGATCCGCACGTTCTTGTCGACGATGGCCCGGCGCACCACCGCACCGGAGCCCACGGTGACCTTGTCCAGGAGGACGCTGCCGGTCACCTCGGCCGCCTCGTCGATGAACACGTCCGTCGCGAGGATGGAACTCTGGACAGCGCCGCCGGAGACCACGACGCCCGCGGACACGATCGAGTCGTGGGCCTCGCCCGACCGCCCCGAGGAGCTACGGACGAACTTCGCCGGTGGTGAGACGCTCTGCCGTGTGTAGATGGGCCACTGCAGGTTGTAGAGGTTGAACAGCGGCAGGGGCGAGATGAGATCCATGTTCGCGTCGTAGTACGAGTCCATGGTGCCGACGTCACGCCAGTACTGGCGGTCGCGGTCGGTGGCCCCGGGGATGTCGTTCGTCGTGAAGTCGTACACCGCGGCGTCGTTGCGCTCCACGAAGTAGGGGATGATGTCCCCTCCCATGTCGTGCTTGGTGTCGAGCCGCGCGGCGTCGTCCTCGAGGGCCTTCACGAGGGCCTCCGTCGTGAACACGTAGTTACCCATGGACGCGAGGAAGCTGTCGGGGTCGTCGGGCAGGCCGGGCGTCGTCGCCGGCTTCTCGACGAACGCGGCGATCCGGCCGGGATCGTCCTGCGCCGTCTCGATCACGCCGAACTGGTCCACGAGGTTCATGGGCTGGCGCACGGCGGCGACGCTGACGGACGCGCCGCTCTTCACGTGGGCGTCCACCATCTGCTCGAAGTCCATGCGGTACACGTGGTCCGCGCCGATCACGACGACGATGTCCGGCTGGGCGTCGTGGATCAGATTCAGCGACTGGTAGATCGCATTCGCGCTGCCGAGGAACCAGCTCTTGCCCCGGCGCTGCTGCGCCGGCACGGAGGCGATGTAGTTCTGCAGCTGCGTGGACATCCTCCACGTCTCGGAGATGTGCCGGTCGAGGCTGTGGGACTTGTACTGGGTCAGCACCACGATCTGCAGGTAGCCGGAGTTGACGAGGTTCGACAGCGCGAAGTCGATGAGCCGGTAACTCCCCGCGAACGGCACGGCCGGCTTGGCCCTGTCCGCGGTCAGCGGCATCAGCCGCTTGCCCTCCCCGCCCGCCAACACGACGGCTAGTACTTTCTTCGGTGCCACTTCTGACCCCCCGCTCTTCCTCGAGTGTTCTGCGTGCCCGGGCGGCGGCCGGCCAGGGGCCGGTCCATGCCTCCGGAAGCCTTCCGGTCTCCTCACACTAGAGGACTCCGACGCACTGCACTACGTTGGGGTGGTGCGAATAGACATTGTGACCAAGGAGTTCCCGCCCGAGATCTACGGTGGAGCGGGGGTGCACGTCGCCGAGCTGAGCCGGGTCCTCGCGCCGCAGGTGGACCTGCGGGTCCACGCGTTCGGCGCGCCCCGCCCGGAGGACTACCACGGCGCCACGGTGCTCTCCTACGGAGTCCCGGAAGGCCTGACGGGCGCCAACGCGGCCGTGCAGACCCTGGGCACAGACCTGCAGATCCTCGGCGGGGTGGCGGGCGCGGACCTGGTGCACTCGCATACCTGGTACGCCAACATGGCGGGCCACCTGGCCTCGCTCCTGCACGGCATCCCGCATGTGCTCAGCGCCCACAGCCTCGAGCCGCTGCGCCCCTGGAAGGCCGAGCAGCTCGGCGGAGGCTACGCGCTCTCGTCCTGGGTGGAGAAGACCTCCTACGAGGCGGCGGCCGCCGTGATCGCCGTCTCCGCCGGCATGCGGGCGGACATCCTGCGCAGCTACCCCGACGTCGACCCCGGCAAGGTACACGTGGTCCACAACGGCATCGACGTCTCCCTGTGGGCGCGCGACGAGGACGACGACGCCCTGCGCGCCCACGGCATCGACCCCGACCGGCCCAGCGTGGTCTTCGTGGGGCGCAACACCCGGCAGAAGGGTGTGCCCTACCTCCTGCGGGCGGCCGCGCACCTGCCCGCCGACGTCCAACTGGTCCTCTGCCTGGGCGCCGCGGACACCCCCGAGCTGGCCGCCGAGAGCGAGGTGCTCATCTCGGACCTGCGGGAGCGGCGGGGCTCCGTGGTCCTCATCGAGCAGATGCTGCCGCGGCGCGAGGTCATCCAGATCCTCAGCCACGCCACGGTCTTCGCCTGCCCGTCCATCTACGAACCCCTGGGCATCGTGAACCTCGAGGCGATGGCCTGCGGTGCCGCCGTCGTCGCCTCCGCGACCGGCGGGATCCCCGAGGTCATCGACGACGGAGTGACCGGCACCCTCGTGCCCCTGGAGCAGGTGCAGGACGGCACGGGCACCCCGCTCGATCCCGAGAGGTTCGTGACCGACTTCGCGGCGGCCCTGAACGCCCTCGTCGCCGATCCGGCCCGGGCCAGCGCCATGGGCGAGGCCGGGCGGCAGCGGGCGGAGCAGCACTTCGGCTGGGACTCCATCGCGGAGACGACGCTCGGGGTGTACCGCAGCGTCCTCTGACTCGGCCGTCTAGCCGGGGCAGGAAAGCCCACGGCACGAGGAAGGCCCGGGACGTGATGTCCCGGGCCTTCCTCGTGCCGGGAGCGACCCGACGGAGCCGGGCTGCCGATCCCGGCTCCTCCACCCGACCCTTCGGTCAGCGCGGCGCGCGTACCTTCGCGGTCTTCGTGGCCTTCTTGGCCTTCTTCTCCTTGGCCTCGCGGGCCAGGAGCGTCTTCTCGTCGATCGGGGCCTCACCGCTGGCGCGGCGGCGGCGCAGGTACTCGGCCGCTTCCTCCTGGCGTTCCTGCTCGGCGCCACCGGCGACGGCGGAGCGCAGGTGCTCCGGGCCGTAGCCGAACGCCTCGACGAGATCCAGGGCGTGCGGGCGGATCTTCACCAGCAGGCGGTTGATGTAGCCGTCCAGCGTCCGGGCGCGCTGCGAGGACAACCGGCCGTTCATCAGGAACCAGGCGAGGTCCTTCTCGATCAGGCACAGGCCGAACAGGTCGCGCAGTCGCGTGAGGACCTCCCGCGTGCCGGGGTCCTCGAGCTTCTTCAGTCCGCGCGTGAAGGCCTCCCACTGCAGCAGTTCGGCGTGCGCGTGGGCCACCTCGATGAGCTCGTCCTGGTGCTCGTTGAACAGTGCGGCAGCCTTCTCCTGCGACATGCCCTTCGCTCCGCGCAGGACGGCGGCGAGCTCGGCCACGCGGGCCTGCACGCGATCCGTCAGCAGTTCGCGCTGCGTGTCCTCGTCGCGCAGGGCGATCGCGGACTTCTTCTCCGAGCCGGAGTCGGCGACGGTCTGGGCGACCCGCCGGAGCCCCGAGCGGTGCAGGGTCCTGCCCGCAGCCTGGGTGACGACATACCGGGCGAGCACCCCGAAGTCCACGCCCTTGAACTCGCGGGCGTAGTCGGTCAGCAGGCGCTTGGCAACCAGCTGCAGCAGGACGGTGTTGTCGCCCTCGAAGGTCACGTACACGTCGAGGTCCGCGCGGAGCGAGGCGAAGCGGTTCTCGATGAGGAACCCCTGCCCGCCCGTCGCCTCGCGGCACTCCTGCAGCGTGTCGAGTGCCAGCCACGTGCTGAGCGGCTTCAGGGCTGCGGCGAGGGTCTCGAGGTCCTGGCGGTCCTCGTCGGTGTCGTGCTCGCCGGAGAAGACGCCGTCGAACTTCTCGAGGAGTTCCTCGTGCGCGAAGGACGCGGCGTACGTCGCGGCGAGGCGGGGCAGGAGCCTGCGCTGGTGCCGCTGGTAGTCCATCAGCACCTCCTCCTTCAGGTTCGACGACGCGTTGAACTGGCGGCGCTGCGTGGCGTAGGTGATGGCGGCGGTCAGGGCCAGCTTGCTGGCGGCGACGGCGGCGCCGTCGAGCGAGACCCGGCCCTGCACGAGGGTGCCCAGCATCGTGAAGAAGCGGCGCCCCGGCGAGGCGATGGGCGAGCTGTACGTGCCGTCCTCGGCGACGTCGCCGTAGCGGTTGAGCAGGTTGGTCCGCGGGACCCGGACGCCGGTGAAGTGCAGCCGCCCGTTGTCGATGCCGTTGAGGCCGCCCTTGATGCCGTCGTCCTCGCCGCCCACGCCGGGCTTGAAGGTGCCGTCCGCGTCGCGCAGCTCCACGTAGAGGCCGTGCACGCCGTGGTTCACGCCGTTGGTGATGAGCTGTGCGAAGACCACGGCGGCGCGACCGTCCACAGCCGCGTTGCCGATGTAGTCCTTCCAGGCGGCGCGGAAGGGGGTGTCGATGACGAACTCGTCGGTGGCAGGGTCGAACGTGGCGGTGGTGGCGATGCTCGCGACGTCGCTGCCGTGGCCGGTCTCGGTCATGGCGAAGCAGCCCGGGATCTCCATGTCCATGATGCCCGGCAGCCACGCCTCATGGTGCCGCTCGGTGCCGAGGTGCAGCACGGCGGAGCCGAAGAGGCCCCACTGGACGCCCGCCTTGATCTGCAGCGAGGGGTCGGCGACCACGAGCTCCTCGAACCCGGCGATGTTCCCGCCGTTGTCGCCGTCACCGCCGAAGGCCTTCGGGAAGGCGCGGTGGACGGCCTTCTGTCCCACGAGGTAGTGGAGCTGGTCGAAGCAGCGCAGGCGGTGCTCGGTGTGCGTGAGGCCCTCGATCTTGTGCAGCTCCGGGCGTCCGGCGAGTTCCCGGGCGATCCGGCGGACATGGGCCCAGCGGCCGAGGAGCAGCTCCCCGAGCTCCGCGACGTCGACGGTGGCCTGGTCGTCGTCCCTGATGTCGGCCGTCGCGGGGATCTGCTGCGGCCTGGAGATGGTGTCGGTCATGGCGTGTCCTTCGCTGGTCGGCGGATTGCGGGGGAGGTCCGGGAGGGGGCGGCAGGGGAGTGCCGGGCGGCCGGCACTACGAGGTCCTCGTAGCGGCTGATGCCGTCGAAGAGCCAGTCCGTGATGTGGCGGGCCATCTGCTCCTCGCTCGGTTTGTCGGGTCCGTCAGGCGTGCAGAGCCAGTGCTCGCCAGCGGCGCGGACCATGCCGATCGCCGCCGCGGGCCAGTACCGGGGCGCGGCGTCGTCGGGGCCGGCCGCCCGGTCCGGGGAGAGCAGGTAGGCGCGCATGGGCCGCGCGACCATCTCGGTGATGGCGGCGAGGAAATGGGCGAGGGTGTCCTGGTCGCCGTCGTCGGCCGCCGCGGATTCGGCGATCCCCACCCGCGTCACGAAGGCGTAGACGTTGGGCGAGGTCTGGGCCATCTGCAGGTAGGCGAGCACCATCGAATGGAGGCCCTCGCGGGGCGTGGATGCGGCCTTCGCGGCGTCGATCACCTTCTGCTGCATCTGCCCGATGACCACCTCCGCCATGGCCCGCTGCAGGCCGGTCTTGTCGCCGAAGTAGCGGTAGTAGACCGACTTGGAGGTGTCGGCGGCGGCGGCGATGTCCTCCATCGACGCCTTCGGGCCGAGGGAGCTGACGGCGCGCCGCGCGGTCTTGATGAGCTGCCGTCGCCGCTCGGCACGGTGCTTCTCCCAACGGCTGGAGCGTCCGTCGGGGACCGTCTGCCCGTCGGGCACCGTGGAGGCACTCTTGAGGGCAGTGGGCAGCTTCATGATACCTAGCGTATCAGGTACGCTAGGTATCGGTAATCCACCCTCTCGCACCAGGAGCACTCCATGGCAGATCAGCACGGGGCGCGCAACGCTGCCTCCACACCCCGCACGGCAGTCGTCATCGGCGGCAACCGCATCCCCTTCGCCCGCTCGGGAGGGGCGTACGCCTACTCGTCCAACAAGGACATGCTCATCGCGGCCCTCGACGGACTGGTCGCCCGCTTCGGCCTCCAGGGCGAGCGCATCGGCGAGGTCGCCGCAGGCGCCGTGCTCAAGCACTCGCGCGACTTCAACCTGACCCGGGAAGCCGTGCTCCGCTCCGCACTCTCGCCCGAGACCCCCGCCTACGACCTGCAGCAGGCCTGTGCCACGGGGCTCGAGACGGTGGTGGGGCTCTCCAACAAGATCAGGCTCGGTCAGATCGAGTCGGGCATCGCCGGCGGCGTCGACTCCGCCTCCGACGCCCCCATCGCCGTGAGCGAGGGACTGCGGCGCGTGCTGCTCGACCTCTCGCGCGCCAGGACGACGCAGCAGAAGCTCACCACCCTCGCCAAGCTCCGCCCGAAGGACCTCGCACCCAACGCCCCCACCACGGGCGAGCCCCGCACGGGCCTGTCCATGGGCGAGCACCAGGCCCTCACGACGGCGGCCTGGGAGATCACCCGCGAGGCGCAGGACGAGCTCGCCTTCCGCAGCCACCGGAACCTCGCGGCCGCCTACGACCGCGGCTTCTTCTCCGACCTCATGACCCCGTACCGCGGGGTGACCCGGGACGCCAACCTCCGCGCGGACACCTCGCTCGAGAAGCTGGCGAGCCTCAAGCCCGTCTTCGGCACGTCCCTGGGGACGCCGGCGACCATGACGGCGGGCAACTCGACCCCGCTCACCGACGGCGCGGCCGTCGTCCTGCTCGGCAGCGAGGAGTACGCGACGGCCAACAACCTGCCCATGCTCGCGAACGTCGTCGACGCCGAGGCGGCGGCCGTGGACTTCGTCCACGGGGACGAGGGACTGCTCATGGCCCCGGTGCACGCACTGCCCCGCCTGCTCGAGCGCAACGGCCTCACCTTCGAGGACTTCGACTTCTTCGAGATCCACGAGGCCTTCGCCGGGACGGTCCTCAGCTCGCTCGCGGCCTGGGAGGACGCCGACTACTGCAAGCGCGTCCTCGGGCTCGACGGCGCCCTCGGCAGCATCGACCGCTCCAAGCTCAACGTCAACGGCTCCTCCCTCGCGGCCGGGCACCCCTTCGCCGCGACCGGCGGGCGCATCGTCGCGTCCCTCGCCAAGACGCTCTCCGAGCGGGGCGGCCGCGGGCTCATCTCCGTCTGCGCCGCGGGCGGCCAGGGCGTCGTCGCGATCCTCGAGGGCAGGAACTGATGGCCGACGCCTACCTGGACTTCGTCAACACGCCGTTGCCCGGCAGGATCGCCAAGGCCCTCGGCCTGCCGCGGCCCTCGGTACTGCGGCGCTACTCCCCGGGGGAGGTCCTCGCCCCGCAACCCGTCCTCGTGACAGGAACGGGCGCCGGAGCCGACGCGCTCGCCGATGCCCTGCTGGGCTGGGACGTCGAGGTCCGGCGGCACGTGCTGCCCGGTGAGAAGCTGAGCGCCGCCGTCGTCGTCCTCGACCGCGCGGGCACCCCCGCCGACCTCGCGGCCCCGATGCTCGAACTCGGGCAAGCCATGAGGCTGCTCGTGCCGGGCGGGCGCGTCGTCGGGTTCCTCCGATCCGCCGCCGACACCACCGATCCGGCGGAGGCCGCGGCCCGCCAGGGGATCGACGGCGCCCTCCGGTCCGTGGCGCACGAGCTGCGCGGTGGGGCGACCGCCAACGGGATCGTGCTGCGCGGCACCACCCCGACGACCGATTCCACCGCCCTCGGTGCCCTGCGGTTCTTCCTGTCCGGCCGGAGCGCGTACGTGGACGGCCAGTTCATCGAGGTGACCTCCGCTCCCGCCGAGGGGGTCGCGGACCTCGCCGCGGCGAACCGCTCGATGTCGGAGGGGGAGGGCGTCCCCGACCAGCCCCTCGCGGGCAGGACCGCCGTCGTGACCGGCGCCGCGCGCGGCATCGGCGCGAAGATCGCCGAGGTCCTCGCCCGCGACGGCGCCCGCGTGGTCGCCGTCGACGTCCCCGCGGCGGGCGAGCAGCTCGCCAGGGTGGCCAACGGCGTGGGCGGCACTGCCCTGCAGGTGGACATCACCGCCCCCGATGCAGCAGCACGCATCCTCGACCACGTGGGCCGGCGCTTCGGGACGCTGGACATCGTGGTGCACAACGCGGGCATCACGAGGGACAAGCTGCTAGCCAACATGGATGCATCCCGCTGGGACTCGGTCATCGCCGTGAACATCGCATCCCAGTTGGCGATGAACGAGCAGCTCCTCGCCTCGCCCGTGTTCTCGGACACGGGGCGGATCATCAGCCTCGCCTCGACGAGCGGCATCGCGGGCAACCGCGGGCAGAGCAACTACGCCGCCTCCAAGGCAGGGGTGATGGGCATGGTCCGCGCACAGGCCGTGGCCTTCGACGGCGCCGGACGCACCATCAACGCCGTGGCGCCGGGCTTCATCGAGACGGAGATGACGGCGAAGATCCCACCGCTCACCCGTCAGGTGGCGCGGCGCCTGAGCAGCCTGCAGCAAGGCGGGCTCCCCGTCGACGTCGCCGAGACCATCGCCTTCCTGGCCTCCGACGCGGCAGCGGGCATCAACGGGCAGGTGGTCCGGGTGTGCGGGCAGAACCTGGTGGGCGCGTGAGCGGGGCGCTGACGGAGGACGTTCCCCTCGACGGTGTGCCGAACCTGCCGCAGCTCTACCGTCAGGCGCTGGCGCTCACCGTGTGGCGCAGGATCCGGAGGGAGGCCCTGCCCACCGTCCTGCCGGCCGTGCGGCACCGCGCCGACGGCGTCGCCGTGGACCTCGGCGCCCTGACGCGGTTCCAGCACCTGATCGGTTCCACGGTGCGGGACCGCCTGCCGTCGGCGTACCTCCACACCCTCGCCTTCCCCGTGGCCATGAGCGTCCTCGCGCGGGCGGACTTCCCGCTGCCCCTGCTGGGCATGGTCCACCTCAGCAACGAGGTGCACCAGGACCGGCAGGTCGGGGCGTTCGAGCACCTCGACGTCATGGCCCGGGCGGAGGACCTGCGTCCCCACCCGGCCGGCACGCAGGTGGACGTCGTCGTGGAGACGAGCGTGGACGGCGAGCGTGTCTGGACCGGCCGCTCGGTCTACCTCGCCCGCGGCGTGCGGTTCGACGGCGGGACCGCGGAGCCCCGGGGCGACGAGGATCGCCCGCCGTTCGCGGCGCCCGTGCCGACGGGTCTCTGGCGGCTCGACGCCGGGACGGGCCGGCAGTACGCCGCGGTGTCCGGGGACTGGAATCCCATCCACCTGAGCGCGACGTCCGCCAGGGCGCTGGGCATGAGGCGGGCCATCGCCCACGGCATGTACCTCGCCGCCCGCATGGTGGACGAGGCCGTACCGGCGCCGTCCGGGGCGCTGGACTGGCGGATCGACTTCACCACGCCGGTCCTGCTCCCCGGGACCGTGGCGACCTCCTTCACGCGTGAGCAGCAGGACCGCGGGGCCGGCGTCGGCGGCGGGCTCGTCGAGGTGATGGGCTGGTCGGCCGAGCGCCGGCGGCCGCACTTCACGGGCTGGGTGCGCGCCGAATAGTTCCATGCCGCCGCGGCCCTGTCCAGAGCCCGCATGAATTTCGGGGGCACTTCCTCCGAAACAGCCGTTCGCACTGGCAGGGCCTCAGGGCGCGGGGCACACTCCAGGAAGCAGCCCCCGCAGGCTGCCCCACTGTATGGAAAGAGGAGTCACGTGAACTCTCGAGGTCTCAAAGCCGGCATGATCGCTGCGTCGGCCCTGATGGCATCAGCGCTGATGACAGCAGGTCCCGCCCAGGCAGCACCGGCAGTACCGCCCGTCGACGCCGTCGTCGCCGGCACGCAGTCCCACCAACAGGACCAGAGCCAGGCGGCGCTCGACGCCTACTGGACCGCCGACCGCATGAAGAACGCGAAGCCTGCGAACACCATCAACTCAGGCTGGGCCGCCGAGGGCCGGTCGGTCCTGCCGAAAGCGGGCCAGGAGGCGGTGACGAAGGCACCCAAGGAGCCCGTCGTCGAGCCGCGCGCCACCGCGCAGTCACCCGTCTCCCGCATCGGCAAGGTGTTCTTCACCCAGGGCGGCCAGAACTACGTCTGCTCCGCCAACTCGGTGCAGAGCGGAAACCAGAGCACGGTCGCCACCGCCGGCCACTGCACGCACGACCTCGCCACGGGCTGGGCCACCAATTTCGTCTTCGTCCCCGCGTACAGCAACGGCGCGGCGCCCTACGGCAAGTGGACGGCCCGCTCGCTCCACGCGGCCAGCGAGTGGGTCTCGCGCGGCGACATCAGCTACGACGGCGCATTCGCCGTCGTGAACACCCTCAACGGCAGGACCCTCGCGGCGACCGTCGGCGCGTCCAGCATCGGCTTCAACATGGCGCGCAACCTCACGTACACCGCCTACGGCTACCCCGCGGCGGCGCCGTTCACCGGCGAGCGTCTCTACAGCTGCTACGGGACGGCCTCCGCGGACCGGATCGGCGGCACGCAGTCGCAGGGCATCCCGTGCGACATGACCGGCGGCTCGTCGGGCGGCCCCTGGTTCGTCGGGTCCGGCGCGTCCGGCACGCAGAACTCGGTCAACAGCTTCGGGTACAACACGCAGGCGAACGTGATGTACGGGCCGTACTTCGGCCGCTCCATCCAGTCGGCGTACTCCACCGCGGCCTCCCGGTAGCCCGCGGGCACGCGCACTGATCGATCGGTGGGAGGACGGTCCCCCCAACGGGGCCGTCCTTCCGCCGTCTGCGGCCACCCGCGCCGCCGTGACCCTGACCGCCCGGGCGGGTCCACCTAGACTGGGGCCATGACCGGCCCCACCCTCGCCCTCCGCGCGGCGGACCTCGACACCGCCGACCCGCTCGCCCACCACCGCAAGCTCTTCCTCGGCTCCGACGACGGCGCCGTGCGGTCCTACCTCGACGGCAACTCCCTCGGCCGTCCGCTGGCCACCACGCTCGACAGCCTGGGCTCGTTCGTGGAGACCCAGTGGGGCGGGCGCCTGATCCGGGGCTGGGACGAGCGCTGGCTCGAGCTGCCCCAGCGCATCGGCGACCAGCTGGGCCGCGTGACGCTCGGCGCGGCGCCCGGGCAGTGCGTGGTCGCCGACTCCACGAGCGTCCTGCTCTACAAGCTCGCCCGCGCCGCGGTCGCCGCACGCCCGGACCGCTCCGAGATCGTCGTCGACCGCGACAACTTCCCCACGGACCGCTTCATCGTCGAGGGCATCGCCCGCGAGCGCGGACTCACGCTGCGCTGGATCGACGTGGCGTACGACGGCGGAGCCACCCCCGCGGACGTCGCCGCCGCCGTCGGACCGCGGACCGCGTTGGTCCTGCTCAGCCACGTGGCCTACCGTTCCGGGTACATCGCCGACGTCCCCGCCATCACGGCGATCGCCCACGACGCGGGAGCCCTGGTGCTGTGGGACCTCAGCCACTCCGTGGGGTCCGTGCCCGCGGAGCTTGACGCCTGGGACGTCGACTACGCGGCGGGCTGCAGCTACAAGTACCTCAACGGCGGCCCCGGCGCTCCGGCCTGGGCCTACGTGGCCGAACGCCACCTGCCCACCTTGGACCAGCCGATCCTCGGCTGGCTGGGCAGCGCCGACCCCTTCACCATGGGTGCCGCCTACCAGCCGGCGGAGGGGATCCGGCGGCTCGTCTCCGGCACCCCACCCATCATCGGCATGCTGGCCATGCGCGAGATGCTGGATCTCATCGGGGACGTCGGCATGCCGGCGGTCCGGCGCAAGTCCGAACTCCTGACCGCCTTCGCGGTGGACGCGGTGGACGAAATGCTGGCCCCGTTCGGCGTCGTGCTCGCCTCGCCGCGCACGGCGTCCGAGCGGGGGAGCCACATCACCATCGACCACCCCGCCTTCGCCGGCATGGTGCCCGAGCTGTGGCAGGAAGGTGTCATCCCCGACTACCGCAACCCGGGCGGGATCCGGCTGGGCCTCTCGCCGCTGTCGACCTCCTTCTCCGAGGTCGCGGTGGCGGTCGAGGCGATCGCCGCCCGCCTCGCGGCCTCGGGCGGTCCCGTTGCGGGCGGCAGCTCCTGAGCGTGACACCCTTCGACCCGGCCCTGCTCTGGGAACGGATCACCGGCGGGTTCGCCCGCGCGCTCCCGCCGGAGATCGGCGTCGCCGGTCTCACCGCGATCGTGGTGGTGGCCGTCGTCCTGTCGGTGCCGCGTCGCTCGTGGCGGTTCTTCGGCCTCTTCGTCACCGTCGTGCACGAGCTCGGTCATGCGGTGGCCGCGCTGCTGACACTGCAGCGCGTCACCGGGATCACGCTGCGCCTCGACCATTCCGGGACCACCACGAGCAGGGGGCGCCGCGGCTGGCGCGCAGCCTTCACGACCTTCTGGGGGTATCCGGTGCCCGCCGTCGTGGGTGCGGTCCTCGTCTGGAGTGCCGCCCACGGCTGGGCCGCCGCAGCGCTCTCCGTGGGTGCGCTGGTCCTCGTGGCCGCGCTCGTCCTCATCCGTAACGGGCAGGGAGTCCTCATCCTGGGCAGCAGCGCCGCCGCGTCGCTGGCGCTTGTGTGGTTCGGGGGAGGGGCGCCGGCCGGCTATGTCTGCCTGGTCCTCGGTATCGCCCTGCTGGTGGGGTCGTGCCGGGACTGGGTCAAGGTGGTGCGCGTCCACGTACGGCAGCGGGACCTCGCCTCCTCGGACGCCTTCCTGCTGCAGGGTGCCACGCGCGTCCCGTCACCGGTGTGGCTCGCGTCCTTCGCGCTGGTCATCGGGACCGCGCTCGCCGTGTCCGTCGGACCGCTGGCGCTCATCGCCGGGCCCGCTCTGGGCTGAACGGGCGTCAGGGATCAGCCGCAGCGCCGTGTGCGGCCGGAGCTGTAGGGAGCGCCCTGCTGCCGGCACAGGTCGTCGAACAGTTCGTTGACGGCCTGCGCGATGCAGTCCCGCTCGTGGTCGGGCAGGTCGATCAGCCCGTGCAGGTAGGCGTTGACCTCGTACTCGTCGATGCCACCGCCCATGCTGAAGTAGTGGAGCCAGAGCTCGCCGGTCGAGATGTTGGCGCGCTGCATGGCATCGAACGTCAGGGCGTACTGGTCCTGGTCGGGGGTCGTCTCGTCCACGCCATCCATTCCATGCGTTCGGGCCACTCGCGGCATGACCCGTGGTGCGGGTCGCTCTCCAGGCCAGCATACGCACGCCCGGCGGTGACGGGAGTCCTGGCCTCGGGGTGGCGCCCGTGCATACGCCGGTCCTCGCGGCGGGAACGCTGCTCGCCCGAGGTCGAGCGGCCGGGGTTCACCCTAGACGGGACGTCGTCCGCGCCATACCCTGCAGATGTCCAGGAGGAAGGGTGCGGACAATGCGTGTGCTTCTTGCGGGGGCCTCCGGCGCCCTCGGCATCCCCCTGCTCCGACGGCTTCTCGCGGCAGGCCATGACGTGTGCGGGACGAGCCGATCGAGCGCCGGTGCCGGACGCATCGAGGCGGCCGGCGGTTCCGCACTGATCCTCGACGTGCTGGCACGCGACACGTTCCTGAGGGCGGTGCGCGGGCGCCGGTTCGACGCCGTCATCCACGAGCTGACATCGCTGAGCAAGGCCCCGCTGAGGCATCGCGACATGCGGGCGACGAACCGGTTGCGCGATCTCGGCACCACCCATCTCCTCGAAGCCGCCCACGAGACGGGTGCCCGCAGGTTCCTCACGCAGTCGATCGTGTTCGGGTACGGATATCGCGACCACGGCAGCGAGCCCCTCACGGAGGAATCCCCGTTCGGCGTCCCCGCCGGCAACGCCTTCGACGAGCACCTCGAGGCGATGGTGTCCGCGGAACGGCAGACCCTGACCGCTGCCGGCATCGAGGGCGTCGTCCTGCGGTACGGCCTGCTGTACGGCGCCGACGCGGAGACGATCGCAGCGATGCTGCGCAGGCGGGCCCTTCCGGTCGTGCGGCACGGGGGCGAGATCCCCTTCGTACATCACGACGACGCCGCGGCCGCCACGGTTGCCGCACTCGGGCAGGGCAGCCCGGGGCGCGTGTACAACGTGGTGGATGACACCCCGGCGACCTTCAGGGAGTATGCGGACGCCATGGCCGATGCCCGCGGTCTCCCGCGCCCGCTGACCGTCCCCGCGTGGGTCCTCGCCGCCGCCGCCCCGTACGGGACGTCGCTCTTCTCCGGGATCTCCATGCGGGTGGCGAACGCCCGCGCCCGACGCGAACTCGGCTGGAGTCCGCGGTTCCCCGCTGTCGTCGACGGCGTCAGCGGGGGGACGAACCCCCGTTCAGCGGAGGCCGCTAGCGGGGGGAGTCTGCGGCGACGGGTACGGCGTCCGACTGCCCGACCGCCCTCTGCGCGACTGCCCTTCGCCCGGCCTCCGCAGGACTCAGCCTCCCGTCCGCAGTTCACGGCGGCCCGCGATCACTGTTCCACCCGTGATCGCCGCGGCAGCGATCACGAGCATCCAGACGCCGCCGGTCCAGTCGACGCTGTCCCCGGCGGGCACCGGGGAGTTGGCGAACGGAGACAGGTCGACGATCCACTCCGGGAGCCCGATGAGTCCTCCGAAGATGCCGAGGATCGTCGCGAGGCCGAGCAGCGACCAGGTGAGGGGGACCGTCAGCGCGGGCAGGAGGACGAAGACGACGAGCGCGACGCCGAGGAACACGAGCGCTACCGGCACCTGCCCGACGGCGGCCTGGGCAGCGTCGCCGATCGCGGCGGACGTCTCGCCGCCACCCGCCGCTCCGAGCACTGCGCCGAGGAATGCCGCCAGCAGCACGATGGCGATGCCGAGAGCGCCTGCGCCGACGTACGTCGCCGCCCAGCGCAACCGCCCGACCGGACTCGACCCGAGGAGTAGTTCGGCGGTGCCGCTCGTCTCCTCCTGACGCGCCCTGATCATCACCTGGATGGCGCAGGCAGCGGCGAGCATGCCGACAAGCGAGAAGATCGTCGCCACGAGCGCCTGCTCCAGTGTGGATCCGGCCTGGGAGAGGCGTCCGAGTGTCGCCGCGACCTCCGGTGCCTGTTCACCGATCCGGCCGACGAGGGTGGTCAGCGTCGTCGCGAGCACGCC
Source organism: Arthrobacter sp. MDT2-16 (assembly GCF_054510925.1). NCBI lineage: Bacteria > Bacillati > Actinomycetota > Actinomycetes > Micrococcales > Micrococcaceae > Arthrobacter > Arthrobacter sp. MDT2-16. Next base: position 124,024 of record NZ_JBTNDP010000002.1, read on the forward strand.
GGCGACGAACGCGCCGACGGCCCAGGCGAGTACGCCTGCGCGCGTGAGTCGCCAGGCGAGTCCGAAGGACCCCGAGAGTGCCGCAGGCGCCGTCGCCCGGCCGGCACGCGGAGCGAGAAGGCTCGCGCCGGTGTCCCGGACCGACTGCAGCGCGAGGACGACGGCGACGAGCACTGCAGCGAACACGAGATCGAGCAGGAGCGGCATGAGGTCGTTCTGGTTCCAGGCCCCGGTGCGCTGCGCCCAGCCGATCGGCGACAGCCGGCTCGGCCAGGCGGGCGTGACGGACAGCAGGTCCGGGGATGCGGTACCGGCGGCGTCGCCGAGGCCGCGCAGGACGTACGCGCCCACCACGAAGGCGACGGAGAGACCGTTCGCGCCGCGTGAGGTGCGCAGAACCTGGGCGGCGAAGAGCCCGAAGGCGAGGAACGCGACCCCGCATGCCGCGACCGCCGCACCCGCGACTCCTGAACCGGTCGCGTCGAGGCCGCCCGCGACGAAGGCCACGGCCACCGCGGCGCCGAGGACGGCATTCGCCCCGATCCCATGCACCAGTGTGGCGAGCACCGGCGTCATCCGCCCGGCCGATGTCGCGGAGACCATCTCCGCGCGCCCCTGCTCCTCATCGCCACGGGTGTGCCGGACCGCGAGGAAGGTACTCATCAGCCCGGCGAGCAGTGCCAGGAACGCGAAGATCGCGAAGAACGTCACCTCGTCGAGTCCGGCCCCGTTCGGCGTGCCACGGAACACGAGGACAGCCGGTGTCGCAATGGCAAGCGCCAACAGGGTACGGCGTTCGTCGGCGCTCCCGAACGTGTCGGCGAGCGAGACGGTCGCGAACAGCGCGAGCGCGGCAGTACCGATGATCCACAGCGCGAGCTGCACCCGGTCGCGGCGCAGGCGCAGACCGAGCAGCAAGCCCAGGGCGGACATCAGACCTGCCCGGCGGCGACGGCCCGCTCGGATGTCCTACCGGGGACTATCTCGTCGCCGTAGTGACGCAGGAACAGCTCCTCGAGCGACGGCGGCGCCACGGTGAGTCCCTGCACGTTCCGGCGGGCGAGTTCGGGAAGCACGGCGGCCACCCGGTCGCTGTCGATCGTGAAGGTCAGTCTGCCGTGGTCCACGATGACGTCGTGCACGTCGGGGATGCCCTTCAACGAGCCGGGTGCGGCGGCGCCCTTCAGCGCGTCGCCCGCCATATCCGCTTGTCCCTCGGCAGAGAAGGTGATCTGGGTGCGTGTGAGGTGGCGGAGCTCGGCGAGCGTGCCGGATTCGACGGTCCGGCCGGCGCGGATGATGCTGACCCGATCGCAGAGCTCCTCGACCTCCGAGAGGATGTGACTCGACAGCAGGACCGTTGCGCCCTCGGCGGCGACGCGGGCCACCTCCCGATTGAAGACGACCTCCATCAGCGGGTCGAGGCCGCTCGTCGGTTCGTCCATGATGTACAGGTCGGCGGGCGTCGCGAATGCTGCGATGAGCGCGACCTTCTGCCGGTTGCCCTTCGAGTACGCGCGGCCCTTCTTGCGCGGGTCGAACTGGAACGCCTCGACCAGACGGTCGCGGCGTCCCCGATAACCGGCCTTATCGTCCGGGCTCCCGCGGAGCCGGCCCAGCAGGTCGACCGCCTCGCCGCCCGAGAGATTCGGCCAGATGCTGACATCGCCCGGCACGTACGCGATCCGTCGATGCAGAGCGGATGCCTCCTTCCACGGGTCCCGGCCGAACACGGTCACCTCACCGGCGGACGCCCGCGCGAGCCCCAGGAGGATGCGGATGGTCGTCGACTTCCCGGCACCGTTCGGGCCGAGGAAACCGTGCACCTTTCCCGGTGCGACCTCGAGATCGAGGCTGTCGAGAGCGAGCGCGCGACCGAAACGTTTCACGAGACCGCGGACCTGGATGGGGGTGCTCATGGCACCGAAGATACTCAGATCCATAACGTTGTCCATGCTCCTGACGGATGACTTATGGGTACGCGTTGGTCCCAGGCACCGCAGGCGTAGGCGGCGATCCCACGCGAACGCTTCGTCGACGCGCTGCGGCGCGGTGGGCCGGATGTCGTCGATGTATCAGGGCACGATCGCCGGCTTCCGCCGCCGCGCCACAGCCGCCGATGCAACAACACCGGCGTACCCGTGGTAATGTCTTACTCGTTGCTTTCGCCGGTTTCGACCGCGAAATACCACCCGCGCGGGTGGCGGAATGGCAGACGCGCTAGCTTGAGGTGCTAGTCCTCTTATTGAGGGTGGGGGTTCAAGTCCCCCTCCGCGCACAGGAAAAACCCCCGGTTCGCCGGGGGTTTTTTTGTGCCTCGACCACGCGAGGAGTAGTTGCGACCATGCGAGTGCCGAATCCGCTGCGCTGCGCATCCCCCTACGATGTGCAGCGGGGAGACTGCCTCGGCATCTACTGGTATCGACGGAAGTTCCTGATGGGGTGGTGGTTGCCTCAAGCAGTAGGATGCGGGTCCGCAACGGACACCAGACCTGAGGCCCAAGGACGCAGCATCTCAGGACGCATGACCGTGCCGGTTGCCGCCCTGTCCGGGTGGGACATCCCCTCAGGCAGGCAGATCAGCAGACTGCAGCCCTCCATGAGTCAGGAGCGGACTCCCGGTGAGTGCAAGGAGATGCCGTGGTCGACGTCCCGAAGAACGAGGGTGGTTCTGTAAGGACCCCACACCGGCGACCGTCCAGGGTGCGCTGGGACGGCCGGGGGGATTCGTGCACGGCACCCTGCGCCCTGGCGAAGTGCCTATGACGCTAGGCTGCGTGGCGCCGGGGGAAGCCGAAGATCTTCACCAGCCCGGCGATGCAGCCGAGGATCACGACGGACAGACCCGCCAGCAGCGGAACCTCGAACCCCCGAGGGGAGTCGGCCCGCTCGATCGCGATCGGTTCCGCGCTCGCGGGCGCAGAGGCGGACGCGGACGACGTCGCTGTTGGTGCGGGTTCGGCCGGTACCGTCGGCTTGGCCACCGGAGCGGCTTCGGCAGGCGCCTCCTCCACGGGCGCGACCTCGGCCATGGGAGGCATCTCCTCGAAGATCGGTTCCGGCAGCGGGGCCCCGGGAGGCAGGATCGACGGCCCGACCTGCTGGATGGGCTGCCACTCGTGGAACTGGTTCGGGGCCGGATCGGGCGCCCGCGTCTCCACTGGCGCTGGGACGGGGACAGCGGTCTTCGGAGCGGGAGGAGCCTCGGGAGTAGCTTCAGGAGTCGGAGTCGGAGTCGGAGTCGGAGTCGGAGTCGGGGCTGGGGCTGGGGGTGGGGTCGGGGCTGGGGGTTGGGTCGGGGCTGGGGCTGGGGCAGACGGGCCAGGTGTCTGCACCGGCGGATCCGGGACCACGCCAGGTGTAGTCGGGGCGGGAGTGCGGCTATCGGTGGGCTCCTCGGCCGACGCCGCAGGGATACCGAGGGCTAGCCCTCCGATCAGGACGACGGCGGCAGCGGACATCGTCCGGTTCAGTGGCTTGCTCATGAGGTTCCCTCGGTCTGTGGGCCCGACGCCCGGCGCATAGCATATCCTTCGGCGGGCAGAAACAGAAGTGATCGAAGTGCCTCAACGGGAGTGATGGTACTCATGGTGAAGTCTGTGGGGACGGAGAAGCGACCGACGACGAACCATCTACTATCCCCGGTGCACAGATGAGCTCGAATCGCCCAGCGTGTGCGGCTCCAGGCTGCTAGTCTGGCGCCACCGTCGAGCGAGGAGTGGCGTGGCACCGGAGATCGACCCGCATGACCTCACGCCCCGGCAGATCGATCTGATCAACGAGGGCCGGAAGCTCGAGGGCGTCCACCTGACCCTGCTCGGCTACTTCGGCGGCCCGGAACTGCAGGGCGCGTGCATCGGACGGATGCAGCTCGACGAGGAGGGGCAGCTCCCGGCGTCCAACTACGACTCCCCCGGAAGCCCGGCTCAAGGACCTGGTGCTCGCGCAGCTGCTCCGTGGCGCACTGCGGCAGTCCATCCCGATCGTGCTGAGCGGGATCTTCGACGACATCTTCGCGCTGCGCACGATCGAGGCCGCCGGCGGCGACCCGCAGGAGTACGTCACCTCCGCGGGAGCGCGGGTCGTCGACATCCTGCCCCCGGCGTACCGGCGCTACTACACCGCCGGGTTCATGCAGCGCTTCGCCGTCGTCGCGGCCGAGGTGGCATCGGACTTCGAGCTCGGCTGGGAGGATCCGCGCACCTTCGCGCACGAGCTCGCCGCCTACTGCTTCGCCAAGAAGGGCGTACGGAACGCCGATACCGAGTACGGCGCGAACCTCGGTGCCGTGAACCTCGACCGCCTGGTGGTCGGACTGCTCGAGGAGACCACCGTGCTGGAGGACGCCTACCAGCCGGCCCCGGAGGGCAGGCAGCCGGAGGAGCCTGCCTGGTTCGTGCCGTACGACCCTGCCTCCCGCGTGAACCCCTACCTCTACCCGGAGGGGATGCCCAGCACCGAGCAGGTCGATCTGCTCAAACACCAGCTCACCCACGAGATCCCGGAGAAGCACCCCGGCCCGGCGCGCCAGAAGGCACTGGCCGAAGGCACCCTGGTCGACATCAGCCCGTACGCCTCCGCCCGGTACTTCCTCTGCCCCGTGGCCGTGGAGCACACCGTCGTCGCGGCGCTCGGACTGGAGGGCCTGCCGGCGGAGTCCGAATGGGAGGACCTGCTGCTGCACCCCGCCTGGAACGGTGCCGCCGAGCACCCGACATGGAAGAGCTTCGACTACGTGGCCTCGGGCTTCGAGGACGAACACCTGTACGTCGCGCTGGTCGCCGGCACCGACGAGATGGACTCGCCGGTCCTCACCATCCAGTACATCGGTGAGATCACCGAGGAGTTCACCGAGGGACCGTAGGGGCCGGAAGGACAGGTCCTCACCGGGCACGGTCCGGCGTACAGGACGCGCCCGCCGGGACCCGGTGTGCACCCTCCGGTCCACCGGCTCTCGGTAGGCTGGAGGGCAACCACTACCGAGGAGGACCCCGTGGGCATGCCACCCGAAGATGAAGTCGTCAGGATCTGCCAGGACCTGATCCGAATCGACACCTCGAACTTCGGGGACAACGTGGGGCCGGGGGAGCGGCAGGCCGCGGAGCACACGGCGGGACTCATCGAGGAGGTGGGCCTGTCCGCGCAGCTCTTCGAATCGGCGCCGGGCCGCACCTCCGTCGTCGCCCGCATGGAGGGCACGAACTCCTCCCTCCCCGCCCTCGTGGTGCACGGACACCTCGACGTCGTGCCGGCGCAGAAGGAGGACTGGACCGTCGATCCCTTCGGCGGCGAGGAGAAGGACGGCTTGATCTGGGGCCGCGGTGCGGTGGACATGAAGGACATGGACGCCATGATCCTGTCCGTCCTGCGCTCCATGCAGCGCGACGGCGTCCGGCCGCAGCGCGACCTGATCTTCGGCTTCTTCGCCGACGAGGAAGCCGGTGGTGCCTACGGCGCCTCCTGGCTCGTGGACAACAAGCCTGAGGTCTTCGAGGGAGCCACGGAAGCCATCTCCGAGGTGGGAGGCTTCTCGGCCACGATCGGCGGCCAGCGTACCTACCTCCTGCAGACGGCGGAGAAGGGCATCTCCTGGTTGCGGCTCGTGGCGCACGGCCGCGCGGGCCACGGTTCGCAGATCAACACCGACAACGCCGTGACCGCCCTGGCCCGCGCCGTCACCCGGATCGGCGACCACGCCTGGCCCATCGAACTCACCCCCACCACCCGCCAGTTCCTCGACGGCGTCACCGAGCTGACGGGCGTCGAGTTCGACCCCGACAACCCCGACATCATCCTCAAGGAGCTGGGTACGGTGGCGCGCTTCGTCGGGGCGACCCTGCAGAATACTGCCAACCCCACGGTCCTGAAGGGCGGGTACAAGCACAACGTCATCCCCGGCACCGCCGAGGCGCTCATCGACGTGCGGACGCTGCCGGGCCAGCAGGACCAGGTCCTGGAGATCATCCGCGGCCTCGCGGGCGAGGGTGTAGACGTGAGCTACGAGCACAAGGACACCTCCCTCGAGGTCCCCTTTGCGGGCAACCTGGTGGACTCGATGATCGACGCCCTGCACGCCGAGGATCCCGGGGCGAAGGTCCTGCCCTACACGCTCTCGGGCGGCACGGACAACAAGTCGCTGAGCCGCCTCGGCATCACCGGCTACGGCTTCGCGCCCCTGCAGCTGCCCGACGAGCTCGACTTCACGGGCATGTTCCACGGCGTCGACGAGCGCGTCCCGACGGACTCGCTGCGTTTCGGCGCCAAGGTGCTCTCCCGCCTCCTCACCACCTACTGAGAGGACCGTCCGTGACGGCGTCGACCCCGGACCCGCTCCTGACCGCGGAGCTACTCGAGCGCTTCCGCGCCCGGGCTGCCGGTTACGACGACGCCAACACCTTCTTCACGGAGGACTTCGCCGAACTCGAGTCCGCCGGGTACCTCCGGATGCTGGTGGACACCCCGCCGGGCGATGCGGGTGGGATGGGAGGGGCGGCAGCTGCACAGCGGCGGCTGGCCTCTGCCGCTCCCGCGACCGCCCTCGGGGTCAACATGCACCTGGTGTGGACGGCCGTCGCGGGACTCCTCGCCGACCGGGGGGACGCGTCGCTGCGGTTCGTCCTCGACGACGCCGCGCAGGGCGAGATCTTCGCGTTCGGCGTCTCCGAACCGGGCAACGACGCCGTGCTGTTCGACTCGCTGACGCGCGTCGAGTCCCTGCCTGACGGCGGCTTCGGCTTCACCGGTACGAAGGTCTTCACGAGCCTCTCGCCCGTGTGGACCCGGCTCGGGATCTTCGGCAAGCTCGAGGGGCAGGACGGCGAGGACGTGATCCTCCACGCGTTCGTGCCGCGGGGGACGCCCGGCGTGGAGATCGTCGAGGACTGGAACCCGCTCGGGATGCGCGCCACGCAGTCCCACACGACCCGCCTGTCCGACGTGCGCGTGCCCGCCGGCGCCGTCTTCCGGCGCATCCCGGTCGGCCCGAACGCGGACCTCCTCGTGTTCGGGATCTTCGCCGCCTTCGAGAGCCTCATCGCCTCGGTCTATCTCGGGATCGCGGATCGGGCGCTCGACCTCGCAGCCCTTGCACTGGCCCGGCGGCGGAGCCAGGTCGCGGACCGCCCGCTCGCCGACGACCCTGTCCTCCGGAACCTCCTGGCCGGCGCGGCCATGCGGCGGACCGGAGCCGAGGCCGAGCTCCGCAGCGTGACGCAGGACCTCGACGCCCGGACCGACGTCGGATCGCAGTGGTTCGCGCGGCTTGTGACGCTGAAGACCCACGCAGTCGACGCGGCGGTCGCCGCGACCGGTGCGGCTCTGCACGTGGGCGGTGGCTCGGGCTTCTCGGCGTCGTCCGAGGTGGCGCGGCTGCACCGCGACGCCCTTGCCGGTCAGTTCCACCCATCGACGGAGGAGTCGGCGCGCGCCACCGTGGCCACGGCCCTGCTCGGTCCGCCGTCCACCTGAGACAGGCGCCCGTCGGTTGCTAGGCGGTGCGCTCGACCCGCAGCACCTTGCGTCGCAGCCAGTACCGCCTGCTGCCACCCATGTAGATGCAGCTGCGCTCCAGTTCCCACTTCCCGTACTCGGCGTGTTCGGTCAGTAGCTTCCGTGCCGCGGGCAGGGGCTCACCGGCGTTGACGGTGAGGACGAGATACTCGTATTGCCGCCCGTAATCGCGTTGCCGGACGGCCGTGGCGTTCAGAAAATGTTCTCGCATATCCCTCCAATTCGGATCACTTTACCGATAACGTCTAGCCATGAGCATAGATCCGCGTGTCGCGCTCCAGTCGCTCGTGACGGCCCTCGAGGAACACCTCGCTGCGTCGGCGTCACGCCGGCGCGAGACGGACCCCGCGGTCGCAGCGGCGTACCTCGGCATCGTGGACGCGTTCGAGGTGTACGAGGAAGCACTCTACGACGCCTTCGGCGAGCTGACGCCCTTCGAGATCTACGAGGAATCGGACGACGACGATCCCGACCTCGCGGACGACGACGACCTCGAGGATGCCGACGACGATGCCGACGACGATGCCGACGACGCCGAGGATGGCGGTGACGGTACCGGGTTCGCGTCGGACCGCGTCGAGGCCGAGATAGAGCACTGACCACGGAGCGGCCGGTTCCCCTGTCCGGCACCGACGGGCGGGCGGCCCTGATGCGACGGACCGATCATGGGAGGGCCGGTCGGGACACGACGGATCAGGACAGGGCCGAGACCTCGTCCAGCACCTCCGCGATGGGCCCGGCGACGGGTGCGCCGCTGGTCTCCAGGATCTCCTTGAGCTGCTGCGGGGTCCGCGCGCCGATGATCGCCGCGGCGACGCCGGGCCGGTGCAGGAGCCAGCGCAGCGCGAGCTCGTGCGGCTGCAGGTCAAGGCCCCGGGACGCGGTGCACAGAGCCTCCGTGACCCGCTGGGGTTTCCCGGAGAGGTAGGGCTCGACGTAGGGCGACCACACCTCGGACGCGGCGCGTGACTCCGCGGGGATCCTGCCGCGGTACTTGCCGGTGAGGACCCCACGGCCGAGGGGGCCCCAGGCCAGGACCGCCGCGCCGCAGGCCTCGGCCGCCGGGAAGACCTCGCGTTCGGCGCCCCGGCTCACGAGCGAGTACTCGACGTCGTTGACCAGGAGGGGGAAGGACGCCGTCGACGCGGCCCGCGCGAACTCCCAGCCGGAGTAGTTGGAGACCCCCACATAGCGAGCGCGGCCGCTCGAGTAGGCCACGCCGAGCGCGCTCAGGGTCTCCTGCAGTGGAACCGCGGGATCGGGGGAGGGCGCGAGCCACACGTCCACGTGGTCCGTGCCGAGCAGTGACAGGGACGCATCCAGGGAGTCGAGCAGGCCGCGCCTGGAACTGTCGAGGCGCCGGCTGCCCGAGCGGGTGGTACCGCCCTGCACCACGAGGACGAGCTCCGAGCGTGCCACGGTGTCGCCGATGAAGGACCCGAGCATCGCCTCGGCCTGGCCCTCGCCGTAGCGGGCCGCGGTCTCGACGAGGGTGCCCCCGGCGTCGGTGAACAGCCGGAGCTGCTCGCGGGCCGCCTCCTCGGTCACCTCCTGGCCCCAGTTCATGGTGCCCAGTCCCAGCGCAGAGACGGTCAGGCCGCTCGCTCCCACGTTTCGCCGTTGCATGAGGCCTAGCCTAAAGCCTGGCCCTCGCCGCATGGCTTAGGGTCGTAAGGGTGCATTGGATAGAAGCAGTCATCCTGGGATTCGTCCAGGGCCTCACCGAATTCCTGCCCATCTCCTCGAGCGCACACCTGCGCATCGTGGGCGAGCTCCTGCCGAACGCGCAGGACCCGGGGGCGGCATTCACAGCGATCACGCAGCTCGGTACGGAGACCGCCGTCGTCGTGTTCTTCTGGCGGGACATCGTCCGGATCGTCAGGGCGTGGTTCGGCGCCCTGCGGGGCACGGTTCCGCGGAACGACCCGGATGTGCGCATGGGCTGGCTCGTCATCCTCGGCAGCGTCCCGATCGTGGTGCTAGGTCTCCTGTTCCAGGACCAGATCGAGAGCACGTTCCGCAGCATGTGGATCGTGGCCACCATGCTGATCGTCTTCGGGCTGATCCTGGCCGTCGCCGACCACGTGGGACGGCAGACGCGTGACCTCTCGAGCCTGACGTACCGGCACGGCATCCTGTACGGACTGGCGCAGGCTCTGGCCCTCGTCCCGGGCGTGTCGCGCTCGGGCGGGACCATCACGGCGGGCCTGCTCATGGGCTACACACGCGAGGCCGCGGCCCGCTACTCTTTCCTGCTCGCGATCCCGGCCGTCTTCGGCAGCGGCGTGTTCCAGCTCGTGAAGAGCTACGACGAGACCGGCCCGTACGCCCTCCCGGAGACGGCGCTGGCCACCGTGGTGGCCTTCGTCGTGGGCTTCGCGATCATCGGCTGGTTCCTGAAGTTCGTCACGACGCGCGGTTACGGACTCTTCGTCTGGTACCGGATCCTGCTCGGTCTCGCGCTGTACGTGCTGCTCGGCCTCGGTGTCATCAGCGCCTGACGCCGGGCCGTAAGGTAGAACGTGTGATTGCGTGGAACTCGACTCCTGTCCCAGAACTCGACGGCACCCAGTCGGACATCACCCTGTTCGACACCGCCCTCCAGGAGCCGGCACCGCTCGCGGCCGAGCCCGGGCGTAGCCTCTACGTCTGCGGCATCACCCCCTACGACGCCACCCACCTCGGGCACGCGGCCACCTACGTGGCCTTCGACCTGCTGAACCGGACGTGGCGGGACGCCGGATCCACGGTGTCCTATGTCCAGAACGTGACCGACGTCGACGATCCCCTCCTCGAGCGCGCGACCGCGACAGGCGTGGACTGGCAGGACCTCGCGGCCGGGCAGATCGCCCTGTTCCGGGAGGACATGGAAGCCCTCAACGTGCTGCCGCCCGACCGGTACATCGGCGCCGTCGAGTCGATCGACTGGATCGTGCCCGTCGTCGAGGACCTGGTGGGGCGCGGCCTCGCCTATGCCGTCCACGGGAGGGAGGGCGAGCCCGACGGCGACATCTACTTCGACCTCGACGCGTGCGCCGCGCTCGGGGAGGACGACGACGCCCGCTGGTTCCTGGGGCAGGTCTCCCACCTCGACGCCGGGACCATGCTCGCGCTGTCCGCGGAGCGTGGCGGGGACCCGGCGCGCCCGGGCAAGCGCAACGCGCTCGATCCGCTGCTGTGGCGCAGCGCGCGGGCGGGCGAGCCGCGCTGGCCCGGCGGGTCGCTGGGCGAGGGAAGGCCCGGCTGGCACATCGAGTGCGCCGTGATCGCCCGGCGCTTCCTGCCCTCGCCCTTCACCGTGCAGGGCGGCGGCTCGGATCTCGTGTTCCCGCACCACGAGATGAGCGCATCGCACGCGTGGGCCGCCGGCGGCACGCCCCTCGCCCGCCACTACGCCCACGCCGGCATGGTCGGGTTCGAGGGCGAGAAGATGAGCAAGTCCCGGGGGAACCTGGTCCTGGTGTCCCGACTGCGCCGGGACGGCGTCGATCCCGCGGCGATCCGTCTGGCCCTCCTGGCCCACCACTACCGAGCGGACTGGTCCTGGACGGACCGGGTGCTGGAGGAGGCCGTGGGCCGCCTCGCCGCGTGGCGGGAGGCCGCCGACGATGCCACGCGGGCCGATGTCGACGTCGTGCGTGAGCGGATCCGTGAACACCTGGCGGACGACCTCGACGCGCCGTCGGCCGTGGCGGCCGTGGACGCGTGGGCAGCGGGCCTCAGGGGCGGTGCCGGGGACGCCGCCGGCCGGCAGGCGCTGGCCGACGTCCTCGACGCCCTGCTCGGCGTCCGGCTCTAGCCGTCCCGGCCCCGTTCCCGCACGTCGGTGCGGCGCTCCTCCGGTCTGCCCGCAGGCCACCCGGTGCCCGCACCTACTGCGGGTACCTCCCGGCTACTGCTCGCGGCGCCGCTTCTTGAGGTAGCGCTCGAACTCGCGGGCTATCGATTCGCCGCTCGCCTCGGGCAGGTCCACCGTGTCCTTGGCTTCCTCGAGCTGCCGCACGTAGGCCGCGACCTCCGGATCCTCCGTGGCCAGTTCGTCCACGCCGCGCTCCCAGGCCTCCGACTCCTCCGTCAGCATGTGCGTGTCCACCGTGACCTGCAGGATCTCCTCGAGCTTGTTCAGCAGGGCGAGCTGCGCCTTCGGGGACGGTGACTGGCCCACATAGTGCGGTACGGCGGCCCACAGCGACAGGGTGGGGATGTCCGCGAGCAGTCCCATCTCCGCCAGCACGCCCACGATCCCGATCGGCCCCTCGTAGGTGGACGGCTCCACGTCCAGGCTCTCGCGCACGAGGTCGTCGTCCGAGGTGACGGTCACGGGGATGGGACGCGAGTGGGGGACGTCCGCCAGCAGCGCCCCGACCAGGACGATGCAGTCGACGCTGAGCTCCTTGGCCAGCGCGACCAGCTCTGCCGTGTAGGCACGCCACTTGTAGGAGGGCTCGACGCCGTTGACGAGGATCAGGTCCACGTTCGAGTCCGGCACCACCGTCTTGCTGATGCGGGTGTTGGGCCACTTGATGCGGCGCTGCCCCGAGGAGTTCCGCTTGATCATCGGGCGCGTGAACTGGAAGTCGTAGAACTCGTCGGCGTCGATGGTGGAGATCCGTTCGCTGCCGAAGAACCGCCCCATGTACTTCAGGGCGTCGCTCGCCGCCTCCCCGGCGTCGTTCCAGCCCTCGAAGGCCGCGAGCAGGATCGTGGTCCGTCGCTCGGGCTCGCCGGCATCCTGGAAAAGGTCCTGTATGCCGTTCGGCTGATTCTCTTCGAAGCTGTCCACGCTCTCACCCTAAACCCCGGCGCGCAGCCATGTCAGGCGTGCTTCCGGCACTACGCGCAGAGCTGACGTGCGGGTCCGCCGGGGCCCCACCGTAGACTTGGAGGCATGGCCAACCACCCCACAGGCACCGTCCAGACGCTGTCCGGCACCCGATCCGACGACCTCCACGAGGCAGGCAGCGGGACCCTCCGCGGCCTGCAGGCGGTCCTCTGGGACATGGACGGGACGATCGTCGACACGGAGCCGTACTGGATCAGGGCCGAGAAGGAACTGGTCGAGTCCTTCGGCGGCACCTGGACCACCGAGCAGGCCACGGCCCTCGTGGGCCAGGCGCTCGAGTACTCCGCCGGACAGCTCCAGCAGGCGGGTGTGGAGCTCGGGATCCGGGAGATCATCGGGCACCTGACGGAGCGGGTCGCAGCCGAGGTCCGGGCAGCGGTCCCCTGGCGGCCCGGGGCGCGGGAGCTGCTCGCCGCGCTGCGCGAGGAGGGGGTCCCCTGCGCGATGGTCACCATGTCCGAGACGCTCCTCGCGAGCGCGGTGGCGGCCCGGCTGCCGGAGGGCACCTTCAGCCACCTGGTGACGGGGGACCGCGTGAGCGCCGGCAAGCCCGACCCGGAGGCCTACCAGCTGGGCTTCGACCTGCTCGCGGCGGACCACCCGGGCCTGCGCAAGGACCGCGTCGTGGCTGTCGAGGACTCCCTGCCCGGTGTGACCTCCGCGCTGGCGGCCGGCCTGGTCACGCTCGCCGTCCCGCACTTCGTGCCGCTCCCGGCCGACGACCGCCGCACCGACTGGGAGACGCTCGCCGGGCGGACCCCGGCCGATCTCGCGGCACTCCTGCCCCGGGACGCCGGAAACGGTGATGCCCGCGGGATTCGTGAGGACGCATGAGCAGCGGCCAGCAGGCGGCCAGGCCCGAGCCGAGCCCCGGCCTGTCCCTGGGCCGCATCGCCGGGATCCCCGTGGTCCTGGCCTGGTCCTGGTTCGTCATCACGGCCTTCATCGTGCTGGTGTTCGGCCCGCGCGTGGCGGCCAATTTCCCAGGGCTCGGAGCGGGCGCGTACGGCGTCGCCCTCGGCTACGCGCTGCTCCTCGCCGCCTCGGTGCTCCTGCACGAACTCGCGCACGCCCTCACGGCGCGCGCCTTCGGCTGGCCCACCACCCGGATCGTGCTCAACCTGTGGGGCGGCCACACCCAGTTCGCGAGCTTCAACGCCTCACCCGGGCGCTCGCTCCTCGTGGCCCTCGCCGGGCCGGCCGCGAACTTCGTCCTCGCGGGCCTCGGCTGGGCCCTCCTGCGGGCCATGACGCCCGGGTCCGTCTCCTACCTGCTGACCACCATCCTCGTCTGGGCCAATCTGCTCGTGGCCCTCTTCAACGTCCTGCCCGGCCTCCCGCTGGACGGCGGCCGCCTCGTCGAGAGCGCGGTGTGGAAGGCGACCGGAAGCCAGGAGAGGGGCACCGTCGCCGCGGGCTGGGCCGGACGCATCATCGTCATCCTCTTCCTCGGCGTCGTGGTGGGCCTTCCACTGGTCCGCGGGCAGCAGGCGGACCTGACCCTGATCGTCATCACCGTCGTGATGGGCGCCTTCCTGTGGATGGGCGCGAGCGCCGCCATCGAGAACGCCCGGATGCGCCAGCGCCTTCCGGAGATCAGTGCCGGCAGGCTCCAGCAGCGCGCCCTCGGCCTGCCGGCGGGCACGAGCATCGCCGTCGCGCGCCGCATGCTGCGCGAGAACCCCGGTGTCGCCGTCGTCGTCACAGCTCCCTCCGGGACCCCGGAAGCGGTGGTCGACGAGGCCGCCCTGCTCGCCGTCCCCGACGAGGCGGCGGGAACGACGCCGGTCGACGCCGCCGCCCGGCGCCTCGCGGCCGGCGCCTACGTCCCCGAGTGGGCGGAGGGGCAGGAACTGGTCCAGTTCCTCGCACGCCTCGAGGGCAGCGAGTACGCCGTGATCAACCGTCAGGGCACGGTGACCGGAGTGCTCCACCAGCGGACCGTCGTGCACGCCATCACGGGCAAGGGCACTCCCGGCCCCTGACCGGCGCCCACCCACCGGTCCGCCCCGTCCGCTCCTTCCATCTCCCGTCCACCGCCAGCACCCGTTCACCCACGCCGGTTCCGCCGGCCCACGCCGAAGGACTCCCATGAGCACCCCTCCACAGCCCCACGCCTCCCCGACCCCGCATGGCGCGCACGCGCGGCGCGGGCCCTTCCGAGCCGGGGAGCGGGTGCAGCTGACCGACGAGAAGGGCCGCATGAACACCATCACCCTGACACCCGGCGGCGCCTTCCACACCCACAAGGGCTTCCTGCAGCACGACGCCCTGATCGGCGCCACCGAGGGGACCATCCTCGAGAACACCACAGGGCAGCTCTACCAGGCGCTGCGGCCCCTCCTGTCGGACTTCGTGCTCTCGATGCCCCGCGGTGCCGCCGTGGTCTACCCCAAGGACGCGGGCCAGATCGTGACGATGGCGGACATCTTCCCCGGGGCGCGCGTGGTCGAGGCCGGCGTCGGCTCGGGCGCCCTGTCCATCTCGCTCCTGCGGGCCGTCGGCGACGCCGGTTCCCTCCACTCGTTCGAGCGGCGCGAGGAGTTCGCCGACATCGCGCGCGGCAACGTGGAGACGATCTTCGGCGGCCCCCACCCTGCATGGCAGATCACGCTCGGCGACTTCCAGGAGCAGGTGCTGGAGCAGGAGGAACCCGGCGCGGTGGACCGCGTGGTGCTCGACATGCTCGCTCCGTGGGAGTGCCTGGACGCCGTCGCCACGGTCCTCGCCCCCGGCGGTGTGTGGATCAGCTACGTCGCCACCGTCACCCAGCTCTCCCGCACCGCCGAGGCCATCCGGGCCGACGGGCGCTTCACCGAGCCGGAGGGCTGGGAGTCCATGGTGCGCGGCTGGCACCTCGAGGGCCTCGCCGTCCGGCCCGACCACCGCATGGTCGCCCACACCGGGTTCCTCATCACCACCCGTCGGCTGGCCCCCGGCGCCACGGGTTTCACGCCCAAGCGCCGGCCGTCCAAGACCGGGTTCAGCGAGGAGGACCTCAACGCCTGGACCCCCCAGGCCGTGGGGGAGCGCGACGTGTCCGACAAGCGCCTCCGACGGGTCGCACGCGATGCGGCGTCGACCATCCAGCGCGGCTCCCTCCCCCCGGAGGAGGCCCAGGCCCGGCGCGACGCGATCGCCGACGGCGGCTCCGTCGAGTAGGTGGCGCCGCCGGTGGATCGTGTGGGCGGGGCCGCACGTTGACCCAGCGGTGTCGACTGCACATCAAGCCTGTGCGGTCCACACCGGACAGAACAGGCCGCACTGCGGAGGCGGCTCTGCGCTAAGGTCGAAAGACAGCTGAAAGTTCGAACGTGAGGTGGCGAACCGACATGGCGGAACCCGACGACTACCCTCCCGGCGCTGACCAGCGGGGGCCCCTCCCGCCTGCGGCCGGCCCCTCCGCCGAGCACTCCGTCGCCCAGCGCCAGCTGAACGTGGTGCGGGACAAGCTGCGGTCGATCGACCGCCAGCTGGCCGCGGCCACGCAGAACAACGGCAGGCTCGTCTCGGCCCTCGAGTCCGCCCGCACGGAGATCGTACGGCTCAAGGCCGCCCTCGAGAAGGAGGGCGCGGCACCCTTCAGCTTCGCCACCGTGATGCAGGTGAACCCGAAGCGGCCCTCGGAACCGGGGACCACCACCGAGGCGACCGTGCAGGACACGGCGGACATCCTGCAGTCGGGGCGGAAGCTCCGCGTCACCGTCAGCCCCCTGATCAACGTCCGCCAGCTCGCCCCGGGCCAGGAGGTGCTGCTCAACGAGTCCCTCACCGTCGTCGCGGCGCTCGGCTACGAGCGGGCCGGAGAGATCGTCACGGTCAAGGAGCTCCTGGGCGCCGATCGTGCCCTCGTGGTGGGCCGCACCGACGACGAACGCGTCATCAGGCTCAGCGGGCCGTTGCGGGCCGAGCGGATCCGGGTGGGAGACGCGCTCGCCGTCGACACGAAGTCCGGCTACGGTCTCGAGAAGGTGCCGCGCAGCGAGGTGGAGAACCTCGTGCTCGAGGAGGTCCCGGACATCGCCTACGGCGACATCGGCGGGCTCGGCCCCCAGATCGAGCAGATCCGCGACGCGGTCGAGCTGCCCTTCCTGCACCCGGACCTCTACCGGGAGCACGGCCTCAAGCCGCCCAAGGGGATCCTGCTCTACGGGCCTCCCGGGTGCGGCAAGACCCTCATCGCGAAAGCCGTCGCCAACTCCCTCGCCGCGCGCGCCGCGGAGCGGGCCGGCGTGGAGCAGATCCGGAGCTACTTCCTGAACATCAAGGGCCCGGAACTGCTGGACAAGTACGTGGGCGAGACCGAGCGCCACATCCGGCTCATCTTCGCCAGGGCCCGCGAGAAGGCCTCGGACGGCAGCCCCGTGGTGGTGTTCTTCGACGAGATGGACTCGCTGTTCCGCACCCGAGGCACAGGAGTGTCCTCCGACGTCGAGACCACCATCGTGCCCCAGCTCCTGAGCGAGATCGACGGCGTGGAGAAGCTCGAGAACGTGATCGTCATCGGCGCCTCGAACCGCGAGGACATGATCGATCCGGCGATCCTGCGGCCGGGCCGCCTGGACGTGAAGATCAAGATCCAGCGGCCCGACGCCGAGGGCGCCGCCGAGATCTTCGCCAAGTACATCACCGCCGACCTGCCGCTGCATGCCGACGACCTCGCGGAGAACGGGCATGATCCGCAGACCACCATCTCCGAGATGATCCGCCGCACTGTGGAGAAGATGTACTCGACGGACAAGTCCAACGAGTACCTCGAGGTGACCTACGCCAACGGGGACACCGAGATGCTGTACTTCAAGGACTTCAACTCCGGCGCCGTGATCCAGAACGTGGTGGACCGCGCCAAGAAGTACGCCATCAAGGACCTCCTCCTCGACGGCAGCAAGGGCCTGCGCATCGAGCACCTCATGCGGGCCGTGGTGGACGAGTTCCGGGAGCACGAGGACATGCCGAACACCACGAACCCCGACGACTGGGCGCGCATCTCCGGCAAGAAGGGCGAGCGCATCACCTACATCAGGACCATCGTGCAGGGCAAGGCCGGCCAGGAACCCGGCAAGTCCATCGAGACGACGGCGAATACGGGCCAGTATCTGTGATCGGAACCGGGGGACGAGGGACCGGGCCCGAGGACACGCTGCCCCGGGTGGGTGAGGGGATCTCCGTCCACCGGGTCATGGGGACCGAGACCGAGTACGGGATCATCGCCCCCGCCCTACCGTCCGCGAATCCGACGCTGCTGTCCTCGCAGGTGGTCAACGCGTACGCGGCGACCCTGCGCGAGGGGCTCGGCAATCTCGCCGGGACGCGGTGGGACTACACGGACGAGACCCCGCTGACGGACGCGCGCGGCTTCCGGATGGATCGCGCCGCCGCGCACCCGAGCCAGCTGACCGACGAGTCCGCCGAGCTGACCGCCGAGCAGATCGCGCTCGAACGCGGAGAGCCCGTCGACGCCGCCGTGCTCATGAACCTGGTGCTCAACAACGGGGCGAGGCTCTATGTCGACCATGCCCACCCCGAGTACTCCTCGCCGGAGGTGTCCAACCCCCTCGACGCGGTCCTGTGGGACCGGGCGGGCGACCACGTCGCAGTCACCGCCATGCAGCGCATCGGGACCATGCCCGGCTTCTCGCCCGTCATCCTGTACAAGAACAACACCGACAGCAAGAGCGTGTCCTACGGGGCCCACGAGAACTACCTCGTACCCCGCAGCGTCCCCTTCACGAAGCTCGCCGAAGCGCTCATCCCCTTCTTCGTCTCCCGCCAGATCATCTGCGGGGCCGGGCGCGTGGGCCTCGGTCCGCTCAACCAGGCGCCCGGATTCCAGGTGAGCCAGCGGGCGGACTTCTTCGAGAACGAGATCGGCCTCGAGACCACGGTGCGGCGTCCCATCATCAACACGCGGGACGAGCCGCATGCCGTCGCCGAGAAGTACCGGCGGCTCCACGTCATCATCGGCGACGCGAACCTCAACGAGGTGTCGAACTACCTGAAGGTGGGGACGACCTCCCTGGTGCTCTCGCTGATCGAGCAGGGCCTCGCACCGGTCCCGGTCCTCGCGGACCCGGTGGAGGCGCTGCGCACCATCAGCCATGACCCGACGCTGCGGGCCACGGTGCGCCTGACCGACGGCCGGGACCTGACCGGTCTCGACCTGCAGGAGCTGTACTGCGAGGCGGTCCTCGCCGCCCTGCCCGCGGATGCCGACGAGCAGACGCGCGACGTCGTCGACCGCTGGCAGTCACTCCTGGCGACGCTGCGCCGCGATCCGATGGACGCCGCGCGCCAGGTGGACTGGATCGCCAAGCTGAAGGTGCTGGAGGCGTACCGGGCGCGGGACGGCCTCGCCTGGACCGATCCCCGCCTGGCCCTGATCGACCTGCAGTACGCGGACCTGCGCCCGGAGAAGGGGATCTACCAGCGCCTCGCACGCCGCAACGACGTCGACCTGCTGGTGTCACCCGGCGACGTGGCCCGCGCTGCCGTCGAGCCGCCGCGGGACACGCGGGCCTACTTCCGGGGCCGCTGCATCGCCGAGTTCCCGGCGGCAGTGGTGGGCGCGAGCTGGGACTCGCTGATCTTCGAACTCGCGGGGGAGCGCAGGCTGCAGCGTGTCCAGACCCGCGAGCCGTTGCGGGGAACGGCGGCGCTGACGGCCGAATTGTTCGACGTAGCAGCCGACGCAGAGGATTTCCTCGCACGATTGTTGAGCGGCCCCGATCGCCGCGTGGCACCATAGGAACCTGATCCCACAACGGATCACGCATGCACGGAAGGGGAGCCCAATGGCTACGCAGGACCGCAGGAACACCAGCGGATCGGCCTCCGAGGTGGAGGAGGAGATCCCCGAGCCCGGCCCCGCCGCCCCCGCGGCCCAGGACTCCACGCAGACCCAGGGCGTGGACGACCTCCTCGACGAGATCGACGGCGTCCTCGAGTCCAACGCGGAGGAGTTCGTGCGTGGATTCGTGCAGAAGGGCGGCCAGTAGCGGATGCTCCCGGACGAAGCAGCAGCAACGGTTCCCCGCGCCGCCTCGACCTCGTTCGCCGACTATCTCGGTGTGCACCACCCCGCACTGCTGCCGTCCAACCGGACGCTCGGTCCGGTGAGCCCGGCGGCGGACGCCGCCCACCTGGCCCCTCACGCCACCACGATCGTCTCCCTGAGCTTCCCCGGCGGGGTCCTCATGGCCGGTGACCGGCGCGCCACGATGGGCAACGTCATCGCGAGCCGCCACATCGAGAAGGTCTTCCGCGCCGACCACTACTCCGTCCTCGGCATCGCCGGCAGCGCCGGGATCGGGGTGGACCTCGCCCGCCTGTTCCAGGTGGAGCTCGAGCACTACGAGAAGATCGAGGCGACCATGATGAGCCTCGACGGCAAGGCCAACCGGCTCGCCGCGATGGTCCGGCAGAACCTCCCGATGGCCATGCAGGGACTCGCCGTCGTCCCGCTCTTCGCCGGGTTCGACGCCGACCGCCACACCGGACGGCTGTTCTCCTTCGACGTGACGGGCGGACGGTACGAGGAGCACGAGCACCACTCGATCGGCTCCGGGTCGGTCTTCGCCCGGGGAGCGCTCAAGAAGCTGTGGAACCCGCGCCTGGACGAGGCGTCGGCGGTGCGCGTCGCCGTGGAGGCCCTCTACGACGCCGCGGACGACGACTCCGCGACGGGCGGACCTGACGCCGTGCGCTCGCTGTGGCCCGTGATCTACGTCGTCGACGCGGCAGGTGCCCGTCGCATCCCGGAGCGCGACCTCGAGGCCGCCTCGCGCTCGGTCATCGATGCCCGCTCCGCGGCCGGCAGGGAGGCCTAGCGGTGACCCAGCAGTTCTACGTGTCCCCCGAGCAGCTGATGAAGGACCGCGCGGATTTTGCGCGGAAGGGCATCGGGCGGGGCAGGTCGGTGGTGGTGATGAGCTGCTACGACGGCATCGCCCTCGTAGCCGAGAATCCCTCACCCTCGCTGCACAAGCTGGGCGAGATCTACGATCGCATCGCCTTCGCAGCCGTCGGCAAGTACAACGAGTTCGAGAGCCTCCGGCAGGCGGGGGTGCGCTACGCGGACGTGCGCGGCTACTCCTACGCCCGGGAGGACGTCACGGCCCGGGGGCTCGCCAGCGTCTACGCACAGAGCCTGGGCGCCGTGTTCACCGCCGAGAGCAAGCCCTTCGAGGTGGAACTCGTGGTGGCCGAGGTGGGCCGCACCCAGGAGGCCGACCACCTCTACCGGCTGACGTTCGACGGCTCCATCGCCGACGAGTCGGGCTTCGTGGTCATGGGCGGTGCCGCCGACGTCGTCATCGAGGCCCTGCGCGGTGCCTGGTCCACCGATCTCGGCCTCACCGACGCCGTCCGCGCCGCCGCGCGTGCCCTGCGGAACGACGCCGCGTCGCCCGGCACACCGGCGGACACAGTCCAGCCCCTCGATCCGACCGTCCTCGAGGTCGCCTTCCTCGAACGCGACCCCGACACGCTGCGGGGGACCCGCCGCGCCTTCCGCCGCATCGGGGGCCCCGATCTCGAGGCCCTCCTGGCGCAGGACGGACAGGACACCTGATGGACCGGCGGATCTTCGGGGTCGAGACCGAGTTCGGGATCTCCTACTCGGGCCCCAACTCGCGTCCGCTGTCTCCCGAGGAGGTGGCCCGGTACCTCTTCCGCAAGGTCGTCAGCTGGGGCCGGTCCTCCAACGTCTTCCTCACCAACGGGTCACGCCTCTACCTCGACGTCGGCTCCCACCCCGAGTACGCCACCGCGGAGTGCGACGACCTCGCCCAGCTCGTCGCCCACGACCGCGCCGGCGAACTGATCCTGGAGGACCTCGTCTCCGAGGCGCAGCGCAAGCTGGCGCAGGAGGGTTACGACGGCAAGATATACCTCTTCAAGAACAACACCGATTCCGCGGGCAACTCCTACGGCAGCCACGAGAACTACCTCATCCCGCGCAAGCTGGAGTTCGCACGGCTCGCGGACATCCTCATCCCGTTCCTCGTGACGCGGCAGCTGCTCGTCGGTGCCGGCAAGGTCCTGAAGACGCAGACCGGTTCCCTCTACGCGTTCTCGCAGCGCGCGGACCACCTGTGGGAGGGTATCTCCTCGGCCACGACCCGCTCCCGCCCGATCATCAACACGCGCGACGAACCGCATGCCGACGCCGAGCACTACCGCCGCCTCCACGTGATCGCCGGCGACTCGAACATGTCCGAGACCACGATGCTGCTCAAGGTCGGCTCCGTCGACCTGCTGCTGCGCATGGTCGAGGCAGGGGAGATGATGCGCGACTTCCGGCTGGAGAACCCCATCCGGAGCATCCGCGAGATCTCCCACGACCTTACGGGCCGGCACCTGCTGAAGCTCGCGAACGGCCGGCACATGACCGCGCTGGAGATGCAGCGGGAGTACCTGGACCGCCTGACGGGGTTCGTGGACCGGCACGGCGCGCACAATCAGCACGTGCCGGCCATCCTGGACCTGTGGGAGCGGGTGCTCGACGCCGTGGAGACGGGTGACACCGGCCGCATCGACAGGGAGGTGGACTGGGCGATCAAGAAGAAGCTGATAGACCGCTACCTGGAGCGCTCGGGGGAGGACCTCGACTCCGCCAGGGCGGCCCAGCTCGATCTCACATATCACGACATCTCGCGGTCCCGCGGCCTGTTCTTCCTGCTCCAGTCCCACGGGGAGACCGCCCGGGTGGTGGACGACACCGCCGTCAAGGAGGCGGTGGACGTGCCGCCGCAGACCACGCGTGCCAGGCTCCGCGGCGAATTCGTCCGCCGGGCGAAGGAGGCCAACCGCGACTACACGGTGGACTGGGTGCACCTGAAGCTCAACGACCGCGCACAGCAGACCATCCTCTGCAAGGACCCGTTCACCTCCGTCGACGAGCGCGTCGAGGCACTCCTGCAGCAACTGTGATGCCGCGCACGCAGCACCGCGACGGGTGATCGGCCGTCAACAGCGGGTCCGGAGGAGAAAGCGCCCAGCCCGAGCCGTTAGGCTGGTCGGGGCCTTTGGTCCGCGGGCGGCGTGACCTGAACATCGATCTGAAAGTGGTTCTGTGCGAAAAGTACTAGCGATCCTCCTTCCCCTGCTGCTGTTGCTGACAGCATGCGGCGGTACCTCGACGGGGAAATCGGCGGGCGCCGCCGAGATCTTCGACACGGTCAAGGTGAGCGGCGGGTCCGACGAGGAAGCACCGACGGTCGAGTTCGAGTCGCCGCTGGACACCAGCGCCGCAGCCGCCAAGACGGTGGCCGAGGGCGAAGGAGCCGAGATCAACGAGGGCGAGCAGATCCGCGTGCAGCTCGTGGCGCTCAACGCCGAGGACGGCGCCGTCCTCGGGGACACGTACAGCCAGGGTGAGCCCCAGGTGCTCCCCATGGACGAGAGCTTCAAGGGCCAGTTCCCCGAACTCTACGAGGTCCTCATCGGCACGAAGGTCGGCTCGCAGGTCGCCTTCGCCGCCCCCGCCCCCGAGGCCCCGGAGGGTGCGCCCGAGGGTGCACCCGAGAACCCGAAGCAGATCCTCGTGCTCAAGGTCATCTCCTCCGAGCAGCCCCCGCCCGAGCCCGCGGTCCTCTCTCCCGAGGACGTCAAGAAGCTCGACGACGAGGGCCGGCTGCCCACCTTCACCTTCGGTGAGAACGGAGCCCCCGAAGTCACCATCCCCGAGAACGAGCCCTCCGACGACCTCGTCGTGAAGGTGCTCGAGGAGGGCGACGGCGAGGTGCTCGCCGAGGCCGACACCATCACGGCGAACTACACCGGCTGGACCTACGACGGCGAGAAGTTCGACTCGAGCTTCGACCGCGGCGAGCCCGCGACCTTCCCTCTGACCGGCGTCATCACCGGCTGGACGAAGGGCCTCACCGGCCAGAAGGTCGGCTCCAAGGTCCTGCTCGTCATCCCCGAGCCGTGGGCCTACCCCAACGCGACCCAGGGCCAGCCTTCCGGCACGCTCGTGTTCTACGTCGAGATCACCGGCAGGGAAGCCGCCCAGTAGTCCGGGCCGTCCCAGACGTACGTTCCCTCCCTTCCGTATCCCCATCCTCCGACGAAAGGAAAACCATGTCCTTCGGACAGCGCAGCTTCGACCGGCAGAAGCCCGAGATCGACTTCCCCGACCACGCGGTACCCACCGACCTCGTCATCGAGGACATCATCGAGGGAACCGGTGACGAGGCGAAGGCCGGCAACACCGTCTCCACGCACTATGTAGGGGTCGCATTCTCGACGGGCGAGGAGTTCGACGCCTCCTGGAACCGCGGAGCCCCGCTCGATTTCCGCGTCGGCGTGGGCCAGGTCATCCAGGGTTGGGACCAGGGCCTGCTCGGCATGAAGGTCGGCGGGCGACGCCGCCTCGAGATCCCGTCGCACCTGGCCTACGGGCCGAGCGGTGCCGGGTCGGCCATCGGACCGAACGAGGCGCTCATCTTCGTCGTGGACCTGCTCGCGGTCCGCTAGCCGCCGCGGCCCGGGCGTTCGACCCGGCGGTCCGAGCAGCACCGTCGAGCAGGATCGCCCAGCAGCACCGTCCAGGAGGGACGCAGGTCAACCCCGGTTGGCCTGCGTCCCTCCTGCCGCTTCCAGTGAAGGTAGGGTTTCCCCGTGTCCGCAAAACGTACCGAACGCCTCCTCACCCTCGTGATCATGCTCCTCTCGAGCCGCCGCGGATTCACGAAGGAGGAGTTGTTCGAGGAGATCGACCTGTACCGCGAGGCGACGTCCGCAGCGGCCCGCGAGAAGCTCTTCGACCGGGACAAGGCGGCGCTGCGCGAGCAGGGCATCCCGCTGGAGTCCTTCAGCGAGGACACCCTGTTCGACAACGACAACACGGTGCAGCGGTACCGCATCAGCGCCGAGGACTACCGTCTGGGCGGCGTCACGTTCCAGCCCGAGGAATACGCCGTGCTGAACCTGGCCGCGGGCGTCTGGGACCAGGGCTCCCTCGACTCCGCGGCCTCCCGTGCCCTGAGGAAGCTGAGCTCGCGGAGTACCGACGGCGGGATCGAGCTCACGCCCCTCATCCAGCCCCGGATCACCACGGACGCCCCCTATTGGGACATCGTCTGGCAGGCGCTCACCTCCCGCGCACCCCTGCGCTTCCCGTACCGGGCCGCCAGCACGGGCCGCGAGGAGCTGAGGACCGTGCACCCGTGGGGCATGGGGGCCCGCTTCGGCCACTGGTACGTGGTGGGCTACGACACCACCCGCCAGGCCGAGCGCTTCTTCCGGCTCTCCCGGATGACCGGCGAGCCCGTGGTGCTGGAGGGCACCTTCGAGGTACCTGCGTCCTTCGACATGAACCAGACGCTCTCCTCCCTGTCCCGCAGGGAGCCCGACCGTGTCGCCGTCGTCGCCGTCCGGCCCGGCTCCTGCCAGGTCCTCAGGGTCCGCAAGGAGACGGAGGTCCTCCAGACGGGGGAGGAGTGGGACATCCTGCGCGTGCCGTACGCGGCGTCGAGCCCCATGGCGGCGACCGTGGCCGGACTGGGGGTCAACGCCCGCGTCGAGGATCCGCAGGAGCTGGCAGCGGAGGTCGGACGGCTTCTGGAGGGCGCGTACGACGCCGCGGTGGCGGCGCCGCGCGGGCTCGAGTTCCCCAAGGGGGTGCGGCAGGCGCCGCGGCGGAAGTCCTCCGCGCAGGACCACCTGCTGCGCCTGCTCGACCTCGTGCCGTACCTCCTCGCGCACCCCGGGGCCGAGGTGGAGGAGACGGCGGCCAAGTTCGACATCAGTGAGAGCCAGCTGACCAAGGACCTGGACCTGCTGTTCGTGAGCGGCCCGCGGCACTACCCCGACGGCCTGATGGACGTGAACATCGAGGACGGCCGGATCTACCTGACGAACGCGCGCGACCTCGCGGAGCCCGTGAAGCTGAGCATGGACGAGGCATGCTCCCTGATCGTCGGGCTGCAGGCCCTGCGGGAGCTGCCCGGCATGAGGAACAACGAGGCGATCGTCAGCGCCCAGACGAAGCTGACGGCCGCCACGGGGGACGCCGCCCGCATCGGCACCGCCGTGGCCACCAAGCTGACGGAGGACGACATCGACCCGACGCTCGAGGTGCTGCAGGCAGCCCTGCACTCCCGGGTGCGGGTGGCAGTCGATTACTTCGTGCCGACGCGCGACGAGATCACGCACCGTCTGGTCGAGCCCATCCGGATCTTCCTGCACCAGGACACCTGGTACCTGGAGGCATGGAGCGTGGACTCCGACGGCCTGCGCAACTTCCGGCTCGACCGCATCCAGACCGCCACGCTCACGGACCAGCCCGCCACCGCGCTCGTGGACGAGGAGTCCCTCGCCCGGGACCGGCAGGCCGCCCTGCCCTACCGTTCCGGCACCACCGATCAGGCCGTCACGCTCCTGCTGGAGCCCCGGGCCCGTTGGATCGCAGCCCAGTACAACGCGGACGCCGTGCAGGAACTCGGCGAGGACCGGCTCGCTGCCCGACTGAAGGTCGCCTCGAGTGCGTGGATCCCCGGCCTCGTCGCCGGCCTCGGCGGGTCCGCGGCCGTCGTGGCACCGGACGAACTGCGCGAGGAGACCCTCCGCTGGCTCGAGGCCGCCCGCGCGCACCAGGCCCTGGCCTAGACTGAAGCCATGCTCTGGTGGATGTGGATCGTGCTGTGGGTTGCGCTGGTGGCCGTCAGCGTGATCTTCCTGGTGGTGGTCGGCTTCCGCGTCTTCCGCCGCGGAATGCGAACTCTCGGTGAATTCGGGGAAGCGATGGACCGCCTCGAGGTTAACGTCCCGTCTGACGACGCCGGTGCGCCTCCCACCCGCGGCGTCCCCGGGATCCCCGTCCCCGCCGTGTTCTCGAGGCCCGAGGATGTCCGGGCCGCCCGCGATCTCGCACGGCTCCGTCGGATCGACGACCGGCGCAGCCGCCGGATCGTCAAGCGCGCCGGGCGCGGCCAGCCCCAGCTCCTGCAGGACATGCCCCACCTGTGACCTAAACTGGAGGGGGATCAACGAGAGGAATTGGGCATGAGGCTCGAAGGCTGGCACATCGTCATCATCATCGTTCTTGCGATCGTTCTGTTCGGCGCTCCGAAGCTGCCTGGTCTGGCGCGCAGCGTGGGCCAGTCCCTGCGGATCTTCAAGTCCGAGGTGAAGCAGATGAAGGACGAGAACAACGACCCGGGCACGGACCCCGTCGAGGGCCGTGTCGTCACCAACCCGGCACCGCAGACCTACACCCCCACCTACCAGCCCGGCCAGCACCAGGGCGAGCACCAGGGCCAACCGTACGGTCAGCCCGGTCAGCCCGGTCAGCCCGGTCAGCCCGGCCGGCAGGCGCCCTACCCGGGCGAGGCCCGGAACCAGGGACACGCTGAGGGACGCGCCGACGGGCAGTACCCCGCGGGCGGTCCGCAGCACGGCAGTACCTCCTCCACCAGCCAGTAGGCCCGGAACGTCCCCGTGTCACCAGCAAAGGCCCGCCCGCGCGGGCGCAAGGCCAACCCCGAGGGGCGCATGGCCCTGAAGGAACACCTGCGCGAGGCACGCAACCGGCTGTTCAAGTCCTCGATCGCGGTTCTCCTCGCGACGGTCGCCGGGTTCTTCATCTACGAGCCGGTCCTGCGGGCGCTGGCGGCGCCCATCATCGCGATCAACGCCCAGGACGGCAGGACGGCATCGCTGAACTTCGACAGCGCCGCCTCCCCGTTCGACCTGCTCATCCAGGTCTCCGTGTTCCTGGGCCTGGTCATCTCCAGCCCGGTCTGGCTGTACCAGCTGTGGGCGTTCATCACCCCCGGGCTCAAGACCAAGGAACGCCGCATCGCGCTGGCGTTCATCGCCGTCGCGTTCCCCCTGTTCCTGGCAGGCATCGCCTTGGCGTGGCTGATCCTGCCCAACGCGGTCCGGGTCCTGACCGAATTCACCCCCGAGGACTTCTCCAACTACATCAGCGTCTCGGTGTACTTCACGTTCGTCCTGCGGCTCATGCTGGCCTTCGGCATCGCGTTCCTGCTACCCGTGGTCCTGGTGGGCCTGAACATGGTGGGCCTGGTCTCCGGCAAGCAGATCCTCAAGGCATGGCGGATCACCGTGTTCCTCGTGTGCCTGTTCGCCGCGATGGCCGCCCCCGGCGGGGACGCGCTGAGCATGTTCTACCTCGCCGTCCCGCTGCTGCTGCTGTTCTTCGTCGCCATCGGTCTGTGCCTGCTCAACGACAAACGCCGCGCCCGCCGCAACGCCGCCCGCAAAGCCGCCGTCGAAGCCACCGCCGACACCGCCTCATCCCTGGACACCGTCTAGCAGCGGACGTCCTGCCGGCCGTCCCGGCGGGCCGGCCGCGGCGGCATCGGCGGAAGCACGCCCCGCGCCGGGATGGTCCGCCCAGACGCCGGATGCCGGGCCGGTGCCGAGCGTCTAGGGTGGAATGATGACCACCCCCGCGGAGAGATATGCCGCTGCCAAGGCCCGTACGGAGCGCTCACGGACCCAGCTGTTCCGGTTCGAGCAGACCCTGGACTTCGAGCTCGATCCGTTCCAGCGGGAGGCGTGCACGGCCCTCGAGGCGGGCAGGGGTGTCCTCGTGGCTGCGCCCACGGGCGCCGGCAAGACCGTGGTGGGCGAGTTCGCGGTCTTCATGGCCCTGCAGCACGGCCTCAAGGCCTTCTACACCACGCCCATCAAGGCCCTCAGCAATCAGAAGTACTCGGAGCTGGCGGCTGTGCACGGCAGCGACCGCGTGGGACTGCTGACGGGGGACACGAGCATCAACGCCGACGCCGACGTGATCGTGATGACCACCGAGGTGCTGCGGAACATGCTGTACGCGAACTCCGACGCCCTCGACAACCTCGGCTACGTGGTCATGGACGAGGTGCACTACCTCGCCGACCGCTTCCGGGGAGCGGTATGGGAGGAGGTCATCATCCACCTGCCCACCGAGGTCAAGCTCGTGTCGCTGAGCGCCACGGTGTCCAACGCCGAGGAGTTCGGCGCGTGGCTGGACACCGTCCGCGGCGACACGGACGTCGTCGTGTCCGAGCACCGCCCCGTCCCGCTGTGGCAACACGTGATGGTGGGGCAGAACCTGATCGACCTGTTCGCCGGGGACATCGCCTTCGACGAGGCCGCACCCGCCGGGGCCGAGACCGGCGCACGCGACCAGTACGACGTCAATCCCGAACTGCTGGACCTGGCGAGCAACGAGATCCGGCTCAACCAGCGGGCCAACTGGGGTGCGGGAGGCCGCCGCGGGAAGTCGCGCAGCGGGCGAGGCGGCCCCCAGCAGATGTCGGTGGTTCGGCGGGCCACGCGTCCGCAGGTGATCAGCGCCCTGGACCGCTCCGATCTCCTGCCCGCCATCACGTTCATCTTCTCCCGGGCGGGGTGCGAGGCTGCGGTGACGCAGTGCCTGCACGCCGGGCTGTGGCTCACCACGGAGGACGAGCGCGACGAGATCAGCGAAACCATCGACGAGGCCACACAGGACATCCCGCGCGACGACCTCGAGATCCTCGGCTTCTGGACGTGGCGGGAGGGCCTCATCCGCGGCTTCACCGCGCACCATGCCGGGATGCTGCCGACCTTCAAGGAGATCGTGGAGCGGCTGTTCGCCGCGGGACTGGTCAAGGCCGTGTTCGCGACGGAGACCCTCGCCCTCGGGGTGAACATGCCGGCCCGGACCGTGGTGCTCGAGAAGCTGGACAAGTTCAACGGCGAAGCCCACGTGGACGTGACGGCGGGGGAATACACCCAGCTCACCGGGCGGGCTGGACGGCGCGGGATCGATGTCGAGGGCCACGCCGTGGTCCTGTGGCAGCCGGGCACCGATCCCGGCGCGGTGGCCGGCCTCGCCTCGCGCCGCACCTATCCGCTGAACTCGAGCTTCCGGCCGACGTACAACATGAGCATCAACCTCATGGCGCAGTTCGGGCAGGAGCGCTCCCGCGAGATCCTCGAGACGTCCTTCGCCCAGTTCCAGGCGGACCGGTCCGTCGTCGGCCTCGCCAAGCAGGTGCGCAGCCGCGAGGAATCGCTCAAGGGCTACGAGAAGTCCATGACGTGCCACCTCGGCGACTTCCGCGAGTACGCGAACCTCCGGCGCGAGCTGTCCGACCTCGAGTCGAGGGCGTCGCGGGACAGGTCCCGGAACCTGCGCTCGGCGGCCGAGACCTCACTCGAGGCCCTCCGTCCGGGTGACGTGATCGACGTCCCCGGGGGCAGGAGCCAGGGCTACGCCGTCGTCCTCGACGGGGACACGTCCCGCGAGCCCCGTCCCACCGTGCTCACCCTGGAGACGCAGATCCGCCGGGTGGGCGTGCAGGACCTGGACGGTCCCGTCGAGGTTCTCTCCCGTATCCGCATCCCCAAACACTTCAGCGTGCGCAGCCCCAAGGACCGCCGTGACCTGACCTCCTCTCTGCGCAACGCGCTTGCCGAGAACCGGCCGCCCCGGCGCGGTGCGGACCGTGTGTCGGCGAGCCATTCGGCGTCGGCGGCCGCCGAGGAGCGCGCCATCACGGACCTGCGGCGCCGGCTCAGGGCGCACCCCTGCCACGGCTGCAGCGAACGGGAGCAGCACGCGCGATGGGCGGAGCGCTGGTGGAAGCTGCGCCGGGAGACGGACAACCTCGCGGGGCAGATCCGTGGCCGCACCAACACCATCGCCAAGACGTTCGACCGCGTCTCCGAGGTCCTCGGTCACTACGGGTACCTCGAGTACACCGACGACGCCGTGACCGTGAGCGCCTCGGGCCAGAAGCTGCGCCGCATCTACGGCGACAAGGACCTCCTGATCGCGCTCTGCGTCGAGGAGGGTGCCTTCAGCGACCTCGACGCCGCGGAGCTCGCCGCCCTCACCACGGTGCTCGTGTACCAGGCGAAGCGCGAGGAGCGCGGCATGCGGCCGGTCATGCCGAGCGTGTCCCTCGAGGGTTCCGTTGAGACGATCATCCGGCAATGGTCACAGCTCAACGACGTCGAGGAGCAGCACCGGCTGCCCGTCACCAGCGAACCGGAGCTCTCGCTCGTCTGGCCGATGTTCAAGTGGGCGCAGGGCCGGTCCCTGCAGGCCGCCCTGAGCGGGACCGAACTCGCTGCCGGGGACTTCGTCCGCTGGTCGAAGCAGGTCATCGACCTCCTCGACCAGCTGGCCAAGGTGCCGGACCTCCCGGGGGGCCTGCAGCAGACGTGCGTCAGGGCGATCCGGCTGGTCCGCCGCGGCGTGGTGGCATACTCGAACATCAGTGAATAGTCCCGTTCCGGGAACGCACCGACCACAGAAAGCCTCGCCGCAACCCCATGCCCAGCCCACGCCCCACCCCCGTCCTCTACCGCAACGGCTCCGTCTACAGCCCCGCCGATCCCTTCGCCACCGCCATGCTCGTCGACGGCGGGACCGTTGCCTGGGTGGGGACCGAACACGCTGCGACGAACCTCGAGGGGCCCGGCGTGCGCAGCGTCGACCTGGACGGTGCCCTGGTCACGCCCGGGTTCGTCGATGCCCACACCCATACGACGGAGACGGGGATCGCCCTCGGATCGATCGACCTGACGGCCTGCCGCTCCCTCGCGGAGCTCCTGGCCGCGGTGTCCGCCGCGGCCACGGCCGGACCCGCGACGATCCTGGGCTTCGGCTGGGACGAGTCGTCCTGGCCGGAGCGGCGCGTGCCGACGGCTGCGGAACTCGACCGCGCCGGCGGGGGCGCCCTCGTCTACCTGGTACGGGCCGACATCCACTCCGCGGTGGTGTCCGGTGCCCTCGCGGCGGGCCTGGGCCTCGCCGGCCTCGACGGGTGGGACGACGGCTTCGTGGTGCGCGCGGCGCACGAGGCCGCACGGCGGGCGACCCGCAGCCTCACCCCCGACCAGCGCAGCACCTACCAGCGGGCCGCGCTGCTGCATGCCGCGAGCCGGGGCTACGTCGCGGTCACGGAGATGGCCGCCCCGCACATCGCGCCCCGGGAGGACCTGGAGACGCTCCTGTCGCTCGACGGCCCGCAGCGCGAGATCCCCCTGCCGGAGGTCATCCCGTACTGGGCGCAGCTCACCTCGTCCCGCGAGGAGGTCCGCGAGCTCATGCAGGGCTTCGGCGGCAGGCTCGCGGGCCTGGCGGGGGACCTGAACGTCGACGGCTCCATCGGCTCGCGCACCGCGGCGCTGCGGGAGCCCTACAGCGACGATCCCGGCAGCCGCGGGACGCTCTACCTCGACGAGGACGCCGTCGCCGCCCACCTGCTCGCCACGACCGCCGAGACCGTCCAGGCCGGCTTCCACGTCATCGGCGATGCCGGGCTCGACGTCGTCCTGCGGGGGCTCGAGGTGACGGCGGGGGAGCTGGGCGTGGAGGCCGTGCGCCGGGCGCGCCACCGCCTCGAACACGTGGAACTCGCCGACGACGCCGCCATCGCCGCCCTGGTGCACCACGGCGTCGCCGTCAGCGGACAACCGGCCTTCGACGCCCTGTGGGGGATCGACGGCGGCCTGTACGGGCAGCGGCTCGGGGGGCGCAGCGCCGGGATGAACCGTTTCGCGTCCCTCCTGTCCGCGGGGGTCCTCCTGGCGCTCGGCTCGGACAGCCCCGTCACACCGCTCGATCCCTGGGCGTCGGTCCGCGCATGCCTGCAGCACAGCAACGGCTCGGAGAACATCTCCGCCCGCGCCGCGTTCATCGGCCACAGCAGGGCGGGGTGGCGGCTCGCGGGCCGCAGTCCGATGATGGGCCAGCTCGCCCCAGGGACCCCGGCGTCCTTCGCGGTGTGGCAGGTCGACGAACTCATGGTGCAGACACCGGACAACCGCGTGCAGTCCTGGAGCACGGATCCCAGGGCGGGCACACCTCTGCTGCCGGCCCTGGACACGGAGAACGCGCCGCTCTGCCTTGAGACCGTGCACGAGGGACGGCGCCTGTTCGCGGCCGACGGTTTCCCCGCCTCCTGACGCTGTCCCGATGCGGGAATCAGTCGCCGGGACCCGCACCCTGCTGACCTGCGACGAAGCACATCGCCGCAGGTCAGGGCGCTGTTGACTCTCACTCCACAGCACGTAAGCTTTTGCGTTACGGGTTGGATGACCTCCTGACGGAGGGCACCCGGCTGGTCTCCTGAGCGCAATGCATCGGCCTTCGAAACGGCGCGTGTTGCCCATCTTGGCGGAGCTGGCACTCAAGGGCGGGTCCACGGGTCGGTAGAGAACGGTGGCGTCATCCGTGCCGGCACCGGTACGAAGACGCGTGGATCTGCCCGCCCTTGTCCGGGGGCGGCGGGGGTTACCCGGATGCGGCGGGCGCGTCGCCTATGCTTGGACTCGTTCCGCTGTGTGCGGAGCGGTCCCTGCGCGTTGCGCATTCCCTGATGGAAAGGTCCCGGCTGCGTGCGAGTCGTCACGATCATCCCCACCTACAACGAGATCGAGTCGCTCCCGTTGACCCTCGCCCGCCTGCGTGCGGCGGTCCCGGCGTCGGACGTCCTGATCGTCGACGACAACAGCCCCGACGGTACCGGTGATCTCGCCGACCGGGCAGCGGCGGCCGACGGGCAGGTCCACGTGCTGCACCGCACGGGCAAGGAGGGCCTGGGCGCGGCGTACATCGCCGGTTTCCGGTGGGCCCTGGCCCGGGATTACGACGTGCTGGTGGAGATGGACGCCGATGGCTCCCACAGACCCGAGCAGCTGCCCTCGCTGCTGGATGCGGTGGACCGGGCGGACCTGGTGATCGGCAGCCGCTGGGTGCCCGGGGGCAGTGTGGTGAACTGGCCCGCGCACCGCAAGCTGCTCTCGCGCGCGGGCAGCACCTACTCGCGCCTGATGCTGGGCCTGCCCGTGCGGGATATCACCGCCGGGTTCCGGGCCTTCCGCCGCTCCACCCTGGAGGCCCTGGACCTGTCCGCGGTGGCATCGGTGGGGTATGGCTTCCAGGTCGATATGACCTTCCGGGTCGCCCGGCAGCGCCTGACGATCGTGGAGGTCCCGATCACCTTCGTCGAGCGTGAGCTCGGTGATTCGAAGATGAGCGGCAACATCGTCTTCGAGGCCATCGCCAATGTCACCCGGTGGGGACTCGGTGCCCGCTGGCGCACACTCACCGGACGGGGCTGACCCCGGCACCCACCCGGACGCAGAAGAGGCACCCGCTACCGCGGGTGCCCCTTTTGCGTGCCCGACGCCAGGATCGCGTCGCGTCCATCGGCTAGGCCGAGCGGCGCTCTCCACGACGCTCGCGCAGGATGGTCAGGCGGTCCTGCAGGATCTGCTCGAGTTCCTCGACGGAGCGGCGCTCGAGGAGCATGTCCCAGTGCGTGCGCACGGGCTTGTCGTTCGAGGTGTCAGGCTTCTCGCCGTCGACCAGGAGGGCCTCCTTGCCGGTCTTCGAGACCCAGGTGGCCGGGATCTCGGCCTCGGACGAGAAGGTCACGAAGACCCGCTCGCCGTCCTCGCACCGGTACTCGACCCGCTGCCGCGGAGCGGGCTCGACGCCGGATTCCGTCTCCATGGACTGCGCTCCGAGGCGCATGCCGCGCAGGCTGCGATCGCTCATGATTGTCTCCTACTCACCGTGGCCCCCGTTCGCCGGAAGCCGTTGCCGCTGTTCTTTCCCGAAGATCCCCGGGCCGTGTCACCGACACACCCGGTACCGCTGCCACCGGGAGGTGGAAGGGAAGCCGTCTGTACAACACCATGCCGTGCGGGAATGTTCCCGCAGGCGAAGGGGTAAACACCTAAGTGTACAGGTCAGCCCGCGTGACGCCGCCGGCACCTGCCAGCACCTGCCGGTACCTGCCGGGAACCACGAGAGCCGCCACCGCCGGAGCGGTGGCGGCCCTCGTGCCCGGGCGGCGGATCAGCCGCGGGAGACCATCTCCGGTCCGTCGGCGGGGGAGTCCGGCGTGGTGGTCCCCAGCACGTTGCCGATGCCCTTCAGGGCCTCACCGACCTCGCTCGGGATGATCCAGAGCTTGTTCGCCGAACCGTCGGCCAGTTTTGGCAGCGTCTGCAGGTACTGGTAGGCGAGCAGCTTCTGCGTCGGGTTGCCCTTGTGGATCGCGTCGAACACCTTGTGGATGGCCTGCGCCTCGCCGTCGGCGCGGAGGATCGCGGCTTTCGCGTCACCCTCTGCGGCCAGGATGGCGGCCTGACGCTGGCCCTCGGCGGTCAGGATCGCGGACTGCTTGGTGCCCTCCGCCGTGAGGATCGCGGCGCGGCGGTCGCGCTCGGCACGCATCTGCTTCTCCATCGAGTCCTGGATGGAATGGGGCGGGTCGATGGCCTTGAGCTCCACGCGGCCCACCCGGATGCCCCACCGACCCGTGGCCTCGTCGAGGACGCCGCGGAGCTGCCCGTTGATCTGGTCGCGCGAGGTGAGGGCCTCCTCGAGGTTCAGCCCGCCGACCACGTTCCGCAGGGTGGTGGTGGTCAGCTGCTCCACGGCCTGGATGTAGTTGGCGATCTCGTAGGTCGCCGCACGCGGGTCCGTGACCTGGAAATACACCACCGTGTCGATGGACACCACGAGGTTGTCCTCGGTGATCACGGGCTGCGGAGGGAAGGAGACCACCTGCTCGCGCAGGTCGAGCAACGGCAGCAGCCGGTCGACGAACGGGATCAGGATTGTCAGGCCCGGGTTCAGCGTCCTCTGGTACTTTCCGAGCCGCTCGACGACGCCGGCGCGTGCCTGCGGAATGATCCTGACCGACTTCACGAGTACGACCAGGACGAAGATGACGAGGACGATCAGGACGATGGTGAGTCCGATTCCTCCGGCGGAGCCGTTCATGGATCCCCTTGCGTTGTGGTGGGTGCACCCGTCAGGGCCGGTGTGTGGCCCGGGGGTGCGGGAAGAGTTGGGCGCCTACGCGTCGACGACGGGAGGCGCGGGGCGGTCGTCCCGCGAGGCAGCGGGCTCGACGACGGCGGTGGCGCCGTCGATCCTCGCGACGGACAGGCGCGTCCCGGCGGGAAGGGCGGCGCCGTCGGCCGAGCGGGCGGTCCAGGTGTCGCCGCCGATCTTCACCGTCCCCGAGTGGGCCGTCACGGGTTCCAGGGCGAGGGCCGGGGCGCCGACGAGACGGTCGATGTTGTTCAGCTGGTCCGCCGGGCCCTTGCGGAGGTGGCGGACGGCGATGGGCCGGACGAGCAGGATCATGAGCAGGGACACGACCGCGAAGACGACGATCTGCAGGACGAGCCCCGCGCCGGCGAACGTCGCGACGAGGGCGGCCAGCGCGCCGACGGACAGCATGAGGAAGAACAGGTCGAGGGTCAGGGTCTCCACGGCAGCCAGTCCCAGGAACAGCACCAGCCACAGGATCCAGCCGTTGTCGAGCAACCACTCCATCGAGCATCCCCCTCGTATCCCGGCCGCAGGAAGCTGCCGGTCCTCCCATTCTGGCAAACGCCTCCGACATAACCTAGGCTCCGGACCCCGGCGCGGGGCAGTCGTTACCCTTCCGTGCCTTCGGGATCCCGTATGAGCCCTTCCCGGTCGGGCGAGGGCCCCGTCGCGACCAGCACCTGGACCGTGAAGCGTGCCGCGACCTCGAGGGGCGCGGCCGGCCCTACCACGGGACCCGCCTGCCCGGCCCGTGCATGGCGCGCCGCGGGTCCCATGACCAGCGCCGAGCGCGCCAGGTCCTGTGGCAGGGACATCACGTAGTCGAGGTCCTCGCGGGCGGCCTCCATCAGCGCGCCCTCGAAGGAGGCGAGGACGTCGTCGGCTTTGTGTGCGGGCACGGACAGGAGCGGTCCCACCGCCTCGAGCCCGGCGAGGTGGCCCGGCCGCGGCGTGACGACGACGACGCACCCGCCCGGTGCGAGCACGCGGACGA
Organism: Arthrobacter sp. MDT2-16; assembly: GCF_054510925.1. Lineage (NCBI taxonomy): Bacteria > Bacillati > Actinomycetota > Actinomycetes > Micrococcales > Micrococcaceae > Arthrobacter > Arthrobacter sp. MDT2-16. Next base: position 160,177 of record NZ_JBTNDP010000002.1, read on the forward strand.
ACTCGTCGGCGTTCCTGGGTGCGAAGACGTTCAGGAGGACGTCCACCGAGCCGGAGGCGAGAGGCAGCGGGCGCCAGACGTCCCAGACGATGCTGATGCCGCCGGGGAGCCTGCGGGCGGCACGCCGCAGGGCCGCCTTGGACAGATCGAGGGCGACGGGGAAGACCCCCGGAGCCGTGCCCGCGAGCCCGTCCAGGTAGTACCCCGTGCCTGCACCGGCATCGAGGACCACGCCGGGTGCCGATGCGTGCGCGAGCGCTGCCGCGACGACCGCGCGGCGCAGAGGCTCGTAGGCGCCCGAGCCCAGGAACTGCTCCCGTGCGTCCACCATCTCGGCGGTATCGCCCTCGAACGGCGAGCCCCTGCCTGTCAGCAGGTTGAAGTAGCCCTGACGGGCCGCATCGAACCGGTGACCCTGCGCGCAGGCCAGGGTGCGGTCCGTCTCCTCCAGCGGGGAGGCGCAGACAGGGCAGACCAGGAGGTCGCGGGGGAGCGGAGGCACCGTCCCATCCTAGAGAGACTCTCCGCCCTACCGTTGACTCAGGCCACCGTTTCGGGTCTAGTCGGAAGGGTGAAACCACACCAGATCGAACTCCTGACCACCACGGGCACCCCGACGCTGCACCCCGACGGCTCCCGCCTCGTGGTCGCCGCGACCCGCCCCGACCTCCGCGCCGACTCCTATGTGGGCCAGCTGTGGGAGCTCACGTTCGAGGGCGGCCGCCGACGGCTGACCCGGGGATTCCGTGACACCGCCCCGCAGTACTCGCGCGACGGCGAGCTCCTCGTGTTCCTCCGGGCGGCGCCGGGCGGCAAACCGCAGCTGTTCGCGGTGCGCGCCGCCGGCGGCGAGCCCGTGCAGCTGACGGACCAGCCCCTGGGCGTCGCCCACTTCGACATCGCACCCGACGCGCGGACGATCGTCTTCGCCGCGAGGGTGGCGGAGACCGGACGCTACGGCACCCTGGACGGCGTGGGTGCTGGCCAGGAGGACCCACGCCTGATCACCGGGTACAAGTACCGCATGAACGGCCTGGGCTACACGACGGACAAGCGCTCGCAGGTGTTCACCGTGGCTGTGCCCGACCTCGATGCCGAACCGTTCGTCGCCGCTGTCGGCCGGCGCGGGCAGCAGCACGACGACGGACCGGGCGCCCTGGAGGAGCAGGGCGCGGTGCCCGCCGCCCGGCAGGTGACGACGGCCGACGCCGATCACCTCGAACCGGTCTTCTCCACCGACGGACGGCGCATCCTCTTCACCGCCGCCCTCGCGGCGGACGCGGACTCCACGCTCGTGTCCGACATCCACTCGGTGGACCTCGATGGCGGCGACCCCCGGCAGCTGACGAACCTGACCGGGGACACCCGGCTCGGCTGCAGCGCACCCCGGCCCGGCGCCGACGGCACGTCGCTGTTCTTCCTGGCCTCGGACCTGTCCCCGTCGGGGCTGGACTTCGTGGCCCGCAACACGGCCCTCTACGTCCTGCCGCTGGCGGACCCGCAGGACGTGCGGCGCCTCACCGACCCGGAGACCGTCGACCTCGGAGAGGTTCAGGAGATCGTCGCCGACGGACCGGACTCCGTCCTCGTCGTCAACCGCTCTCGCGGCGCGGGCGAGCTGCTGCGCGTCTCGGCGGCGGGGCGGAGCGACACGCTCGTCACCGGCCCCACCGTGGTGACCGGGGCCGCTGCGGCGGGCGGCGCCGTCGTCGTGTCCTACACCGACCCATCCACCTCCGGGGACGTCGCCGTCGTCGACGGCTCCTCGCTGCGGCCGGTCTCGGACTTCTCCGCCCCGCTGCGCGAGCAGACGCGCGTGGGAGACCTGCAGGAGCGCTCCTACCCGGCACCCGACGGCACGCCCGTGCACGGATGGGTGGTCCTGCCCGAGGGGGAGGGCCCGCACCCGGTGCTGCTCGTCATCCACGGCGGCCCCTTCGCCCAGTACGGGTGGGGGTACTTCGACGAGGCCCAGGTGTACGCCGCCGCGGGCTACGCGGTGCTGCTGTGCAACCCCCGCGGCGCCGCCGGCTACGGGCAGGAGCACGGGCGGGTCATCAAGGAGGCGATGGGCACGGTGGACCTCGACGACGTCCTCGGCTTCCTGGACGGCGCGCTCACGGAGTTCGATGCCATGGACACCGGACGCCTCGGCGTCATGGGCGGCTCCTACGGGGGCTACCTGACGGCATGGACCATCGCCCACGACCACCGGTTCGAGGCGGCGATCGTCGAGCGGGGGTATCTCGATCCGCCGTCGTTCGTGGGATCCTCGGACATCGGCTGGTTCTTCTCGGAGCAGTACACGGGCACGGATCCCGCGCACGTGGCGGAGCAGAACCCGTTCGCGCAGATCGGAAAGGTGCGGACCCCGGCGTTCGTCATCCACTCCGAGGAGGATCTGCGGTGCCCGATCGAGCAGGCACAGCGGTACTACACGGCGCTGAAGAAGCAGGGTGTCGAGACCGAGCTGCTCGTGTTCCCCGGCGAGACGCACGAGCTCTCACGGTCGGGCACTCCCTGGCACCGCCGGCAGCGCTTCGAGCACATCCTGCGCTGGTGGGCGCGGTACCTGCCCACCGACGCCAACCCGGCTGACAGCGCCGCCCGGTAGGCGCACGGCGTGGCGGGGCTCAGAAACCGAGGCCCCGCCGCGCGTCGTCGACGGTAGGCTGCGCCCACCGGGGATGCTCCTGGTCAGCGCTGAGGGACCGCAGGACCGCCCTGTCCAGGTACAGCTGCCCGTTCAGGTGGTCGGTCTCGTGCTGGACGATCCGGGCCGGCCAGCCCTTGAAGCCCTCCGTGACGGTGACGCCGTCGGGCCGTGTGTAGGTGGCGGTGATGCTCGCGGGGCGCTCGACGACGGCCTGGTAGCCGGGAACGGAGAGGCAACCCTCGTAGAACGAGGCCACGCTCCCGTCCGCGGCTTCGTAGCGGGGGTTGATGATCACCGTGAAGGGCAGGGGAGTGCGGGCCCGTGCCGCCGCGACCTCCGGGTCCTGGACGCCCTGATCCTCCAGCACGGCGATCCTCAGGGGAATGCCAATCTGCGGTGCGGCGAGGCCCACGCCCGGGGCCTCGTGCATCACCCGGCGCATCGTGGAGATCAGGTGCCCCAGGACGGCGTCGTCGAGCTGCCCCTCGAAGTCCTGCGCAGGCCGGCGCAGCACGGGGTCGCCCGCGCGTACGATCGCCGGCAGGTCCTGCGCCAGCACGGCACCCACCAGCTCCACGAGGGCCGCGGGGGGCTGGTTGGAACGGAGGTGGTTGCCCGGAACAGCTGACGTCATCCCTCCAGCAAAGCACAATCGCGGACAGGAACGGGCGCCCGCCCCATTGCCGGTCGCGGCACGACGACGGAGAATCAGACGTGCTGCCCGCGGCCGGTCCCGCGGCGCGGCTCCCCGAGACGGACACCGGCGGCGCGCTGAGGCGGCCCCCGAAGGATGGAGGCACCATGAGCACGGCCACGACGGACGCGCAACAGGCGGGGGCAGAGGGAGCGGCGCACGTTGCGGACAGCCACGACCTCATCCGGGTCCAGGGCGCACGGGAGAACAACCTCAAGGACATCACGATCGACATCCCGAAGCGCCGACTGTCGGTCTTCACAGGCGTCTCGGGGTCGGGCAAGAGCTCGCTGGTCTTCGACACCATCGCCGCCGAGTCGCAGCGCATGATCAACGAGACGTACAGCGCCTTCCTGCAGGGGTTCATGCCGCCACTCGCCCGGCCCGAGGTGGACGTCCTCGAGGGGCTCACGACGGCGATCATCGTGGACCAGGAACGCATGGGCGCCAACCCGCGCTCCACCGTGGGCACCGCCACCGACGTCAACGCCATGCTGCGGATCGTGTTCTCGCGCCTGGGCCGGCCGCAGATCGGGCCCCCGCAGGCCTTCTCCTTCAACGTCGCCTCGGTCAGCGGGGCCGGTGCCGTCACGATCGAACGCGGCGGCACCACCGTCAAGGAGCGCCGCAGCTTCACCGTGACCGGTGGCATGTGCCCGCGGTGCGAGGGCATGGGGTCCGTGACGGACATGGACCTCACGCAGCTCTACGACGACACGAAGTCCCTCAACGCCGGAGCGCTGACCATCCCCGGCTACAGCATGGAGGGCTGGTACGGCCGGATCTACAGCGCCACGGGCTTCTTCGACGCCGACAAGCCCATCCGGGACTTCACGAAGCGGGAGCTGCAGGACCTGCTCTACAAGGAGCCGACCAAGATCAAGGTGGATGGCATCAACATCACCTACGAGGGCCTCATCCCGAAGATCCAGAAGTCCATGCTGTCCAAGGACCGCGAGGCGATGCAGCCGCACATCCGCGCGTTCGTGGACCGGGCCGTCACCTTCACCACCTGCCCGGACTGCGACGGGACGCGCCTCAGCGAGGCTGCACGGTCCTCGAAGGTCGCCGGGATCAGCATCGCCGACGCCTGCGCCCTGCAGATCAGCGACCTCGCGGTTTGGGTGCGGGGGCTGCGTGAGCCGTCGGTCGCGCCGCTGCTGACCGCACTGGGGGAGACCCTTGACTCCTTCGTGGAGATCGGGCTCGGTTATCTCAGCCTCGACCGCCCGTCGGGCACACTGTCGGGCGGCGAGTCCCAGCGGACCAAGATGATCCGTCATCTCGGGTCGTCCCTGACGGACATCACCTACGTCTTCGACGAGCCGACGATCGGGCTGCACCCGCATGACATCCAGCGCATGAACGACCTGCTGCTGCGCCTGCGGGACAAGGGCAACACGGTGCTCGTGGTGGAGCACAAGCCCGAGATGATCGCGATCGCCGACCATGCGGTGGACCTCGGCCCGGGCGCAGGGACGGCGGGCGGCACGGTGTGCTTCGAGGGAACCGTGGAGGGGCTGCGGCGCAGCGGAACCCTGACGGGCAGGCACCTCGACGACCGGGCTGCCCTGAAGGCCTCCGTGCGCCCGCCCCGGGGGGAGCTGGAGATCAGGGGAGCCACCTCCCACAATGTGCGCGACGTCGACGTCGACATCCCGCTCGGCGTCCTGTGCGTGGTTACGGGCGTGGCCGGATCCGGCAAGAGCTCGCTGATCCACGGCTCCGTGTCGCCCCGGGAGGGCGTGGTCGCAGTGGACCAGACGGCCATCAAGGGCTCCCGGCGCAGCAACCCGGCTACCTACACCGGGATGCTCGAGTCCATCCGCAAGGCGTTCGCGAAGGCCAACGGGGTCAAGCCCGCCCTGTTCAGCGCCAACTCGGAGGGTGCGTGCCCCACCTGCAACGGCGCCGGCGTCATCTTCACGGACCTGGCCATGATGGCGGGCGTCGCGACGACCTGCGAGGTGTGCGGCGGCAAGCGCTTCATGGCCGAGGTGCTGGAGTACAGGCTCGGCGGCAAGGACATCAGCGAGGTCCTTGCGATGCCCGTTACCGAGGCCACCGGGTTCTTCGGGGCCGGCGAGGCGAGGGTGCCGGCCGCCCACGCGATCCTCGGCCGCCTGTCCGACGTCGGACTCGGGTATCTCAGCCTCGGGCAGCCCCTGACCACCCTGTCCGGCGGCGAGCGTCAACGCCTCAAGCTCGCCACGCACATGGGGGAGAAGGGCGGCATCCTGGTCCTCGACGAGCCCACGGCCGGGCTGCACCTGGCCGACGTCGAGAACCTGCTCGGCCTGCTGGACCGGCTCGTGGACGCCGGCAAGTCGGTGATCGTCATCGAGCACCACCAGGCCGTCATGGCGCATGCGGACTGGATCATCGACATCGGGCCGGGCGCGGGACACGACGGCGGCAAGGTCGTCTTCGAGGGGACCCCGGCGGATCTCGTGGCGTCGCGGTCCACGCTGACCGGCCGGCACCTCGCCGAGTACGTGGGCGCGTGACCCGCACCTCCGCCTCGTCCCGGTTCGGGATCCCGCCCGCGGTAGGACCGGGTGGGCCGCTCGCGTCTAGTCGTCGTGCTGGCGGAGGATGAAGGCGGCCATCCCCGGCACGGTGAAGGCCACCCGCCCGTATTCGGGGGAGTAGATGATGCCCTTGCTGATGAGCTGCGCCCTGGCCGGGCCCAGTGCCGTCATCTTCACACCGAGCCGCTCGGCGATCCGGCTGGTGCTCGATCCCGCGTCCCCGTCGTGCGCCATCGCCTTCAGGTAGCCGCGCTCCCTGCGGGTGGCCCGCCCCCAGCGGGAGGAGAAGAAGCCGGCGTCGAGCTGGCTGCGACCGATCGCGACCGCGACCTCGGCATCCTCCTCCGTGAACGGCGTGCCGGGGGACGCGTCCCAGATCGCCTTCCCGAACTCCTGGATGAAGTAGGGATACCGCCCGGAGGCATCGAGCAGGGTCCCCAGGGCGCTCGCGGAGAACTCAGCACCCATCTCCCTGGCCGGTCGGGTCAGCGCATAGGCGGCATCGTCGTCGTCGAGCGGACCGATCGTGCGGTAGGTGAACAACCTCTCGGCGTAGGTCCTGGCCTCACTGAGCGTCGTGGGGAGATTGGGCAGGCCGGCGCCGATGATGTAGAACGGCCAGCCCCGCTGACCGGCTGCGTGCTGCACGGTGATGAGGGCGGTGAGCAGTTCGTGGTCGAGGTCCTGCATCTCGTCGATGAAGACCGCGAACGCGCTCCTGTCGGCCTTCAGCGCGAGCGACACGTCCTCGACCAGCTCCTCGAGGTCGATGTCGATGGTGCCCGAGTTCGCCCGGTCGGAGCCCAGGTCCAGCTCCGCCTTGATGCCCGGGACTCCGAGGGCGACGTTGAACGACTGTATGGTCCCGAAGGCCTGCCGGAGGCGGTCCTTGCCCGACGGTCCGTTGTACCGGCGGGCGGCCGAGGTGAGTTCCCGCGCGAATTTCTCCCGTACCTCCGTGAAACCCTGGGCCTCGGGCTTGCCCTCGAGCCAGATGGTGAACCAGCCATGGTTGTCCGCATGGGCCCGGAGGTAGTTGAGGAGCACCGTCTTGCCGACACCGCGGAGGCCGGACAGCACCATGCCCCGGTTCGGGAGATCGCGCTGAGTGCGTGCGACGATGAGGTCGAACGCGTCGATCTCCCTCTGGCGGCCTCCCATGACGCGCGGCGGCAGTCCTGATCCGGGGTTGTACGGGTTCAGTTCCAGGTGCATGTAGGGAAATATACGTGGTTATAGCGAAATCTGTATAACCCCTTAGAGGTTCGTAGTCATCGCACACAGCCACCCTGAAACCGACCGAGCAGACCGGCGGAATGGTACATCCGGGCGCCGCCAGGCGTATGACTGTGGCCCTGTAGCGCCGCGCCTGTCGGTGTCCCGCGCTGCACGGCGCGGGCGCAGGTGGGCGGGACATCCACCGGCGGACGTCGGCTCTCGGTCCTGCTCAGAGGGATCGCGCAGCACGCGCTTTTCCCGATCCTCAGGTGCCACGTCGGAGGGACCCGTATGGACGCCGCGATGCCCCTTCCAGAGCCGCAGCGAATCGCCGATAATCTACATTATGTCAGGTAGCGGGTTTCCGCCCCTCCTCCACTGTCTTGGAAACGCTGCCGGTCCGCCGTTCGTCAGCTGTTCTCGGTCCGGACAGGACTGTCGTCGATCTCCTCCAGAACGGGAGAATCCTCGTCCAGCACATCGGTGTCCTCCGCCGGTGGCGCATCTGCCGGCGCGGGACCGTCGCCGTCGGCGTCCGGCAACGTGCTGTGACCCGCCAGGGATGTCGAGAGCTCTTCGTCAGCGGTTTCGTCATGGGGCGGGCGTGCGGCGGATTCGTTCACGATGGATCTTCCTGTAGGGGTTGCCGGGTCCTCCGGCTGGCCCGGGAGGATCGTGCGCTGTGCGCACCCTCCCCCGGATGGTCCCACCGTAGTGCTGTTCACGCCGCCGGGACATGGGGCCCACCGGCGCTCGGGGGTCTTGACGCAGCGACGATTCCGGCTGCCACTGCGGCTGCCGGGTGCACTCCGTCGGAATCGGGCAGAAATATTGGGGCGAGCCGGGGCTACTTATAATAAGCGTGCTTACTTATGCTGGGAGCTGCCGCTTCATACGAGAGTCAGCAACCACCGAAGGTACAGGCCATGGAATCACCCCGCAGGTTCGACGCGATCACGATCATCTTCAACCCCAACAGCACCGGGGACGCCCCGACGCTTGCAGAGGAGCTCCGGAACGAGCTGGCGCCCGCGCTGCCCGAGACCGATGTGCGGCTGACGCCCACCGAGCATGCGGGTCACGCCATCGATCTCGCGCGGGAGGCTGCGTCCGCAGGGAACGCGCTCGTGGTGTCCGTCAGTGGCGACGGCGGATACAACGAGGTGGTCAACGGTGTCATGGCCAGCGGGCGGGACGACGTCGTGAGCGCCGTCCTGGCGGCCGGCAATGCGAACGACCACAGTCGCGTCACGGGACGCAAGCCCCTGGGCGAGGCGATCGTGGAGGGCAACGTGCGCAGGATCGACCTGCTCCGCATCAGCATCGGCGGAACGGACGCCGTGCCCGCTGCCGATCCCGTGTACGCGCACTCGTACATCGGATTCGGCCTGACACCGATCATGGCGATCGACCTCGAGAAGGGCAGCAAGGGTGCCATGAAGGAGATGTTCTCCGTGGTGAGGACCTTCCGCAAGTTCAAGCCCTTCGAGATCCGGCAGAGCGACGGCAAGCGCCGGAAGTTCGACAGCCTCGTGTTCGCGAACATCTCCCAGATGGCGAAGTACGCGACCCTCAGCGAAGCCGACGACCACCCCGCCGACGGGAAGTTCGAGGTCATCACCTTCCCGCACATGGCCAAGTGGAAGATCCTCCTGACCGCCCTGCGTGCCTCCACGAAGGGCCTGGGCGACCAGCCGAGCTACAGCCAGTACCGGTTCTCGACGCTGAAGCCCCTCCCCTACCAGATCGACGGCGAGGTCAAGGACGTCGCCGCCGGGACGGACATCACGATCGACAGCGTCCGCCAGGCGCTGGCCATCCTCGGCTGATCGACCCGCATCCGGGCAGCGCGTAGGCTCTCGCCATGGAGCAGCAACTGCACTTCATCACGCTTGCCACGCACGACCTCGACGACGCGCGGTCCTTCTACCAGGACGGGCTGGGATGGTCGCCGGCGCTGGACGTCCCCGACGAGGTGATCTTCTACCAGGTGGCACCCGGGCTCCTGCTCGGCCTGTTCCGCGCCGACAAGTTCGCCGAGGACCTCGGACTCGGGACGGCGCCCGCGCCGTCCGGCGTCACCCTGTCCCACAACGTCGGCAGCCGCGAGGAGGTGCACGACGTCGTCGCTGCCATGGCGCGTGCCGGCGGCGTCCTGCTCAAGGAGCCCCAGGAGAGCGCCTTCGGCGGCATCTTCCATGCCGCCGTGCGCGACCCGAACAAAATCGTCTGGGAGATCGCGCACAACCCGGGCTGGCACGTCCTGGACGACGGCACGGTCTCCATCAGCTGATACTCGGTGCGGGCGCCTCGTGCGTGGTGCGAGGGTCGCCCGCGACTCCCCGGCGCCGGTCCCGTTCGCCGGTGTGCGTCGCTACTTCTTCTTCAGCGGCGTCGGGAAGTACTCCCATTCAGCGCGGAAACGTGCCTCGGCGTCCAGGGCCGCCACCTGTTCGAGGGCGTGCAGGCGGCCGTAGCTGAAGCCGTTCCCACCCTGCTGGGTGGCCGAGGCACCGAGCCGCCGCAGCAGGTCCCGGGTCACCACGCTGTCCTGGTGCTCGCCGAGGATCTTCTGGAGCCCCTGGGCCGCCTCGGCGATCCGCACCACCTTCTTCCGCCCGATCGGTGTGGCAGCCTCGGCCGCGTAGCGCACCCGTTTGGCGACCTTGCGCGCCTCGTGCAGGGCAGGATGGTCACCGAGCCCCGCGGGGTGGTTCCTCGCCTCGTGGACGACCGCCCGGAGCCGCTTCAGGTCGCGGTTGATCAAGGCAGGGAGCACCCGGTCCGCCGGGTCGGCCGCTCGCGGAGCAAGTGCCGGAGCGGCCAGGAGGGAATCGAGCGCGTCCAGCAGGCGGAAGTAACGTTGTCCGTCGAGCGCCCGGAGGACCTTGGCGTGGGCCTTCCTGTAGCCGCCTCCCAGTTCCACCTCGACGGTGCGCTCCACCGGACCCAGCAGGAGGTCGGCCGGTTCACCGGCGAGCATCTCCCTGAGCCGTGCGTGCATCACCTGTGCGTCGCGCGCCGTGCCGAGGACCCCGGCCAGCCACTTCAGCTCCCCGCGCAGGAGGCGCACGGCGTCGGCGTCGTGCAGCAGGCTCCGGTAGGTCGCGAGCACCGATCGCGTCCGGCGCAGCGCGACCCTCATTCGGTGGATCGCGTCCTGTGCGTCGAGCCGCACCTGGGGGTCCTGCTGCTTCAGCGCCCGCACCTGCTCGTCGAGGTAGGCGACCAGGACCGCTCCGGCAGTGCCACCCGGCGTCACCGCGGCAACCCCGTCGACCGCGGCAGGAACCGCTCCGCCCAGGGCGCGTGCGAGCTTGGAGCCGTGAGCGGCAGGGGTGCCCCCCGCGGTGGCGATCACGGACTCGCCGGCGTCCAGCAGGTCCCTCGACCCGTCCACCAGCTCGACCTCCCATTCACGCCACTGCCGTCCGGACGATGCGGGGTGGAGCGCCTCGGCCTGCACATGGTCGTCCATGAGGTCGGCGAGGACCTCACCGCCGGTCCCTCGCAGGCGGTGGACGATCCGCCGCGTGCTCAGCCGGGCCACCGGCACCAGGGCGGCACCCCGGATGTGCACGCGGACCAACCCGAGGAGGGCCTTGGGCACGCCCTTCGAGCTCCCGCGCAACGGCTTCCTGTATTCGTGGCGCTCCTCCGGCCCGGCCGGGAGCTTCAGGTGCCATCCCGCGTCCTCGCCGCCCGTTCGCCGTCGCAGCGTGATCCGGTGGGAGGCGAGCCGCAGGTCCTCGGTGTCGTAGTACTCGGCCTCGAGGAGGTGCTCCACCGGCTGGTCCACGCTCCCGACGCCGGGGAGGTCCATCAGGGACGGGAGCGGGGTGTCGTTCTCGACGTCGAACTTCCGCTCGATCTCGACTTCAGGGTCCAGAGCCATACGGCACTCTATATCGCAGCCCGCGCGGCAGTCAGCACTCCCCCGCCGAGCGCCTTCTCACGGAACCATCGCCCGCGTCCGGGGATATTCGTGGTACCCGTCATATTTCTTTTCATTGACCGAACAGGAGAATCGTCTGCCTATAGTTGTTCCAGCTTCAAGAGACGCGGTCGGAAAGCTCCGACTGGACCGCGCACCAACCCCATGTTCCTGGGTGGTTCGGATGACGAAGCGGCCTTCTCCTCGGCGCTGCGGCGCCGGTCCGGTGCGGGCAAGAGCATTTCGAAAGGCACTCATCGTGAACTGCACCGCCCTCCCTTAGCAGGATCCCCCGCGCCCGTCGCGCCCATTCTCTTCTTCACCCATTTCCCGGCACGCTGTGCTGCGCCCGAACGCCCGAAGGAACTCCCATGAATGCATCCGTAATTCCGCCTGCCCGAAATCGAAACACATTCCGCGAATTGACGGCCCTTTCCGCCGTCGCCCTGCTGGCCCTGGCCACCGGCTGCGCCGGCCCGGCCGGCCCGTCCGCCGGAGCGAACGGCGAGCCCGTGGCCGGCGGCATCCTCGACGTGTCCATCTCTGCCGAGCCGGGCTGCCTCGACGGCCACGGCATCTCCGCCACGCAGCAGCAGTTCCTGGGGCGCCTGATCTACGACAACGTGGTGACCCTGGACGAGGACGGGGACATCGCCCCCTACCTCGCCGAGTCGTGGGACGTCTCCGAGGACGGCAGGACCTATACGTTCCACCTGAAACAGGGCGTCACCTTCAGCGACGGCTCCCCCTGGAACGCCGAGGTCCTCGGCCAGAACTTCGAGCACATGAGGGACCCGGCCACGAAGTCGCCCCTGGCCGCCGCCTACATCGCCCCCTACGTCGACGGCACGGTGGTCGACGAGTACACCTTCGAGGCCCACCTCGCCTACCCCTACACCCCCTTCCTCTACACGCTCGCCCAGTCCTGGCTCGGCATGAACTCGGGCAAGGCCATCACCGAATCGCCCGAGACACTGTGCCAGGAGCCCATCGGGACGGGGCCGTTCACCGTCGCCGACTACCGGCCGGGCCAGAGCATCAGCTACACCAAGCGCGAGGGCTACGACTGGGCGCCCGACTGGTTGGAGGGCGACGGCGCCGCGCTGCTCGACGGCGTCGAGGTGACCCTCGTCAGCGAGCCGGTGATCCGCCACCAGTCCCTCGCGTCCGGCCAGTACGACCTGACGGAGAACCTCGCACCCCAGAACGCCGCGGCCGTGCAGGCGGATCCCGACTTCACCTACGAGAACCTCCCCCGGACCGGCAGCCCCTACGTGCTGAGCTTCAACCTGGGCCGTGCGCCGTTCGACGACCTCGCGGTCCGCCAGGCGTTCGCCGCCGCGGTGGACACGAAGGCCGTCACGGACAGCCTCGGCTTCGGCACGTACACACCGATCGACGGCTTCCTGTCGAAGGAGAGCAAGTACTACGACCCCACCGTGGAAGGCGTCCTCGCCCACGACCCCGAGCGTGCGAACAAACTGCTCGACGACGCCGGCTGGACCGGCCGCGACGACGAGGGCTTCCGCACGAAGGACGGCAAGCGACTCGTGGTCGAGGTGCCGACCGTGGAGAGTTCGACGCCGAGTCCCCTGCTCGTGCAGCTGCAGGGAGAGGCCCGCAAGGCAGGCTTCGACCTCCAGATCATCCAGCTCCCCCAGGCCCAGCTGACCGAACTCCGCTACGCCGGTGACTACGACGCGCTGGCCGGCGTGTGGCACACGAACACCACCGACGTGCTGTTCATCCGCTACCACTCCTCCGAGATCACGGGTGAGCGGATCGGTCAGAACTCCTCCTACGTGAACGACCCCGCACTCGACGAGCTGCTCGCGACGGCCCGGAAGGCCGACGACGGACCCGAGGCCGCGGAGGCCTACGCGAAGGCCCAGCACCGGCTGCTCGAGATCGTCCCCGGCGTCCCGCTCTACGAGAACCCGAGCCAGTTCGCCTACGCGACCACGGTCCAGGGCGTCGCCGTGGACACCTCGCACCCCGTACCCGTGCTGACCTACGCGTGGAAGGCCGAGTAGGTGGCCGTGCTCCGGCGCATCCTCACGCGCCTGACCGTCGGGATCGGCGTCCTCTGGGGAGCCGCGACACTGACGTTTCTCGCGGTCTACCTCATCCCGGGTGACACGGCGCTGCTGATCCTCGGCGGTCCCGACGCCCGGCCCACCGCCGAGACGCTGGCGCAGGTGCGGGCCGACTACCTCCTCGACCAGCCGTTCATCGTGCAGTACGGCAGCTACCTGGGCAACCTGCTGCAGGGCGACCTCGGCCAGTCCTACCGGCTGCGACTGCCCGTCACGGAAGCGATCGGGCAGCAGATCGGCGCGACGGCGGCCCTCGCGGGCGCCGCCGTCGTCATCGCCCTGCCGCTCACGTTCGCGGTCGCGATCCTGTCGGCACAGCGCACCTCCTGGGTCCGGTCCATCGTCTCGGGGATCGAGGTGGTGTTCGCCGCGACGCCGACGTTCATCATCGGCTTCGCGCTGCTGATCGTCTTCTCGTTCACGCTGCGCTGGTTCCCCATCGGCGGGAACCAGGGCCCGGCCGCGCTCGTCCTCCCGGCGCTCACCCTCGCCCTGGCGGTCTTCGGGACCCTCTCGCAGGTCCTGCGCAACGAGCTCGACGACGTCCTGGAACAGCCGTTCATCCTGACGGCCCGCTCGCGCGGCATGCGCGACCTCCCGGTCAGGATCCGGCACGCCCTGCGCCACGCCGTCATCCCCGTCATGACGATGTCCGGGTTCGTCGTCGCAGCACTGCTCGGCGGGTCGGTGGTGGTCGAGACCCTCTTCAGCCGGCAGGGCATCGGCTCGCTCACCCTGGCCTCGGTCTACAACAAGGACCTGCCGGTCATCATCGGGATCGTGCTGCTCTCGGCCGCGGTCTACGTCGTCGTGAACCTCGTGATCGACCTCCTGTACACGCTCATCGACCCGAAAGTGGTGACGGCATGAGCATCGCCTCACGCACCATCCCGGCGGCCGTCGCCCCGTTGGCCTCACTCCCCGCACAGCCGTCAGCCCTTCAGGGTCCCGAGAGGGCGCGGCGGCGGCGGTGGCGCTTCCGTCCCGGCATCCTGCTCTCCTCCGCGTTCCTCCTGTGGCTCGCAGCTGCGGTCCTCGCGCCCGGCCTGCTCGCACCCGCCGACCCCTACGCGGTGGATCCGGCCCGGAGCTTCGAGGCGCCGGGCGCCGCCGCCTGGTTCGGGACGGACGACTCCGGTGCCGACAACTACACGCGCATCGTCCACGGTGCGGCGACCTCCCTGTACATCGGGATCGGCGCGACGGCCATCGGCGTGGTCGGCGGGACCGCGATCGGCCTCCTCGCAGGCCTCAACGGGAGGCTCGTCGAAGCCTCCGTGATGCGGTTCCTCGACGTCACCCTCGCCATCCCCGAGATCCTCCTCGCGCTCGTGGTCATCGGGATCATCGGCGGCGGCACGGAGAACGCCATCCTCGCGATCGGAGCCGGCAGCATCGCGTACTACGCCCGGATCACCCGGGCGCAGACGCACCTCGTCCGGCGGTCGGGCTTCGTCGAGGCCGCCCGGACCCTCGGCCTGCCGGCCTGGCGGATCCTGGTGACCCACACCCTGCCGAACGTCGTCAGGCCCGTGCTGGTCCTCGCGACCATCGGCGTCGGATCGGCCATCGGAGCGGGCGCGTCCCTGAGCTTCCTCGGACTCGGGACCCCGCCACCCGCGCCCGAATGGGGAGCCATGCTCTCCGCCGGGCGCAACTTCATCTCGAACGCGCCCTGGATGATCACGTTCCCCGCGGCCTTCCTCGTCGCCACCGTCCTGTCCATCACCGTCCTCGGGCGCGAGCTCCGCCGCCGTGCCGAAGGGAGGCTCGCATGAGCTCCACGACCCTGACTCCCCCCGTCCCGCCGATCCCGGTCGACACGCCCGTCGTCGAACTCGAGGGACTCTCCATCGCGTTCGGCCACGGCATCCACCGCCGGGAGGTCGTCCACGACCTGAGTCTGTCCATCCGGCCGGGCGAGTGCCTCGCGCTCGTCGGTGAATCGGGCTCCGGCAAGTCCGTCACCGCCAGGACCCTCGTGGGACTCACCGGCGCGGGTGCGCACGTCCGGTCCCGTACGCAGCACTTCAACGGCCAGGACGCCTCCACGTGGGGCGAACGCCAGTGGACGCGCGTCCGCGGCAGCGAGGCCGGATTCGTCCTGCAGGATGCGCTGTCATCGCTCGACTCCCTCCGCACGGTGGGTGACGAGGTGGGCGAGGTCCTGCGCCTGCACGGAGACCTCGGCCGTGCCGCACGCCGCGAGCGCGTCGTCGAACTCCTGGCCTCGGTCGGCGTGCCGGATCCCGAGATCCGGGCTGCCCAGTACCCGCACCAGCTCTCCGGCGGGCTCCGCCAGAGGGCGCTCATCGCCTCCGCGATCGCCGCGGACCCGGGCTTCCTCATCGCGGACGAGCCGACGACGGCGCTGGACGCGACGATCGCCGCGCAGGTCCTGCGCCTGCTGGGCGGTCTGAAGGGGGCCAGGACGGCGATGCTCGTGGTCAGCCATGACCTGGCCGTCGTCGCGGACCTCGCCGATCGGGTGGCGGTCATGCGAGACGGCGTGGTCGTGGAGGAGGGCAGCGTGCAGGCCGTCCTCCAGGATCCCCGCCACCCCTACACGCAGGGCCTGCTGGCGGCGATCCCCTCGCGCTCGTCGCGCGGCCGCCGTCTGACGGTCGGCGAGCCCGAGGTGCCGGCCCGGGTGCCGGCGTCGAACCCCCTCGGGTCGACGACGCGGGGCCCGGGCCCGCAGGGCGCCGCGCCGTCGCCCGTCCTGGCGCTGGAGGGCGTCAGCAAGGCGTTCCCGGGCCCCGACGGCGGTGCGCGCACGGCGGTCGACGGCGTGTCCCTCTCCCTCCCGCACGGCCGGACGCTGGGGGTCGTGGGGGAATCGGGCAGCGGCAAGAGCACCCTGGCCCGCATCGCCCTCGGAGTCGAGGACGCCGATGCCGGCGTGGTCACCGTCCACGGACGGACCTGGGCCGAGCACCGGGCGTCGCGCGATCTCGCGGCGCGGCGCTCCGTGCAGATGATCTACCAGGATCCGCTGCACTCCTTCGATCCCCGCAAGACAGTGCGGCAGGTGATCGGTCAGGCGGTGGCTGTCGCGGGTACGCCCCGGCGGGCGAGGTCCGGGCGTGTCCTCGAACTGCTCGACCTCGTGGGCCTGTCCGCCGACAAGGCCCGCAGCCGTCCCCTCGAGCTCTCCGGCGGCCAGCGGCAGCGCGTGGCGATCGCCCGCGCCCTGGCTGCCGAGCCGGAGGTCATCATCTGCGACGAACCGGTCTCCGCGCTGGACGTCTCGGTGCAGGCCCGCATCCTGGACCTCCTCGCCGACCTGCAGGAGCGCTTCGGCCTCAGCTACCTCTTCATCTCCCACGATCTCGGCGTGATCCAGCACGTCAGCCACGACGTGCTCGTGCTGAAGGACGGCGAGGTGCTCGACCACGGTCCGGTCGGGGAGGTCTTCGACCATCCCGCGCACGAGTACACCCGCCATCTCATCAGCGCCATCCCCGCGCTGCCCGCCCTGCAGAAGGAGCAGGTTCGACCATGACCCGCCAGATAGCCTTCAACCTCTTCGAGATGAACTGCGTGGGCCACATCTCCCACGGACTCTGGGTCCATCCCGAGAACAACCGCCATCGCTTCAACGACCTCGACTTCTGGACGGAGACGGCGAAGCTGCTCGAGGCCGGCCTCTTCGACAGCGTGTTCCTCGCGGACGTGATCGGCACGTACGACGGCTACCGGGGCGGCCCCGGGACGGCCCTGCGCGAGGCGGTGCAGATCCCGAGCAACGATCCCCTGCTGGTCATCCCGGCCATGGCCGCGGTGACCAGGCACCTGGGCTTCGCTGCGACCTTCTCCACGACCTACGAGCCGCCGTTCGCCTTCGCGCGGAGGGCCTCCACGCTGGACCACCTCACCAAGGGCCGCTTCGGCTGGAACATCGTGACCTCCTACCTCCCCAATGCGGCCCGCAACTTCGGCCTCGCCGACGAGGTGGAGCACGACCAGCGGTACGCGATCGCGGATGAGTACCTCGAGGTGCTCTACAAGCTGTGGGAAGGCTCCTGGGACGACGACGCCGTGATCGAGGACCGTGACCGGCGTATCTACACCGACCCGTCGAAGGTCCGCTCCATCGATCACCGGGGTCCGCACTTCTCCGTGGCCGGACCGCACCTCAGCTCGCCCTCCCTCCAGCGCACGCCCGTGCTCTTCCAGGCCGGCAGCTCCGTCGCGGGCAAGGCGTTCGCGGCGCGGCACGCCGAGGGTGTCTTCGTCGGTGGGCGTGATGCGGCGGCCTACCGGGAGAACGTGCAGGACCTCCGCCGGCTCGCCGTCGCCAACGGGCGGGGTGCCGATTCCATCAAGGCGTTCGCGAGCGCCGTCGTCATCGTCGGCAGGACATCCAAGGGGGCCCAGCGGAAGGCGGACGAGTACCGCCGCCTCTCCAGCGCCGAGGGCTACCTGGCGCACGCGGGCGGCGGCGGGATCGATCTTGCCGCCTACCGGCCGGACGAGGTGATCGACGACATCCTGGCCCGCGAGAACCGGCCCGGCCGGGACCGGCAGCCGAGCAACCGGCGCCACCCGGCGGGGACCACCGTCGGCGAGGCGCTCGAGCGCATCACGCGGTTCGACCGGGGGCCCTTCGTGGCCATCGGCACACCCACCGAGGTGGCCGACGAGATCGAGCGGTGGGTCGAGGCGACCGGCCTCGACGGATTCAACCTGCGCCAGTTCCTCACACCCGGGACCGCGGAGGACTTCATCGAACTCGTGGTCCCGGAACTGCAGAAGCGCGGCCGCTACCGCAGGTCCTACGAGGAGTCCACCCTCCGCGAGCGCCTGTTCGGTCCGGGTTCGGCCAGGCTGCCGGACCGGCACCCCGGGGCACGGTACCGCAACGGCGCCAACCTCGGCAGCGGGTCCGGGGCACCCGGCCCGGTCCCGGGCGCCGCCACCGAACCCGACGCCGTCGCCGCGTCCTACGCCTAGGAGCCCCCGTGTCCCCCGTGTATTCAGTGTCCCCCGTGTCCTCGCCCACCCATCCGCACGGGACGGTCCCGCCCGGGCCGGTGGAGCACCCGCCGTCCACGTCGGCGCTCCGGGAACGGTTCCGCCCCCTCTTCACGGCCGTCGCCGACGGTGCGGCGCGCCGGGAACGGGACCGCGTGCTGCCCTTCGCCGAGGTGGCGGCGCTGAAGGAGGCCGGATTCGGTGCCCTGCGCGTTCCCGTCGAGTACGGCGGCTCCGGGGTGTCCCTGCGTCAGCTCTTCACCCTCCTCACCGACCTGGCCGCGGCGGACTCGAACCTGGCGCAGCTCTGGCGTGGCCACTTCGCCTACGTCGAGGGGACGCTGCTCCAGCCCTCGTCGGCACATCGCGACCGGTGGCTGTTCGACGTCGCCGCCGGCGCCATGATCGGCAATGCCTCGAGCGAGCTCGCCGGCACGTCGCTGCGCGACATCCGTACCGCCCTGACGTCCCCGAGCCCGCCGGACGGCGCCCTGACGCTGACGGGCACCAAGTACTACAGCACCGGTAGCCTGTACGCCGACTGGATCGCCGGCAGCGCCGTGCGCGACGGCGAGCGCGTGGGGTACGCGGTCCGGGCCACGGCCCCCGGGGTCGAGCGGATCGACGACTGGGACGGGTTCGGCCAACGGCTCACCGGCAGCGGTACCACGCACTACACCGATGTGCGGGTGGACCCGCGGAACGTGCGGCCCTTCTCGCCCGAGGCTCCGAGCCACGTGCATGCCTTCTTCCAGCTGGTGCTCGTCGCGTCGCTCGCGGGCATCGCCCGGGCCGCGGCCGAGGACGCAGCGGCCTTCGTCCGGCCGCGGCCGCGGTCGTACGTCAACGCGACCACGCCGCTCCCGCGCGAGGACCCGCAGGTCCTGCAGGTGCTCGGCGAGCTGGCCGGGCAGGCATTCGCGGCGGACGCCGTCGTGCTCGCGGCCGCCGACCGCCTGGATGACGCCTATGAACGGCTCCGGACGGAGCGGGACGGACTGCCGGACGGGCCGCCGGGTGCCGCGGGCGGCGGCGCTCCGAGCGCTGCCCGGGCGGCGGTCGACGCCGCCGACATCGCGGTGAGCCAGGCGCAGCTCGTCGCCGTCGACCAGGCGTTACGGGCCGCCACCCACCTGTTCGAGGTGGGCGGGGCGTCGGCGACCTCGGCGGGCAGGGCTCTCGATCGGCACTGGCGTAATGCGCGGACCATCTCCTCGCACAACCCCGCCATCTACAAGGCCCGGTCCCTGGGCTACTGGGCCGTGCACGGGGAGCGCGAGCCACAACCCGGGAACCCCTGACCGGGGCGGCGGGGGCAACGACCGGAAACGGCTAGCGTAGGACGCATGACGCACGAGTTCCGGTACGACGTCGAGATCCTGCACCTGCTCGTATCTCCCGCGCACGCCTACTTCGGGCGTGCACGCGACGGCGCGGCGGATGTCGTCACCACGGACGCCGGGACCGTGGAGGTCGTGGCCGGGAAGGGGATCGTGGGGGACCGCTTCTTCGGCAAGGCGGCCCACATGGACGCCGCCGTGACCGTGTTCGCCGTCGAGTCCCTCGAGGCCATCGCCGCGGAGCTCGGCGTTGCGCCGTTCGACCCGCTCCTGCCCCGCCGCAACGTGGTCCTGCGCGGTGCGGACCTCACGCCGCTCATCGGACAGGACTTCGCCCTCGTGTCCGCCGACGGGAGCGTGGGATTCCACGG
Organism: Arthrobacter sp. MDT2-16; assembly: GCF_054510925.1. Classification (NCBI taxonomy): domain Bacteria; kingdom Bacillati; phylum Actinomycetota; class Actinomycetes; order Micrococcales; family Micrococcaceae; genus Arthrobacter; species Arthrobacter sp. MDT2-16. The sequence continues at coordinate 179,994 of NZ_JBTNDP010000002.1, forward strand.
GGGCCGGCACGCTCACCCCTGCGCCTGGATGGACCGGGTGCTCGCCCCCGGCGCTCACAGGGCGATGCGCGGCAGGGGCGGCCTGCGGTGCCGCCCCTTGGACAGCGGACACCTCACCCGCGGACCGGCGGTTCTCGTCAGCCCCGTCCCGCTCGATCCGGGCGCGGCGGGCCGCGCCTCCGTACGCCTTCCGTCCCGACTTCCCTGAACGGCAGGCAGCACCCGCCCCCGACAGTGTGCCGCGCGTCGCGAACCCGCCGCGACCGCGCGCCGGCAGGATCACCCGGACCGGGTGATCCTGCCAGCGGCACCGCCCTGCAGGATGGAGGAGTCGGTTCCGTCCGAGGACACGCCAGGCGCGGGCGTGCCCCGACTGCTGCTTCGGCGCAGTGCGGGCCGGTGCTACGTGGAGGAGGGAGGGCACCGATGGCAGCAGCGCCAGGAACAGCCGTCCCGCCGTCCAGGGGATCCGGGCAGCCACAACGCTCCCCCGCCCGCGCGCCGACGGCTCCCCGGGAACCCGGGGCGCAGCGGACCGGTGCAGGCAGGACCGGACGCCGGACGGTCGTGGGCGACGTGACGCTCGCCTGCCTTCCCGTCCTCCCCGCGGATCCCCTGCACCTCGCTGCACCGGCCTCCACCGCCCAGGTCGCGGTGGTGCTCACGGGATGCGTGGCGGTGCGCGGAACCCGCGGACCCCTCATGCCCGTGGCACGGGGCGGCGGGGCAGCGAGCGCCGGCGCCCTGACCGTCGCCGTCGGCGACCCCTCGGTGGTCCTGCTCCTCAGGTTCCCCCTGGACGCACTCTCCCACCGAGGCGTGCGCCTCTCCGCCACGACCGCCAGGACCTTCGAGGAAGGACCCCTCCTCGGCCCCCTCCGCGAGTTCGCCTACGCCCTGCACCGCTCCCCTCCGCCCTTCTCCGAACAGGCGGGGCGGGCCGCGGAGCGCAGCCTCGTGGAACTGCTCGTCGGCGCGCTCCTGGAGGCGGAGGCGCCCGGTATGGACAGCGAGGCGTTGCGCGGCGTCCTCCGCTCCCGTGCCACCGCGATCGTCCGGCACCGCTTCACCGACCCGTCCCTGCGCCCCCGTTCGGTGGCCCTCGAGCTCAATGTCTCGCTGCGGCACCTCCAGCGCTGCTTCGAAGGCTCGGGCACCACGATCGCACTGGAGATCCGTCGAGCCCGGATCGAATACGCCGCGGCGCTCATCGACACCCCGAGCGGCCCGGAGCGCACGGACCGCCGTATCGCCGCGCTCGCAGGTTTCAGCTCCGTCGGCCAGCTACGTGCTGCCTTCGACGACCACTTCGGGATGCCCACCTCCCGCTACCGGATGCTGGCGGCGGGACATGCCCTGCTGCCCTCCGCCTGATGCGGGCGGGCCGCCTGTCGTCGTGCGCCGCAGTTGTGACGGGGAGACGCCGAATCGCGTGCGCACCCGCGACCGGAGCTCGAAGGCGGACGAGAAGCCCGATCGTCGGGCGATCTCGTTCACGGTGAGTTCCCGCGACGCCGGCGCGGCGAGAAGCATGCAGGCGTTGTCCGTGCGGCGCTCGCTGATCTCGGCCGCGATGCTGGTCCCGCTGCCCTCGAACGACCGCTGGAGGTGCCGGAGCGACACCCCCACCGCCTCGGCGATGGTGGCCGGAGTCAGCAGCGGGTCGCTGAAGGACTGGTCGATGAGATCGATCGCGGTGCGGCGCATGCGCAGTCTCTGGTCCGCCCGGGGGTCGGCGTCACCGAGCCCGTCCCCGTAGACGGCGACGAGCAGGTTCTCCAGCACCCGGGCGGCGACCACCTCGCTGACGGCGTTCCTGCCGTCCTGAGCGTCCATGAGCGCCGCGGCGAAGGCCGCCACCGGTCCTGCAAGTGCCCCACGACGGATGAGGCATTCCCCGGCCCGAAGCTCCACGCCGCGCTCGATCAGACGGGAGGACGGGACGAGGAGGTGGATCCAGCGCGTCGGGACGGAACTCTCCACCACGAGGTCGACCGGCTCGGTGAGGATCAGCGCCTCCCCCTGTTCGAGCGGGACGGGAGTGGAACCCGCTGGCACAACCAGGGCGCGTCCCCGGGCCGCGAACCCCACGTACGTCATCCCGCGCAGGCCCACGGCCTGCGCCGACACCAGGAGTGCCGTCTGCGTCGTGGCGGCGGCGGTCATGCTGCCGACCGATTTCGCCCGGACGGTCATCTCCGGATCACTCCCGTCGGGGGACGACAGCGACAGGCCGTCGACGCCCGGGCTGACCCACCTGCCGTCCCTCCCCGGCACGAAGGTCAGACCCTGGAGCACGTTCGATGGCACGTCACCCGCCATACCAGGTCCGCCTCCCGCCGCCTCGGATCCGTCCGTTCCGATTCTGCGCGCTCTCCCGTCGTCCTGGCGACAGCCGACGGGCGCCGCATCGCGATCAGGCGCCCGGCCAACCTCATTCCCGCGACACCCGCCGAGGGGTCGCACCGGGTCGAACGGGCGGCCGTCTCCGCCGGCCATGCGCCCTGCCTCAGCTGAGCAGTCCCCGCCACCGGTCCCAGGAGAGGTCCGCCGCTGCGGCTGCGAGGACGGCGTCGGCGTCCGGCATCCGGTCCACGGGACGCTTTCCGTCCAGACGCGCGGTGGGGACGCAGAACCAGGCGAGGATCCTGCGGTCCCTGCAGCCGGAGGATCGCCCGATCCGGGCCACGCCGACGATGAGCGGCTGCACGGAACGCACGGCGGGATCGAACTGGAAACCCGGGTAGAGGACGCGGCCCGCGCGGGTCGCGACGCCGAGGATCCTCCGGTCCGCGGCGAGGCAGCCGGCCGGAGGGCTCCCGGGACCCAGGAGTTCGTCGACTGCCGAGCCGGGAAGGAGCCCGAACTCGGCCGCGATCGACGACCACACAGCACCCGAGGAGAGGATGGACACCGATGACGGAGCCGCGTTCTGCCGGGACCGGTGCGGCGGCAGGGTGCCGGTCGGCACGGACAGTTCGTCGGCCGCAGCGCTCTGGCGTGGTGGGACCATTTCCGGAAACTCCTCCGAGACCGCCGGTGAAGCGCGCTGGGAAGCGCGTCCTGTATGGCCAGTCTGTGGAGCCCGTGCCCGATGTACAGGCTCCTGGCGCCCGATTGCGCGTCCCGGTGCGCGGCGGGCGCATTGCATCGTTGGACATGGCGTCGGAAGAAGCCGTGGGCGGGCGCTTCCTCTGCAGCGGTCCGCACCGCCGGGCTCTAGGCGCCGTAGTCGATCTCCCCTGTCGTGGCGACACAGGCCGTGCGCCCGGGCGCCGACTGGTACTGCCAGTACATGTTGGTGTGGCCGATGACCCTGTCCGGGGTGGGCGCCCCGTAGGCGCTCAGATCCTCCGTGGTGTGGGCGTCCCCGACCAGCGTGACGTCGTACCCGCGGGTGAACGCCCCGTGGATGGTCGAGCGGATGCAGGCATCCGTCTGGGCCCCGGTGACCACGAGCCGGCCGACGCCGGCCGCTGCGAGCACCTCCTCGAGGTCGGTGCCCTCGAACGAATCGCCATGGTTCTTGTGCACGAGCGGTTCGGACCCGAGCCGCTCGATCTCCGGCACCAGCTTCCAGGCCTCGCTCCCCGCCTCGAGGTCGGCGTCCGTGTGCTGAACCCAGACCACCGGCACGGACTCCTCGCGGGCCTTGCCCACCAGGGTGTTGATGTTGGCGACCACCTCGTCCCTCGCATGGGCGCCGGCAACCACGCCGTTCTGCACGTCGATGACCATCAGGGCCGTATTGGGACGATTCTGGAGGGTTGTCATGAGTGCTCCTCGGGACGAAAGGACTGCCCTGCTCCGTCGGGCGGTTGCCGGACCGACGACGAGCGTACAGGCACCCTCGACCCCTCGGCAGGAGCATCGAGGACAGGGATGTTCCGCATCAGCGCCCCGCGAACGCGGGACCGTCCGCACCCCGAGCGGGGCGGCGCCGAAAGGCTGGGGGTGCCGGTTCCCGCGGGCTCCGGCGCGCCTCCTCGCCGCCCCCGGCCGGCGCGGACCAGTATCGGTCCACCTCCGCGTGGTCGCTCCACGAGGCCTGGATGGACACAGCCTCCGTGCAGGAGAACCGGGGGCCTCCGTGTCCGACACCGACAGCCACTAGGCTGGCCCCATGGCCCGCCGTCCCCCTGTCCGCCCGCCGGCCCGGCAGCCCCGCGCCACACGCGCGGCCGTCGCCTGGTGTGCGGCCGACGTCGCCCTCGTCCTGGCGTTCGCCGCGTCCGGACGCCGCACGCACGAGCACGGCGTGAGCGCAGCCGGAGTCCTGGAGACCGCCTGGCCGTTCCTGTTCGCCTACGCGGTCACCACGGTCGTGGCGCGCGCGTGGCGCACCCCGGCCGCCCTCCGGCCCACCGGTCTCACCCTGTGGCTCGGGACCGTGGTGGGCGGACTGGCACTGCGCGCCCTCTCCGGCGCCGGGGTGGCCCCCAGCTTCCAGGTCGTCACGCTCCTCGTCCTCGGCGTGTTCCTGCTGGCCCCGCGAGTCGTCGCCCGCGCGATCCGCAGGCCGCCTGCCGGTAGCGTAGGACCGAGCTTCCCGACCCCCGCGAAAGGCACGCCATGATCACCGCATTCGTCCTCATCCAGACCGACGCCGCGCGCATCCCCGAGAGCGCGCAGGCGATCTCCGAGATCGAGGGCATCAGCGAGGTCTACTCCGTGACCGGCGAGTGGGACCTCATCGCCATCGCGCGTGTCACGCGGCACGAGGACCTCGCGGACGTCATCGCGGACCGGCTGTCGAAGGTCGAGGGCGTGCGGTCGACGACGACGCAGATCGCGTTCCGCTCCTACTCGCAGCACGACCTCGACGCCGCCTTCTCCCTCGGCTTCGACAGCTGACGGACCTGCAGGCGCTCCGGCACCGCATCCGGTTCAGTAGGAGCGGCTGACCTCGACCCAGCGCTCGAGCACGTCCGCGGCGGCGCCGGTGTCCAGGGAGGCACGCGCGCGGTCCATCGCCGACCGGATCCTGCCGACGAGTGTGCCGTCGGAGGCGTCGTCGAGCGCCACGAGGCCCGCGGCGGCATTGAGGACAACGGCGTCGCGGACCGGTCCGGGGCGGCCCGCCAGGACCGCTCGCACCACCGCCGCATTGCCCGCCGCGTCGGTGCCGCGGAGCGCGTCGACCGGCACGGCGTCGAGCCCGAAGTCGCCGGGGTGCACCTGGTGCGCCTGCACCTGCCCGTCGCGGACCTCCCACACCGTGGAGGACCCGCTGGTCGTCAGCTTGTCGCGGCCGTCGTCGCCCCGGAAGACCAGCGCGCGGATACCCCGCGCAGCCAGGACACCGGCCATGAGGGGGGCCATCCGTGCGTCGGCACACCCGAGCGCCTGCGCCGACACACCGGCGGGATTGCTCAACGGACCGAGGAAGTTGAACGCCGTCGGGACGCCGAGCTCGCGGCGCGGCACCGCGACGTGCTTCATCGACGGGTGGAAGACCTGCGCGAAGCAGAACGTGATCCCGGCCCGCTCCACGGTGCGGGCGACATCGGCCGGTGCGAGGTCGAGCCGGACGCCCAGTTCCTCGATGACGTCGGCGGCCCCGGAGGCCGAGGACGCACCCCGGTTCCCGTGCTTGACGACCTTCGCCCCTGCGCCCACGGCGACCAGCGAGGACATCGTCGAGATGTTGAGCGTGTTGAGGCCGTCGCCTCCGGTCCCGACGATGTCGAGGGTCGGTCCCTCGACCGCGATGCGGTGCGCCCGCCCCAGCATCGCCTCCACCAGCCCGACGAGTTCCCCGACCGACTCGCCCTTGGCCCGGAGGGCTATCAGGAATCCCGCGATCTGGGCGTGGCTCGCCTCGCCGGCCATGATCGTGTCCATCGCCCACCGGCTCTGCGCGGTGCTCAGATCGGCTCCCGTCAGGAGGGACGAGAAGATCGACGGCCAGGTCGGTTGGCCCCCCGCGGGGGCGGTTGTCACGCTCACCGTCCAAGATTATCTACGAATTGTAGAAAGTCATCCCGGGGAACTTCCGCGGAAACACGGGCGTTCTGCCTCTCCGCAGGTTTGCGCGACGCTCCGGAGCGCCGTTTCGCGTTGGTGATCGCGTTGTCCTTGGGGACATAATGACTCTGTGACATCTGCGACCCAAGCCCCCAGCACTGCCCCGCATCCCGCGCTCAACCGCCCCAACATGGTCTCCGTCGGAACCGTCGTGTGGCTGTCCAGCGAGCTGATGTTCTTCGCCGGCCTCTTCGCCATGTACTTCACCCTGCGCTCCACCTCCAGCGAGTTGTGGGCCATGGAGACCGAGAAGCTGAACGTGCCATTCGCCCTCATCAACACCGTCATCCTGGTGTCGAGCTCCTTCAGCTGCCAGTTCGGCGTCTTCGCCGCAGAGCGCCTGCAGCCCCGCCGCACCGGCGGCCTGTTCGCCTTCAGCCGGTGGGGCATGGTCGAGTGGTTCCTGCTCACGTTCCTCATGGGCGCGATCTTCGTCTCGGTACAGGCCTATGAGTACGCCGAGCTCGTCGCGGAGGGCGTCGCACTGTCCTCGAACGCCTTCGGCTCGGCCTTCTACATCACCACCGGCTTCCACGGCATCCATGTGATCGGCGGGCTCATCGCCTTCCTCTTCATCATCGGCCGTGCCTTCATCGCCCGCCAGTTCGGCCACTTCGAAGCCACCTCGGCCATCGTGACCTCGTACTACTGGCACTTCGTCGACGTCGTCTGGATCGGGCTCTTCATCATCATCTACTTCCTCCAGTAACTGGTTCACCTAAACTCTTCTACTAGAGGTAGAATTCAATGAAGAACTCCAGCAGCTCTGGTACCACAAAAGGCAGGAACCACTCCGTGAAGGCACTCTCCCAGAGGCGGCGTCACCCACTTGCAGCATTCGCGCTGCTCCTGATGGCGCTCCTCGTCACCGGCGGGCTCTACGCCGCAGCCAGCACCGCCAATGAAGCGCAGGCGCAGACCACCACATTCACGCAGGACGACGTCGAAGAGGGCAGCAAGCTGTTCTCGGCCAACTGCGCCTCCTGTCATGGCATGGGCGCCACGGGATCGCAGGCGGCACCGTCGCTCGTCGGTGTCGGTGCCGCATCCGTCGACTTCCAGGTGGGCTCGGGACGCATGCCCATGCAGATGGACGGCCCGCAGGCCCAGGCGAAGCCCGTGCAGTTCACCGAGGAGCAGATCCGGCAGATGGCCGCCTACGTCGCATCCCTCGGCGCCGGTCCCGCGATCCCGTCCGAGGAGATCCTCGACGCCTCGCAGGGTGACGCCTCCAACGGCGGCGAGCTGTTCCGCGTCAACTGCGCCATGTGCCACAACGCTGCGGCCGCCGGCGGCGCCCTCACCCAGGGCAAGTTCGCGCCCTCGATCGACGGCACCAGCGAGAAGCACATCTACGAGGCCATGGTCACGGGCCCGCAGAACATGCCCGTCTTCAGCGACGCCAACATCTCCCCGGAGGACAAGCAGGACATCATCGCCTTCCTCAAGACCATCGAGGAGCAGGGCTCCCCGGGTGGAGCCGAGCTGGGTTCACTCGGCCCGGTCTCCGAAGGACTCTTCATCTGGGTCGCCGGGTTGGGTGTCATCATCGCCTTCACCGTGTGGCTGACCTCCAGGTCCTCCTGACCATCCGCGCGCACACCGTGAACGAATCACAGACAGACTTTCGTATGCAGTACCTGAAGAAGGATGAGAGAGATCATGGCCGACTCTAGTCACGGCGCTCCCGGGACCTCGGTTACCGTCGCCACGCCGGGCAGCGAGCTCGACGCGTTCCAGAATCCCGGTCTCCCCCCGCACCGGCCGCGTATCGCCGACAAGAGCCGGCGCGGTGAGAAGCGGGCCGAGCGGCAGGTCGCGCTTCTGTTCATGATCTCGGTGCTCGGCACCCTGCTCTTCTTCGTCGGATACTTCGCCGTACCGCTCAACGAGACCGTCGAGCGGCTGCGCCTCCAGAACCTGCTGCTCGGACTCGGTACCGCCTTCGCAATGCTCGGCATCGGAGTAGGGATGGTGCACTGGGCCAAGACGCTGATGCCGGATCACGAACTGACGGAGAGCCGCTACGAGATCCGCCCCGAGCAGGACCGCGAGGACGCCGAGAAGATCGTCAACCAGATCCTGGACGAGTCCGGGATCAAGCGTCGGCCGCTGATCCGCAACACGCTCCTCGGAGCGGCGATCCTCGCTCCCCTGCCGGCCATCGCAATCTTCCGCGACCTCGGCCCCCTGCCCGGGAACAGCCTGAAGCAGACCATGTGGGACACCGGAGTCCGCCTGACCCGCGACCCCAGCGGTACCCCCATCCGCGCGTCCGACGTCACCATCGGGTCCGCGTTCCATGTCATCCCCGAAGGCCTCAACGAGGTCGAGAACAAGCTCGAGGAGAAGGCCAAAGCGGTCGTCCTGCTCATGCGCCTCGACCCCGAGGAACTCAACCCCTCTCCCGGCCGGGAGAACTGGGGCTACGACGGAATTGTCGCGTATTCCAAGATCTGCACGCACGTCGGCTGCCCGGTAGCGCTCTACGAACAGCAGACACACCATCTGCTGTGCCCCTGTCACCAGTCCACCTTCGACCTTGAGCAAGAGTGCAAGGTGATCTTCGGACCGGCTGCGCGGCCGCTGCCACAGCTACCCATCGAAGTCGACGACGAGGGCTACCTCGTCGCTTCAAGCGATTTCCAAGAACCCGTAGGACCTAGTTTCTGGGAGCGAGGCTGACATGAGCAGCTCAACTGCGACACACACCTACGTGCCGAAGACGCGCGTGGGCAAGGTCACCGACTACGTCGACTCCCGCGTCGGCGGGTCGGGGATGGTCAAGGTGTTCGGGCGGAAGATCTTCCCCGACCACTGGTCCTTCATGTTCGGCGAGGTGTCGCTGTACTCCTTCGTCGTCCTGCTGCTCTCGGGCACCTTCCTCACCTTCTTCTACGACCCGTCGATGGCGGAGACACACTACGAGGGCAGTTACCTGCCCCTGCGCGGCGTCGAGATGTCGGTGGCCTACGCGTCATCACTGGACATCTCGTTCGACATCCGCGGCGGCCTGTTCATGCGCCAGATCCACCACTGGGCCGCACTGCTGTTCGTGGCCGCAGTCGCAGTGCACATGCTGCGTGTGTTCTTCACCGGTGCGTTCCGCCGCCCGCGCGAGTTCAACTGGGTCGTCGGCTGTGTCCTGCTCGTCCTGAGCCTGGCCGCCGGCTTCACGGGCTACTCGCTCCCCGACGACCTGCTCTCCGGTAACGGACTCCGCATCATCGACGGCGTCATGAAGGCCATCCCCGTGGTGGGTACCTACCTGAGCTTCTTCCTCTTCGGTGGGGAGTTCCCGGGCACCATGATCATCGGCCGCCTGTACGTGCTGCACATCCTCCTGATCCCCGCGGTCATCCTGCTGCTGATCGCCATCCACATGTTCATGCTGGTGCTCCACAAGCACGCCCAGTTCGCCGGTCCCGGCAAGACCAACACCAATGTGGTCGGCTACCCGGTGGGCCCCGTCTTCGGTGCCAAGGCAGCGGGCTTCTTCTTCATCGTGTTCGGTGTCCTCGCGGCGATCGCCGCGGCGTTCACCATCAACCCGATCTGGAACTACGGACCGTACGATCCCTCCCCCGTGTCGGCGGGCACCCAGCCCGACTGGTACATCGGATGGGTGGACGGCGCCCTGCGCCTGATGCCCGGCACGATCGGCGACAACTTCGACTTCGAGTTCATGATTCCCTTCCCCTGGGGCGTCAACGCGCTGTCGCTGAACGTCCTGATCCCCGCGCTCGTCCCGGCCACCATCGTCTTCGCCCTGATGTTCGCGTGGCCCTGGATCGAAGCCTGGGTCACGAAGGACAAGCGTGAGCACCACCTGCTGGACCGGCCGCGCAATGCTCCCACCCGCACCGCCATCGGCGTCGCAGGTGTCGTGTTCTACTGCGTCCTCTGGGCCGCTGCCAGCTCCGACCTCATCGCCACGCACTTCCTGGTGTCGCTGAACGACGTGACCTACTGGCTCCGGTTCCTCGTGATCGTCGGCCCGATCCTCGCCTTCATGGTCACGCGGCGCATCGCCCTGGCCCTGCAGCGCAAGGACCGCGAGATCGCCCTGCACGGTCGGGAGACCGGTCGGATCGTCCGGCTGCCGCACGGCGAGTTCATCGAGGTCCACGAGCCCGTCGACGACTACAAGCGCTACCGGCTCGTCAGCTTCGACTCGCCCGAGGTCATGATCCCGACCCCGGACGCCGACGGCAAGATCAGCGTGCTCGACAAGGTCCACGGACGCGTCTCGCGCTTCTTCTTCGAGGACCGGGTGGCCCCGGTCACCCCGAAGGAGCTCGCGGCCTCCCACGGGGACCACCACGGCGAGATCGCCGGTGCGAAGGACCGCGAGTCGATCGCGAGCCACTAGCACCTGATCGACCGATCGAAGGGCCCGGACACTCCGTCCGGGCCCTTCGTCATCCCCGGGTCCGCCCGCGCCGCCGACTCCACCGGAAGAGGAACCACCGTGACCGACCGTCCGCCCACCATGAGCGCAAGCCTGCCCACCCGCACACGGCGCCCTGCCGCGTCGCTTGCTGCGGCCGTGAGCGAGGTGTTCGCACCCGCGATCCTCCTGTCGGTGTTCCTGGCAGTGACCGCCCTCGGTTCCTCGCCCTGGCCCCGCGGTGCCCTGCTCGCCTTCGTGGCCGTGGGCTCCACCACGGCGCTCCCCCTGCTGGTCGTCGTCGCCCTCGTGCGCCGCGGTCACCTCGTGGACCACCACATCAGTGACCGCCGGCAGAGGACGCCGGTGCTCGCCGGGACCCTCGTGTCGATCGGTGTGGGTCTGCTGCTGCTGCTGCTCCTCGACGCCCCGCGCGTCCTCGTCGGGGCCGTTCTGTGCACCGTGGGAGGCGTCGTCGTGGTGCTGGTCGTCAACCTCTGGTGGAAGCTGTCGGCGCACTCGGCTGTCGCCGTGTTCGTCGTCGCGGGGTGCACCGTCCTCCTCGGCGGCTGGGCATGCCTCCTCCTGGTGGTCCCCGCGGCCGTGGGGTGGTCCCGTGTCCGACTGCAGGCGCACACGCCGGCGCAGGTGCTCGCGGGCTATGCTCTCGGTGCGGCGATCGGTGTCGCCTTCGCGGTGGTCGGCGCCAACGGCTGAGTCGTCCGGAAGGGGTGCACCCTCCGGGCCGCTGCTGTGTTCGACGGCGATGGTCATGATCAGAGCCGGGATGCGCGGCAGGTGTCGTACTGGTGGCCTGCCGCCCGGATCGAATGGACGCGAGGATGGATGACGTCCTTCGGGTGGGTAGCGACCCGGGTCCAGGACTCCTCCGAGTGGTCCTCCTGCACATCTCCTCGGGCTCGTCGCTGCGGTGATCATCGCGGGCGGGATAGGGTTCTTGACGGGCGGGTACGAGAGCCTGCAGCAATCTCGCCGATCAGGTGCCTGGCACGGCAGGCTCGAACGGTGCCAGGGCGAACGCGTGCCACGTCCCGAGCGCGGATCGGGGACCATCGGGGAGTAACGGGGCGTAGGCGTAGGCGTCGCCGTGGCCAGTAGGCCGAGGGCGGGCGTATACCTTCAGCACGGGCCCGCGAAGGTCACCGGGGCGGCTTCGGGCTGTACGCGCGGGGGGTGCGTACGCCGGGCCGCTGCAGGGGCACCCACAGCTTGTAGCGGTCGGCACGGTAATAGGAGACGGAGTAGTCGATCATCGCCCGCGCCACGTAGGCGTGCCGCTGGATCTTGAGCAGCGGCGCATTCATCTCCACGTTGAGCAGGCGCGCGATGGAGGGCGACGCCGCCGTCGCCTCGATCGTGTCCTCCCCCCACTCCATGACGAGCCCGTACTTCTCGCTGAGCACGTTGTACAGCGAGGTGGGAGGAGGACCGTCGAGGATCCCCTTCACGCGGTGCGCCGGGATGAAGTTCTCGTCCACGCTCATGGGCTCCCCGTCGGCCAGCAGCTGCCGCCGGAATCGGATCACCGGCTGACCGATCTCGATCTGCAGCTCCCGCGCAACGAGCGGCGAGGCTCCCTGCTGTTCGAAGCTCAGCACACGGGCATCCGGCACCATGCCGCGCCGGATCATCTCCTCGGTGTACGAGGTCATCTTCACGTGCAGGTCCATCTTGCTCCGCGCCACGAAGGTCCCGAGTCCCACGACGCGCTCGAGGACCTCCTCCGCGACCAGGGCGTCGACGGCCTGGCGGACGGTCATGCGGGCCACCCCGAAGTAGTCGCTCAGCTGCCGCTCCGACGGAATGCCGGCCCCTGGCTCACCGCAGTGCTGAACGTAGCGCCGCAGGCTCTCGCGCAGCTGGACGTGCTTGGGGGTGGCGGAGGCGTCATCCAGCCGGTCCGCGTCGAAGGGCCTCGGCAGCACGGCCATGTGTCGGTCTCCTTCTCTCTGCTATCCCGCCGCACGGCGTCGATACCGACTGTACGCAGACGCCCTGCTTAAACGCGAGGGAGCCCGCACATGGCGGGCTCCCTCGGTGGTGCACGGTGAGGCTAGTGGGCGTGGTCGCCCCGGCTGTACTCGAAGACCCAGCCGACGAGGGCGATCACGGCGAGGCCAAGGCCCATGTAGAGGATCCAGAAGCCGATCGCCATGCCGAGGAACCCGGTGGCGGCGGACAGACCGAGCACGAGCGGCCACCAGCTCCAGGGGCTGAAGTGCCCTTGCTCGCCGGACCCCTCGTGGATCTCGGCGTCGAGGCGATCCTCAGGGCGTTCCCCGACGCGCTTGCCGGTGAACGCGAGGTAGAAGCCGATCATCCCGGCAAGTCCGCCGACGAGCAGGATGCCGAGCAGACCGACCCATTCCGACCACTCGGTCAGGAAACCGTAGATCAGGGCGATAGGCACGAAGATCGGCACACCGATCAGGAAGAGGTTCTTCTCGATCCTCATGCGTCCGCGTCCTTCCGGTCGGCCGAGCCCAGCGCCTGGCCGATCACGCTGTCATCGGGGGTGTGGGTCTGCTGCAGTTCGGGGTGGTGGAGATCCAGTGCCGGCCGCTCCGAGCGGATGCGGGGCAGCGAGGTGAAGTTGTGGCGCGGAGGCGGGCACGAGGTGGCCCATTCCAGCGAGGCGCCGAAGCCCCACGGGTCGTCCACCTCGACCTTCTTGCCGGTGCGCCAGGTGATGTACACGTTCCAAAAGAACGGGATCAGGGAGGCGCCCAGGACGAACGAGCCGATGGTGGAGAACTGGTTCATGGCCGTGAAGCCGTCCTCGGGCAGGTAGTCCGCATAGCGGCGGGGCATGCCCTCGACACCGAGCCAGTGCTGGATCAGGAACGTGGCGTGGAAGCCGAGGAACAGCATCCAGAAGTGGATCTTGCCGAGGCGCTCGTTGAGCATCTTGCCCGTGAACTTGGGCCACCAGAAGTAGAAGCCGGCGAACATCGCGAACACCACGGTCCCGAAGACCACGTAGTGGAAGTGCGCCACCACGAAGTAGGTGTCGGAGACGTGGAAGTCCAGCGGGGGCGAGGCCAGGATGATCCCGGTCAGGCCACCGAACAGGAAGGTCACGAGAAAGCCCAGGCTCCACAGCATGGGCGTCTCGAACGTCAGCGAACCGCGCCAGAGCGTACCGATCCAGTTGAAGAACTTCACACCCGTGGGCACCGCGATGAGCATGGTCATGAATGCGAAGAACGGCAGCAGCACGGCGCCGGTGACGTACATGTGGTGCGCCCACACGGTTACCGACAGGGCGGCGATGGAGATCGTCGCGTAGACGAGGCCCTTGTAGCCGAAGATCGGCTTGCGGCTGAAGACCGGGAAGATCTCGGAGACGATGCCGAAGAACGGCAGCGCGATGATGTAGACCTCGGGGTGGCCGAAGAACCAGAAGAGGTGCTGCCACAGGATGGCACCGCCCGCTTCCGGGTCGAAGATGTGGGCGCCGAAGCGGCGGTCCGCGCCGAGGGCGAAGAGGGCGGCAGCCAGGGGCGGGAACGCCATGAGCACGAGGATCGAGGTGATCAGGGCGTTCCAGGTGAAGATGGGCATGCGCCACATCGTCATGCCGGGGGCGCGCATGCAGATGATCGTCGTGATGAAGTTGACGCCGCCGAGGATGGTGCCGAAGCCCGACAGGGCGAGTCCGAACACCCACAGGTCGCCACCGACACCCGGGGAGAAGGTCGTGCTGGAGAGCGGTGCGTAGGCGAACCAGCCGAACGACGCTGCGCCCTGCGGAGTCACGAAGCCCGAGACGGCGATGGTGCTGCCGAACAGGAAGAACCAGAACGCCAGGGCGTTCAGTCGCGGGAAGGCGACGTCGGGCGCGCCGATCTGCAGGGGCATGATGACGTTTGTGAAGCCCGCGAACAGCGGGGTCGCGAACATCAGGAGCATCACGGTGCCGTGCATCGTGAACAGCTGGTTGTACTGCTCCTTCGTCTGCAGGAGCTGCATGCCCGGCTCGAAGAGCTCGGCGCGGATGACGAGGGCCATCACGCCGGCGAGGCAGAAGAAGACGAACGAGGAGATCAGGTACATGTACCCGATGGTCTTGTGGTCGGTCGAGGTGATCCAGTTGACGACGATGCGCCCCTTGGATCTCGGGACCACGCGGGGAGCGGCTACGGTACCGGCTTCCTCAAGGGTGTATTCGAACGTGGACATCAGCTGCTGCTCCTGGCTGGGTCGGTATCGGGATCGTCCTCCGGGTAGGAGTCGCGGTCGTACTCATCGCCGAGCTGGCCCTCTTCCAGCTGACTCATCTGCGCATCGAACTCCGCCTGGGAGACGACCTGCACGTTGAAGAGCATCTCCGAGTGGTACTGGCCGCACAGTTCGGCGCACTTCCCGTCGAAGGTGCCTTCCTTGGTGGGCGTGAGATTGATGTAGTTCGTGCGGCCCGGGTACAGGTCGCGCTTCATCAGGAAGCCGGGGACGAAGAAGGAGTGCTGCACGTCGCGGGCGTTGAGCTGGAGCTCGACGGTCCTGTTCACGGGCAGGTAGAGCGTCGGCAGGTCTGCCACCTGGCCGGTCTCACCGGTGAGGTGGGCCTGCACTCCTGTGGAGTACCTGTCCTCGGTGACGTAGTTGAAGTCCCAGGACCACTGCTTGCCGCGTACGTCGACGATGACGTCGGGATCCTCCACGCGCGCATCGATGGTCGCGATGTCACGCTCGGTGAAGTAGAAGAACACCAGCACCATGAAGAGGGGGATCGTCAAGTAGAAGATCTCGAGCGGCAGATTGTAGCTCATCTGCCGCGGGTAGCCGGTGTCGTTCTTGCGGCGGCGGTACGCCACCATGCACCAGATGATCAGGCCCCACGTGATGACGCCGACGGCCAGGGCCGCGATCCACGAGTTGACCCACAGATCGGTGATGGCCGCGGTGTGGTTGGTGTTGTCCCGATCTGCCGGGAGCCAGCCCCTCTGGGCCTCCTCCGAACAGCCGGTCAGTAGGAGGGCGCCGACCAGCGAGATGCTGGAGATCTTCGCGATCCTGACGCGCTTGCTACCGGTTCGGTCCTGCGAACTCACAGACGGACCTTCCTTTTCTACGTGCGTTGCCACCCGCCCGGGAAGCGGTCCGGGGTGCACATCCAGTTTTACTACTCACTGTAGAGCTTACCCGGAAGACCTGCGATCCGGTGACATGCAAAAGGCCCGGAACGCACCTTTTCGGTTCGTTCCGGGCCTTCGCCGTGTGTCGTCGGACTGCTAGTGGAATGAGTCTCCACAGGCGCAGGACCCGCCCGCATTCGGGTTGTCGATGGTGAACCCCTGCTTCGAGATGGTGTCCTCGAAATCGATGGACGCGCCGGACAGGTAGGGGACGCTCATCTTGTCCACGATGACCTCGACGCCGTCGAAGTCCCGGACGGCGTCGCCGTCGAGGACGCGCTCATCGAAGTACAGCTGGTAGATCAGGCCCGAACAGCCGCCGGGCTGGACGGCCACACGCAGACGGAGGTCCGTGCGGCCCTCCTGCTCGAGGAGGCTCCGGACCTTGCCGGCTGCAACCTCGGACAGGGCGACCTCGTGCGCAGGGAGATCCGTGGACTCCTGCAGGGAGTCTGTTTCGGTGGTCGATGTGCTCATAAGTGTCTCTCCTCGTTCGGACCCCGGTGGACCCGCTCGTACCGTCCGCGGTTGGGCGCGCACGGCTTCCGTCAATCGTACGCCGGACCCACCGACTGCATAACGGACGGCGGGCCCGAAACATTTCCGGCCTCTCCCGTCCGGCTCCTCCCCTACTCCCGGTGCAGCCCGCCCTCGTTGAGCCGTGCGAGGAGGATGGCCTCGGCCAGGACGGCTTTGCGGAACTCGTCGAGGTGCAGCGATTCGTTGGCGCTGTGGGCCCGTGAGTCGGGGTCCTCGACGCCGGTGATCAGGATCTGCGCGGACGGGAAGAGCTCGGTGAGGTCCGCGATGAACGGGATGGAGCCGCCCATGCCCGCCTCGACGGGCTGCACGCCCCACGCCTCCTCCAGGGCTTCGAGGGCCAGGCGTGACGCGGGCTCGGTGGTGTCCGTCCGGAAGGGACTGCCGGTCTCCCCCGGCGTGAACGTCACCCGGGCCCCGAAGGGCGCGTGGCCCTCCACGTGGCGGCGCACGGCGTCCATCGCGGCCTGGGGATCCTCGCCCGGTGCCAGCCGGAGGCTGAACTTGGCGCGCGCCCGCGGGAGCAGCGTGTTGGAGGACAGGGCCACGCTCGGGATGTCCATGCCGATGATGGACAGGGCGGGCTTGTGCCAGAGGCGGGACGCGATGGACCCCGTCCCGGCGAGCTGCACGCCGTCGAGCACCGAGGCGTCGGAGCGGTAGTCCTGCTCGTCGTAGTCCACGGATGCGTGGTCCCCGCCCTGCAGGCCGGCGATCGCGACGTCGCCCGCGTCGTCGTGCAGGGTCGCGATGAGCCGGGCGAGGAGGGTCGGGGCGTCGAGCACGGGGCCGCCGAACATGCCGGAGTGCACGGCATGGTCGAGGACCTGGACCTCGATGGTGCCGTCCACGAGGCCGCGCAGGCTGGTGGTGAGCGCGGGGACACCCACCTTCCAGTTGCTGGAGTCCGCGACCACGATGACGTCGGCCTCGAGGTCGTCCCGGTAGGTCTCGAGGAACGAGCGGAAGGTCGGCGAGCCGGCCTCCTCCTCACCCTCGATGAAGAGCGTCACCCCCACACCGAAGGTGTCGCCGAGCACCTCGGACAGGGCCCGGAAGGCACCGATGTGCGCCATGATGCCGGCCTTGTCGTCGGCGGCCCCCCGGCCGTAGAGCCTGCCGTCGCGTTCGGTGGCCTCGAACGGCTCGCTCTCCCAGAGCGCGGGGTCGCCCGGTGGCTGGACGTCGTGGTGTGCGTACAGGAGCACGGTGGGTCGGTCGCCGACGGCGCGGCGGCGGGCGACGACGGCGGGCCCGCCCGGGGTGCCGTCGTTGTCGACCCGCAGGATGCGGACGTCGTCGATGCCGGCGTCCCGGACCAGTGCGGCCACGGCCTCGGCGCTGCGGTCGAGGTCGGCAGCGTCGAAGGCCTCCCAGGCGATACCCGGGATGGCGACGAGCGCCGAGAGTTCCTCGACGATCCGGGGGAACGCCGCGTCGACGCTCGCCCGCAGGTGCGCGACGACGTCGGAGGGCTCGTGCGGATGCTCGGTGGGGGTACTCATGGAAGTCATGCCAGAACCCTACACACGCACGCGGCGGGCGGGCCGTCCGGGACCGGCCTGACCTGGGCGGGCTCGCCGGGGGCGGTCGGGGACCATCCGGACCTGCCCGACACCACCCGGCGGAGTCGCCGCCCGGAGCCGGTATCCTGAGGGGGTGTTCGAACGAAATAAAGAAGCACCCTCTGCCCAGGAAGTCGTCGACAGCGCTTCACGCACCCACGAGCCGCAGCGCGCGCAGGGCAAGGGCGCCCCGACGCCCAGGCGCAGCGTGCAGCAGGCCGCCCGCAAGCGGCCGCTGGTCCCCGCCGACCGCAAGGCCGCGCGCGACAGGAACCGGTCGTCGGTGCGTGACGACCGCGCGAGGATGCGCCAGGCACTCGACACCGACGACGAGCGCTACCTGCCGCTGCGGGACAAGGGCCCCAGCCGCCGCTTCATCCGCCAGTTCGTCGACGCGCGCGTCAACATCGGCGAGTTCCTCATGATCGCCGCGCTCGTGTTCGTGGTCCTCAGTTTCTTCCAGTCCCTCGCGGTACAGAGCGCCGTGCTCATGGCGTTCTGGGTCCTGATCGTCGCGGTGATCGTGGACTGCGTCCTGCTGCGCCGCAAGCTCAAGAAGAAGCTGACCGAGAAGTTCGGCGGCCCCAACCAGGGCGATCTCTGGTACGGCGTGACCCGGGCGCTTCAACTGCGTCGCCTCCGACTGCCGAAGCCCCAGGTCAAGCGCGGGCAGTACCCCTCCTGACCCCCCCTCCGCCGCCATGCATGGCGGCGGGAACGCGAAAAGCCGGGGCCTCGGGCCCGGCTCTTCTCCTGTCGAGGACGGGCCGTCAGGCCGGGGTACGACGGCGGGAGCGCACCAATCCGCGGTTGATCCGCCGCGCCCAGAAGGGTCCCTCGTAGAGGAAGCCCGTGTACCCCTGGACGAGCGTCGCCCCGGCCTCGAGCCGCTCGACGACGTCCTCGGGGGTCTCCACGCCACCCACGGAGACGAGCGCGAGTTCGGTCCCCACCGCGGCGCGGAGCCGCTTCAGGACCTCGAGGGAGCGCGCCTTCAGGGGTGCGCCGCTGAGGCCGCCCACGCCCTTGGCCATCACCGTGGCCGGGTCGGTCGAGAGGTTCTCGCGGGTGATGGTGGTGTTGGTGGCCACGATGCCGTCGAGCCCGAGGTCCAGCGCGAGGGCGCCCACGTCGTCGAGGTCCTGGTCCGTGAGGTCGGGGGCTATCTTGACCAGGAGCGGCACGTGCCGGCCCGCGGCGTCGTCGGCCGTCCGCCGCACGGACTCGAGGAGCGGCCGGAGGGAGTCGACGCCCTGCAGCAGCCGGAGCCCGGGCGTGTTCGGGGAGGACACGTTGACCACGAGGTAGTCCGCCACCGGCGCCAGCTGCCCGGCGCTCGCCAGGTAGTCGCCGACGGCGTCGGTGAGGTCCACCTTCTTGGTCTTGCCGATGTTGGCCCCCACCACGGGGCGCGGGCGCGCAGCGTAGCGGCGCGTAAGCCTTCGGCGGGCGGAGGCGAGACGGGGCGCCACCGCGGCCGCGCCGTCGTTGTTGAAGCCCATCCGGTTGATGACGGCCCTGTCCTCGACGAGCCGGAACAGCCGCGGCGTCGGATTACCCGGCTGCGCCTGGCCGGTGATCGTGCCGATCTCGACGTGACCGAAGCCGAGGGCCGTGAGTGGGAGCACGCCCTTGCCGGCCTTGTCGAAGCCGGCGGCGAGGCCGAAGGGCGACGGGAAGTGCACGCCGAAGGCCGTGGTCGCGAGGCTCGGATCCGGTGCGCAGAAGCGCCGCAGCGCCCACCCGGCAGGAGTGGGATCGACGGCCCGGATGAGGGCGAAGCCGATCCTGTGGGCCCTTTCGGCATCCATCCCGGAGAAGACGATCCGGAAGAAGGTCGGGTAGAAGCGCATGGGTCAAGAGTTCCACGGTGGATGTCCGGGCATCAACTCGGGCGGCGACAGGAGGATAGTGTCCGCATGGACGAGTTCTGGACCGAGGACGTCCTCGGTCCGTCATTCCGGGCGCTGACGTTGCCCCTCGAGCCCGACGACGAGGGACCCCGCGTCGCGACGCTCGTCGCCTATGAGCCGGACGGGGACGCCGGGCCCGACACCGGGCACGACGCGGGAGCTGCGGATCCTGCGCGCGCCGTCCTGTACCTCCACGGGTTCAGCGATTACTTCTTCCACGAGGAGCTCGCCCGGACGCTGCACGCGCACGGCTGGGCCTTCTTCGCGCTCGACCTCCACAAGTACGGGCGGAGCATGCTGCCCGGCCAGACCCCGGGTTACGCCACCTCCCTGGAGGACTACGACGCGGACCTCGAGGCCGCGGTCACCGCGCTCGCTCTTCGCGTGGCGGCCCGCCGCGGCGCCCCGACCGTGGTCGACCTCGTCCTGATCGGCCACTCGACCGGCGGGTTGATCGCCACGCTCTGGGCCACGCGCAATCCGGGCAGGATCGCTGCCCTCGTCCTCAACAGCCCGTGGCTCGACACGCCGGGCACGGCACTGCTGAAGAGGACGGCTCGTGGGGTGCTGACCGCGGTGTCCCGCCGCCGGCCCAAGCTGCGCCTGCGTCTGCCGCAGGCAGGAGTCTCCCTCCGCAGGGCGGGCCGCTCCCGCCACCGGGAGTGGCCCGTCGACCCGGTGTGGCGTCCCGAGGCCGGTTTCCCCGTCACGGCCGGATGGCTCGCCGCGGTCCTGGCCGCGCACGCCACCCTCGCCAAGGGGATCTCGGTGAGCGCCCCGGTCCTCGTGCTGTGCTCGACGGCGTCGACCCTGGGCGCCGCGTGGAAGGGTGCGAAGCTCGCGACGGACTGCGTCCTCGACGTGGTGCCGATGGTCCGCCGTGCGGCGGAACTGGGCCCGCGGGTGACCATCCGGCGGCTTCCCGGCGCCCTGCACGACGTCTTCCTGTCCCGCGGTGACGTGCGCCGGCTCGCGGTCGACAGTGCTGCGTCGTGGCTGGACATGTACGTCCCCGTGGGTGCGGCGGACGCGCTCGTCGGCCCCGCCGCGCCCCGGACCGCCGTGCGCGCCTGGGCGTCCCCGTCGCGGACCGGAACGCCCCGATCCGGCGGAGGACAGGCCGCCGGGCGACGGACCGGCCCGCCCCTGGTCGGTGCGCCGAGGGTGCGGACCCGGCCGTCGGGCGACCGGGAGGGCTAGGAGGACGCGCCGGTGGCAGCGGCCTGGTCCACGGCCCCGCCGTACCGGCGGTCGCGTGAGGCGTACTCCTCGATGGCACGCCACAGGGTACGGCGGTCGACGTCGGGCCACAGGGTGTTCATGAAGACCATCTCCGCGTAGGCGGACTGCCACAGCATGAAGTTGGACAGTCTCTGCTCCCCCGACGTGCGGAGGAAGAGGTCGACGTCGGGCAGATCGGGTTCGTCGAGGTAGCGCTGCACCGTCTTCTCACTCACCGACGACGCCCTCAGTGTGCCGGCGGCGACGTCCTCGGCGATGGCCCGGGCGGCGTCGGCTATCTCGGCGCGTCCGCCGTAGTTGACGCACATGGTCAGCGTGCACGTCGTGTTGTCCACGGTGTGACGCTCCGCCTCCTCCAGTTCGCGGATCACCGACTGCCACAGTTTCGGCCGGCGTCCCGACCAGCGGATGCGCACCCCCCAGGCATCGAGCTGGTCGCGCTGGCGCCGCAGCACGTCCTTGTTGAAGCCCATGAGGAAGCGCACCTCCTCGGGTGAGCGCTTCCAGTTCTCCGTGCTGAAGGCGTACACCGAGACGTGCCGCACGCCGATCTCGATCGCACCCGCCATCACGTCGAGGAGTGCCGCCTCGCCGGCCTTGTGCCCCTCGGTGCGGGGCAGTCCCCGCTCGTTGGCCCAGCGGCCGTTGCCGTCCATGACGATCGCGACGTGCGCGGGGACGAACTGCCGCGGGATGGTCGGAGCCCGCTCGCCGCTCGGGTGGGGCCAGGGGGCCACGGGACGGGACGGGTTGTTCATGCACGCTCCACGTGTTTGAGGGAGGCGACCCCGCGTTCGAGGTGCCATTGCAGGAATGCGGCCACGAGCCCGGCGGCCTCGCGACGCGCGCTGCCGTCCGACGCGTCGGCGGTGATCCAGTCGCCCGTGAGCAGGGCTCCGAGCAGGTCCATGGTGGCGGGCGCCGGCGAGGCGGCTCCGGGCGGCCTGCACGCGGGGCACACCGCTCCGCCGAGCGGCGCCGAGAACGCGGTGTGGGGTCCGGCTGCTCCGCACCGCGCGCAGTCGGTGAAGCTCGGGGCCCACCCCGCTGTCGCGAGCGCGCGCAGCAGGTACGAGTCGAGGATGAGCTCCGACGGGTGGAGGTCGCGGCTGAGGGCGGAGAAGGCCCCCGCCACGAGGGCGTACTGCGCGCCCCCGGCCTCCCCGACGTCGGTCAGCCGTTCGGCGGTCTCGGCGATGGCCGTGGCCGCGGTGTAGCGCCCGTAGTCGGAGGCGATACTGTGCCCGTAGGCACCCTTGGTCTGGGCCTGGGTGATGACGTCGAGGTTGCGCCCGTGCGCGAGCAGGAGGTCCACGGACATGAAGGGCTCCAGGCGCGAACCGAACTTGCTGCTGGTCCGCCGCACGCCCTTCGCCACCGCCCGCACCTGGCCCTGGTCACGCGTCAGGAGCACGATGATGCGGTCCGCCTCCCCGAGCTTGTAGGTGCGCAGCACCACACCTTCGGTGCGGTAGGTACGGGACGCTGACGAGGAGGGCACGGGATCATTCTTCCATCCGCCACCCCCGCCCGGACCGACCCGCGGGAGGTGGGGGGCGGGCGCGGTCGCAGGCGGGGCGGCGGCGCTCAGGCGTTGTCGCGGATGGCCCGGTTCACGGCCGAGATGACGGCCTTCAGCGCCGCCATGGTGGTGTTCGCGTCGATCCCGACGCCCCAGAGCACGCGCTCACCGACGGCACACTCCACGTAGGCCGCGGCCCGCGCGTTGCCGCCCGAGGACAGGGCGTGCTCGGTGTAGTCGAGGACGCGCACGTCCACGCCGTCACGGCTGAGGATGGTCAGCAGCGCGTCGATCGGGCCGGTGCCCTGCGCGGTCTTGCGCTGCTGGACCCCGTCGACGAGCAGCGTCGCGACGAGCTTGAAGGAGCCGTCCTCTGCGGTGTCCGTGTTGACGGAGGTCAGTTCGTAGTGGCCCCACGCCTCCGTGCCGCCCTCGGCCCGGGTGGGCAGGTACTCGTCCTGGAAGACGGACCACAGCTGGGCGCCGCTGACCTCGCCGCCCTGGGTCTCGGTGCGGCGCTGGATGACGCCGGAGAACTCGATCTGCGCGCGGCGCGGCAGGTCCAGGCTGTGCTCGCTCTTGAGCAGGTAGGCCACGCCGCCCTTCCCGGACTGGGAGTTCACGCGGATGACGGCCTCGTAGGAGCGGCCGATGTCCTTGGGGTCGATCGGCAGGTACGGGACCGCCCAGGGGAGGTCGTCCACGCCCACACCGGCCTCAGCGGCGTCGCGTTCCATGCTCTCGAAGCCCTTCTTGATGGCGTCCTGGTGGGAGCCGGAGAACGCCGTGAACACGAGGTCGCCGCCGTACGGGGAACGCTCGGGCACGCTGAGCTGGTTGCAGTACTCCGCGGTGCGCCGGATGTCGTCCATGTCCGAGAAATCGATCTGCGGATCGATGCCCTGGCTGAACAGGTTCATGCCGAGCGTCACCAGGTCCACGTTGCCGGTCCGCTCGCCGTTGCCGAACAGGCACCCCTCGATGCGGTCGGCGCCGGCCAGGTAGCCGAGTTCGGCGGCGGCGACGCCCGTGCCGCGGTCGTTGTGCGGGTGGAGGGAGAGGATGATGCTGTCCCGGTCGGCCAGGTTCCGGGTCATCCACTCGATCGAATCGGCGTAGACGTTGGGTGTGGCCATCTCCACGGTGGCCGGCAGGTTGAGGATCATCTGGCGGTCAGCGGACGCCTCGAACACCGCCGAGACTTCGTTGCTGATGCGGGCCGCGAACTCCAGCTCGGTCCCGGTGAACGATTCCGGCGAGTACTCGTAGGTGATGGCCGTGTCACCCATGGTCTCCTCGAACTTGCGGCACAGCCGGGCCCCCTGCAGCGCGATGTCGACGATCCCGTCCTGGTCCTGGTTGAACACCACGCGGCGCTGCAGCACCGACGTCGAGTTGTAGAGGTGGACGATCGCGCGGTCCGCTCCCTCGATGGACGCGTAGGTCCGCTCGATCAGGTGCTCGCGGGACTGCGTCAGCACCTGGATGGTGACGTCGTCGGGGATGCGGTCGCCCTCGATGAGCTGGCGGACGAAGTCGAAGTCCGTCTGCGACGCCGACGGGAAGCCGACCTCGATCTCCTTGTAGCCCATGCGGACCAGGAGGTCGAACATCTTGTGCTTGCGCTCGGGGTTCATCGGGTCGATGAGCGCCTGGTTGCCGTCGCGGAGGTCGACGGCGCACCACCGGGGTGCCTTCGAGATGACCCGGTCCGGCCATGTGCGGTCCGGGAGTTCGACGGTGATCTGGTCCTGGAAGGGGCGGTACTTACCGAAGGGCATACCGGAGGTCTTCTGTGCGTTTCGCATGGGGATCGGCCTTGTCTGTGGGAGCTATGGGGGCTGGCGGCCGGGCGACACGGACTCCGCGGCGAGGGGTGGCTAGTAGCTCTAAGGTCCTAGATGGCCTCGCCGCGGCACCGAAGAAGGGTCAGCTGTGCGCGCACGTTGTCACGATAGCACGGCACATAGGATGGCTTCCGGGGCTATCCGCCCCGGGACGTACAGGTTCCGCACCACGAGGAAACGGAAGCGACAATGACGATCAGCACCTTCGATCCGGCCCGTCTCGACGGGACGGTCCGCCCCCAGGACGACCTCTTCCGGCACGCCAACGGGGAGTGGCTGAGGACCGCCGTGATCCCCGAGGACCGGCCGCTCGCGGGGTCCTTCACCGCGCTGCGGGACGCCTCGGAGCTGGCCGTCCGCGCCATCATCGAGGACGCCGCCCGGCAGGCAGAGGGCGGTGCGGCGGACGGTATCGACGCCAAGCTCGGCACCCTCTACGCGGACTTCATGGACGCGCACCGCATCGAGGACGAGGGCGCCGCCCCGATCCTGCCGTTGCTCGAGCGCATCGCAGCGGTGGCGACCATCGGGGAACTGGTGGAGCTCAGCGCCGGCCTCACGCGGTCCGGCGTGCAGGGTATCGCCGCCCCGTACGTCAGCAACGACGCCGGCAATCCCGAGCGCTACCTGCTGCACCTCTACCAGTCCGGTCTCGGGCTGCCCGACGAGTCGTACTACCGGGAGGAGGGGTTCGAGGAGACCCGCGGGAGGTACGAGGAGCTGCTCGCGACCCTCTTCGGGCTCGTCGGCGCCGGTGACCCGGCGGGCGCGGCGGCCCGCGTCCTCGCGCTCGAGGCCCGTCTGGCGGCGTCGTCGATGGGCAGCGTGGAGCGCAGGGACCCCCAGAAGACCTACAACCTGGTCCAGCACGAGGACGTCGCCGGCCTCTCCAGCCACCTCGTGCCGTGGCTGCGGATCGTGTCGGATGCGCCGCACCAGGCGGCGGAAGTCGTGGTCAACCAGCCTGCGTTCA
Source organism: Arthrobacter sp. MDT2-16 (assembly GCF_054510925.1). Lineage (NCBI taxonomy): Bacteria > Bacillati > Actinomycetota > Actinomycetes > Micrococcales > Micrococcaceae > Arthrobacter > Arthrobacter sp. MDT2-16. Next base: position 205,172 of record NZ_JBTNDP010000002.1, read on the forward strand.
TGCAGGGGCTGGACGCCGCGCTGCGCGAGGAGGACCTCGGCACCTGGCGCGAGTGGCTGGTGAGCCGGGTGCTGCTGCACGCCTCGGACTACCTCGACGAGCGCTTCGTGGATGCCGCCTTCGCCTTCTACGGCACGCACCTCGCCGGCACGCCCCGGCTGAAGGACCGGTGGAAGCGCGGCGTCGCGCTGGTCGAGGGGGCCATGGGTGAGGCGATCGGCCGGCGCTACGTGGAGCGGCACTTCCCGGCGACCCACAAGGCCGCGATGCTCGAACTGGTCGGCAATCTGATCGCGGCCTACGAGTCGAGCATCACGGCGCTGACCTGGATGACCGACGAGACGCGGGCGCGGGCACTCGAGAAGCTCGCCCTGTTCACCACGAAGATCGGCTACCCGGAGCAGTGGATCGACTACGGGCCGCTCGAGGTGCGGCCCTCGGACCTGTACGGCAACGTCCTGCGGGCCGCCGAGTTCGAGCACCGCCGGCAGCTCGACAAGCTCGGGCAGCCGATCGACCGCGGCCTGTGGCTCATGACGCCGCAGACCGTCAACGCGTACTACATGCCGACCATGAACGAGATCGTCTTCCCGGCCGCGATCCTCCAGCCGCCCTTCTTCGACATCGAGGCCGACGACGCCGTCAACTACGGCGCCATCGGCGCGGTGATCGGGCACGAGATCGGTCACGGCTTCGACGACAAGGGCTCCCAGTTCGACGGCACCGGCCGGCTCGCCAACTGGTGGAGCGAGGAGGACAGGACGTCCTTCGACGCCCTCACCGGGCGGCTCGTGGCCCAGTACGCCGCGCTCGAGCCCTCCGAGGTCCCCGGGCAGGCCGTCAACGGCGAGCTGACCCTCGGCGAGAACATCGGCGACCTCGGCGGCCTCGGCATCAGCTACCGCGCCTACCTGCTGAGCCTCGGCGGTCAGGAGCCTCCCGTGGTGGACGGACTGACGGGCGAGCAGCGGTTCTTCCTGTCCTGGGCCACGTGCTGGCAGCAGAAGATCCGCCCCGAGGAGGCTCGACGGCGCCTGACCGTCGATCCGCACTCCCCCAACGAGTTCCGCTGCAACCAGGTGGTGAGGAACCTCGACGAGTTCCACGCGGCGTTCGCCGTCGGCGCCGAGGACCGGCTGTGGCTGGACCCGGAGGACCGCGTCAGGATCTGGTAGGACCCCCGGGCGGGCCCTGCGCGGGGCCCGCCCCGTACCGGACCGCTCCCGGGCCGGCCGTGTTCCTACAGGCCCGAGGAGGCCTGGCAGGTGACCTGCTCGGCTGTCTGGCCCTGCAGGTCGCTGCCCAGCGGGGGCGCAACGATCCTGGTCCCGGTGGCGAGGTCGGCGCCCACCTGCAGCTGCACGCCCACCAGGGACGGATCGGACACGACCTGCGCCTCCGCAACCCCGAAACGCGCGGCGAGCTCGGCTGCCGCGGCCTCGTAGCCCGGACCCACGACGACCAGCGTGGTATCCGCCGGCGCGGCCTGGAACGTCGTCGCCTGCTCGTAGCCCGCCGCGAGGAGCAACCGCTGCAGCTCTGTGGCGCGCGATGCCTTCGTCGTCGCGTTGACCACCAGGACCGGCACCGCGGCGGGGTCCACCGCGGGGGCGTCGGGCGTGGCGGGGGCTGTTGGGGACGGAGAGTCCGCCGGGGCGGTGGCGTCGGGGTCCTGCTCGGTGAGCCCGCGATCGTCCCGCAGGGCGTCGAACAGCGGGGCGGCCGCCTCCTCGTCGAGCACCAGCCGGTTCGGGTCCTCGACCCAGGGCTCGGTGGGCACGGTCACGAAGGCGATGTTGCCGAGGTCCACGTTCTTCATCCGGTCGGCGATCTTGAGCAGCTCGGTGGGCTGTGAGAGGCCCTCGTCCACCGTCAGGTTGCGCGTGATGACGTCGGCGATCGAGTAGAGCTTGGGCAGGTTCGTCAGCGTTCCCTCGGCGAGCACCTTGCGTGCCAGCGACGCCATGAACGACTGCTGGGCCGCGATGCGTCCGGTATCGCCGCCGTCACCGAAGCTGTGGCGCGTGCGCAGAAAGGCCAGTGCCTGGTCCCCCTCGACCTCGCTGGTGCCGGCGGGCAGGGACAGTCCGGAGTACTCGTCCTCGACGGGGTCCTGGACACAGACCTCCACGCCGCCGACGGTGGTGGACAGTTCCTTCACGGCGTTGAACCCGGCCATCATGAAGTGGTCGATGGACAGCCCGGTGAGATTGTTGATCGCCGCGACGGTGCAGCCCGGCCCGCCTTCCTTGAGCGCTCCGTTGAGCTGGCCGAGGTCCATCGCGTCGGACGGCTCGCCCGTCTCGGGATTGACGCAGCTGGGCAGGGGCACCAGCAGGTCGCGGGGGAAGGAGACCACGGTGACGTCCTCGCGGTCGGCGGAGAGCGTCATCAGCATCATGACGTCGGAGTTCCCCTCACCGGAGGAGTCGCTCTCGTCCCCGAAGAACTCCCCGCTGTTGCCCGTCCGGGTGTCGGAGCCGAGGATGAGGATCTGCAGCGGGTCCGTGCTCGAGTCGACCGGCAGCGCCGACTCCTGGTTCTCGGCGAGGTTCAGCGGCATCGTCAGCACATTGGACTGCAGGCGGATGACCTGTACGGCGACGAAGGCGACCGCGGCCACGAGGACCGTGGCCATCAGGATGGCCGTCAGCTTCAGGGCGCGGTGCCTCCCGCGACGGCCGAGGTGGCGTCCCACGGGGTCCGTGGCGCCGGGCGCTCCTGCAGGAGCCGCCCCGGGGATGTCGCTGGCGCTGTGTGCGCCCTCGGAGGACGATCGGCGGGTCATGCCCGGGCTCCTTCGGGTGGATGGTCGTTGTCGGGGACCGCAGGCGTGCCGACCGGGAGCGGCACGGCCGCGCCACCACCGGTGACCGGCGGCGGCGCAGGGATGGACGACGGCAGCCGGCGAGGACTGCCGGCCCGTTCCCGCATCATAACGGGCGGACCCGGGAACTCCCGTCAGCTAGAAGCCCAGTTTCACCAGCTGCTTGGGGTCGCGCTGCCAGTCCTTGGCCACCTTGACGTGCAGGTCGAGATAGATCCGCGTGCCCAGGAGCGCCTCGATCCCGCGGCGTGCGTTCGTCCCGACCTCCCGGAGCCGTGCGCCTCCCTTGCCGATGATGATCGCCTTCTGCGACGGCCGCTCCACGTACAGGTTCACGTGGACGTCCAGCATCGGGTTGTCCTCGCTGCGGCCCTCGCGCGGGATCATCTCCTCGACGACGACGGCGAGGGAGTGCGGCAGTTCGTCGCGCACTCCCTCCAGGGCGGCCTCCCGGACGAGCTCGGCCACCATCACGGCCTCCGGCTCGTCCGTCAGTTCGCCGTCGGGGTAGAGCACGGGCGATTCCGGCATGTGCCTGCTGAACACCCCGGCGACGGTGTCCACCTGGAAGCCGTCGGCGGCCGAGACGGGCACGATGTCGGCCCAGCCGTCGGCGCCCGCCACGTCGGTGCCCAGCCTGGCGACGGCGAGGAGCTGCTCGGTCAGGGCCTGCCGGTCCACGAGGTCCGTCTTGGTGACCACGGCGATCAGCGGCTTGCGCTGCAGCCTGGCGAGCTGCTCGGCGATGAAGCGGTCGCCGGGGCCGATCTTCTCGTTGGCGGGCAGGCAGAAACCGACGGCGTCGACCTCCGCCAGCGTGTCGGCGACGAGGTCGTTGAGGCGTTGCCCGAGCAGCGTCCGCGGCCGGTGCAGGCCCGGGGTGTCCACGAGGACGATCTGGGAGTCCTCGCGGTTCACGATGCCGCGGATGGTGTGCCGGGTGGTCTGCGGCTTCGCCGAGGTGATGGCGACCTTCTGCCCCACCAGTGCATTGGTCAGCGTGGACTTGCCTGCGTTCGGCCGGCCCACGAGGGAGACGAATCCGGCCCTGTGCTTAGCGTCGGTCATGGTCGGCCTCTACCGTCTCTCGTTCGTCCTGCTCGATGTGCTCGGGGGGTCGGCGGGAGGCGATGACGTGGGAGACCCTGTTGCGTCGGCCCTCCACGCGTTCGGCCCGCAGGCCGATACCGTCAATTGTGACCTCCGAACCGACGATCGGCACCCTTCCGAGTGCTTTGGCCAGCAGCCCGCCGACCGTGTCAACCTCCTCGTCGTCGAGGTCCAGGCCGAACAGCTCGCCAAGGTCGTCGATGCCCATGCGGGCGCTGACCCTGTACTCGCCGTCGTCGAGCCGTTCCTGCTCGGGGACCTCGGAGTCGTACTCGTCGACGATCTCGCCCACGATCTCCTCGATGAGGTCCTCGAGCGTGACGAGCCCGGCGGTGCCGCCGTACTCGTCGATGACGATGGCCACGTGCGTGGACTCGCGCTGCAGCTCCTGCAGCAGGTCACCGACCGGCTTGGACTCGGGCACGTAGCGCGCCGGACGGCACTCGGAGTCCACCGGTCGCGAGAGGTTGGACGGCGCCCGTCCGTGGAGGTTCGCGACGACGTCCTTCAGGTACAGCAGGCCCCGGATGTCGTCGGAGCTCTCGCCGATCACGGGGATCCTCGAGTAGCCCGAGCGCAGGAACAGCGACATCGCCTGGTTCAGCGTCGACCCGGAGTCGATCGTCACCATGTCGGTGCGCGGGACCATCACCGAGCGGACCTTCGTGTCGCCGAGCTCGAAGACCGAGTGGATCAGTTCCGCCTCGTTGTCCTCGATCATCTCGGCGTCGGAGGCGCGGGAGACGAGCTCGCGGAACTCCTCCTGCGTGAAGAAGGCGGCCTCGTCCCGGCTCGCGCCCGGCGTGATGGAGCTGCCGATCCGCACCAGCAGGCGCGGAATCGGTCCGAGCACCGCGCAAAGGAACGCCACGAGTCCCGCTGTGGCCCGCACGACGGCGGGGGCGTGCAGCCGCCCGAGCTGGCGGGGCGAGACGCCCACGAGCACGAAGCCGATGCCTGCCATCACGACCGTCGCGAGCAGTCCCGCGAGCCAGATGTTGTCCAGCAGGTCCTGGAAGAGGATGGCGACGGCGACGGCGCCTGCCATCTCGAACCACACCCGCCAGAAGCGCAGGGCATGCATGTGGGCGACCGGCGCGTCCAGGATGCGTCGCAGCGACGAGGTGCGCGACTCCTGCACGAGCGCCTCGCCCTCCTGCCGCGGCAGGTAGCTGAAGGCCGCTTCGGCGGCGGTGACGAGGGCGGCGGTGAGGGCGAAGAGCAGACCCATGAGCGCCAGGAGCCAGATGGTCAAGCGCGCGTCTCCTGGGGGGCGGTGCCGCCGAGGAAGGCGGAGAGCAGCTGGCGCTGCAGGCCGAACATCTCCTTCTCCTCGTCGGGCTCCGCGTGGTCGTAGCCGAGCAGGTGGAGCACGCCGTGGGTCGTCAGGAGCAGGAGTTCGTCGTCGGTGCTGTGACCTGCCGCCGCCCCCTGGGACGCCGCGACCTCGGGGCAGAGCACGATGTCGCCGAGGAGCCCGGCGGGCGTGACCCGGCCCGGCGTCCCCGGGCGCAGCTCGTCCATGGGGAAGGAGAGCACGTCCGTGGGGCCCGGCTCGTCCATCCACTCGACGTGCAGCTTCTCCATCGCCGCGGTGTCCACCAGGATGATGGACAGCTCGGCCTCGGGGTGCACGAACATCGACTCGAACAGGAAGTTGGCCAGGCGGACGAGCGACTCGGCGTCGACGTCGTAGCCGGACTCGTTGTTGATCTCGACGCTCATCGGGTCGCCACCGGGCGGCCGGTGCGCGCCTGCGAGGCGCGCTGCTCCTCGTCCCAGGCGCTGTAGGCGGACACGATGTCACCCACGAGGCGGTGGCGGACGACGTCGGTGGCGTCGAGCTCGCTGAAGTAGACGTCGTCGACGCCGCGTAGGATTTCGCTGACGATCCGGAGCCCGGAACTCGTCCCGCCGGGAAGGTCCACCTGGGTGATGTCGCCCGTGACCACCATCTTCGAGCCGAAGCCGAGGCGCGTGAGGAACATCTTCATCTGCTCGGGCGTCGTGTTCTGCGCCTCGTCGAGGATGATGAAGGCGTCGTTCAGCGTCCGGCCGCGCATGTATGCGAGCGGTGCCACCTCGATGGTGCCGGCCGCCATCAGGCGCGGGATGGAGTCGGGGTCCATCATGTCGTGCAGGGCGTCGTACAGCGGGCGCAGGTACGGGTCGATCTTGTCGTTGAGCGTCCCGGGCAGGAAGCCCAGCCGCTCCCCGGCCTCGACTGCGGGCCGCGTGAGGATGATCCGGTTGACCTCCTTCTGCTGCAGCGCCTGCACCGCCTTCGCCATCGCGAGGTAGGTCTTGCCGGTACCCGCCGGGCCGATCCCGAACACGATGGTGTTGCGGTCGATCGCATCCACGTAGGTGCTCTGGTTGAGCGTCTTGGGGCGGATCGTCTTGCCGCGGGAGGTGAGGATGTTGACGGACAGGACCTCCGAGGGCCTGGCGGCGCTCTGCGTCTTGAGCATGGTCACCAGCTGCTCGAGGACCTGGGGTGAGACGGTCGCGTTGTTGGTGGCCATGGTCTGGATCTCGCCGACGAGCCGCTCGGTGCGCAGGACGTCCGCCGAGGGACCGGTGATCGTCAGCTCGTTGCCCCTCGCCTGGAGGCCGATGCCGGGAAACGAATCCTCGATCAGCCGGAGGGCCTCGTCGTTCGAGCCGAGTGCCTGCACCATCTGCTCCGTCGAGTCGAAGACGAACGTCCTGGTGTCCAGTCCTGCCGCGTTGATGCCTGTTGAAGATTCGCTCATAGCTCGGCCGTCCGGCCTTCGATCGCCCCTCGTTCGAGTAGTCGTACCAGCGTGAAGTGGTCTGCCGGGCACTGATCCTGCCCCGCTGGAGCGGGCCGCAGCAAGAGAATGGCAGAGATGTCCATGCTACGCCATGCCCCTTTTCGTCAACACGGACACAGGGGCCTTGATTCCCGCCGGCCCGGCCCTTCCGGAGCCACCCCGCCCGGACGCGGGACGGAGCCCGCGTTTCATCGCGAATGCGCAACGGCTTCGTATCGATCAGGTTTCAGTCCTGGCGGGTGCGCGGATTCGTGGGGTTGGGCTCCCCCGCCCTGTGCCAAGCTGAATCCGGCCCGGCGGAAGCAGCCGGCCGTCCGTGCCCGCTCCGATCCAGCGATCGAGGTGGCGAGCCGCGGAGACTCGAGCGATCGACGCGCCTGCGCGCGCCCAACGGAAGGGGGCCGGCATGAGTGAGCACGACCCCCTGAAGAAGAGCCGCCTGGGACTGCGGGGAATCCTCCTGGCGTCGGGCAGCGTGCTCGTCGCCAGTAGTGTCTTCGTCCTCCCGAACACGGGGCTGCTGCCGGGCACCGCGCCGACGGCGTCCATCACGGGGCCCCTCACGGCGGCCACCGGGACGCCCACGGACCCGTCGTCCGACGCCACGATCGAGTCGCGGGACGCCACGGCCGGGGCCGCTGCCGCGCCGGCGCTGCTGCCGGTGTACTGGGTCGCGGACGTCGACGGATCCGGGCGTCTGTTCCGCGAGTTCCTGCCGACCCCCCAGGAGTCCTCGGGCGACCCGATCGCCGACGCCGTCCGGCTCATGTCCGCAGGCGAACCGCTGGACCCCGACTACCGGTCGCCGTGGCAGGACGCCTCGAGCGTACGCTCGGCGATCTCCACCAAGAACGTGATCACCCTCGACATCTCCTCGGACGCGTTCGGTGGAAGCCTCGGCGAGGACGACGCCCGCCTGGCCCTCCAGCAGCTGGTCTACACGGCGACGGCGGCGGCCTCGAACGCAGGCCTGATCCCCGGCGGCGAATCGAGCTCCGTCGTCGTCCTCGTCGACGGGGCGTCCGGCTTCCGCGCCTTCGATTCCGTGGACCTCACCGGTGAATGGACGCGGGATACAGCCACGCTCGCTCCCGTCTGGATCATCGATCCCCAGCAGGACGTCGAGGCCGATACGGCAGGCCTGATCGTCCACGGGGTGGGGCCCTCCTCCGAGGAGTCGGTGGACTGGCGCATCGACCGCCAGGTGGACGGCCTGGGCGACGGCTCGGGAGACGCCGAGCTGTTCCGGGACGGGTCGGTGGACATCATGCCCGGGGACGGCGCCTACTCCTTCTCCGTGACACTGCCTCCTGGCCGCTACGCGATCACGGTGTCCGTCCCTGCAGGCGACGGCGAGGCGCAGGACTCCAAGACCGTCGTCGTCCGCTAGCCCGTGCCGGGTGCCGGCCCGGGCACCGTCGGCTACCAGCGGTCGAGCAGGTGGTTCAGCAGGACGAGCGCGGCCGGCCCGGCGGACGAGGACCGCAGGACGTGCGGTCCGAGGCGCGCCGTGCCCGCCCCGACGGCCCGCAGTTTCCCCAGCTCCGCATCACTGATGCCGCCCTCCGGTCCCACCAGCACGGCGGTCGACGTCGGCACCTCCAGCGCGCCGGAGTCACGGAGTACCGCCATCCGGTCGGCGAGCGAGGCGTCCGCGTCCTCGTGGAGCACCAGCATGCGGTCCACCGACGCGGCCCATGCCGCGAGCCGGGTGGTGTCCATCACGGCGTGCACCTCGGGCACGAACGACCGGCGGGACTGCTTCGCCGCCGCAGCGACGAGCGAGACCCACTTCTGCCGTCCCTTCTCGGCCTTGTCGCCACGCCAGCGCACGATGCTCCGCTCGGCGTGCCACGGCACCACGGCGTCGACGCCGAGCTCGGTGGCCGACTCGACGGCCTGCTCGTCGCGGCCGCCCTTCGCCAGGGCCTGTACGAGCACGAGGCGGTGCCGCGGCGCCGGCTCCTGGCCCGCGGTCTCGACGTCGAGCTCGACCGTCCCGGTGCCCACGGCGGCGATCACCCCGCCGATCCGGTAGCCGGCGCCGTCCGAGACGTCGATACGCTCGCCCGCGGTGAGGCGCCGCACGGTGGCCGCGTGCCGGCCCTCGTCCCCGCCGAGGACAAAGACGCTGCCGGGTACGGCCGAACGGACGGCGTCACCGGGGCCGAAGAAGAGGGGACGCGTCACGCTCAGCGGTTCCCGAGGCGCTCCCGGAGGCGCGCGAACACCCCGGATCCGCTGCTGGCGAGCTGGCCGTCGGTGTACTCCTCGCCGCGCAGCTCCGCGAGCCTGCGCAGGAGTTCCTCCTGCTGGTGGTCGACGTTCCGCGGCGTCTCGACGTTGAGGTGGACCCGCAGGTCCCCCCTGCCCTGGCTCCGGAGGTGGGTGACACCGAGGCCGCGCAGCGTCAGGATCTCGCCGGACTGCGTGCCGGGCTTGATCTCGAGCTCCTGGTCGCCGTCGTACGTGTCGAGGTGCACGCTGGTGCCGAGCGCGGCAGCCGTCATGGGGACGCTGAGCGTCACGTGCAGGTCGTCGCCGTCCCGCAGGAACGTCGAGTCGGTGTTGACACGGATCTCCACGTAGAGATCGCCCTGGGGGCCGCCGGCGATGCCGGCCTCGCCCTGTCCGGCCAGCTGGATGCGCGTGCCGGTGCCCACGCCGGCGGGGACCTTGATGGTCAGGGTACGGCGCGCCCGGATGCGGCCCTCGCCGCTGCACTCGTGGCAGGGGCTCGGGATCACGGTGCCGTAGCCCTGGCAGGTACCGCAGGGGGCACTCGTCATGACCTGGCCGAGGATCGAGCGCACGGCGCGCTGGACCTGGCCGGACCCGCCGCAGATGTCGCAGGTGCGCACCGATGTCCCGGGCTGGCAGCAGGTGCCGTCGCACGTGGGGCACACCTCCGCGGTGTCCACCTCGATCTTCTTGTTGGCGCCGAACACGGCGTCCTTGAGGTCGATCCGCACGTTGATGAGGGCGTCCTGCCCGCGGCGCGTCCTGGTGGGGGTGCCGGCCTGCTGGCCTCCCCCGCCGAAGAAGGTCTCGAAGATGTCCTGGAACGCGAACCCGGACCCGGAGTAACCCGCCCCGTACCCGTTGTCGTTGCCGTTCTCGTTGCCGGTCGTGTCGTAGATCCGGCGCTTCTGCGGATCCGAGAGCACCTCGTAGGCGTGCGTGACGCGCTTGAACTCGTCGGCGGCGTCCTCCCCGGTGTTCACGTCCGGGTGGAGCCTGCGGGCCAGCTTGCGGTACGCCTTCTTGATCTCCTCCGCGGTCGCGCCCTGCGCCACACCGAGGACCTCATAGTGATTACTCACTCGTGCACATCACTTCCTGTTGGAAACTTCTCTGTCTTCTGCTCGCCGGCCGGCCCGGCGCGACATGCCCCGGCGCCGGAGGCGCTCCCGCTCACTCCTCGAGGATCCTCGAGAGGTAGCGGGCGACGGCGCGCACGGCGGCCATCGTGGTCGGATAGTCCATGCGGGTGGGCCCGAGGACCCCGAGCTTCGCCCCGGCACCCGGACCGTACCCGGTCGCCACGACCGAGGCCTCCGACAGCCCGCCGTAGGGATTCTCGCTCCCGATCCGCACCGAGATGCCCCGGGCGTCGTACTCCATCTCGGACAGCAGCCTCAGCATGACCACCTGCTCCTCGAGGGCCTCGAGGATCGGCCCGATGCTCAGGGGGAAGTCCCCGGTGGAGCGCGCGAGGTTGGCGGTCCCGGCCAGCAGGATCCGGTCGTCCCGGCCCATTCCGGCGAGCTGCTCCAGCGCCCGTACGATCGTACCCCCGTGGGCCCTCAGCGCGCCGGGCAGTTGCGACTGCGCGACCCCGAGCTCGGCCGGCAGCGCCGCCAGCTTCACGCCGGACACCGCGGACAGGATGCGCTGGCGGAGCTCGGCGAGCTCCGCCTCCTGGATCTCGGCCGCGGTCCTGACGATGCGCTGCTGCACGGTGCCGTTGCTGGCGATCAGGACCACCAGGATCTGCTGCGGGGCGAGCAGCACGAACTCGATGTGCCGGACGGACGCACCGCCCACCCGCGGGAACTGCACGACGGCGACCTGGTTCGTGAGCTGCGCGAGCAGCCGGACGGTCCGGTCCATGACGTCGTCGAGATCGTCGGCGCCCTCCAGCAGTGTCTGGATGGCCTTCTTCTCGGGAGCGGAGAGCGGCTTCACCTCGGAGATACGGTCGACGAACAGGCGGTAGCCCTTGTCCGTGGGGATCCGGCCCGAACTGGTGTGGGGAGCGGCGATCAGGCCCTCCTCCTCGAGGACGGCCATGTCGTTGCGGATGGTGGCGGATGATACGCCCAGCTGGTGGCGGTCCACCAAGGCCTTGGAGCCGACCGGCTCCCGGGAGTGGACGTAGTCCTCGACGATGGCCCGGAGCACCTCCAGGCGTCGCGGTTCACTCATTCCTGTGTCACCTCCGGGTCTGTTCCTGACGAGCACGGCTCGGGGGGTGGCCCGGCGCGGTTAGCACTCGACACACCCAAGTGCCAAGTCTAGTACGTCCGAGGCGATTGTTAGCATTGGGATCCCGGGCCGCGGCAGACCGCCGCAGCCCTTGCGGGAAGGACGCGCTGGCATGGAGTACGGCTGGGGAGCACAGGACATCGCGGCTCCGAAGCGGGTCGACCTGCCCGACGTGCCGGTGCAGAAGGACATGGTCCTCGAGGACGTCCAGAGCGGCTTCGTCGGAGCGGTGGTCCGCGTCGAGAAGTCCGGCGGACTCCACGTGATGGTGCTCGAGGACCGCCGCGGCAAGACGCGCACCTTCCGGCTCGGCCACGGATTCCTCCTCGACGGTGAGCCCGTGCACGTCGTCGCCCCGGCCGTCCGCGCCGCGCCGTCGTCGACCCGTACCGCCTCCGGTTCCGTGAAGGTCGACGGCGCCCGGGCGAGGACGGCACGTGCGAGCAGGATCTGGGTCGAGGGACAGCACGACGCCGAACTGGTGGAGAAGGTGTGGGGCGACGACCTCCGGCTGGAGGGGATCGTCGTCGAGCCGTTGCACGGCGTCGACGACCTCGAGGGCGCCATCCGTGCATTCGGGCCGGGGCCGGAGCGCAGGCTCGGGATCCTGGTCGACCACCTGCTGCCCGGGACCAAGGAGTCCCGGATCGCCCAGCAGGCGATGACCGTGCCCGGCGCCCGCAGCCATGTCCTGATCGTCGGGCACCCCTACGTCGACGTCTGGCAGGCGGTGAAGCCCGCCGCGCTGGGCCTGGAGGCCTGGCCCGTGGTCCCCCGGCACCAGGACTGGAAGACCGGCATCCTCGCCGGCCTCGGCTGGCCGCACCACGACCAGGCCGCCGTCGCCCACGGGTGGAAGCGCATCCTCGCCGGCGTCAGCACCTATGCGGACCTCGAACCCTCGCTGCTGGGACGGGTCGAGGAGGTCATCGACTTCCTCACCGCTCCCCCGCGCCGCGCCTGAACCATCCCGTCCCGGCCGCCACGTATCCTTGGAACTGGCTCCGGGGGAAGAGTCTCCGTCAGCCAGCAAAGGAATCGAAGTTGTCCAACACCGCCGACCACCAGCACCACGGGCGGGGAGCGTCCCAGTCCGCGTTCGAAGGCACGCCGGCGAACGCCCTGCCCCTGACGGCCTCCGAGGACCGCCAGTTCGCCACGCTGGCGCACTTCGGCGGGATCCTGGGATTCATCCCGTCGCTGCTGATCTACCTCATCTTCCAGGACCGTGGGCCCTTCACCGCCCAGGAGTCCAAGGAGGCACTGAACTTCACGCTCCCGCCCACGCTCCTCGCGCTGGTCGCCTGGCTCCTGTCGCTCGTACCGGAGATCGGCGGCGTGTTCGCCGTCGTGAACGCGCTCATCTGGGTCACGATCACGGTCTTCTCGGTCAACGCGGGAATCCAGGTGAACCGTGGGCGGCCCTACCGGTACGCCCTGAACCTGCGCCTGATCCGCTGAGCGGAGGCCCTCAGTCCGACAGCAGCCGCCGGACGACGGCGTCGGCGAGCAGCCTGCCGTGGAGCGTCAGGACGACGCGGCCCGCGAAGGCCGAGGCCGGATCCACCAGCCCGTCGGCGATCAGGCCGGCGACCGCCCTGCGGCCCGTCGATGTCAGGGACTGCGTGGGAAGCCCCTCGCGCAGCCGCACGCGCAGCATCACGTCCTCCACGTAGCGGTCCCCCGCCGAGAGGATCTCGCGCCCCGCGGCCGGTGACCGCCCGGCGCCGAGCGCATCGGCGTAGGGCCGCGGGTGCTTGACGTTCCACCAGCGCGTACCACCGACGTGCGAGTGCGCGCCGGGGCCGGCACCCCACCAGTCGCTCCCGCGCCAGTACGCGAGGTTGTGCCGGCACGCGTCAGCGGGGGTCCTGGCCCAGTTGCTCACCTCGTACCAGTGCAGGCCGTCCGCCGTCAGCATCTCCTCGGCGAGGGCGTACTTGTCCGCGTGGTCGTCGTCGTCGATGGGCGGTACCTGGCCGCGCCGGATGCGCGAGGCGAGGCGCGTGCCGTCCTCGATGATCAGTGCGTAGGCGGAGATGTGGTCGGGGCCGTAGGACAGGGCGGTGGCCAAGGTGGTGCGCCAGTCCTCCAGCGACTCCCCCGGGGTGCCGTAGATCAGGTCCAGGCTCACCTTCAGCCCGGCGTCCCGCGCCCACTGCACGGCCTGCGGGACGCGCTCGGGAGCGTGGGTGCGATCGAGTACCGCGAGGACGTGGGGCACCGCGGACTGCATGCCGAAGGACACGCGGGTGAAGCCGGCCTCCCGCAGGATGCGCAGCGATTCCGGGGTGACGGAGTCGGGATTGGCCTCGGTGGTGACCTCCGCGTCGGGTGCGAACCCCCACGTCGAGCGTGCGGCCCGCAGGATCGAGGCGAGGTCCTCCGCGGGGAGAAGGGTCGGGGTGCCGCCGCCGAAGAACACGGTGGACAGCGGCCGGGCCGGCAGCCCGGAGGATTCCAGGACGCGGGCTCCGAGGCCGATCTCCGCGAGCACCGATCCGGCGTAGGCGTCCTGCGACGCACCCCCGCCCAGTTCCGTGGCCGTGTAGGTGTTGAAGTCGCAGTAGCCGCACCGCACCGCGCAGAACGGGATGTGGACGTAGAGGCAGAAGTCACGTCCGTCCGCCCCGTCCGCGGCGTCGGGCGGCAGGAGGCCGTCGTCGGGCGCGGGCAGGCCGAGCGGCAGCGCGCTAGGCATGCGGACCAGTCCCGTGGGTACCGTACCGGGTCACTTCTTGGCTTTGTCCTTCGACTCGTCGGAGGACAGGGCGGCGATGAACGCTTCCTGGGGCACCTCGACGCGGCCCACCATCTTCATGCGCTTCTTGCCCTCCTTCTGCTTCTCGAGGAGCTTGCGCTTGCGGGTGATGTCTCCGCCGTAGCACTTGGCCAGGACGTCCTTGCGGATGGCCCGGATGCTCTCGCGCGCGATGATCCGGGCGCCGATGGCCGCCTGGATGGGTACCTCGAACTGCTGGCGCGGGATGAGCTCGCGCAGCTTGCCCGTCATCATGACGCCGTAGGCGTAGGCCTTCTCGCGGTGGGTGATGGCGCTGAAGGCGTCGACCTGCTCGCCCTGAAGGAGGATGTCCACCTTGACGAGGTCGGACACCTGGTCGCCGTCGGCCTTCCAGTCCAGGGAGCCGTAACCGCGCGTCTTGGACTTCAGCAGGTCGAAGAAGTCGAAGACGATCTCCGCCAGCGGCAGCCGGTAGCGGATCTCGACGCGGTCCTCCGAGAGGTAGTCCATCCCCCCGAGCACGCCGCGGCGCTGCTGGCACAGCTCCATGATCGCCCCCACGAACTCGGACGGCGCGAGGATGGTCGCGGACACCATGGGCTCGCGCACCTCGGCGATCTTGCCCACCGGGTACTCGCTCGGGTTGGTGACCTTGAGGGTCCGCCTGTCCTCGAGCGTGACCTCGTACTCGACGTTCGGCGCCGTCGAGATCAGGTCCAGGTTGTACTCCCGCTCGAGGCGCTCACGCGTGATCTCGAGGTGCAGCAGCCCGAGGAAGCCGACGCGGAAGCCGAAGCCCAGCGCGGCGGAGGTCTCCGGCTCGTACACCAGGGCGGCGTCGTTCAGGGTGAACTTCGCGAGGGCGTCCCGCAGCACGGGGTAGTCCGTGCCGTCGAGGGGGTAGAGCCCGGAGAAGACCATGGGCTTGGGGTCCTGGTAGCCGCCGAGCGACTCCGCGGCGGGCTTGGCGAGATTGGTGACGGTGTCGCCGACCTTCGACTGGCGCACGTCCTTCACGCCGGTGATGAGATAGCCCACCTCGCCCACGCCGAGGCCCTTGGACGGCTTCGGCTCGGGCGAGCTGACGCCGATCTCGAGCAGTTCGTGGCTGGCCCGGGTGGACATCATCTGGATGCGCTCGCGGGGGCTGAGCTTGCCGTCGACGACGCGCACGTACGTGACGACGCCCCGGTACGTGTCGTACACCGAGTCGAAGATCATGGCGCGGGCCGGTGCGTCGGGGTTGCCGGTGGGGGCGGGCAGGTCGCGGACGATCTTGTCCATGAGGGCCTCGACCCCCATGCCGGTCTTGCCGGACACCTTCAGCACGTCCTCCGGCTCGCCGCCGATGAGGCTCGCGAGTTCCGCGGCGTACTTCTCGGGCTGGGCGGCCGGCAGGTCGATCTTGTTCAGCACGGGGATGATCGTGAGGTTGTTCTCCATCGCGAGGTACAGGTTCGCGAGGGTCTGCGCCTCGATGCCCTGTGCCGCGTCGACGAGCAGGATGGCGCCCTCGCAGGCCGCGAGCGAGCGGGACACCTCGTAGGTGAAGTCGACGTGCCCCGGCGTGTCGATCATGTTCAGCGCGTAGGCGGTGCCGTCCACCTCCCACGGCAGGCGCACGGCCTGCGACTTGATCGTGATGCCGCGCTCACGCTCGATGTCCATGCGGTCGAGGTACTGCGCCTTCATGTCCCGCTGCTCCACGGCTCCCGTGAGCTGGAGCATGCGGTCGGCCAACGTGGATTTTCCATGATCGATGTGGGCGATGATGCAGAAGTTCCTGATGATCGCCGGATCGGTCGCGGCGGGCACCGGTGCGGTGCGGGCCATGGGTGACACGTGGGTTCCTCACTGTTGCGGGACGGGGTGCGGCCTGCAGGTGGCAGCCGCGCCGTCCACTCCGGCGGCCGGGGCTGGTCCGCGCCGTTTTCACTTCCCCTAGTGTCCCACGTGGCCGGAGGGCTCCGGCAATCATGGCACGTCGCGCCGCCACCGCGCCGGCGGGAGACTCGCCTAGGATCACCCTCATGGCCATCACCCTGCGCTCCCTCCTGTCCCTGGCGCACCGCGTCATCCGCACCATGGAGAGCACGCAGCCCGCCCGGACCCAGGGGCGTGCGCGCACCCGTGCCCGCCGGGGATCCGCCGACGCCGCCCGGACCGACGAGAGTTCGCCGCAACGGCGTCGAGCCGTGTCGCCGGCCTACTCCCCCTCGAGCGACGGGAATCCGGATCCCGGCGAGATCGTCTGGACGTGGGTGCCCTACGAGGACGACCCGCAGCAGGGCAAGGACCGCCCGGTGCTCCTGGTCGGCCGCGACGGCGCAGACCTCCTGGGCCTGATGCTGACGAGCCGGGACCGCAACAACGCGCGCGAGGCCGACGACAGGTACGTCGATATCGGCACGGGTGCCTGGGACCGTCAGGGACGACCGAGCGAGGTGAGGGTCGATCGCCTCCTGCGGGTGGCGCCGGCCGACATCCGGCGCGAGGGCGCCGTCCTGCCGCGCGCGCGTTTCGAGCAGGTCGTCGCGGCCGTGCCCGACCACCTGCTCGGCTAGCGCCGCCCTGTGGTGCCGCCCTGTGGTGCCGCCTTCTCCGGCACCCACGCCCTGCCGGTGAGGACGGGCGGAGGGCGCCGAGCGCTCGGGTTTCCCGGCGCCTTCTGGTAACCTGTATAGCTGTGTGTCCGCGCAGGTCTTCGGGCACTTTGGCCGATCGCCATACGGTATCCCCACGCCGCTCAGTCTTGGTCGGCCGAAATACCCTCACGACCAGTCCGCAATACAAAGAAAGTTCTCATACGTGGCAAACATCAAGTCCCAGAAGAAGCGCATCCTCACCAACGAGAAGGCGAGGCAGCGCAACAACTCGGTCAAGTCCGAGCTCAAGACCGCCATCCGCGCCGTGAACACGGCCGTCGAGGGCGCTGACAAGGACGCTGCGGCAACGGCTCTGCAGGCAGCCAGCCGCAAGCTCGACAAGGCTGTCAGCAAGGGTGTGCTGCACAAGAACAACGCAGCGAACCGCAAGTCCGCGATCTCCAAGAAGGTCAACGCGCTCTAAGCTGCGGACCCTCTACGAAGGACCGGCTCCCTGGGGAGCCGGTCCTTCGTCGTTCACCACCCGCCGGCATCCGGGACAGGGCGGATTCAGCCATCGCCCAGCACGATGACCGTGACGGCCCGCTCGACGGCGTAGACCGGGTCCCGTGACTCGCCCTTGACCTGGGCGTCCGCCTCCGCGAGTGCCCTGATGCAGCGGGCCAGCGCGTCGGAGCTGAAGCGCTGCGCCTCCCGGCGTGCCTGGTCCACCTGCCACGGCGCCATCCCCAGGTCCTTGGCGAGCTGCACGGAGGATCCCCTGACACCGTGGACCTTCGCGACGGCCCGGACCTTCATGGCGAGCGCCGCGACGATCGGCACGGGGTCGGCGCCGGTGGCGAGGGCGTGGCGCAGCATCGACAGCGCCTGGGCGGTCCGTCCTGCCAGTGCTGCGTCGGCGACCTTGAACCCCGTGGCCTCGACCCGACCGCCGTAGTACTTCTCCACCGTCTCGACGGAGACATCACCGGCCGTATCGGCCATCAGCTGCTGGCAGGCGGCCGCGAGCTCCGGCAATTGGGATCCGACCGCGGCGACGAGCGCCCGGACGGCCTCGGGGTCGATGCGCCGTCGTGCGAGGCGGAACTCGGTGGTGACGAACTCGGCCTTCTCGCCGTCCTTCTTCAGGGGCTGGCAGTCCACGATCGTCGCTCCCGCTGCCCTGACGGCGTCGAGCAGCTTCTTGCCCCGGTTGCCGCCCGCGTGACGCATCACCAGGACCACGTCCGGTGCCGGGTCGGCGAGGTAGGCGAGCGCGTCGACCAGGAAGGCGTCGTTCATCTGGGCCAGTCCCGCGACCTCGATGACCTTCCAGTCGCCGAAGAGCGAAGGGCTCGCCTGCATCGTCAGTGTGCCCGCCTCGTAGGACCCGGCGTCGAAGCGGACGAGTTCCGCTGCGGGCTGCGCGATCCGGACCTGACTGCGGATCGATTCGGCAGCCCGTGACGCGAGGTAGTCCTCGGGACCCGACAGGAGGACGACCGGCGCCGGCTGGATGTCGCGCCAGGAGGCGGGCGCGGGGCCCTGGCCGCTGGTGCGGCCGGCCGGTGATCTTGGTGCCACGAGGCGGGGTTCCTTCCGACGGATGAACTCCTACTGTTTCACGGTGCCGCGATGCCTCAAAGCCGCGGACCCCCACGGACTCAGCAGCGCAGCGAGCACGCCGTCGGGCCTGATGATCCCTGCCGCAGCGGTGGGTGATGAACCACGGCAGGCGGTGCGGCTGCACGGCACGTCGCTCAGCCCAGCACCCTGACCTCCACCGTGTCCCCGACGACGTCCACGAGGAACGCACCGAGTGCGTCCGTGCGGGCGGCGGCGATACCCGCCCCGTCGAGCGCATCGAGGATGCTCGGATGGGGGTGGCCGTAGTCGTTGTCCTCCCCCACCGAGATGAGGGCGAGGCGCGGATGGACGGCCTCGATCAGCGCCGTGCCGCCATTCCTCGCCCCGTGATGGGCGATCTTCAGGATGTCCACTCCGTCCTCGCGCAGCGAGGGGGCGGCAGAGAGCAGCACGGCGGCGGCGTCCTCCTCCAGGTCTCCGGTCAGGAGGACCGAGACGGGACGTTCCGGTGTGGGCACCACCACTTCGAGCACCGCGCTCGCGTTGTTCTCGCCTGTCGGAGCGGTGCCGCCCCTCGGCCAGAGGACGTCGACGTGCAGTGGGGCGAGGTGAACCGTGGTGGTGTCGGTGAGTCGCTCCGCGCGGACGCCGGCCGTCGCCGCAGCAGCGGTGACCTCCCGCGGGAGGCGGTCCTCGGCGGTGGAGTAGTACAGGGCGGACAGCGACCGGCCGCGGACCGCGCCCTCGATGCCGCCGTAGTGGTCGTCGTGCAGGTGCGTGACCACCAGGGCGTCGATCACCGCGACGTCGAGCGTGTCGAGGCAGTCGTCCATCATCTCCGGGTCGGGTCCCGTGTCGACGACGAGCGCGTGGCCCGGGGTCGTCCTCACCACCACGGCGTCTCCCTGCCCGACGTCGCACACAGCGAGGATCCACTGATCGGGTGCCGGTGTCCGCAGCCGAACGGAGACGGCGTACGCTGCTGCAAGCCCGAGGAGGACGAGGGCGACGACCACGATCACTCGTCGTCCCCTCAGCCGGTCGTGACGATACTGCGCCGGTGCCGGCGCGCGGGGACCTGCCCTCTCCCGACGGTTCCACCCGGTGCGTCCACTCCGGGACGCGACGGCCGAGAGCAGCATGCCCGCAGCTCGATCGGCCTCTGCCCGTCGCGGTGCCGTCCCGGTCCGGCCGCCCCGCATCCGGCCCCCGGCCCCGTCGCCGCGTCGCCACCAGGCGATGAGGGCGTCCCGTCGGATCAGGAGAAGCAGCACCAGGGATGCCAGGGCCGCGACGACGGCTCCGGGGGCTCCCGGCGGCCACGGCAGGGACGCGCCGGGTGCGGATGCCAGGATGTCCGCGACCCCCACCACCCATCGCGTCCCCCACTGCGCAGCAGCGACGAGCGGTTGGGCCAGGACCGGGGCGGCCATCAGCGCCAGTACCACCGTCATGCCGAGCAGGGTGATGGCGGGGACGACGGGTGATGCCAGGACGTTCGCGGGCAGCGAGTACACCGGGAGTGCCGGCTGGATCAGGACGAGGATCGGCGTGCAGAAGAGCTGCGCCGTCAGGGGGATGGCGAGCACCTGCGCGGCGGATCGCGGCATGATCCGCTCGAAGGCCTCGACGACCGCCGGTCCCGCGGTGACGAGTCCCAGGGTCGCGGCGACCGAGAGCGCGAACGCGTAGGACACCGAGAGCCACGGGTCCACCGCGAGCAGGACGATGATGGACACCATCAGCAGGGCCAGCGAGACCCTGCCCCGGCCGGACAGGACGGCTGCCACCCCGATCGAGCCCATGACGGCCGCGCGGAGGACACTGGGTTCGGGCCTGACCAGCATCACGAAGCACACCAGCGCAGCAACGGCGCCGACGGCGGCCGGCAGGCGCGGCAGGCGCACCAGCCGCAGTCCGAGGAAGGCGAAGGCGAGCACGTAGGAGCAGTTCGCGCCGCTCACGGCGGTGAGATGCGTCAGGCCTGTGGCCTTCATGTCGGCCTCCAGCCCGGACTCGAGGCCGATCCTGTCACCCAGGGCCATGCCCGGCAGCAGCCCGCCGTCGCGCTCATCCCGCGACGAGAGGTCCCGGAACCGGGCCCGCAGGTGCTTCGTGTACCCGAGCCACCCCGTGGCTTCGTCGACGGAGGGGCTGCTCGCCGGCAGGAACACCGCCATGGCCCGGCCTACCCGATCGGACGGCTTCGCCGTACCCAGCACCCGCACGGTGTCTCCGGTTCCCACCTCGCCCCACGGCTCAGGGCCCAGGACCACCACGGGCGTCGTCGAGGCGAACGTCTCGCCCTGCAGCACCCCACCGGTCACGTCCGCGTCGACGAGATACCGGTCACCGCCGCCGAACGCACCGGGCGCCAGCGAGGACGGTTCGCCCGAGATCCGGAGCACCGCGGTGAACGGGATCCCGCCCTCCACAGCGTCCCCGACCGGCCCGGCCTGTGCACGGGTGAGGCTCCCCCCGGCGGCGAGCAGGACGAGGGTCAGCGCGGCCGCCGGCGGCAGGGCCTGCGCCGACACCGTCCTCCAGCGTCGGCCGACACCCACGGGGGCCAGCAGGACCAGGCAGGCCAACACCAGGGCACCCGCAGCGGCGACGAAACCGCCCGCCGTCGCCCCGGTCGCGCCTCCGTGGACGGCGATGGTGGCGGCCACCCAGGCCGCCGCGGCGGACGGCACGAGGCGCAGGTCGGTCCGCCCCGAGCCGCGCACGGTGCGGGCGCCGGCTGGCTCCTGCTGCGGAGGGCGGGGCCCGGAGCTGGAGGCGTCGTCCCCCGGCGTGGCCGCTGTCACCGCACCGAGATCAGCGGGAGGATCCCCTCGAGCATGGCGGGACCGATACCGGGCACCGCGTCGAGGTCGGACGCCTCGATGAAGGGACCGTGCTCGTCGCGCCAGTCGATGATGCGCTGCCCCAGGACCGGCCCGACGCGCGGCAGGGTCTCGATGTCGGCGAGGGTGGCGGTGTTGATGTCGAGAAGGCCCGCGGGAGCGCCGGTCCCGGCCGGAGCGGCCGTACTCCCGTGGCCCGTGCCCGACCCTCCCTGTGGAGGCGCCGGTGCGTCCGGCGCCACGACTCCTGGCCGGGGTTCCTCCCCCACGGCCAGGAGGTGGACGTGTTGCCCGTCCGAGGCGGCGGCAGCGAGATTGACGCCCTCCAGGTCCGCCTCGGGCAGCGGGCCGCCCGCATCCTCGAGGACCTCGAAGAGCCGCGTCCCCGCCGGCACCGTGACGACGCCCGGTGCCGTCACCGCACCCGTCACGTAGACGACGATCGTCTGCCAGTCACCGCCGCCCTTCCCAGCGAGGACCGGTGACGCCGACGGAGTACCGACCGGGGAACCACCGACCTCGGCCCCGGTGACGGTACCTCCAGGGCCGGCCTCCTCGTCCGGAGGGCCGTGCGGCGTTCCGCTGTCCGATGCACGGTCCTTCGTATCCCCGGTCGCTCCTTTGCCGTCCCCGCTCTCGAGCTGCACCGACACGGCAGCAGCAGACGGCTCGGAGCTGCGGACGAGGAACAGTGCGGCCCCGACCGCCAGCGCCACCCCGAGGAACACCAGTGCCGCGGAGCGCGCGACCCGCCACTGGATCCGCGGGAGCGCGGGAGGCCGTTCCGCGTCCCGCGCCTCCTCTAGGACCGGGGTGACCGCCGGCCCGGGTGCCTCGTCCCACCCGTCGACGATGCCACCGGGCGAGGGCCCCTCAGCGTTCCTTCCGACCCCGATGTCCGCCGTGGATTGATCGGGCACCGAGCCGGCAGGAACCTCGTCGTGCCGGGCATCCAGGCGTGTTTCGGGCCGCCTCCCGGGCCGTACCCGTCCGGTCCACCCGTCGGTACTCCCCCTGCGCTCGAATGCCGCAGGGGCCTCGAGGGGCGGATCCCAGGGGTCGCCGTTGATCGGCCATCGGTGCTTTCCCATCCCGCCACGCTAGGGGGCGGGGACCGGCCGTCGGAGGAGGATCGCTGCTATGTGGACATCCGCACACGGTGCCCTGAAGGCCCTCCGGGGCGGCTAGTCCGCACTGATCGCGACGGACACCACGCCGAGGCCCACGTGTGCCGCGAGCACGGCGGGGCACGGCGCCGTCGTCACGCGCCCCGGTCCCGCCACGGCGGTGAGCCGCCCGGCGAGGTCCGCGGCCTCGTCCTCGTTGCCGAAGTGGTGCACCGTGAGCTGGACGCCGGTGCTACGACCTGCGATGTCCGCCTCGACCAGCTCCTGGAGCCGCCCCACCCCCCGCACGGCGGAGCGCATCCGTTCCAGGGGCACCAGCCGCCCGCCCTGCACCTGGAGGATGACCCGGACGGACAGGAGCGTGCCCAGCCATCCGGCGGCGGCCGTGATCCGTCCACCGCGCCGCAGCTGCTCGACGCTCGGGACGTAGGTGTAGAGCGCGGAGGCACGGGCCGCCATCGCGGCCGCGGCTGCCGCACCCTGCAGGTCGTCGCCCGACCGTGCCGCCGCGAGGGCAGCGAGCGCCGCCCGGCCCTGAGCCATCGCCGCCGTCCTCGTGTCGATCACCTCGACGGGAAGGGCCGCGCGCGACGCCGCCAGGCGCGCGGCGTCCAGGGTGCCCGACAGCAGGCCCGACAGGTGCACGGACACGATCCCGTCGTAGCCCTCGTCCGCCAGCCGACCGTAGACGCGGTCGAACTGGCCCGGGGACGGGCGCGAGGTGCGTACGTCCGACCCCGCGGCGAGGGCCACCATGAGCGGTGCGGTGACGTCGTCGTGCTCGCCGGTGAGGATGTCGTTGCCCACGAGGACCGGCATGGGGACCAGGTGCACGCCGTCGGCCGGGCCGCCGGGCACCGTCCAGCCAGGAGGGAACCCGGCGGCCGAATCCGCGACGACGGCTACGCGCACGGGATCGACTCCCCGCAGGACGAGACCGTCGGCACGCCGCACATCAGGCCGGGACGATGTTGACCAGTTTCGGCGCCCGCACGATGACCGTGCGGATGCCGCGACCGTCCAGGACGCGCTGCACCTGGTCGCTGGCCAGGGCGAGCTCGCGCAGCTCGTCCTCGGCGATGTCCGGGGACACCGTCAGGCGGTCGCGCACTTTGCCCTGCACCTGCACGACGGCCACCACGCTCTCCTGCGTCAGCAGCGCCGGGTCCACGGCCGGCCAGCCCGCGGTGGCGACGGTGGCCTCGTGGCCGAGTCTGCTCCACAGGTCCTCGGCCGTGTAGGGCGCGAAGAGGCTCAGCAGGATGGCCACGGCCTCCGCGGCCTCGCGCACGGCCGGGTCCGCTCCCCCCGCACCGGAGTCGATGGCCTTGCGCGTGGCATTGACGAGCTCCATGAGCTTGGCGACGACCACGTTGAACTTGTTGGCCTCCATCAGCTCCGCGGCGTCCGCCACGGTCCGGTGGGTGACCGAGCGCAGCGCGCGGTCGCCCGTCGACGGGTCGGTGCCGACGGCGCTCGTGACGTCGCCGCCCAGGCGCCAGGCACGGGCGAGGAACTTCGCGGAGCCCGACGGCGAGACGTCGGCCCAGTCGACGTCGTCCTCGGGTGGCGACGCGAACACCATCGTGAGGCGCACGGCGTCGACCCCGAAGCGGTCCAGCTGCTCGCCGAGGTCCACGCCGTTGCCGAGGGACTTGCTCATGGCCTTGCCGCCGTTGAGCACCTGGCCCTGGTTCAGCAGGGCACTGAACGGCTCCGTGAAGCCGACCATGCCGAGGTCGAAGAGCACCTTGGTGAAGAACCGGCTGTAGAGCAGGTGCAGGATGGCGTGTTCGACGCCGCCCACGTACTGGCCCACCGGCAGCCAGCGGTTGACCGCCTCGGTGTCGAACGGGGCCGTCTCCAGGTGCGGGTTCACGAAGCGCAGGTAGTACCAGGACGAGTCCACGAAGGTGTCCATGGTGTCGGTGTCGCGGGTCGCCGCACCGCCGCACGAGGGGCAGGGCACGTTGACCCACTCCTCGACGGCGGCCAGGGGCGAGGTGCCCTTGGGCGCCAGCGCCTCGCCGCGCAGGCCCTCGGGCAGCGTGACGGGCAGCTGTTCGTCCGGCACCGGCACCTCGCCGCAGGACGGGCAGTGGATGATCGGGATGGGCGTCCCCCAGAACCGCTGGCGGGACAGCAGCCAGTCACGCAGGCGGTAGTTGACGGTGTGCGTGCCCGTCCCCTGCTCCTCGATCAGCTCGACGGCGCGGGCGATGGCCGCCGCCTTGTCCAGTCCGCTCAGCTCGCCGGAGTTCACGAGGGTCCCCTCGCCGGTGGTCGCGATGCCCGTGACGGCCGCTTCCTCGGCGCCGGTGTCGACGACGGTGCGCACCGGCAGGTCGAAGGTGCGGGCGAAGTCGAGGTCACGCTGGTCGTGCGCCGGGACGGCCATGATGGCGCCCGTGCCGTAGTCGGCCAGGACGTAGTCGGCGGCCCAGACGGGCAGCTTCTCCCCGGTGAGCGGGTTGACGGCGTAGCGGCCGGTGAACACGCCCGTCTTCTCGCGCTCAGTGGCCTGCCGTTCGATCTCGGACAGTCCCCGGACCTGCTCGCGGTACGCCTCGAGCTCAGCGCGGCGGTCGGCGGTCACGAGCTCCAGCGCCAGGTCCGCATCCGCGGCGACGACGAAGAACGTGGCACCGTACAGGGTGTCGGGGCGTGTGGTGAAGACGGTGACGTCGGCGTCCGGCCGGCCATCGGTGGCCTCGATGCGGAACCTGACGTGCGCTCCCTCCGAGCGGCCGATCCAGTTGCGCTGCATCGCGAGCACGCGCTCGGGCCAGTGCCCCTTGAGCTGCTCCATGTCGTCCAGCAGGCGGTCGGCGTAGTCGGTGATCCGGAAGTACCACTGGTTGAGGTTCTTCTTGGTGACCATGGTGCCGCACCGGTCGCAGGCCCCGTTGATGACCTGCTCGTTGGCCAGCACGGTCTGGTCCTTCGGGCACCAGTTCACGGGCGAGTTCCGCCGGTACGCCAGTCCCTGCTGGAAGAACCGTACGAACAGCCACTGCGTCCAGCGGTAGTACTCGGGATCCGAGGTGTGCAGGCGCCGGCTCCAGTCGGCGCTGATCGCGTAGCGCCTGAACGAGTGCGCCTGCGTCTCGATGTTCGCGTACGTCCACTCCGCGGGATGCGCGTTGCGCTTGATCGCCGCGTTCTCCGCGGGCAGGCCGAAGGAGTCCCAGCCGATGGGGTGCAGGACGTCGAAGCCCTTCTGGCGGTAGAAGCGCGCGGCGACGTCGCCCATGGCGAATGCCTCGGCGTGGCCCATGTGGAGGTCACCCGAGGGGTAGGGGAACATGTCGAGGACGTAGCGGCGCTCACGTGAGCCGTCGTCGGCCGGGGCGAATGCCTGGAGCCTGTCCCACACCGCGGGCCACTTCGCCTCGATGGCGGAGAAATCGTAGGTGTCCTCGTCCGGCTGGGCGGCCTCGGGGTTGATGCTCACGGTATATTGACCTGTCCTGTCGGTGGAGCGAAAATCCTGCTGCGGTACTGCCTCGTCCGATGCCGGGGGCGGACGGCGCCTCGGTGCCGTCCTGCCCCGGACATGCAAAAGCCCCTCACAGGGAGGGGCCGCCGCACGGTGGATACCGTGCGGCTACGTAAGGAGGAGGGCGCGACGCATGGCTTCACTTTACCAGCGTGCACCAACGGCCTGCCCGGCCGCGGCCCGGGACGGACCGAAGGGCACCCCGGGCCGTCGTGCGACGGCCCGGGGTGCCCTTCGGGTGGTGCCCTGCGCGTCCGGCAGGGGCTAGCTGACGTCCTCGTCGACCCAGTCGAAGGTCTTCGTGACGGCCTTCTTCCACAGGCGGAGCTGGCGCTCGCGCTCGGCGTCGTCCATGGACGGGTTCCAGCGCTTGTCCTCGGCCCAGTTCGTCGCGAGGTCGTCGGTGTCCTTCCAGAAACCGACGGCCAGTCCCGCAGCGTAGGCGGCACCGAGCGCCGTGGTCTCGGTGACCTTCGGGCGGATGACCGGGATCCCGAGGATGTCCGCCTGGAACTGCATCAGGGCGTCGTTGGCGACCATGCCGCCGTCGACCCTGAGGTCCTCCATGTTGACACCTGAGTCGGCGTTCGCCGCGTCCAGGACCTCGCGGGTCTGGAAGGCCGTGGCCTCCAGCGCTGCCCGTGCGATGTGTCCCTTGTTCACGAAGCGGGTCAGGCCGACGATCGCCCCGCGGGCGTCCGAACGCCAGTACGGCGCGAACAGGCCGGAGAAAGCGGGGACGATGTAGACGCCGCCGTTGTCCTCGACCGTCGTGGCCAGCTGCTCCACCTCGGGCGCGCTCCTGATGATGCCGAGATTGTCCCGGAGCCACTGCACGAGTGAACCGGTGACGGCGATCGACCCTTCGAGCGCGTACACGGGCTTCGCGTCGCCGAGCTTGTAGCAGACCGTGGTGAGCAGCCCGTTCTTGGAGTGGACGATCTCCTCGCCGGTGTTCACGATCATGAAGTTGCCGGTGCCGTAGGTGTTCTTGGCACCGCCCTTGTCGAACGCGGCCTGGCCGAAGGTCGCGGCCTGCTGGTCGCCGAGGATGCCGGCCACCGGCACCTCGCGGAGGAGCTGCGAGGTGTGCACGGTCCCGTAGACCTCGGAGGAGGACTTGATCTCCGGCATCATCGAGACCGGGACGCCGAAGTCGGCGAGGATCGACTCGTCCCAGGACAGCGTCTCGAGGTCCATGAACAGCGT
The DNA here is from genome assembly GCF_054510925.1 of Arthrobacter sp. MDT2-16. NCBI lineage: Bacteria > Bacillati > Actinomycetota > Actinomycetes > Micrococcales > Micrococcaceae > Arthrobacter > Arthrobacter sp. MDT2-16. The sequence goes on from NZ_JBTNDP010000002.1 coordinate 231,994, forward strand.
GCGGGAGGCGTTGGTGACGTCCGTGATGTGGACGCCGCCGTCCGTGCCGCCCGTCAGATTCCAGGTGACCCAGGAATCGGTGTTGCCGAACAGGAGGTCGCCCGCCTCGGCCTTCTCGCGGGCCCCGTCGACGTTGTCGAGGATCCACTTGATCTTCGTGCCGGAGAAGTAGGTCGCCAGGGGGAGCCCCACCTTCCCCTTGTAACGCTCCACGCCGCCGTCCTTCGCGAGGTCGTCGACGATGTTCTGCGTCCGCGTGTCCTGCCAGACGATGGCGTTGTACACGGCCTTGCCGGTGGTCCTGTCCCAGACCACGGCCGTCTCACGCTGGTTGGTGATGCCCACGGCGGCGATGTCGTGGCGGGTGAGATTGGCCTTGGCCAGCGCGTTGCCGATGACCTCGCGGGTGTTGTTCCAGATCTCGGCGGGATCGTGCTCCACCCAGCCGGCCTTCGGGAAGATCTGCTCATGCTCCTTCTGACCGGAGGACACGATGTCGCCCTTGTGGTCGAAGACGATGGCCCTGCTGGAGGTGGTGCCCTGGTCGATGGCGATGACGTACTGCTGCGACATGTCTTACTCCTTCATTGGATGTGTCGTTGAGTGGCGGCTGCGCGCGGCCGCGGCACGGCTCCTAGGCTGGAGGAGCGGGGAACGAGACGAACTGGATGACGATGCCGGCGAGGATGCCACCGATGATCGGTCCGACGATCGGTACCCACGCGTAGCCCCAGTCGCTGCCGCCCTTGCCCCGGATGGGCAGGATGGCGTGGGCGATACGGGGGCCCAGGTCGCGGTTCGGGTTGATGGCGTAGCCGGTGGGTCCGCCGAGCGAGGCGCCGATGCCGACGACGAGCAGTGCGACGGCGAGGGGGCCCAGGCCGGAGGGCGTGTTGCCGAAGGAGATGATGACGAACACGAGCACGAACGTGCCGATGATCTCGGTCACGAGGTTCCAGCCGTACGAACGGATGGCTGGGCCGGTGGCGAACACCCCCAGCTTGTTTGCGGGATCGGGCTCCTCGTCGAAGTGCTGCTTGTAGGAGAGCCAGCAGAGGACGGCACCGAGGATGGAACCGATCATCTGGGCCGCGAAGTACGCCAGCGCGTTGATCACGTTCTTGTCCACGCCCGGGGCGAACTCGGCGGTGTCGCCGTTGGCCCAGAGACCGACGGTCACGGCGAAGTTGAGGTGCGCTCCCGACAGGGCTGCGACGTAGACGCCGGCGAAGACGGCGAGGCCCCACCCGAAGTTGACCATGAGAAAGCCGCCGTTATTGCCCTTGGTCCTGGCGAGCGCGACATTCGCGACGACACCCGTTCCGAGCAATAGCAGCAGCATTGTGCCGAAGGCTTCGGCAACAAATACTTCCAGAGACATCTTTGACTCCTCATTCTATTCATTTATCGACGGGTGCCGCCGCCTCGACGGCACCCGTTCATTCCCCCCCGGCAACCACTGCCGTTGGCACTGCACCGCTGCCCGTGGCAGCGGTTCGACCTCGTGGGCGGCGGGCGCCGCTACGCGATCAGGCTTTTGACGTGCACCCTGTGGGCCTCGGCGAGGACCGTCTCGGCGAGCTCGACCTCTGCCGCGGACCGGGCGGCGTCCCATCCCAGCAGGGGCGCCAGCGTGGTGGCGAGTTCGGCGAGCAGCTCCTCGGTCACGAGTCCGCGGAAGGCGAGGGACGTTCGGCGGATCAGGACGTCGACCAGGTGGCCGATCTGCTCGTGCTCCACCATGTAGGCGAGTTCGCGCGTGCTCAGCTCCTTCGTGGAATTGAACAGCCTGTCGGGACCTTCGGCAAGGTATCCGATGACATCCGTCGCGCGGGTCCCGTACCGGGTGAGCAGGACCTGCACCCGCGCCTCGTCGACACCGGGGCGGACGGCCTGCCGGATCCACGCTCGCTCCGCGGTGTCGTCCGTCGGGAAGTCCTGGCCTCCGCCGATCGCGACACCCGCCGTCGACGCCTTGCGCGGCGCCCCGAGGGCGGCGAGCGTGTCGTTGGTGAGGTGTTCGGCCAGGGCTCGGAACGTGGTCCACTTGCCGCCGACGAGGCTCAGCGTGGTGACCGAGCGCCCGCCCAGCTTCTCCTCGCGCTTCTCGATGCGGTAGTCGCGCGAGACGAAGCCCGGCTGGGTGTCGTCGTGGCGCGGCAGCGGCCGGACGCCCGAGAAGCTGTACACGATGTGCTCCTGCGCGACCCTGATGTCGGGGAACACATGACCGATCAGCTCGAAGAAGTAGTCGATCTCCTCGTCGGTGCAGACGGCCTGCTCGTTGATGTCGACGTCGATGTCCGTGGTGCCGACCAGGACGCGGTCCCCCATGGGGTAGATCAGCACGATCCGGCCGTCGATGTGCTCGAAGAAGATCTCCGTGCCGTTGCAGGCCTTGAGCAGCTCCGGGTGGTCCAGCACGATGTGCGAGCCCTTGGTGCCGCCCATGAAACGGGTCTCGGTGCCGAGGGCGGCGTTGGTGCCGTCCGTCCAGGCGCCCGTCGCGTTCACGACGACGTCGGCCTGGAAGGTGAAGGTCTCCCCCGTGAGCTCGTCGCGCAGCAGCACGCCGTCCTCGCCCGCGCCGATGGCGCTGACGTAGTTGGCGGCGCGGGCGGCGGGGTTGATGATCTGGCCGTCGCGGAGGACGTCCAGGGTGAGACGCTCGGGGTTGTGCACCGAGGCGTCGTAGTAGGTCGCCGCCCACTTGATGTCCTTGCGGACGTCGGGCATGGCCGCGAGGGCCTTCTTGCGGCCCACGAAGGAGTGCCGGGGGACGTTGCCGCCGTCGCGCGAGAAGAAGTCGTACATGGTCAGGCCGGCCTTGATGAGCACGGCACCGCGCTCCACCTGCTTGCCCTGGCGGTGGGTCAGGAAGCGCATGGGGGCGGAGAGGATGCCGGAGAAGGTCGTGTAGATCGGGATGGTGGTCTGCAGCGGCTTCACGTAGTGGGGGGCGATCTTCATGAGGGCGTTGCGCTCGATGACGGACTCGCGGACGAGCCGGAACTCGCCGTTCTCGAGGTAGCGGATGCCGCCGTGGATCATGTGCGAGGACGCACCCGAGGCGCCCTGGCAGTAGTCGCCGCGCTCCACGAGTGCGACGTCGATGCCCTGCAGCGAGAGGTCGCGGAACGTGCCGACCCCGTTGATGCCGCCACCGATGATGAGCACGGACGCCCGGGGCTTGTCCCTGAGCTCCTGCACCACGGTGCGGGTAGAAGTTGTCGTGCCTTCACCGTTGATCCGGTCGGCTGCAATGCTCAAGGTACTACTCCGTAACGTCTATGTCTGGAAGGGCTCCTGCACTCCTCATTCTTCGAGCCGTGGGAATACCAGTCAACCGGATTGCACAAACGTGCAGAAGAGGTCCAGACTGGCGGAGTGACGACGAGGAGTAGCTCCGCCCCGGACGGCCGGCCCTCGGGTCCCGTGGAGGGCAGCCGCTCCGGTGACGCCCTGCGGGCCGCGCAGATGTACTACCTGCAGGACCTGACCATGAACGCGATCGCCCGGGAGCTCCGCACGTCACGCTCCACGGTGTCCCGGCTGCTGTCCATGGCGCGCGAGACGGGGCTGGTGCAGATCCAGGTCAACAACCCCTCGGAACGGGCACCGGCACTGGAGCAGCACATCCGCCGCCGGTTCGGCGTCGAGGCGCACGTGGTCCCGGTCGCGGACTCCGTCAGCGACTCGGACGTGCTCGACCGCGTCGCGATCCAGGCCGCCCGCACCATCGGGCCCCTGGTGGACTCGAACGCCATCATCGGCGTGGCCTGGGGCTCGACGCTCAGCGCCGTCAGCCACCACCTCACCCGCAAGCAGACCCACGACAGCACGATCGTGCAGCTCAACGGCGCGGGCAACACACAGACCACCGGCATCACGTACGCGAGCGAGATCCTGCGCCGCTTCGGCCAGGCGTACGGGGCGCGCGTCGAGCAGTTCCCCGTGCCTGCGTTCTTCGACCATGCCGGGACGAAGACCGCCATGTGGGAGGAACGCAGCGTCCGGCGCATCCTCGACCTGCAGCGCCGCATGACCATGGCGATCTTCGGGGTGGGCTCCGTGGGGTCGGTCGGCTCGGGCATCCCCAGCCATGTGTACAGCGGGGGGTACCTCGACCGCGAGGATCTCGAGGCCCTGGAGAACGACGCCGTCGTGGGCGACGTCGCCACCATGTTCTTTCGGGCGGACGGCACGCACCGGGACGTCCTGCTGAACGGGCGCAGCACCGGGCCGGACCTCGACGAGCTGCGCAGGGTCGGCCGGCGCATCTGCGTGGTCTCCGGCGAATCGAAGATCCACGGCCTGCGGGGGGCGCTCGCTGCCGGACTCGCCACCGACCTGATCCTGGACGAGGGCTCCGCACGGCGTCTCGTCCACACCTGACAGGCTCCCCGCACGGCCGGCATCGCCGGCCTCGGTAGAGTTCCACCATGAGCACCTCCGTTCCCCGCACCGCGCTCGCCGACGGGACCGAGATCGACGTCCTCGGGTACGGCGTGTACAAGGTCCCACCCGAGGACACCGCGGGGCTCTGTTCGACGGCGCTGGCCGCCGGGTACCGGCTGCTCGACACGGCGGCGCTGTACGGGAACGAGACCGGTGTGGGCGCCGCGGCGCGGGCGTTCCTCGAGGGCGCGGACCGGCAGGATCTCTTCATCACCTCGAAGGTGTGGAACGACGACCACGGCTTCGACGCGACGCTGCGCGCCTTCGACGCGACGATGGACCGCCTCGGCCTCGACCGGCTGGATCTCTACCTCATCCACTGGCCCTGCGCGCCGCGGGACCTCTACGTGGAGTCATGGCGGGCCCTGGACCGGCTCCGCGCCGAGGGACGGGTGCGGTCCATCGGCGTCTCCAACTTCCAGCGCCCGCACCTCGAGCGGCTGGTCGCCGAGACCGGTGTGGTGCCGGCCATCAACCAGATCGAACTGCACCCGTACCTGCAGCAGCGCGAGCTGCGCGCGTTCCACGCGCTGCACGGCATCGCCACGCAGGCCTGGAGTCCCCTCGGGCGGGGACGCGTCCTCGACGATCCGGTCATCGTGCGCATCTCGGAGGAGCTCGGCCGCACACCCGCCCAGGTGATCCTCCGATGGCACCTGCAGCACGGCATCCTGACCATCCCGAAGGCCAGCTCCCGCGAGCGCATCAGCTCCAACCTCGACGTCTTCGGCTTCACCCTCGAGGAGGCGCACGTCGCGGACCTCGACGTGCTCGACCGCGACCAGCGGTTCGGCTCCCACCCCGACCGGGTGGGCTGATGCGGCAGGCCACCGTGCGCACCCTCCCCTGGGAGGGCACGCTGCAGAGGGTGTGGGACTTCCCCGCGCTCGAGGCCGAGGGGCGACCCGGCGCGACGATCGTCATGGTGCACGGGTTCCGGGGGGACCACCACGGACTGCTGCGCCTCGTCGAGGAACTGCCGCGGCACCGGATCCTCCTGCCCGACCTGCCCGGATTCGGTCAGGGAGGCGAACTGCCCGGCACGCACGACGTCGCCACCTATGCGCGCTTCATCGGCGACACCGCACGCATCCTCGCTCGGGAGCCGCGGGTGTTGCTCGGGCACTCCTTCGGGTCGATCGTCGCGGCCGAGGCCGCCGCGCTCGCACCGGACCTGGCCGGGACCCTCGTACTCGTGAACCCCATCAGCGCTCCCGCCCTCGAAGGGCCCAGCCGGGTGGCGTCGAGGGTGGCGGAGGCGTACTACGTGGCCGCCGACCGCCTGCCCGAACGGACCGGGCGCGCGCTGCTGGCGAACCCGGTGATCGTCAGGGGCATGAGCGCCTTCATGGCCAAGACGAGGGACAGGACCCTGCGCCGCTGGATCCACGGGCAGCACCATGCCTACTTCAGCGCGTTCGCCAGCCGCCGGGTGGTGCTCGAGGCGTTCCGGGCCTCCATCTCCGGCACGGTCCGGGACCGCGCCCGCGAGCTGGGGATGCCCGTCCTGCTCATCGCCGCCGAGCAGGACGACATCGGATCGGTGCAGAGCCAGCGCGAGCTCGCCGCCCTCGTGCCGGACGCCACGCTCGCCGTCCTCGCCGATGTCGGGCACCTCGTGCACTACGAGAAGCCGCGCGAGGCGGCACTGCTGATCGAGGACTTCCTGGAGAGGGTACGCGTGTGAGGATCCTGTTCGACGCGCGGTTCACGCGGACCGACCACCACGACGGCATCAGCCGCTACGGTGCGAGCCTCATCGCAGCCCTGGCCGCGACCGACGACGTCGTGATGCTCGTCAGCGACCCGCGGCAGCTCGCGCTCCTGCCGGAGGTGCCGCACGTGCGGATCACCAGCCCGCTCTCCCCCGCCGAACTGTTCGTCGCGCGGCGCATCAACCGCCTGAGGCCGGACGTCGTCGTCTGTCCCATGCAGACCATGGGCTCCTGGGGGCGCAGGTACCCGCTCGTCCTCACCCTGCACGACCTCATCTACTACCAGAACCCGACCCCGCCGTCGTTCCTCCCCCTGCCCGTCCGCCTGCTCTGGCGGCTCTACCACCTCGCGTACTGGCCGCAGCGCCTGCTGCTGGACCGCGCGGACGTCGTCGCCACGATCTCCGCCACCACGGCCGGGCTCATCGGACGCCACCGCCTCACGCGCCGGCCCGTGCTCCTCGTCGGCAACGCACCCCAGCCGACGGAACGGCGGCGTGATCCCGGCGCGCCCCGGTCCGCGTCGCTGCTCTACATGGGCTCCTTCATGCCCTACAAGAACGTCGAGACCCTCGTCCGCGCCATGGCGTCCCTCCCGGGCCACACGCTGCACCTGCTGAGCAGGATCACGCCCTCCCGCCGCGCCGAACTCGCGGACCTCATACCCGACGCCGGCCGCACGGTCTTCCACGACGGGGTGTCCGACGCGGAGTACGAGGACCTGCTCGACGATTCGACGGCGCTCGTCACGCTGTCCAGGGCCGAGGGCTACGGCCTGCCGATCATCGAGGCGATGGCGACCGGCACACCGGTGATTGCGAGCGACATCCCGATCTTCCGCGAGGTCGGCGGAACGGCGGCGCTGTTCGTCGATCCCGACGACCCGGACGCCGTGGCGGCTGCCGTCCGCAGCCTCGAGGAGCCCGGCCGCTGGGCCGAGGCATCCCGCGCCGGGCTGGAGCAGGCCGCCACGTACTCCTGGGCGGCATCCGCGGAGCAGCTGCGCACGGCCTGCCGGCGTGCGGTGCTCGAGTACGGCCGACGGCGACGCCTCACCGGGCGCCCGGTGCCCGGGGGCCGGAAGGACCGGGCGGCGTGAGCGCCACCCGCGGCGGACGGAGGGGATCGTGACGGACCTGCAGTGCGCCGCCACGGCCGTGCTCCCTGCGGCGGGCGCCGGCCGTCCCGCCTGGCTGGCGCGCCTGCCGGTCGCCGCATGGTTCGACCTGCCGGACGAGCGCGACGCGGCCGGCTTCCTCGAGGAGACCGCGGACCGCTTCCGCGGCGAGACGTTCGTCCTCACGGCCTCCGCCGAGACACTGACGCGGGCGCTGAGGGCGCGGGGCATGCAGGGACCGGCGCCGGTCGCCGTCGAGATCGATGCGAGCGGCTGGCACCTCGTCGACCATCCCTGACGGGACCGCGCCCTGCCGCGTGTCCGACGACGGGAGCGGCGGCTACCGGTCCCTGCCCGATCCTGGCGACGTCCAGCCTTCGGCACGCAGTGCCTCGATGCCGTCGAGCAGCAGGTCGAGCGCGAACTCGAACTCGAACTGGTCGTCGCAGCCCGTGCCCACGACGTCGTCGCCGTGCGCCGAGGCCATGGCGATCCGGAGGACGTTCGGGTACCGGGCGGCCATCTGCTGCAGGACCGCCTGCGCCTCCGCGTCGTCGACGGCGGTCGCCTGCTCGGCGGGGGCGGCTCCGGGATCGTCGAAGAGTTCCTGCGTGAAGCCCCACATGCGGCTTCCCAGGGCGTGCAGAACGTGATGCGTCAGGTCGATCGAGAATCCCCGGTCGAGAAACATGCCGATGAACGAGTCGGTGTACGCGAGCACGCCCGGTGTCCTGCTGGTGCGCGTCTCGAGGACCCTGCGGGCCCAGGCGTGGCGCTGGAGTGCCCTCCTCGCCGACAGGACCCGATGACGGACCGCGGTCCTCCAGTCCGGCGTGTCGATCGGCGGATCGATCTCGTCCGCGAGGACGTCGACCATCCCGTCCAGCAGGTCCTCCTTGTTCGCCACATGCCGGTAGAGCGCCATCGGCACGACGCCGAGCGACTCGGCCAGGCTGCGCATGCTCAGCCCTCCCACGCCCTGCTCGTCGGCCAGGACGACGGCTGCGTGCAGCACGGCGTCCCGGGTGAGGCGCACGCGCGGCGCCGCTCCATCCTCCATGCGCTTCTCCCTGTCCGTCGATCCGCCCCTTGACGAGTGTACGCCGTACACCTACTGTGAAGCGCATCGTGTACTCCGTACACAAGGGGCGGGCTAGCGGACAGCTCTCTGCACCGCCGACCGGGACCAGGAAGAGGACGCCGATGGACACCACGGGACAGAAGGCTCGGCCCCCGGTCAGCCCGCGCACGACCGGCCGCAGGACCCCGGCCTGGGTCGTGCCGGCGGGCCTGATCCTGCTGGGCCTCATTCCCGTCCTCGCCGGGGCCGCCCGGCTCACCGAGCTCACGGGCGGGGCCGACATCACGGCACGGAACGCCCGGTTTTTCGACTCCCCCGTACCGGTGGTGCTGCACATCGTCGGGGCCACCCTCTACTCGCTGCTCGGCGCGTTCCAGTTCGTGCCGTCCCTGCGCCGCCGTGGGCGCCGCTGGCACCGGATCGCGGGCAGGATCCTGCTGCCTGCGGGGCTCGTGGCTGCGGGGTCCGGCGTGTGGATGGCGCTCTTCTACGTCCTCCCGCCCAGCGACGGGCCGCTCCTGCTGGCGTTCCGACTCGTCTTCGGCAGCGGCATGGCCCTCAGCCTCGTACTGGGCGTCCGGGCCGTGATGCGCGGCGACATCGGCGCCCACGGTGCCTGGATGACCCGGGCCTACGCGATCGGGCTGGGCGCCGGGACGCAGGCCCTGATCCTCATCCTGCCGGAGCTCCTCGCGAGTCCACCGGGTGTGACCGTCCGGGCGCTGCTGATGGGGGCGGGCTGGGTGGTAAATCTCGCCGTGGCCGAGGTCGTCATCCGCCGGCGGCACCGCCGCTGAGCCGTACTCCTCCGTGGGCAGTCCGATCCGGAGCGCCTCCTCCGGACGGCGCGGTCCTGGAGGATCGTCCCCCGACTGGCCTACGGTGGCATCCATGTACCTGGAGAATCTCGTCGTCGACGCCGTGGACCCCCAGCGACTCGGTCGCTTCTGGGAGGCGGTGATCGGAGGCGAGACGCTCACCGACGCACCCGACGGGTACGAGACCCGACTCACGATCGAGGGCGGCCCGGTCCTGGACCTGTGCTTCCAGCGCGTCCCGGAGCCGCCCGCTGCCGGGCCCCGGCTCCACCTGGACCTCAGGGGCGGTTCCCGGCAGGCCGTGGAGGTCGACCGGTTGCTCGGACTGGGCGCCCGGCACCTCGACGTAGGTCAGGGGGACGTACCCTGGGTGGTCCTCGCCGATCCGGAAGGCAACCCCTGCTGCGTGATGCACGAACGGGCGGAGTACACGGGTACCGGGCCGATCGCGGCGCTGCCGCTCGACTCCTCCGACGCGGACCGGGACGCGCGGTTCTGGTCGTGGCTCACCGGCTGGGTCCCGGTGCCGGGACGCCCCCGCACGCTGCGCCATCCGTCGCTGCTGGGCCCGCTCCTGGAACTGTGCCCCGAGCCCTCGCCCAAGGGGACCGGGAAGAACCGGGTGCACCTGGACGTCCGGCTCGATGCCGGGGACTATCCCGACGAGGTCGCGGCGGGCATCGTCGGGTGGGGCGGGCGCGAACTGCATCCCGGCTGGGGCGACCTGCCCTGGCGCATCTACACCGACCCCTCGGGTAACGAGCTCTGCGTGCTGCCGGCTCGGTCCTGAGATACTGCTCGACGACGATGCACCGGGAGGCGATGATTCGGCCGGGCCGTCTGCGTCCATCAGGTAGCGCGGGATGATGTCGCCGGTCCCGCTCCCCACGTCAGGAAGGGTCACCATGGCCGCCCCCCTCGTCTACATCAGCTTTCCCGGGACCGCGCGCGCAGCACTGGGCTTCTACGCGGAGGTCTTCGGTGGCGAGCTGTCCCTGCACTCCTACGAGGACTTCGGCAGGACCGACGGCCCGCCCGCGGCGGTGGCGCACGGCGTGCTCGACGGCGTCGTCGTACTGGCGGGGGCGGACGCGGCTGCGGAAGAGCCGGCCGTGCGGGTCGAGGGCCTCAAGCTCGCGCTGCTCGGCATCGCCCCGCCGGCGGTCCTGCACGGATGGTTCGAGAAGCTGTCGGCCGGCGGATCCGTGCTCGACCCCCTGGCCCCGAAGCCCTGGGGGGCCTCCGACGGCCAGGTCGTCGACCGTTTCGGCCTCTGCTGGCTCATCGGGTACGAACCGCAGGAGTGACCCGACGGCCCGGGCGGTGCCGGCGGTCCGGCGGTCCGGACCGCCGACATCACCGCCGGCGGTGCTATTCGCGGTTCAGTTTGTCCTGGACGGTGCCGGCGAGCTTCTCCACGGTGTTCGGGATCTCCGTGGTGCCGTAGAACCGCGCATCGGGGTGTGTGGGCGGCGGCATCGGCGCGGACGTCGTGGGACCCTCGTGGTACGTGAACTCACCCCTGCCATCCGGGGTCGGACCCGACGCCCAGCTGCCCTCCGACGCGGTCCTGCCGTCGGAAAAGTTCAGGTACTGGTAGGACACCTCACGCAGTTCCTTCTTGATCGGGAAGTTGCTCGGCACCGGCATCAGCTCCATCTTCGACTCCTGCAACTCCCGGGCCGCCGCCGTCCACTGGTTCTGGTGCATCGTGTCCCGCGCCAACAGGAACGACAGCATGTCCCGCACCCCGTGGTCATCGGTCATGTGATACAGCCGGGCCACCTGCAACCGGCCCTGCATCTCCGCATTCGCGTTCGCCGTGAAATCCGCCAGCAGATTACCGCTGGCCGTGATGTAGGAGCCCTGCCACGGATTACCGTTGCTGTCCGCCGCCCGCGCACCGGCACCGGCCACGATCGCCTGCTGCATGTCCGTCCCCCCGATCACCGCCGCGACCGCCGGATCGGCCTGGACCGAGTCCTCCGTGATGCCCAACGGCGCCTTCTCCAGCAACTGCGCGATCATCGTCGCGAGCATCTCCACATGCCCCATCTCCTCCGCCCCGATACCGAACAGCAGATCCCGGTACTTCCCCGGGATGTGCGCGTTCCACGCCTGGAAGCTGTACTGCAGGGCCACCGTGATCTCCCCGTACTGGCCGCCCAGGACCTCCTGCAACTTCCGGGCATACACCGCATCAGGCTTATCAGGCGTCGACTTGTACTGAAGCTCCTGCTTGTGGAAGAACATGGTTCCCGCTTTCGTCGGTCGGATTCGATTCAACTCCGGTGGACGCTCGGCACGTTGTCGGACTGGGGGCGCCCGTCCACCACCGGAGCCCGTTATCGACGCTATGCCTCCCCAGGGAGGCTGAAAAGAAGGAACAGGGGATGTCGCTCTCCCCTTGACAGCCCGCCGGAAGCGTGGCCGAAGATGCACGCCGTGCACGTTTGTGCGGGCAGTGGCCCGCAAGGGGTCAGAGGACGTCGAGCGCGTCGAGGCGGATATGCACGGGCTCGCCCGTCCTCCGGGCGGAAAGGGCAGCGCGCCGTGCGCGCAACTCGCGCGTCATGCCCGCCGCCGCCCGGTAGGGGAAGAACAGGAGGACCCGGTGGCTCCCCTGCCCGGCCAGCGCGACGGCGGGAGTCGGGCCGCTCCGGTCCGACCCCCGTGCCGGACCGGCGGCACGCTCGGCGAGCATGGCCTCCCGCCGGAGATCCGGGGGCACCGGTGCGGGTCCGACCACGCGCGCGACGCCGTCGGTCCGGACCCCCTCCAGGAAGTGCATCAGGGCCTCCCGCGTCCCGGTCAGGACGGCGTAGCGGACGGAGGGAGGTAGCCCGAGCTCCTGGCGCTCGAGCAGTTCGCGCGAGGCTGCGCCGGACGGGTCCCAGCGGACGAGATGTCCGACGGCGACGTCGTCGTGGCCCGTGATCACCACGGTGCCGCCTGCCTCCGACGGGCGGGCGAGGACCGCCGCCGCGAACCAGCGGCGGAGGGCGTCCTCGCCGGCACGCAGCGATTCCCTGCTGAGCAGGGCGTTGCCGTCGAGCAGGATGACGGCGGCGTATCCGCCGGGCGCCACGGGCTCGGCGCCCGGCGTCGCGACCACGACGGCAGGGACGTCCCGGACGCTGTCGACGATGTGCTCGCCCGCGGAGGAGATCACCGGTACGCCGGGGAACGCCCTGCCCAGTTCCTCCGCCGTCCGTGTGGCTCCCGCGACGGTCGCGCGGATCCTGGTCCCGCCGCACTCGGCGCAGGACCAGTGCGCCTCGGGGCGGCCGCACCACCTGCACGCGAGGGGCGCGAGGCGGCCGGCCTGCGCGAGCGGACCCGCGCAGGCCGAGCACCGGGCGGGGTGGCGGCACTGGTCGCACGCGAGCGCCGGGGAGAACCCGGTGCGCGCGACCTGCAGCAGCACCGGCCCGCGCTTCAGGCCTGCCTGTGCCGCTGCCCACGCGGCATGGGGGATGCGGGCCTGCGCAGCGAGCGGGTCGCGTTCCATCTGGTAGGCGTCGGCCGCGTGGACGACGCGGGGGGTGGCGCGGCGCACCTCGGTGCGGTCGGCCTGGATGGCGTGGGCCCAGCCGGTGTCGACGAGGCGCTGCGCCTCGGTGGTCCGGCCGAAGGAGGACAGCATCATCGCCGCTCCCCCGTGCTCGGCCCGGAGCAGCAGCACGTCCCGGATGTGCTGGTACGGGGCGCGCTGCTCGATGTGCTGGTCGTCGCCGTCGTCCCACAGGCACACGAGGCCGAGATTCCGCACGGGCGCGTAGGCCGCCGAGCGGGTGCCGACCGCGACGGTCGCCGTGCCGTGCAGGATGCGCAGGAAGTTCCGGTACCGCGGCGTCGCACCGTCCTCCCCCGTCAGGCGGGCGACGGAGGGCGCGCCAAGCCGGGCGACGAGCGCTGCCTCCACGCGGGCGAGGTCCCGCTGGTCGGGGACGACGACGACGGACCCGCGCCCGGACGCGGCGGCGGCCGCGACGGCGTCGGCGATCTCCTCCGGCCAGGCCGTGGCACCGTACCCGCCGAGGCTCGTGACCACGGCCCGCGGGGACTCCCCGACCCGGAGGTGCTCCAGGTAGGCGCGCCCGTTCACGTAGCGGCCGAAGCTGCCGGAGGACCGGGGTTCCACGAAGACGGGGAGCGCCGGCTCCTGTCCGCCGTCGTCCTCGGCCGCCCGTGTCCCGCCGTCGGATGCTGCGATGCCGGGGAACTCGGTCTCGACACGCGCCATGCGGGGCGGCACGGCGGAGCGCAGGACGTCGCTCACGGTGCCGACGGACCGAGCGGCGACGGCTGTCGCGAGGGCGAGGATCTCGGGGGTGAGCACCTGCTGCGGCGACACGACCTTCCCGAGCGGCAGGAGCGTGGCGGTGGTGCTGGCCTCCTCGACCCGTTCCGCGAGGAAGCCCGCCTGCTCGCGGCCGGCGAACCGCACCTTCACGCGGACACCCGGCTGCGCCTCGGCGTCCATCTCGGCGGGGACCGCGTAGTCGAAGTACCGGTCGAGGTGGGGCAGCTGTGCGTCGAGGATGACCCGCGCCACGGGGAGGGAGGATGCACGCTCGGGGTCGGCGCGCGGGAGCTTCGCCGGTCCGAAGCCGTGCAGGAGCGACAGCTGGCCGTCGGTGGCCGTGGGCCGTCCACCGGGCCTCGCAGCAGGCCGCGTCGTCTCCGTCATGATGCTGCGACGGACGGCGCCTGCCGTCCGCCGTCCCCTCCCGCCCTAGGCGTTGAAGTAGCCCCGGAGCTTGTCCACACGGTCCGTGCGCTCCCAGGTGAAACCGTCCTCCTCGCGGCCGAAGTGGCCGTGCGCCGCGGTGCGCTGGTACACCGGGCGCTTGAGGTCGAGTGCGTTGATGATGCCGAGGGGTCGGAGGTCGAAGATCTCGCGGATCGCCGTCCCGATGGCCTGCGGGTCCACCGTCTCGGTGCCGAAGGTCTCGACGTAGATGCCCACGGGCTGCGCCATGCCGATCGCGTAGGCGATCTGGATCTCCGCCCGGCGCGCGAGGCCGGCGGCGACGACGTTCTTGGCGACCCAGCGCATGGCGTAGGCGGCCGACCGGTCCACCTTCGAGGGGTCCTTGCCGCTGAAGGCCCCGCCGCCGTGGCGTGCCATGCCGCCGTAGGTGTCCACGATGATCTTGCGACCCGTGAGGCCGGCGTCCCCCACGGGTCCGCCGATCACGAAGGCACCCCCGGGGTTCAGGATGTGCCGGACGTTCGAGGTGTCGAGGGCGGAGTCGGCCAGGACCGGGGTGATGACGTGCTCCACCAGGTCCGCGCGCAGCTCGTCGAGGGGGACCTCCGCCGCGTGCTGCGAGGAGATCACCACGGAGTCGATGGAGACGGGGCGGTCCCCGTCGTAGCCGATGGTGACCTGGGTCTTGCCGTCGGGGCGCAGGTACGGGAGGGTGCCGTCCTTGCGGACGCTGGTGAGGCGCTCGGAGAGGCGGTGGGACAGCCAGATGGGGGTGGGCATCAGGACCGAGGTCTCGTCGCTCGCGTACCCGAACATGATGCCCTGGTCCCCCGCGCCCTGGGCGTCGTACGGGTCCACGCCGGTGCCCTCGCGCGCCTCGAGGGAGGTGAAGACGCCGGAGGCGATCTCCGCGCTCTGCTGACCGATGGACACCGACACGCCGCAGCGGGCCCCGTCGAAGCCGTTGGCCGAGGAGTCGTACCCGATACCCAGGATGGTCTTCCGGACGATGTCGGGGATCTCGACATAGGCCTCGGTGGTGACCTCGCCCGCGACGTGCACGAGGCCGGTGGTGACGAGCGTCTCCACAGCGACGCGGGAGTCGGGGTCCTGCTCGAGGAGGCCGTCGAGGATGGCGTCGCTGATCTGGTCGCAGATCTTGTCGGGATGGCCCTCGGTCACCGACTCCGAGGTGAAAAGCCGCAGGCGGGAAGCGGTGCTGGGAGGATTCACGTGCCCACTCTACTGGGTCGGGAGGACAGTCCCGTGTCGATGACGGACGTCCCGGAGCCGCCCGTCGGGGCCCTCGGAGCGCCGCGGGCCGGGCTCAGGGGGACAGCAGGTGCGCCGCGTGGTCCATGACGGCGTCCGCGACCACGCGCTTGGTGCCGCGCACCGCTGCCGCTTCGCTGCCGTCGGCGTCGAGGATGGTGACCTCGTTGGAGTCCGCGCCGAACACGAGCTCCCGACCCACGACGTTGAGGACGAGGAAGTCGCAGCCCTTCCGTGCCAGCTTGGCGCGGGCGTGGGTCAGGGGGTCGGCCGTGGCGTCGCCCGTCTCGGCGGCGAAGCCCGCGATGACCAGGGGTTCGGTGCGCCCCTCGCGGGCGAGGACGGCTTCGCGCAGCACGTCGGGGTTGCGGACGAGGGTGATCACCGGGTCCGCGCCGTCGTCGCGCTTCTTGATCTTCGTTCCGACCACCTCGGCGGGACGGAAGTCCGCCACCGCGGCGGCCATGACGAGCACGTCGGTTGCGGGCAGCGCGGCCAGGACCGCGTCGCGCAGCTGGAGTGCGGACTCGACCCGGACGACGTCGCACCCCTGCGGGGGCGGGACCTCCGCGTGGGCGAGGACGAGCGTCACGTGCGCGCCCCGGGCGAGGGCCGCCTCGGCCAGCGCCATGCCCTGCTTGCCCGAGGACCGGTTGCCGAGGAAGCGCACGGGGTCGAGGGCCTCGCGGGTGCCGCCGACCGAGATGGTGACGCGCTTCCCGCGCAGGGCGCCGTCCCCGGCGGGAGGGTGGACCGCGTCCAGGGCCGCGGCGTAGATGGCGGCCGGCTCGGGCAGCCTGCCCGGACCCGAGTCGGTCCCGGTGAGCCGGCCGGACGCGGGCTCGATCACCGTGACGCCGCGCGAACGCAGGGTCCGGACGTTCGCCCGGGTGGCTGCGTGCTGCCACATCTCGGTGTGCATCGCGGGCGCCATGACGACGGCGCCGCGCGCCATGAGCAGGGTCCCGGTCAGCAGGTCGTTGGCGAGGCCGGCCGCGGCGCGGGCGAGGACGTCGGCGGTCGCGGGTGCGATGACGATCAGGTCCGCCTCGTGGCCCAGGCGCACGTGGTTCACCTTGTCGACGTCGTCCCAGACGCTGTTGCTGACCGGGTTGCCGGAGAGCGCCTCCCAGGTCGCGGTGCCGACGAAGCGTGTGGCCGCCTCGGTGGGGATGACGGTGACGTCATGGCCGGACTCCGTGAAAAGACGGAGGAGGGATGCTGCCTTGTAGGCTGCGATCCCTCCTCCGACACCGAGTACTATGCGCACCGGTCGTATGCCCCTGCCGGCCCGGTCCGGTTATTCGGACTGTTCCATGGGTGAGGAGACGAGCATGCCCTCGTTGATCTCGCGCAGGGCGATGGAGAGCGGCTTCTCGTTCAGCTTGGTGTCGACGAGCGGGCCGACGTACTCGAACAGGCCCTCGTGGAGCTGGGAGTAGTACGCGTTGATCTGGCGGGCGCGCTTGGCACCGTAGATCACGAGGGCGTACTTCGAGTCCGAGGCCTCCAGCAGAGAGTCGATCGGCGGGTTGATGATGCCTTCGGGCTGAGTTGACACAAATTCTCCAAAAAATAAGGCGGAACGGCTGGTGCGGGGCCTCTCAGCGCTGCAGCGGACGCAGTCCCATCAGTGATACGAGCTCGTCTGCCGCATGCTCCACGGTGTCGTTGACGACGGTGTGGTTGAATTCCGGCTCGGCGGCAAGTTCCAGTTTAGCGGTTTCCAGCCGCTGCTGCTGTTCCTCCGGTGTTTCGGTGCCGCGCCCCACCAGGCGCCGCACCATCTCGTCCCAGGTGGGAGGGGCGAGGAAGACGAAATTGGCCTCCGGCATGCTCTCCTTGACCTGGCGTGCACCCTGCAGGTCGATCTCCAGCAGGACGGCGCGGCCCTCGTCCATGGCTGCCTGGACCGTGCGCCGGAGCGTGCCGTACCGGTTGCGTCCGTGCACCACCGCCCATTCGAGCAGCTGCCCGTCGGCGACGAGCCCGTCGAACTCCTCGGGGGAGACGAAGAAGTAGTGCACGCCGTTCACCTCACCGGGGCGCGGCGGGCGCGTGGTCGCGGAGACGGACAGCCACACCTCGGGGTAGTTGTCCCGGATGTAGGTGGAGACGGTTCCCTTGCCGACCGCGGTCGGGCCGGCGAGGACTGTCAGCCGGGGCTGTGACACGAATGGTTCCTTACTTGCCGGCCGGGCCGGCGTGATGTTGGTCGAGGTAGCTGACGAGGTCCCTGCGCTGGTGCACGCCGAGTCCGCGCACGCGCCGCGTCGCCGCGATGCCGACCTCGGCCATGATCGCGGCTGCCCGCACGTCGCCGACGCCCGGCAGTGCCTTGAGGAGGTCCAGGACCTTGAGGCGGCCCACGGCGTCGTCGCCGTCCGGGTTGTCGATGACTTCCGCCACGGAAAGCTTACCGGTCTTCAGTCGGGACTTGATGTCCGCCCGCACCGCCCGCGCCGCCGTCGCCTTCTCTCGTGCCAGTGTTCGTTCGTCGTCCGTCAAGGGCTTCAGGTTCACGGGTGCTCCCTGCGCTGGACGGCACCACGGATGGCGGCGACCGCTCGTCGTATGGATCGGTGAAAGGTCTCCCCGGACGGGGATCGGGCTGGAACCGAACCTACCGGGCGCACGGCTCCGAAATCAATGCACCCCCGCCGGGGCGCATCCCTCAGGCGAGCTCGTCGCGCGTCCGCTCGGCGGCCTGCCGCACGGCGGCGGCGTTCGGTCCTGCGGCCAGGATGGCGCGGCTCGACGTCGGGAGCACGAACGGCAGGGCCTCGCCGAAGGCGGCCTCCAGTTCGCGCGGGCCCGCTCCCTGCGCCCCCACACCGGGGGCGAGGATGGGGCCGTCGAGCGAGGCGAGGTCCAGGCCGAGTCGACCGGCCGCGTCCCCGACGGTCGCCCCGACCACGAGCCCGACGGAACCCGTCGCCGCCGCACCCGCTCCTGCCCGACCGGCGGCGTTCTCGGCGGCGGCCGCGCGCGCGATGGACCGCGCCACCGACGCGTCCCCGCCCACGTGCTGGACCGAGCGGCCCTCGGGATTGGAGGTGAGGGCGAGGACGAACACGCCCCGCCCGGTGGCGGCTGCCAGGTCGAGGGCCGGCCGGAGGGACTCGAAGCCGAGGTACGGGTTGAGCGTGACGGCGTCGGCCGCGAGGGGGCGGCCCTCTCCCAGCCACGCGTCGGCGTAGGCCTGCATGGTGGAACCGATGTCGCCGCGCTTGGCGTCGGCGATGGTCAGGACGTCCGCCTCGGCGGCCCGGGCCAGCAGCGTCTCCAGGACGGCCAGGCCGCGCGCGCCGTGCCGTTCGTACAGCGCCACCTGCGGTTTGAGGGCCGCGGCCACGGGCCCGACGGCGTCGAGCACCGTGAGCGTGAACCGTTCGAGCCCGGCCGGCGTGTCCTCGAGCCCCCACGCCGTCAGGAGCGCGGGATGCGGGTCGATACCGACGCACAGGCTCCCGCGCTCCGCCCGTGCAGCCGCGAGCCGCACCCCGAAGGGGGCGCGCGGGGCGGCCCCGGCCTCAGGAGGCACTGCGGGCCTCGGCCGACGCACGCAGGTTCGCGGCGTGCTCCTGCAGGCTCGTCACGGACCACTCGTAGGAGCGCATGGCCTCGATGGCCTGCACGGCCGCGCCCACCTCGGGGATGGTGGTGATGACCGGCAACCCGTAGGACGTCGCCGCCGCGCGGATCTCGTAGCCGTCCCCGCGGGCCTGGCCGCCGGAGGGTGTGTTGATGATCATGTCGATCCCGCCCTCGGTGATGAGGTCGACGACCGTCCCCTCCCCCGCGGCGCCGGCACCCTCGGCGACCTTGCGCACCGTCGTCGCCTGGATGCCGTTGCGGCGCAGGACGTCGGCGGTGCCACCCGTCGACACGATCTCGAAGCCGAGGTCCACGAGGCGCTTCACCGGCATGACGATGGCCCGCTTGTCCCGGTTGGCGACGGACACGAAGACCTTGCCCTCGACGGGCAGGGCCGCGTTCGCGGCCGCCTGGCTCTTGGCGAAGGCCGTGTCGAAGTACTTGTCGATGCCCATGACCTCGCCCGTGGAGCGCATCTCGGGGCCGAGCAGCGAGTCCACCACGGTGCCCTCGGGCGTCCGGAAGCGGCTGAAGGGCAGCACGGCCTCCTTGACGGAGACGGGGGCGTCCAGCGGGAGGGACCCGCCGTCGCCCTGCGCCGGCAGCAGTCCGCGCTTCCGCAGTTCGGCGACGGTGACCCCGGTGCCGATGAGTGCCGCGCCCTTGGCCAGCTGCACGCCCGTGGCCTTGGAGACGAAGGGGACGGTCCGCGAGGCCCGCGGGTTCGCCTCGAGCACGTAGAGCACGTCCGAGGCCAGCGCGAACTGGATGTTGATGAGTCCGCGCACCCCGACCCCCTGCGCGATCGCGAGCGTCGCCTCACGGACGCGCTGCAGCACGTCCGCGCCCAGTGTGATGGGCGGCAGCACGCAGGCGGAGTCGCCGGAGTGGATACCGGCCTCCTCGATGTGCTCCATGATGCCGCCCAGGTACATCTCCGAGCCGTCGAACAGGGCGTCGACGTCGATCTCGATGGCGTCCTCGAGGAAGCGGTCGATCAGCACCGGGTGCGCCTCGGTGATCTCCGTGGCGTTGGCGATGTAGCGCGAGAGGTTCGCCTCGTCGTAGACGATCTCCATGCCCCGGCCGCCGAGCACGTAGGAGGGCCGTACGAGCACGGGGTAGCCGATGGCGTCGGCGATCCGCTTGGCGTCCTCGAAGGACACCGCGGTGCCGTTCTTCGGGGCGATCAGCCCGCCGGCGTCGAGCACGCGGCTGAAGGCGCCGCGGTGCTCGGCGAGGTCGATGGCCTCCGGGGACGTGCCGAGGATGGGGATACCGGCGTCGGCGAGTTCCTGCGCGAGCTTCAGCGGGGTCTGCCCGCCGAGCTGCACGAACACGCCGAGCACGCCGCCCGTGCGCTCCTCCGCGGCGAGGACCTCGAGGACGTCCTCGAGGGTCAGCGGCTCGAAGTACAGGCGCGTGGAGATGTCGTAGTCCGTTGAGACCGTCTCCGGGTTGCAGTTGATCATGACCGTCTCGTAGCCGGCCTCGCGCAGCGCCATCGTCGCGTGGACGCAGGAGTAGTCGAACTCGATGCCCTGCCCGATCCGGTTGGGCCCGGAGCCCAGGATGACGACGGAGGGCTTCTCGTGCATCTCCACCTCGTCCTCCTCGTCGTAGGAGGAGTAGTGGTACGGCGTGTAGGCGGCGAACTCCGCGGCGCAGGTGTCCACGGTCTTGAAGACCGGCCGGATGCCGAGGGCGTGCCGGACGCCGCGTACGACGGCGTCGGGCGTGTGGGTCAGCGCGCCGATCTGCTCGTCCGAGAAGCCGTGGCGCTTGGCGAGCCGCAGGACGTCCTCGCTGAGGTTGGGCGCGGTGCGCACCTCCTCGGCCACCTCGTTGAGCAGCACGAGCTGGTCGAGGAACCACGGGTCGATGCCCGTGGCCTCGTACAGCCGCTCCACGCTCGCGCCGCCCAGCAGGGCGCGCTGCACCTGGGCGAGGCGCTCGGTGGTGGGGCGCCTCGCGGCCTCCACCAGGTCGTCCACCTCGTCGGCGCCGACGGGCGCGAAGGAGAGCTGGGAGCCTTTCTGCTCGAGCGAGCGCAGGGCCTTCTGCAGGGCCTCGGTGAAATTGCGGCCCATCGCCATGGCCTCGCCGACCGACTTCATGGTGGTGGTGAGCGTGGGGTCGGCGGCGGGGAACTTCTCGAACGCGAAGCGCGGGACCTTCACCACCACGTAGTCGAGCGTCGGCTCGAAGGACGCCGGGGTCTTCAGCGTGATGTCGTTGGGGATCTCGTCGAGCGTGTAGCCGAGGGAGAGCTTGGTGGCGATCTTCGCGATCGCGAAGCCGGTGGCCTTCGACGCCAGGGCCGAGGAGCGGGAAACGCGCGGGTTCATCTCGATCACGACCACGCGGCCGGTGCCCGGTTCGACGGCGAACTGGATGTTGCAGCCGCCCGTGTCCACCCCGACCTCGCGGATGACGGCGATCGAGATGTCGCGCAGGCGCTGGTACTCGCGGTCCGTCAGGGTCAGGGCGGGGGCCACGGTGATGGAGTCACCCGTGTGGACGCCCACGGGGTCGAAGTTCTCGATGGAGCACACGACCACGACGTTGTCGTTCCTGTCGCGCATCATCTCGAGCTCGTACTCCTTCCACCCGAGGATGCTCTCCTCGAGCAGCACCTCGCTCGTGGGGCTGTACTGCAGGCCCTGGCCCACGATGCGGCGCAGGTCCTGCTCGGTGTACGCGAGGCCGGAGCCGAGGCCGCCCATGGTGAAGGAGGGCCGGACCACCATCGGGTAGCCGAGGTCGTCGGCGGCCACCAGCGCCTCGTCGATGGTGTGGATGATGGCGGAGCGGGCGGACTCGGCGCCGCAGCGCTCGACGACGCCCTTGAACTTCTCCCGGTCCTCGCCGAGCTCGATGGCGGCGATGTTCGCGCCGATGAGCTCCACGCCGAACTCCTCGAGGACGCCGTTCTTGTCGAGCGCGATCGCCGTGTTGAGCGCCGTCTGGCCCCCGAGGGTGGGCAGCAGGGCGTCGGGGCGTTCCTTCGCGATGATCTTGGCGACGACGTCGGGGGTGATCGGCTCCACGTAGGTGGCGTCGGCGAACTCGGGATCGGTCATGATCGTGGCGGGGTTCGAGTTCACGAGGATGACGCGCAGGCCCTCCTCGCGCAGCACGCGCAGCGCCTGGGTGCCCGAGTAGTCGAATTCGGCGGCCTGGCCGATGACGATCGGGCCGGAGCCGATCACCAGGACGCTCTTGAGGTCGGTTCTGCGGGGCATCAGTTCTCTTCCTGCGGTTCGCTGGGGTGTGCGCTGTCGTGTGCTGTCGCGTGGCGGGGCTGCGTGCCCGTCACCTTGGAGCCGTGCGTGCCGAGCTCCGCGGCGGCGGCGCCCGCGAGGGCCTCCGCCTCCGAGGGTGCGTCGAGCTGCGAGGCGAGGACGGCGTCCCCCGAGCCGGGCCTGGCCTTCTCGGCGTGCATGAGGTCGATGAACCGGTCGAAGAGGTAGGCGGAGTCGTGCGGGCCGGCGGCGGCCTCGGGGTGGTACTGCACCGAGAACGCGGGCAGGTCCAGGCATGCGAGGCCCTCGACGACGTCGTCGTTGAGGTTCACGTGGCTCACCTCGACGCGGCCGTAGGAGCCCGCGGGCGCCTCGACCGGGCCGGCGAGCGGCGCGTCGACGGCGAACCCGTGGTTGTGCGAGGTGATCTCCACCTTGCCGGTCCGGCGGTCCAGCACGGGCTGGTTGATGCCGCGGTGGCCGTAACGCAGCTTGTAGGTGCCGAAGCCCAGCGCCCGGCCGAGGATCTGGTTGCCGAAGCAGATGCCGAAGAAGGGGATGCGCTCGTCGAGCACGCGGCGCAGCAGGGCCACCTGGTCATCGGCGGTCGAGGGGTCGCCCGGACCGTTGGACATGAACACGCCGTCGGGCTGCACGGCGGCGATGTCCTCGTACGTGACCCCGGCGGGCAGGACCACGGTGCGCACGCCGCGCTGGGCGAAGTGCTTGGGCGTCATGGCCTTGATGCCGAGGTCGAGGGCCGCGATGGTCGCGACGGTCCCGCCGGTCCAGCCGTGGTCGGCGGGGTCGACGACGTACGCCTCGTCGATGCTGACCTCCTCGGCGAGGCGCGCTCCGGCCATGGACGGCTGGGCGAGGACCTGCTCCACGAGCCGTTCCTCGCCGGCCGCGGCGTCCGCACCGGAGAAGATCCCGGCCCGCATGGCGCCGCGCTCGCGCAGGTGACGGGTGATGGCGCGCGTGTCCACGCCCTCGATGCCCACCACGCCCTGCTCGCGCAGCTGCTCGTCCAGGCTCTGTTCGGAGCGCCAGTTCGAGGGGCGGCGGGCCGCGTCGCGGATGATATAGCCGGCCACCCAGATGCGGCGGGACTCGGCGTCGTCGGCGTTCACGCCGGTGTTGCCGATGTGCGGTGCGGTCTGGACCACGAGCTGGCGGGCGTAGGACGGATCGGTGATGGTCTCCTGGTAGCCGGTCATGCCGGTGGCGAAGACCGCCTCGCCGAGGGCGGTGCCCTCGGCGCCGTACGCGCGGCCGCGGAAGGTCCGTCCGTCCTCGAGGACGAGCACCGCGGGTGCCT
The DNA here is from genome assembly GCF_054510925.1 of Arthrobacter sp. MDT2-16. NCBI lineage: Bacteria > Bacillati > Actinomycetota > Actinomycetes > Micrococcales > Micrococcaceae > Arthrobacter > Arthrobacter sp. MDT2-16. The sequence continues at coordinate 255,335 of NZ_JBTNDP010000002.1, forward strand.
TCGTGCCGGCCGGTGCCGTCGATGGAGCGTGGGCCTTGGGTGGAGCGCTGCTCACAGCTGTTCCCTGCCTTCGGGGGTCGGTGGAGTTCGGTTCTGGGGTGGATCGGAGGGGACGAGCGCCGCGATCGCGGCGACGAGCTGGGCCTTGTGCGCGGCGTGGCGGGTGCGGAAGCCGGTGTCGACCCGCCCCTCGCCGAGTCGCCAGGTCACGACGACGAGGCCTTCCTTCTCGACGAACTTGCCGGCCATGCCGCCGGCGAGCTGCACGGAGACGAGGTCGGCGCGCGGCACGAAGACCGTGCGCGCCCCGGTGCGGGTGACCAGGACGCCGTCGGCGTGGACGGAGGCGACGGCGTTGCCGCGCAGGCCCAGCCCGTGGACCGCGATGCGGTCCAGCCAGTCCCCCGCCGTCGTCGTCGCGACGTACTGGCCCTCGGCCTCGTAGAGGACGGGCCCGAGGTGTCCGGGCACCTCGGGCGGTGCGGGGACGTCGGACTGGCGGCGGAGCCGGTTGCGCCAGCCGAGGGCCATGAGAGCGACCAGGACCGCGATGATGCCCAGGGTCAGGGCCACCCAGCCTAGAGATTCCATGCCGGGGCCTCCCCGTCCGCCGCCTGGACGGGCCGCGGTGTCGCGAGGCAGCCGTCGAGGACCGTCGCGTGGCCGGCGTAGAAGGTGGCGCGCACGCTGCCGGGCAGTTCGAGCCCGCGGAACGGGCTGTTGCGGCCCTTCGTGGCCATCGTCGTGGGGTCGACCGTCCAGCGCGCGGCAGGATCCACGAGGATCAGGTTCGCGGGCTCGCCGGCGGCCAGCGGGCGGCCCTGGTGCCCGAGCCGGCCGATGCGCGCGGGCGTCACCGAGGTGACGCGCGCGAAGCCCTCCCAGTCGAGCAGGCCCGTGTCCACCATGGCGTGCTGAACCACGGACAGGGCGGTCTCCAGGCCCGTCATACCCATGGCGGCCTGCGCCCACTCGCACTCCTTGTGCTCGCTCGGGTGGGGTGCGTGGTCGGTCCCCACGACGTCGATCGTGCCGTCGGCGAGGGCCGCGCGCAGGGCGGTGACGTCGTCGGGCGTGCGCAGCGGCGGGTTGACCTTGTAGACGGGGTCGTAGCTGCGGACCAGTTCGTCGGTCAGGAGCAGGTGGTGGGGGGTCACCTCGGCGGTGACGTCGATGCCGCGGGCCTTGGCCCAGCGGATGATCTCCACCGACCCGGCCGTGGAGACGTGGCAGACGTGCAGGCGCGAGCCTACGTGCTGGGCGAGCAGGACGTCGCGGGCGATGATGCTCTCCTCCGCGACGGCCGGCCACCCGGCCAGTCCGAGGACCGCGGAGACGTCGCCCTCGTTCATCTGGGCGCCCTCGGTCAGGCGCGGCTCCTGGGCGTGCTGGGCGATCACGCCGTCGAACGCCTTCACGTACTCGAGGGCCCGACGCATGAGCACCGGATCGGAGACGCAGATGCCGTCGTCGGAGAACACGCGCACCCCGGCCCGCGATTCGGCCATGGCGCCGAGCTCGGCGAGGCGTTCTCCGCCCAGGCCCACGGTCACGGCGCCGACGGGCCGCACCTCGACCCAGCCGGAGGCGAGGCCCAGCCGGTACACCTGCTCCACGACGCCCGCGGTGTCGGCCACGGGAGAGCTGTTGGCCATGGCGTGCACGGCGGTGAACCCACCGAGCGCCGCGGCGCGGGAGCCGGTCTCGACCGTCTCGGCGTCCTCCCGGCCGGGTTCGCGGAGGTGGGTGTGGAGGTCCACCATGCCGGGCAGCACCACGAGCCCGTCGGCGTCGATGGTCACCGCGTCCTGCGGTGCCCCGGACGCCGCCGCGGACCCGACGGCGGCGATCCGGCCGTCGCGGACCAGGAGGTCCTCGACCCCGCGCCCGAGGAGGGAGCCGCCCCGAATGAGGTACGCGGTGCCGGTCCGGGCGCTGGTTCGGGTGCTGGTGGTGGTCGTCACGGGGTACGGCCTTCCGGGATGAGGGCGGGCGGGTCGTGCTGCTCGGGGACGTCGTCGTGCGGGTCCCCGGCGAGCAGCAGGTACAGCGCCGCCATGCGCACGGAGACGCCGTTGCGCACCTGCGCGAGGACGGTGGAGCGTGGGGAGTCGGCGGCGGCGGAGGAGATCTCCAGGCCCCGGTTCATGGGACCGGGGTGCATGACCACGGTGTCGTCGAGGCCCAGGGTGTCGAGCAGCGCCAGGCGTCCGTCGTCGAACCCCCACCGCCGCGAGTACTCGCGGGTGGAGGGGAAGAAGGCGGCGTTCATGCGCTCGGCCTGCAGGCGGAGCATCATGACGGCGTCGGGGCGCTGGGCGAGGGCGTCGTCGAGGTCGTAGTGGACGGTGCAGGGCCAGGCCCCGACGCCGACCGGCAGCAGCGTGGGCGGACCCGCGAGCAGGACCTCCGCGCCGAGGGTGGTCAGGAGCCACACGTTGGAGCGGGCCACGCGCGAGTGGAGGACGTCGCCCACGATGAGGACCTTCATCCCCGTGAGGTCGGTACCGGCGGACGGGGTGCCGCCCACCCGTGCCCAGTGCCGGCGCAGCGTGAAGGCGTCGAGCAGTGCCTGCGTGGGGTGCTCGTGGGTCCCGTCGCCGGCGTTGACCACGGCGGCGTCGATCCAGCCGGACGCCGCCAGGCGTGCGGGCGCGCCGGAGGCGGGGTGGCGGATGACGACGGCGTCCGCGCTCATGGCCTCGAGGGTCTGCGCGGTGTCCTTCAGCGACTCGCCCTTGGAGACCGAGGAGCCCTTCGCCGCGAAGTTGATGACGTCCGCGGAGAGCCGTTTCGCCGCGGCCTCGAAGGAGATGCGAGTGCGCGTGGAGTCCTCGAAGAACAGGTTCACCACGGTACGTCCGCGCAGCGCGGGCAGTTTCTTGATCTCCCGCTCCCCCACCGCCGCCATCTCCTCGGCGACGTCCAGCAGGCGCAGGGCGTTCCTCGCGGAGAGGTCGTGCGTGCTGAGCAGGTGCTTCACACGCGGTCCTCGATGACGACCTCGTTGACCGCCGACCCGCCGATGAAATCGGTCTCCGCCAGGTGGACCCGGACGCGTTCGCGGGACGAGGTCGGCAGGTTCTTGCCCACATGGTCCGCTCGGATGGGCAGCTCGCGGTGCCCGCGGTCCACGAGCACCGCGAGGCGGACCGCGCGGGGGCGCCCGAGGTCGGCGAGGGCGTCGAGCGCGGCGCGGATGGTGCGGCCCGAGTAGAGCACGTCGTCGACGAGCACCACCACCTTGTCGTCGATGCCCGACGGCGGCAGCTGGGTAGCCAGCGGCGAGCGGGTGGGATGGCGCCGCAGGTCGTCGCGGTACATCGTGACGTCGAGCTGGCCGGCGATGAGGTCGGGGTCGACGGTGGGGTCCACGGCCGCGATCTTCTGGGCGAGCCGCTGCGCGAGCGGGAAGCCCCTGCGCGGGATGCCGAGGAGGACGAGATCGCGGGAACCCTTGTTCGCCTCGAGGATCTCGTGGGCGATGCGCGTGAGTGCGCGGTCTATGTCGGCTTCTGCGAGAACGACGCGCTTGTGGATGCCGGATTCCGAGGCAGGCACGGTCATAACACGCTTCCTCCTTCCCCGCCTCACCGGACGGAATTTAAAGGCTGGTTGCGGTGCCCAAACTACCACAGCGCCGCTTGCACCTAGGGTTGCACCATGGCTATGAACAACCCCGGAGGGGCGCCCGGCGGTCCCGGCCGGCACGGCACGCAGGACTTCGCGCGGCAACCGCAGGACACCCACCAGAGCGTCCAGCACCAGGACTGGTGGGGCACGACGACGCACCGCCACCATCATCCGGCACCGGCCCGGACGCACGGCCGGCCGTTCCAGCCCGTGTGGAACCAGCCACCGCCCCGCCGCCGCGGCGTGTTGAACGTCATACTCGTGATCGTGGCGGCCCTCGTGGTGGCGGGCGTCCTGCTCCTGCTCTCTCTGTCCCTGGGGCCGTCGGCGTTCGTGCTCTGCGGCATCCTCGCCCTCGTCCCACTGGGCATCTGCCTGCTCGGCCTGCGCTGGATCGACCGGTGGGATCCCGAACCGCGCGGCGCCCTGCTCTTCGCGTTCCTCTGGGGCGCCGGGACCTCCGTGGTCGTGACGCTGCTGCTCGGCAGCTACGTGGTGGAGTTGCTCGGCACCGCGTTCAGCACCACCTCCCCGGAGGTGATCGGGCCGGTCCTGCAGGCGCCGCTGGTCGAGGAGTTCGCCAAGGGCGTCGGCGTGCTCATCCTCGTCTACACGCGCCGCAGCCACTTCGACGGTCCCGTGGACGGCATCGTCTACGCCGGGACGGTCGCTGCGGGCTTCGCCTTCACCGAGAACATCCTGTACTTCGGGTCCGCGGTCATGGAGTCGGGCAACGTCAGCTCCCTCGTGGGGGTCTTCATCCTGCGGGGCCTGTTCTCCCCGTTCGCGCACGTCATGTTCACCTCGCTCCTCGGGTTCGTGCTCGGCTACGCGCTGAGCCGGGGCGGCGGCAACGGCCGCATCCTCGGTGCCTTCGTGCTCGGGCTGATCCCCGCCATCGCGGGGCACATGCTGTGGAACGGCGGCACCCTCGTGCTGTTCAACAACTTCCTGCTCTTCTACCTGGTGGTGCAGGTCCCGCTGTTCGTCGCCGCCGTGATCGCCGTCGTGCTCCTGCGCCGCTCCGAGCGGCGCCTGACCGAGGCCCGGCTGGGCGACTACGCCCACGCCGGGTGGTTCACGCCCGAGGAGGTGCACATGCTCGCCACGCGGCCCGGGAGGTCGCAGGCGCTGGCCTGGGCCCGGTCCGTCGGCGCCGAGCAGGACATGCGCGCGTTCATCCGCACGGGCGCCCGCATCGCGTACACGCGCCAGCGCCTGCTCGGCGGGCGGCGCGACGCCGACTACGCGGCCGAGGAGCGCGCCCTCCTCGAGGAGGCGACGCAGCGCCGCACGCGCATCTTCCAGGCGGCATCCGCGGTGCTCTGACCGCCGGAGCACGGGATGCGGCCGTGCGGGTGCCCGGAGGCACCCCTTCCGGTCGCGGGACGCCAGAGGCCCCCGTGGTCCGCTCTCGGCGGTCCACGGGGGCCTCGGGCCCGCAACTACGCGAGCAGGGTCGGCTTGAGCTGCTGGAGCCGGCCGAGGAGGCCGTTGACGAACTTGGGCGACTCGTCCGTGGAAAGCATCTTGGCCAGCTCCACGGCCTCGCTGACGGCGACGCCGTCGGGGACGTCGTCGTTGTAGAGCAGCTCCCAGCTGCCGATCCGCAGGATCATGCGGTCGACGGCCGGCATGCGGTCGAGGGTCCAGCCCTGCGAGTAGGTGCTCAGGAACTCGTCGATCTGCTCCTGGCGCTCCAGCACGCCTTCCACGACGTCCACCGAGTAGTCGGCGATGACCATGTCCGTCTTCTCACGACGGGCGCGGATGACCTCGAGTGCCGGCATGTCCCGCTGCTCGGATTCGAAAAGGATGTCCAGGGCCCGGCGTCGGGCCTTGCTGCGTGCGCTCACTCGTTGACGCGTCCCAGGTACTCGCCCGTCCGGGTGTCGACCTTGACCTTGGTGCCGGTGCCGAGGAACAGCGGGACCTGGATCTCGTGGCCGGTCTCGACGGTCGCGGGCTTCGTGCCGCCGGTGGAGCGGTCGCCCTGCAGGCCGGGCTCCGTGTAGGTGATCTCCAGCGTCACCGACGCGGGCAGCTCGATGTAGAGCGGGGAGCCCTCGTGCATCGCGATGGTGGCCATCTGGCTCTCGAGCATGAAGTTCGCGGCGTTGCCCACGGTCTTGCCGGACACCGTGATCTGGTCGTAGTCCGTGGTGTCCATGAACACGAAGTCCTCGCCGTCCTTGTACAGGTACTGGTAGTCGCGACGGTCCACGGTGGCCGTCTCGATCTTCAGGCCCGCGTTGAAGGTCTTGTCGACCACCTTGCCGGAGAGGATATTGCGAAGCTTGGTGCGGACGAAGGCGCCACCCTTGCCGGGCTTGACGTGCTGGAACTCGAGGACGTTCCAGAGGTTGCCCTCGAGCTTCAGCACAGTGCCGTTCTTGATGTCGTTCGTGGTCGCCACAGATTCACTTTCGTCGGTTTCGCGGATGGATGGGCCGGCCGGAGCACAGCGGGCGCGGGGAAGCGCGCCAAAAGTCCAGAGACCAGTCTACCCTGCGCGGCGCGGGGCCCGGCCGGGACGCCCGGCCCGCAGGCGGCGTGGACAGGTCAGGAAGCGATCTCCTGGTAGGCGGCGAACAGGAGCGAGGTGTCCGGCACCTCGAGCATTCCCGGGCGGCCGATGCCGTCGAGCACCACGAACCGCAGGAGGTCGCCGCGGGACTTCTTGTCGCGGCGCATGCCGTCCAGCAGCGAGGCCCACCGGTCCCGCCGGTAGGTGACGGGCAGGCCGAGCGGCTCGAGGATGCGCCGGTGCCGGTCGGCGTCGGCGTCCCCGAGGCGCCCGACCATGCGGGAGAGTTCGGCGGCGAACACCAGGCCCACCGAGACGGCGGCCCCGTGGCGCCAGGAGTACCGCTCGGCGAGTTCGATCGCGTGTGCGAGCGTATGGCCGTAGTTGAGGTACTCGCGCCGGCCGGACTCGCGCAGGTCCTCGGAGACGATGTCCGCCTTGACCCGGATGGCACGCTGCACGAGGTCCCGCAGCACGGGCGAGGTGGCGTCGGTGGCCGCCGTCGTGTCCTGCTCGATGAGGTCCAGGATGGCCGGGTCGGCAATGAACCCGCACTTGACCACCTCGGCCAGTCCCGTGACGAGCTCGTTCTTCGGCAGCGTGGCCAGGGCGTCGAGGTCGGCCAGGACGGCGGCGGGCGGGTGGAAGGATCCCACGAGGTTCTTGCCCTCGGCGGTGTTGATGCCCGTCTTGCCGCCCACGGCGGCGTCGACCATGGCCAGGAGGCTCGTGGGCAGGTGCACCACGCGGACGCCGCGCAGCCAGGTGGCGGCGACGAAGCCACCGAGGTCCGTGACGGCCCCGCCGCCCACGGTCACGACGGCGTCCGAGCGCGTGAAGTCGTTCTGGCCGAGCACCTGCCAGCAGAAGGCGGCAACCTGGATGTGCTTGCCCTCCTCGGCGTCGGGGATCTCCGCCGTGACGGCGGTGAGGCCCGCGTCCGCGAGTTCGGCCCGGACCGTGTCGCCCGTGGCGCGCAGGGCCCGGGGGTGGATGACCAGGACGCGCCGCACCCGCTCACCGAGGATCGCGGGCAGCCCGCCCAGCAGCCCGTGCCCCACGACGACGTCGTAGCTGCCCTCGGCGCTCCCGGTCACCGGGATGATGGTTGGTTCGTCAGTGGCCATGGGAATTCCCGCTCTCGTCGTGTCGGTGGTCGTTTGGGTGGGCGGCCAGGGCGTGCAGCACGGCCTCGGTCGCCTCGCGCACCGTCAGGCCGCGGGTGTCGACGACGGCGGACGCCACCGCCACGTAGACCGGACGCCGCGCGTCGTACAGCTCCTGCCACCGTTCGGCGGGCCGGCCGGCGAGCAGCGGCCGGCTGGAGTCGGCACGGATGCGTGGGAGGACGGTCGCCAGATCGGTGTCGAGGAAGACCACTGTCGCCTCCGCCAGCAGTTCCCGCGTGCCGGGGTGGAGCACCGCTCCCCCGCCGAGGGAGATGACGACGCCGTCCTCGGCGAGGGCGTCGCGCACCACCTCCGCCTCGAGGCTGCGGAAGGCCTGCTCGCCGTCGCGGGCGAAGATGCCGGCGATGCTGCCGTGCCGCTTGACGATCACGCGGTCCGTGTCGACGAACCGCGCACCCCTGCGCTGGGCGAGCATGCGTCCGACGGCGGACTTGCCCACGGCCATCGGACCGACGAGCACCACGGGGTGGTCCGCTCCCATCAGGCTCCGGCGGAGTCCAGGAACTCCGGGATGCTCTCGAGGTAGCCGCGCATGTTCCGGGCGGTCTCCGCGAGGGAGTCGCCGCCGAACTTCTCCGTGACGGCCTCGGCCAGCACGAGCGCGGTCATGGCCTCGGCGACCACGCCGGCGGCCGGCACCGCGCACACGTCCGAGCGCTGGTGGTGGGCGCGGGCGGCGGTCCCGGTGCTGATGTCGACGGTGCGCAGGGCGCGCGGCACGGTGGCGATGGGCTTCATCGCGGCGCGCACGCGCAGTGCATCGCCGATGCTCATGCCACCCTCGATGCCGCCGGCGCGGTTGGTGACGCGGACGATCTTGCCGTCGTCGTTGCGGACGATCTCGTCGTGGGCCGCTGTGCCACGGCGCGCGGCGGTCTCGAAGCCGTCACCCACCTCGACGCCCTTGATGGCCTGGATGCCCATGAGTGCCGCCGCGAGGCGGGAGTCGAGGCGCCGGTCCCAGTGGACGTAGCTGCCGAGCCCCGGCGGGAGCCCGTAGGCGACCACCTCGACGACGCCGCCGAGCGTCTCGCCCTCCTTGTGGGCGGCGTCGACCTCGGCAACCATCGCCTCGGAGGTGTCGCGGTCGAAGCAGCGCAGTGGATCGGTGTCGAGCGCGATCACGTCTCCGGGTCCCGGCAGAGGGGCGTCCTCGGGGACCGAGACGGAACCGATGGAGACGGTGTGACTGACGAGGCGGATGCCCAGGCCCTGGAGGAACCTCGCCGCGACGGTGCCCAGGGCCACGCGCGTGGCGGTCTCCCGGGCGCTCGCACGCTCCAGGACGGGCCGGGCCTCGTCGAAGCCGTACTTCTGCATGCCGGTGAAGTCGGCATGTCCGGGCCGCGGCCGCGTGAGCGGGGCGTTGCGTGCCGATGCGGCGAGTTCCGCGGCGTCCTCGACCGCGAGGGGGTCCGCGGACATGATCTTCTCCCACTTGGGCCACTCGGTGTTCGCGACCTCGATGGCCACGGGGCCGCCCTGGGTGATGCCGTGGCGGACGCCGCCGAGGATGCGCACCTCGTCCTGTTCGAACTTCATGCGGGCGCCGCGCCCGTAGCCGAGCCGGCGCCGGGCGAGGGCCTCCTGGATGTCGCCACTCGTGACGGCGACGCCCGCGGGCATGCCCTCGATGATGCCGACCACGGAGGGGCCGTGGGATTCTCCTGCCGTCAACCAACGCAACATGGTTTCCATACTGCCATGCAGCGGCGCAGGCATCAGCGCCGTGCGGCGCCGACTGCGTCGCACATCACGTCCAGGACGCCTGCGGGGTCCTGTGTGACGTCGGGGAAGAACAGGCGCACCTGCTCGACGGCCTGGTGGAGCAGCATGTCGAGGCCCGGCACGATGCTTCCGCCGGCGCCCTGCCAGGCGGCGGCCAGTGCGCTGGGCCAGGGGTCGTAGGCCACGTCGAGGAGGGTGCCGTGCGTGCGGAATCCGGGCCCGGCGAGGTCCGCCGCGAGGGGATCCGCGGCGCGGGGCGGGAGCGTGGAGACGACGACGTCGGCAGCCCGCACCGCCTCGCCCGCGCCGGACCAGGGCCCGATCACGACGTCCAGGCCGAGGTCCGCCCCGACGCGCAGCAGCTCGGCCGACGCCTCGGGGCGCCTGACCAGTACGGCGGCGGTCCGCGCGCCGAGCTGCGCGAGGCCCGCGAGGGCGGCCGCCGCGGTCCCGCCGCCGCCGAGGACCACGGGGTGTCCAGGGGTCCGGACGCCGGCGCCGGCCAGCGCGTGCGCCACCCCGACGACGTCCGTGTTGTGGCCCGTGAGGACCCGGCCGCGTCCCTCGCCGGTGACGACGACGGTGTTGATCACGCCCAGGACGGACGCGGGCGCGGTCGTGGTGTCCACGAGCCGTGCCGCGGCGGCCTTCAGCGGCATCGTGACGGACAGCCCCCGCCAGGCCGGCGTGGCCCGGACGCCGGCGATGAACGCGGCGAGCCCCGCCTCATCGACGTCGACCGCCGTGTAGGAGCAGTCGACGCCGATCGCACGGTACGCCGCGGCATGCAGCAGCGGTGACTTCGAATGCCCGATCGGCGAGCCGATCACGGCGGCCCGGAGGGCGGGCGCGGCAGGTCCGGCCGGCGCCACCTACTCGCAGCGCCCGGGGTGGTCGGTGCACCAGGCCAGGTACTCGTCGACGTAGCGCAGGTGCTCCGCGTAGGTCTCGGAGAACTTGGTCTCGCCGGTGTCCAGGTCGACGGTCACCCAGAAGTAGAACGGGACGTCCGCCGCGTTGACCGTCGCGTCGATTGCCTCGTCGCCGGGGGAACCGATGGGACCCTTCGGCAGGCCGGGGTTGGCGTAGGTGTTGTAGGGGTTGGAGGTGTCCTGCTTCTCCTCGTCCGTGAGCTGGTAGCTGCGCTTGCCGAGACCGTACGTGACGGAGGCATCGGACTGGATGAAGCCGTTGGTCTCCGTGTTCCCGGGCGTGAGGCGGTTGTTGATGGCACCCGCGACCGTGGCGTAGTCGCCCTGCTGCGCCTCGGCCTGCACGATGCTCGCGATCGTCAGGATCCGGTACTGCTCGGAGGGATCGGTCACGCCGTCCTGCGCGAGGCGGTCGGTCGTGGCCTTCACCATCTCGGTGATGATGTCCGTGGCCGTGGCCTCGACGTCGAAACGGTACTCCCCCGGGTGCAGGTATCCCTCGAGGGACAGCGCCTGCTGCGGAAGGCCGAACTGCGTGGGACTCGCCGCGAGGGCCTCGAACTCGGTGCGCGGGATGCCCGTGGAGGTGCTGAGGATGTCGAACACCTCGCCCTGGCGGAGGTCGCGGGCCACTGCGGCGTAGGAGACGAGGGAAGGATCCTCGCCGAGGAGGGCCTCGGCGGCATCGGCGGCGGGCATCTGCAGGCGCATCTCGTACTCGCCCGGCTGGACCTCGCGGCCCTCGGCGATGGCGGCGAGGGCGGCCACGAAGGTCTCGGAATCCGCGACGATGTCGGCGCTCTCGAGTCCGTTGCCGATCGCGAGGGCACCGGCGCCCTCGGTCACGGCGAAGACGGTCTCCTCGCCCCCCGGCCCCGCGTAGTCGGTCACCTCGTTGAAGCCCAGGAAATCGCGCAGCATGAGCGCTGCACCGTAGACGGTGCCGGCGAACAGCAGGACGACCACGACCATGACGACGGTGCGCCGGAGGCGCCTGCGCCGCTTCGCGTCCGACGGCGGGCGGCGGCGCCGGTTCGACTCCTGCGATGCGAAGAACTCCTCGACGGGTTCGGGATGCCCGTGGTCACCGGCGTAGGCGTCGTGCTGGTCGTCGAACTCGGGGGAGGCAGGGGTCTGCCGGGTACGGTTGTTCATGATTCCGGGTCCCTCCTGCTCGTCGAACTGTCCTTGATGACTGGCTCCTCTGTTGGGGTCAGCAGTGGGCGGCGGGCGTCCTCCGCCTCACGCACAGGAACCGGATCCCCCACATCCCGTCCACGTGAACGCTGCATGTCGATGGCATGCTGGAGAATTTCGACGGCAGCCACCTGGTCCACCACCTTACGATGCTCGCGGCTGCTCAAACCAGCCGCGTGCAGCGAGCGGTGGGCCGACACCGTGCTCAGCCGCTCGTCCACCAAGCGTACCGGCACGGGGTGGGCCTGTCGCCGGAGTTCTTCCACGAGCAGCCCCGCATAGGTCCGCGCCATCTCGGCGGACGCGCCCTCCCGACCGCTGAGGTTCTTCGGCAGACCCACCATGATCTGCACCACGCCGCGCTCCACGGCCTCCCGCACGAGGATCCGCACGTCGCCGTTCCTCCGGGGATCCCGCGTGAGGGTCCGGATCGGTGTGGCGAGCAGGCCGTCACGGTCGCAGCCGGCCAGACCCACCCGGACCTGCCCCACGTCCACGCCGAGTTTCGGGCCGTGCGGGTAGGGAGCGTCGGGCGCGCCCCCCGCTCCCCCGGCCTCGCCCGTCACCGCGTCGATCAGCGTTTCGCGACCGCGGTGCGGATGGCCGACAGCGCATCGGGGATGCGCGAGGCATCCGATCCACCGCCCTGGGCGACGTCGTCCTTGCCGCCACCGCCTCCTCCAAGCACCTTCGCCGCCGTGCGCACCAGGGCGCCGGCCTTCACACCGGCGGCGCGCGCGGCCTCGTTGGTGGCGACGAGGACGAGCGGGCGGTCCTGGGAGACGGCCGTCGCGGCGACGACGGCCGCGTCCGACCCGAGCCGTCCGCGCAGATCGAGCACGAGCGTGCGGAGGTCGTCCGCACCGCCCACCTCGCCGGCGTCGTGCGCGATGAGGCGCACACCGTCGACGTCCACGGCGGTGTCGACGAGCGACGCGGCCGCGACGGCGAGCTGTTCCTTGCGCAGCCGGTCGAGCTCGCGCTCGGCGGCCTTGAGCTTGCCGAGGGTGGCCGAGAGCCGCTCCGGCAGCTGGGCGGAGGGAACCTTCAGCATCTCCGAGAGCTCGGAGACGAGGGCCCGCTCCGCGGCGAGGTGGCGGAACGCGTCGAGCCCGACGAGGGCCTCGACCCGCCGGTTGCCGGAGCCGACCGACTGCTCACCGAGCAGCGTGAGGCTCCCGATGAGCGAGGTCGAGGCCACATGGGTACCGCCGCAGAGTTCCCGCGAGAACTCCGCGTTCATCTCCACCACGCGGACGGTGTCGCCGTAGGCCTCGCCGAACAGCGCGGTGGCCCCCAGCGCCTTCGCATCGGCGAGGGACATGATCTTCGTCTCGACCTCGTAGTTGTTGCGGATCGCGATGTTGGACACCTCCTCGATCTCCGAACGCGCGGCGGCACTGATGCCCTCGCCCCAGGAGAAGTCGAAGCGCAGGTACCCGGCCTTGTTGAACGAGCCGCGCTGGAGCGCCTCCGGGCCGAGGATCTCGTGGAGCGCCGCGTGGACGATGTGCGTCCCCGAGTGGGCCTGCTCCCCCGCATGCCGGCGCTGGCGGTCGACGGCGGCGACCACCGTCGCGCCCGGGGAGATCTCGCCCTCGCGGACCACCGCGCGGTGCACGCTGAGGCCCTTGATCGGGCGCTGGACGTCGAGGACCTCGACGACGAATCCGTCGCCGGTGATGAGGCCGACGTCGGCGGCCTGGCCGCCCGCCTCGGCGTAGAACGGGGTCTGGTCGAGGACCAGTTCGATCTCGTCGCCCTGGAGCGCACTCGGGATCGACTGCCCCTTGTCCAGCACGCCGACGACCGTCGCCTCGGTGGTGAGCTCGTCGTAGCCGGTGAACACCGTCTGGCCGCGGCCGAGGAGCTCGGTGAAAGCCGTGAGGTCAGCGTGGCCGGCCTTCTTGCCGCGGGCGTCCGCCTGGGCGCGCTGACGCTGTTCGAGCATGAGGGAGCGGAAGCCGTCGGCGTCCACCGCCAGGCCAGCCTCCTCGGCCATCTCCAGCGTCAGGTCGATCGGGAACCCGTACGTGTCGTGGAGGGTGAAGGCGTCCTGCCCGGACAGCGGTCGCTCATCGGCCAGGGACTCGCGGACCGCCTCCTCGAGCCTGGCGGTGCCCGAGGCGATGGTGCGCAGGAACGCCTTCTCCTCGGCGTAGGCGATGCGGCTGATGCGCTCGAAGTCGGCCTCGACCTCCGGGTACACGCCCTTCATGGCGTCCCGCGAGGCGGGCAGCAGCTCCGGCAGGCAGGCCTTCTCCACGCCGAGGAGGCGCATGGCGCGGACGGCGCGGCGGATGAGGCGGCGCAGCACGTAGCCGCGGCCCTCGTTGGAGGGGGTGACGCCGTCGGCGATGAGCAGCAGGGAGGAGCGGATGTGGTCGGCGACGACGCGCAGCCGGACGTCGTCGGTGTGGTGCGGGTCGTCGGGCGACTCCGCACTCGTGTACGTCCTGCCGCTGAGTGCCGCAGCGCGGTCGAGGACGGGCCGCACCTGGTCCGTCTCGTACATGTTCTCGACGCCCTGCAGGATCATCGCGAGGCGCTCGAGGCCCAGGCCCGTGTCGATGTTCTTCTTCGGGAGCTCGCCGAGGATCTCGAAGTCGTCCTTGCCGGTCCCCTCGCCGCGCTGGTACTGCATGAAGACGAGGTTCCAGATCTCCACATAGCGGGTGTCGTCGGCCTCGGGGCCGCCGTCCACGCCGTAGGAGGGTCCGCGGTCGTAGAAGATCTCGGAGCAGGGACCGGCCGGCCCGGGCTGGCCGGTGGACCAGTAGTTGTCCTTCTTGCCCATCTTCTGGATACGCTCGGCCGGCACGCCGATGCTGTCGCGCCAGATCGCCAGCGCTTCCTCGTCCTCGTGGTAGACGGTGATCCAGAGCCTCTCGGGAGGCAGCCCGAACCCGCCGTCGGCGACGTCGCGGGTCAGCAGGTCCCACGCCATGCGGATGGCCTCGGCCTTGAAGTAGTCGCCGAACGAGAAGTTGCCGCACATCTGGAAGAACGTGCCGTGCCGCGCGGTCTTGCCGACCTCCTCGATGTCCCCCGTGCGGATGCACTTCTGGACGCTCGTGGCCCGCGCGTACGGGGCCACCTCGCGCGCGGTGAGGTACGGGATGAACGGCACCATGCCGGCGACGGTGAACAGCAGTGACGGGTCGGAGGAAATCAGCGACGCCGAGGGGACGACGGTGTGCCCGTTCTTCTCGAAGTAGCTCAGCCAGCGGCTGGCGATCTCGTGGGACTTCATGGGGGCGATCCTTCGGTGGTGGGTCGGGACGCGGAGACTCCGGCCCGAGCGGGGGTGCCCGGTCGCAGGCGACAGCCTCCGCCCGGGCGGGCGGAGGCTGCGGCCCCGCTGCCGGCGTCGGGAGGGTGGTGCGTCCTAGCGGAGCGAGCGGCGGGAGGCCGGGACGGCGTCGACGGGAGCGGAGGTGGAGGGCGCGGCGGGCGCGGCGGGCGCCTCGACGCCGAGCGCGGCGCGGAGGTCGTTCTCGCGCTCGGTCATGGCCGAGCGCAGGGCATCGGCGAAGTCGGCGATGCTGTCGCTGATCTGCCCGACGGCGCGGTTCACTCCCTCGGGCCCGAGGGTGGACTTCGCCTTCGACACCTTGCGGACGGCGACGACGCCGATGGTGACACCGGCGGCGAGCCAGAAGACTCTTCTGATCATCGTTCTCTCTCCGTTCGTTGGGTGCTAGCGGCTGCGGCGGCGGCGGGCGGGGGACGTGCGGCCGGCGAGGGCGGAGCGGACGCCGTAGGAGAACGCCGAGACCTTGATGAGCGGGGCGCCGATCGTGGCCGCGACGAGCGATGACAGCGCGGAGATGTTGGCCGAGGCGTCGGACACGTTGGTGGTGATGCCGTCCACGGCCTTAAGCTGCTGGTGGGTGGTGTTCACGGTGCTCGTGACCTCCCCGATCAGCGGCGTCGTCTCGTCGGTGACGGTGCGGATCGCCTTGCGCAGCTCGTCGAACACGCGGCCGAGCTTCCAGATCGGCACGGCCAGCAGCAGGACCAGGACGGCGAATACGCCGGCAGCTATCAGGCCGGCAATATCTCCACCTGACATGGGCGGTCTCCTTTACGCAGGGGTACACCGCCTTGAACGAGCGGCATGGGAATTCGTGCTCCTAGTACCTTACAGAACGAAGAGCCCGCGGCGGTTGCCACGGGCTCTTCGTTCAGCCTTCGCGCTGTGCGCCTGCGGACTCCGCCGGCGTCGGGGCGTCTAGCGTGCGTAGTACTCGACGACGAGCTGCTCTTCGCAGGTCACGGGGACCTCGGAGCGCTTGGGGCGACGCACGAGGCGTGCCTGGAGCTTGTCGAGCTGGACGTCCAGGTAGCCGGGGACGGCGGGGAGGACGTCGCGGTGCGCACCGGCGGCAGCAACCTGGAGCGGGACCATGGTCTCGCTGCGGCTGTGGACGTGGATGAGCTGGCCTTCGGCCACGCGGAACGACGGGCGGTCCACGCGGGCGCCGTCGACCATGATGTGACGGTGCACGATGAGCTGACGCGCCTGGGCGCTCGTGCGGGCGAAGCCTGCACGGAGGACGAGGGCGTCGAGACGCATCTCGAGGAGTTCGATCAGGTTCTCACCGGTCAGGCCTGCGGTGCGGCGGGCTTCCTCGAAGATGCGGGCCATCTGCGCCTCGCGGATGTTGTACTGCGCGCGCAGACGCTGCTTCTCGCGCAGGCGTACGGCGTAGTCGCTGTCCTGCTTGCGACGCGCGCGGCCGTGCTGGCCCGGCGCGTACGGCCGGCGCTCGAGGTACTTCTCCGCCTTCGGGGTGAGGGCGATGCCGAGGGCTCGCGAGATGCGGACCTTCCGGCGGGCACGTGTGTTGTTAGCCACGTTTACCTTTCGATGATTTTTGCGGCGAAGAAGCGGACAGCCACGGGGGCGTCCGCACTTCCTGGTGTCGCTGGCCTCCACATGCGGAGAGCCGGGATTGGCCGCTTCCCGGTACTACAGTCCGCCGCGACCCTGGTCGCCGACCCGCACCGCGCGGCAGGAGACCTGCTGCGGACCACGGGAGGACGACTGGTACACGACGACTTGCCAGTCAGCGACCAATATTAGCAGTGCGCGGGTCGCGCAGCCGAATCGCCGCCCGCACACGGCGCCGCCCCCGCTGCTACTTCCCGCGGATGATCCTGCGCAGCCGCGCCAGGCGGGCGGAGATGTCCCGCTCCGAACCCCGGTCGGTGGGTTCGTAGTAGTCCCGTCCCACGAGGTCGTCCGGGGCGTACTGCTGCAGCGCGATGCCGTGGGGCTCGTCGTGGGAGTACACGTAGCCCTTGCCGTGCCCGAGCTGGCTCGCCCCGGGGTAGTGCGCGTCCCGCAGGTGGGCGGGGATACCCTGCCCGCGGCCCGCCCGGACATCGGCGATGGCGGCATTGATGCCGTTGTACGCCGCATTGGACTTCGGCGCGGTGGCGATGTGCACCACCGCCTCGGCGAGGATGATGCGCGCCTCGGGCATGCCGACGAGCTGCACGGCCTGCGCGGCGGCGACCGCGGTCTGCAGCGCCGTGGGATCGGCCATGCCGACGTCCTCGGACGCCGAGATCATCAGCCGGCGGGCGATGAACCTCGGGTCCTCGCCCGCCTCGAGCATCCGCGCGACGTAGTGCAGCGCCGCGTCCACGTCCGACCCGCGGAGCGACTTGATGAACGCGCTCGCCACGTCGTAGTGCTGGTCCCCCGCGCGGTCGTAACGCAGGGCGGCGACGTCCACCGCCTTCTCCGCATGGTCCAGGGTGACGAGCGCGGGGAGCGCCTCCTGGCCGTCCTCCTGCTCGGCGTCCTCGGCGTCCTCTCCCCCGTGGCCGACCGGCCCGTCGGGCTGGTGCGCGGCGGAGTGCGACTCCCGCTCGGACCGGGCGACGCCGGCGGCCGCCTCCAGGGCCGTCAGCCCGCGCCGCGCGTCCCCTGCCGCCAGCCGGACGAGGTGCTCGAGGGCGTCCCCGGAGACCTCCACCGTCCCGGCGAGCCCGCGTTCGTCGTCGACCGCGCGTTCGAGCAGGCCCCGGATGTCCGCCTCGTCGAGCGGCCGGAGGGTCTGCAGCAGCGAGCGCGAGAGCAGCGGCGACACCACCGAGAACGACGGATTCTCGGTGGTGGCCGCGATCAGCACCACCCACCCGTTCTCCACGCCGGGCAGCAGGGCGTCCTGCTGAGCCTTGTTGAAGCGGTGGATCTCGTCGAGGAACAGCACGGTCGTCTGCCGGTACAGGTCGCGGGAGGTGAGCGCCTCGTCCATGACGCGCCGCACGTCCTTGACGCCCGCGGTGATGGCCGACAGTTCGACGAACTTCCGGCCCTGGCCGCGGGCGATCACGTGCGCGAGCGTCGTCTTGCCGGTCCCCGGCGGTCCCCACAGGATGACCGATGACGGCGCCGCATGCGCGCCGGGGTCGTGCTCGCCGGCGAGGGTGCGCAGCGGCGATCCGCGGCCCAGCAGGTGCTGCTGGCCGACCACCTCGTCCAGCGTGCGCGGCCGCATCCGGACGGCGAGGGGACTGCGCGGCCGCACCGTCCCCGCTGCACGGGAGGTGCTGGAGGGGACGTCGTCCGCGTCGTCGTCGGCCGCCGCGCTGAATAGATCATTCACAGCCCCAACGTTACTGTGGGCCTCTGACGGGTCCGGTGCCGTGCGGTGCCGCCTCCGCAGCCTCCACCGTCGCCCTCGAAGGAGCTCCATGTCCCCGACCAGGTCCGTGCTCGTCGACGCCCGGCGGCTCGACGGCTGGCTCGCACGGTTCGAGGCGCGGAACGGTCCGTATACCGTGAGCCTCGCGACGGGCCGTGACGACGGCTCCCTCGACGTCGTCGCCGGGAACGGGTGCACGGCCCTCCTGACCCCACCCCTCCTGCCCCGGGCACGACCGGGCGGGGAGTCCGCTGCCGGATCGCGCGCGGGTACAGGATCCCGCGCGACCACGGAGGGGAGCATTCCGCCCGCGTCCGGTGCAGCCGAGGGTTCGTCGCCGGATGCCGACGGCCTCGTTCCCTCGCTGCTGTCGGGGATCGACACGGCCACCACCGTGGGACTGCTGCTGATCCGGCGGGGCGGCTACTCGGTGGGAGTCGCCGCGGCGGGTCAGGTGCTGGCCTCGAAGACGGGCACGCGGTACGTGCAGGGCAGGACCGCCGCCGGCGGATGGTCCCAGCAGCGCTTCGCCCGGCGACGCGCCAACCAGGCGGACGCCCTCGTCGAGGAGACCGCGGTGAGGGCGGCCGCGGTGTTCCGCGCGCACCCGCCGTCGTGCCTCCAGCTCGGGGGCGATAGGACGCTCGCGGCCGCGGTGCTCGGCGAACCCGCCCTGACGGCCTTCGCGACGCTGCCGCAGGTCCCCTTCCTCACCGTGCCCGACCCGCGGTTCGCCGTCCTGAAGGAGGCTGCCGGCTCGGCGCTGTCCGTTCGGATCACGGTGACGGACCCGCCCTCCACCTGACCGGCAGGGCCGGGCCTCAGGCCGGACGGGACGCCGCGGAGCGCAGGGCCGAGATGGCGGAGGCGGCATCGTGGGCGCCATAGACGGAGGAACCCGCGACGAAGACGGTCGCCCCGGCATCTGCCGCGCGGAGGATGGTCTCCTCGGTGATGCCGCCGTCCACCTGGATGACCAGGGGAAGGTCCGCCCCGCGGATCGCCGCTGCCGCCCGGCGGATCTTCGGCAGGGTGAGGTCCAGGAAGGACTGCCCGCCGAAGCCGGGTTCCACGGTCATCACGAGCAGCATGTCGAGTTCGGCGAGCATGTCGAGGTAGGGCTCCACCGGCGTCGCAGGGCGCAGCGCCATCCCGGCCTTCGCCCCGGTGTCCCGCAGTTCCCGTGCGAGCTTGATCGGGGCGGTCGCCGCTTCCGCGTGGAAGGTGACGGACGCCGCTCCCGTACCGGCATAGAGAGGTGCCCAGCGGTCGGCGTCCTCGATCATGAGGTGCACGTCCAGCGGGAGCGGACTGACCTCCTGGATCCGGCGGACGACCGGCAGGCCGAGTGTCAGGTTCGGCACGAAGTGGTTGTCCATGACGTCCACGTGCACCGCATCGGCGGTGCCGATCCGCTGCAGTTCGGACTCGAGGTTGGCGAAGTCGGCGGAGAGGATGCTCGGGTTGATACGCAGGTGCGTCACGGTTCTTCCCTTCGTTGCCCCGGGGCCCGCGCCCTCAGGGGGCAGCGGCCGGGTGTCTTGGTGCGGAGTCTTCGGTGCGGAATCCTCGGTGCGGAATCCTCGGTGCGGAGTCCTCGTCAGGGAGTCTTCCTGATGAGTGCGAGATACATGGCATCCGTGCCGTGCACGTGCGGCCACAGCTGGGCGCTCGCGCCGTGTCCCGCCCCGAGCGCTCCACCGATGCTCACGGCGTCGAGCGCAGCGCCCGCGTCCAGGCGCTCGAACCCCTCGCGCTTGCGCAGGCAGTCGTCGACGACGGCGTCCGTCTCGGCGTGGTGCGGTGAGCAGGTGACGTAGGCCACCACGCCACCCGGCGCGACGGCGTCCAGGGCCGAGGCCAGCAGTTCGCGCTGCAGCGGAGCGAGGGTCACCAGGTCCGCGGGCCGGCGACGCCACCGCGACTCGGGGCGACGCCGCAGAGCGCCGAGACCCGTGCACGGGGCGTCGACGAGCACGCGGTCGTAGGCGCCGGGCTGTTCCCGTCCGAGATCGCGCCCGTCACCGACCCGCACCGTCCAGGAGTCCTCCGGCAGCGGTCGGAGCGCCTGGCGGACCAGCTGGGCGCGGTGCGGGACCGGCTCGTTCGCCGTCAGGTGGACGCCGGCGTCCTGGCCCAGTGCCGCCAGCAGGGCCGTCTTGCCGCCGGGGCCGGCGCACAGGTCGAGCCAGCGCTCGGGGCCCTGTGCCTCCCGCTCCTCGAGCCGGACACCCGCCAGGGCGCGGGCCACGAGCTGGGAGCCGGAGTCCTGCACCCGGAGGGTCCCGGTCGAGACGCCGGGGAGCCGGCTGACATCCCCGCCGGAGTAGTAGGCCGAGCCGGGCGCGAGGCGTCCCGGTTCGGCGCCCTCGGCGAGGGCGTCGTCCACGGTGGCGAGCCCTGGCAGGGCCACGAGGTGCACCACGGGCGCTGCGTTGTCGGCGGCGAGCAGCGCGTCGATCTCGGCGACGTCGCGCCCGTGGGCGACGAGCGCCTGGCGCAGGGCGCGCACGATCCACTCGGGGTGGCTGTAGGTCAGGGACGCGATGGCGGTCGCATCCGTCATGCCGGACACGAGCTCGCCGATCCAGCCCTGGAGATCGCGTGCTGCCACCTTGCGGAGGACCGCGTTCACGAGCGACGACGGGCCCGCCCCGATGACCGCGCGGACGAGCCCGACCGTCTGGTCGAGCGCCGCGTGGGCGGGGACGCGCATGGCGAGGAGCTGGTGGACGCCGATCCTCAGGGCGTCGAGCACCGCGGGGTCGAGCTGGTCCAGGGGGCGGTCCACGCAGCGAGCCAGGACGGCGTCGTAGGTTCCCTGGCCCCGGAGCGCACCGTAGGTGAGTTCGGTGGCGAAGCCGGCATCGCGCCGGTCCAGGCGGTGCTTGCGGATGCTCGCCGGCAGGACGAGGTTGGCGTAGGCGTCCTCGGCGGCGACGGCGCGCAGGACCTCGAAGGCGACGAGGCGTGCCGGGTCGGCGCGCCGCGTGCGCTGGGACGGCGCGGAGGAGGAGTACTGGCGCTCACCACCGCGGTTGCGCTCGCGCCCCTGCTCGTTGCGGCGCCGGTTGCCACCCTGCCCGGTACCGCCCGGGCCGCGCGGCGTGCCGGCTCCCCTGGAACCGCGATCATTGCCTCCGGTCTCACTCACTCGAACACCAGCTCTCCGCGCGCTATCGCGCCCCGTGCCCAGTCGAGGGCGTTCATCATCTTCTTGCCTGCCGGCTGGACCTCACCGAGGGCCAGTGGATCGGTGCCCGTTCCCACGAGGACCTCCCGCCCGGCCAGGCGCACCGCGCCCGGCGCCAGCACCCCGGGCACGGCCACGTCGGCCGACACCCCGTGTCCGACCGACGCGGGGCGGACCGGACCGAGTTTCAGCCGCTGTCCGTCGAGCAGGCTCCAGGCCCCCGGTTCGGGGGTCACGGCGTTCACGCGGCGGCGCACCGCAGGGGCGGGGTCCGACCAGCGGATCCTCGCGTCGTCGATGCTCAGCTTGGGTGCGAGGCTCGGCTCCCCTGCCTGCGGCGTCGCCGTCACCTGACCGGCGTCGATGCCCGCGAGGGTCTGCACGAGCAGCACGGCGCCGCTCGACGCCAGGCGCTCCAGCACCTCGCCGCTCGTCGCGGAGGGTTCGAGGGTCTCGGTCATCACGCCGAAGACGGGCCCGGTGTCCAGCCCCTCCTCGAGACGGAAGGTCGTGGCACCCGTGATCGCGTCCCCGGCGAGCACGGCGTGCTGCACGGGGGCCGCACCGCGCCATGCGGGCAGGACGGAGAAGTGCAGGTTGATCCAGCCGTGTCTCGGCACGGCCAGGCCTGCCGGCGGGACGATCCCCCCGTAGGCGACGATGGCCGCGGCGTCGAGATCGAGGGCCGTGAGTTCGCCGATCAGCTCCGTCGTGAAGCGGTTGGCCTTCAGCACCGGGAGTCCGAGCGCTTCGGCGGCCGCGGCGACGGGGCTCGGGGTCAGCACCTTCTTGCGCCCCACCGGGGCGTCGACGCGCGTGAGGACCGCGGCGACGTCGAACCCGGCGTCCACGAGCGCCCGCAGTGAGGGGACGGCGACCTCGGGCGTTCCGGCGAAGAGGACCCTCATCGGGTGGTCCGGCCGAACGCACCGGTGCCGCCGGGAGCGGGAGCCGAACCCGGTGTGAAGCTCGACCCGAGGGTCCTGGACCGCTCGGCCGCGGTCCGGGAGGTCACGCGGTTGTAGTCGGCGCTCCGGATGGCACGGAGGGCGTTCCTGCGGTCCTCGCCCTGGAGCCGGTCGATGTACAGGGTGCCGCGCAGATGGTCGGTCTCGTGCTGGAGGGCGCGGGCGAGCATGCCCCTCCCCTCGACCACGACGTCCTGCCCGGACACGTCCTTGCCGGTGACACGCGCCCATTCCGTCCTGTCCACGAAGCTGCCGAGCCCTGGCACGGAGAGGCACCCCTCGACGTCGGACTCGCCCTGGGACGCACCGTCGGTCTCGAGCACCGGGTTCACCACATGGCCCCGCACCCCGTCCACGCGATAGGTGAACACCTGCAGCCCGATCCCCACCTGGGGTGCGGCCAGCCCTGCACCCTGGACGTCGATCATGGTCTCGGTCATGTCCTCGACCAGCCGCGCGAGCTCCGGTCCGAAGTCGGTCACCTCGGCGGCCGGTGTGCGGAGAATCGGATCACCGATCATGCGGATACTCAGGACGGCCATCGGTGCTCGGTTCCTCGCTTCGGTCACGGGCTGCGCGGGGGCGCGCAGAACAGGAGTACGGGATGCCCGCGGTCCTGCTGCGGCCGCGAGGCTCCCGACAATCCTAGTGCCGTGTCGCCGGACGGGTCGCCGGGGCAACCCCGCGTGCGGCCCTGGCGGAACGGCCGACGACCGTCGCAGGGCCCGATCCGCGCCCGTGCGTCAGGCGGGGAGGGCCGACCCGGGTGCCGGGCGGCCCGATCCGCGCCCGTGCGTCAGGCGGGGAGGGCCGACCCGGTCGGTACGGCGGCGGAGGGCGGCGGACTGACGGGCAGCAGAGCGCGGCCGGCCTCCTCGGCGAGCAGCCCCGCCTCCCAGGCGCGCCGCAGCGCGCAAAAGCGGAGCCAGTGGGTCCTCAGCACCTCCGGGTTGGCGCGCATGGCCCGCACCTCGGTCTGCCCGACGGCGACGCCGAGCAGCAGCGGCTGGTCCCCGTGCGGCCACGCGCGCCATTCACCCTTCTCGGGGTCCACGAGGCATTCCTCGGCCTTCATCCCCGCGACGAGCTGCATGACCACCTTGTCGTCGAGGGCCTTCACGAAGCCGTCCCGGTCGGTGTTCTTGGTCTTGTAGTCGATGAGGCAGGTCCGCCCGCCGATGGTGGCGACGAGGTCCAGGGTCCCCGCGTAGCCGAGCTCGGTGTTCCAGACGGTCAGTTCGGGCTCCACCGGCCGCACGTCGTAGAGGTCCCACCAGTCGTCGAACCGGTCGGCGAAGCCCGTCTCGCCGTTCTCCTCCAGGGCCAGGCGCGCGGCGTCGAGCTCCTCGGGACGCCCCAGCGCTCGCAGGGCGACCTGCTCGCAGTAGTGGTGCACGCGCGTACCGCGGAGGGCGGCCTCGTCGCGGTAGCGCTCGGCCGCGGAGGCCGCATCGCGAACCGCCGACCGCAGCTCGGACGGGTTGCCGAGCGCTCCGGGCAGCCGGGGATCCCGCGAGAGCGCGCTGGCCGCCATGTGGCCGAACCAGCCCCCGAGCGAGGTGGGAAGCTGCGAGATCACGGTGGTGATCGACGGGACGGAGGGCTGTTCCGTCGTCGAGCGGGCGTACATCCTGCCGTGGGGCGTCGCGTGGGCGAGGAGCGGGGCGGTCATGGGTCCAGTCTCTCAGGTGCCTCTGACAGGCCGCGCCGCGGACCCGCGCCCTGCGGGCGGCGCCGGTGCGCACCGCAGTAGGCGCTGGGAGCCGCCGATTGGACGAACCCCCAAACGTCCTATAGAGTTTTTTCTCGTTGGAAAACGAAGAACTACCGCGAAATGCACCACGTCGAGCGGCGGTTCGGAGGTTGTTTTTCTTCTGCGGACGTAGCTCAGCTGGCTAGAGCACCACCTTGCCAAGGTGGATGTCGCGGGTTCGAATCCCGTCGTCCGCTCGCAAGTCACTGTATGGCCGGATCAGTCCGGTGACCGGAGCTTCTCCGGTCACGGTGGGGTGGCCGAGAGGCGAGGCAGCGGCCTGCAAAGCCGTATACGCGGGTTCGAATCCCGTCCCCACCTCGTTACAGAACGAGCACCATGAAAATGGGCGATTGGCGCAGCGGTAGCGCGCTTCCCTGACACGGAAGAGGTCACTGGTTCGATCCCAGTATCGCCCACGACGGCGCCCCCTCGGGGGCGCTTTTTTGCGGACGTAGCTCAGCTGGCTAGAGCACCACCTTGCCAAGGTGGATGTCGCGGGTTCGAATCCCGTCGTCCGCTCGGATAAGACCGGCCGGTCCTCGCGAGGACCGGCCATTTTCATGCCCGAGATCGGTAGCTCTTCCTCCCAGGACACGCCCATCTTCCTCGCCTATGCTTGGAGGAGCGGAAACGGGACTGCGTTTCCACGACCGAAAGGAGGTGTCCGTGGGTTTATTGGACGGGCTCAAGGGCAGGGCCGGCACCCTCGCGGGTAAGGCGACCGAACTCATCGGCGGTAATTCCGACAAGGTGAAGAACGGCATCGGGAAGGCTGGCGGCTTCGTCGACAGCAGGACCCATGGCAAGTACTCGCGTCGCATCAGCGGGGTGCAGATGAAGGCTTCGCAGATGGTCGACCAGATCGACAAGAAGGACGGTAAGGGCGGCAACGCCCCCACGCCTCCGCCGGCCGTGTGATCCCAGCCTGGCAATGAAGGAGCGCCGGTCCCGCCGAGAGGCGGCACCGGCGCTTCTTGCGTCTCCGTCCGCGACGTGATCGACCTGGCGTCCGGGGATGATCACCGCGAAGCGTGGAGCACCTAGCTTGGGACGTCGCTCCCCTGCCGCGCGAGGGCCGTCAGGCGGGAGACCGCACGGTAGTACTTCTTCATGTAGCCGCCACCCATCATCTCCTCGGTGAAGAGGTTGTCGAAGGTGGTGCCGCTGGCCATGATCGGCACGTCGCGGTCGTACAGACGGTCGGCCAGGACCACGAAGCGCAGCGCCACGGACTGCTCGGTGATGGTCTGCACGTTGTGCCATGCCACGGCGTCGACGCCGTCCAGGAGCTGCCGGTAGCGGCTCGGGTGGACGTCGGCGAGGTGCCGGATGAGGGACGCGAAGTCGTCCTCCGCGAGCACGCCCCCCGAGTAAGAGGCGATCCGGTCCCGCAGGGCGGCGTCGTCGATCGCCTCCGGGGCCTGGGGCAGTCCGCGGTGGCGGTAGTCCTCGCCGTCGATCCGCGCGACCTCGAACTGGTCGGCGAGGACCTGGATCTCCCGCTGGAAGTCCTCGGCGGCGAAGCGTCCGTCGCCGAGCGAGCCGGGCAGCGTGTTGGAGGTCGCGGCGAGCTTGACGCCGGCGTCGGCCAGTTCCCGCATGAGGCGGGACATCAGCACGGTGTCCCCGGGGTCGTCGAGCTCGAACTCGTCGATGCAGACCAGGCTGTAGCCGCTGAGCGCTTCGACCGTCTTGCGGAAGCTCAGCGCTCCCACGAGATTGGTGTACTCGACGAACGTGCCGAACGCCTTCCTCCCGGAGGACGCGTGCCACAGCGAGGCCAGGAGGTGGGTCTTCCCGACGCCGAACCCGCCGTCGAGGTACAGGCCGGCCCGTGTGGGGTCCTTCCTCCCGCCGAACAGCTTCCGCAGTCCCGAGGGCTCGGGCTCGTTGACGGCGACGGCGAAGTCCCGGAGCTTGGCGACGGCCGCGGACTGCGACGGCTGCTGCGGGTCGGGGCGGTAGGAGTCGAAGGACACGTCGCCGAAGCGGGGCGAGGGGTAGAACCCGTCCAGCAATTCATCGACGGAGACCTTGGGGGAACGCTCTGTCAGGTGTTCGATGGCTGGCACGGATCGGGACCGCTTTCTGTTTCCGGCAAGGGGCGAGGGCGGCGGCCCGGCAGGTGCCGCTCCGCTAGGCAAGACTACGGCATACAGGCGCGTCCGCCGGGTTGAGGACGGGGGTCGCGGAGCCCTTGACCGGGCTGCCCTCAGGGGCCGGGCAGGGCGGTCGCTGCGCCGCAGCAGATGCGGAAGCAATTGCCGCATCGCGTGGTTAGGCTAGGTGGAAGGACACCCGAGGAGCGCGCCGCGCGTGCTCACAGCCCCACGAAAGGCCGCAATGCCCCTGTCTCCAGACCCGCAGGACAAGTTCGCCGAGTACGCCCACCCGGAACGTCTCGTCTCCACAGCGTGGCTCGCCGACAACCTCGGGGCGGACGGCCTGGTGGTCGTGGAGTCCAGCGAGGACGTCCTGCTGTACGAGACCGGGCACGTACCCGGCGCCGTGAAGATCGACTGGCACACCGAACTCAACGACGAGGTGACCCGCGACTACGTGGACGGCGAGGGCTTCGCCCGCCTCATGGCCGCCAAGGGCATCGAGCGTGATTCCACCGTGGTGATCTACGGGGACAAGAGCAACTGGTGGGCCGCCTATGCCCTCTGGGTCTTCACCCTCTTCGGCCACGAGGACGTGCGCCTGCTCGACGGCGGCCGCGACAAGTGGGTCGCCGAGGGCCGTGCCCTGACCACGGACAGGCCCGAGGTGGCACCCACGGACTACCCCGTCGTCGAGCGGGACGACGCGTCGGTGCGTGCCTACATGACCGATGTCCTGGCGCATCTGGGCAAGCCGCTCATCGACGTCCGCTCCGGCGACGAGTACACGGGCGCCCGCACCACGATGCCTGCCTACCCCGAGGAGGGCGCCCTGCGCGGCGGTCACATCCCCACCGCGAAGTCCGTCCCGTGGGCGCGGGCCGCGGCGGAGGACGGCACGTTCCGTCCTCGCGCCGAGCTCGATGCGATCTACCGGGACGAGGCGGGCCTGCAGGACGGCGACGACGTCGTCGCGTACTGCCGGATCGGCGAGCGATCCAGCCACACCTGGTTCGTGCTGAAGCACCTCCTCGGCTTCGACACCGTCCGCAACTACGACGGTTCGTGGACCGAGTGGGGCAACGCCGTGCGCGTCCCGATCGTCCGCGGCAGCGAGCCCGGCGAGGTGCCCGCGGCCAGGGCGCAGGTCGCCCGATGACCGCCGGGGCCGTTCCGGCGAAGCTCGCCGAGATCATCGACGATTTCCAGGACCTGTCCGAGCCCGACCGGCTGCAGCTCCTGCTCGACTTCTCCCGGGAACTC
Source organism: Arthrobacter sp. MDT2-16 (assembly GCF_054510925.1). Lineage (NCBI taxonomy): Bacteria > Bacillati > Actinomycetota > Actinomycetes > Micrococcales > Micrococcaceae > Arthrobacter > Arthrobacter sp. MDT2-16. Next base: position 282,486 of record NZ_JBTNDP010000002.1, read on the forward strand.
CCGGACCTGCCCGAGCGCTACGGCGACCACCCCGAACTGCTGGAGCAGGTGGTCGAGTGCCAGAGCCCGCTGTTCCTGACCATGGAGATCGGCGCGGAGCCCGAGCGGCCCGTGCACCTGTTCTTCTCGGCACCCCGCGAGGCCCCGACCACGCGCGGGTTCGCCGGGGTGCTCCTCGAGGGACTCGACGGGCTGCCGGCCGACGAGGTCCTCGCCGTGCCGGACGACGTGCCGGACCGCCTGGGCCTGACCCGCGCCATCACTCCCCTGCGGATGCGCGGCATGGCCGCCATGCTCGGACGCATCAAGCGCAAGATCAGGGAAGCGCAGTAGGCTCGGGCGTCCCGGCGTCGGGCACCTTCCCGCCGGGAAGGATCCGCCCGAACAGGAGACCGTCGAGCCAGCGCTCGACCACGGACTCCCACCGCTGCGGGTCCACGTTCCACTCCTTGGTGTGGCGCGCGCGGTGGAACCGCTCGAGGGTCACGAAGGCGGGGTTCTTCGCCGCCAGGTTCGCGGAGGGACCGATCGGGACGAACTCGTCGTCCTCGCTGTGCAGCACGAGGGTGGGCAGGGTCAGCTGCTCCGCGCGGGCGATCCAGTCCATGCTCTTGAGGTCCAGCGGCGCGGCCAGGCCCGTGATCCTGCGTGCCCGCGGGTTCGCCAGGAGGTACTGTCCGAGCCTGCCGACGGGCGCCGGGATCCGGTTGAGCTCCGCGTGGTGCGCGAGCACCTCCATCCAGTTGATGACCGGGCCGTCCAGCACCAGGGCGACGATGCGGCGCCGGTGCCGCGAGAGGTCCGCGGTGCGCAGGACGATGGCCCCGCCCATGGACCAGCCGAACAGCACCACGTCGCGGGCCCCGTGCGACACCGCGTAGTCGATCGCGGCGTCGACGTCCTGCCATTCGGTCATGCCGAGGCCGTAGCGGCCGTCCGGGGCCGACGGCGCCTCGCCGTCGTTCCGGTACGACAGCACCAGGCTCGTCAGTCCGAGGCGACGCGCGGGGGCGAGGGCTCGCAGCGCCTCGGCGCGTGACGCGCCTCGACCGTGCACCATGATCGCCCACGTCCGGGCGGGCTTCTCCGCCCGGACGAGCCAGGCCGGGGCCGAGCCGCCCTCGACGGGGATGATGACCTCCTCGTCGGCGAACCCCATGGCCGACGGCGAGGGGTACACCGCGCCACCCCACCAGCCGCGGGTCGCGGAGGCGAGATCGCCCGTGTACACCTTCTCCACCTCGCGCTCGACCGTCCCCTCGCGCGGCACGTAGGAGCGGATGGCCCCGATCCGGGCGTGGCCCGTGCCCTTGTCGAAGTGGAGGCTGTAGGTGCCCTCGACGGTCGTGTCGTCGTTCGCGGGGAGGATCACGCTCTGGTTCCCGGCGGGTCCGACGACGGCGAGGATGTCCAGGTTCTCGTCGCGGCCACGCGCCGGGATCACGATCTGCCGTGCGAAGTACACGGCGAGTCCGGAGACCGCGCCGGCGGCCGAGGACGCGAGGGCGGCCCCCGCCCCGACCCCGAGCGCCGTCCACTTGAGCCAGGGCGCAGGGATCCGGTGGACCGCGGCCGTCGACATCTCAGTTGCCATGCCTCCATTTCTACCCTGCTTCCGCCCCGGGCGGCCGAGCACGGCGGGCGCGTCGCGCGACTCGCGGCGGATGGGAGGGCCCCGCAGTACAGTGACGCCATGACGCAAACGATCATCGTCCTGGCCGAGGAAGCCCTGACCCGTCCCGACCTGGTGAATCTGCGGACCCTGGAAGGGGACGATCCCGCGGACGTCGTCGTCCTGATCCCGGAGGACCGCAACGAGTCCGTCCTCGGCGAGTTCTTCCGCCACCTGAGCCTGCTGGAGGTCGGGGAGGCCTTCCGGTCCTTCTCCCCCGACGACCGGCGCCACGACGAGGACGCGGCCCGCAGTGCCCTGGCGGCGTCGCTCCGGCTGCTCACGGACGAGGGGTTCGCCGCACGCGGCCGGACGACCACGGGCAACCCCGTCGAGGCCCTCGTGCAGGAGGCCGCGGACACCGCGGCCTCCCAGGCCGTCGTCATCACGCGGCCGCATGCGATGGCCGACACCTTCCACACCGATTGGGCCAACAGGGCGCAGGACAAGCTGGGCATCCCCGTCCTGCACCTGTACTCCGGCTCGGGATTTATTGGCGACTCGTAGACGTTGCACGCACTATGACTACCGAACGCGATACCTTCCGGCCCGAGATCGAGAAGTCCGACGACGAATGGCGTCAGGAGCTGACGCCGCAGGAGTTCCAGGTGCTGCGCAAGGCCGGCACGGAGCGCCCGTACACCGGGGAGTACTACGACGCGAAGACGGCGGGGACCTACGAGTGCCGCGCATGCGGCGCCGAACTGTTCACGAGTAACGAGAAGTTCGACTCGCACTGCGGCTGGCCCTCCTTCTGGGCCCCGCTCGCCGAGGACAAGGTCCGTTACCTGCACGACCGCTCCCTGGGCATGGAGCGCATCGAGGTGCGCTGCGCCCGCTGCGACTCGCACCTCGGACACCTCTTCAAGGGCGAGGGCTTCGACACCCCCACCGACCAGCGCTTCTGCATCAACTCCATCTCCATGAAGCTGGTACCCGCCGGATGACCGACGGGCGACCGCACGGATCAACACGAAGGCCGGCCCACGGGCCGGCCTTCGTGCGTCCCCGGGCTCCTCGGGGCTAAGCCCGGCTGGCCCTGGGGTCGGCGTGCAGGTCCATGAGCATAAGCTTTGCTGTCCTACGGTGCCCTCACGTGTAAGCGAAGCTGTTCATGTTGCTACGCTCGCGACAAATGGACCGCCGCACATCCCGGAAGCAGGAGCAATGACCCTCACCCCCCTCGCACCACTGGACAGCACCCCGCAGGAGACGGCCGCCTGGCACGCACTGAAGACCGCGGTGCAGCACCTGCGCCTCCTGCAGGTCAAGGACGGATCCATCCCGGACCCCCAGGACCACGCTGCCGCCGCGACGTACACCGCCGCCATCACCGCCGCCGTACAGGAGCTCGCCCCCCTGTTCCCGCACGACGCCGACTATCTCGACCGCACCGTCACGGCCTTCGACGCCTGGCGGTCGAGCGGCTTCTCCGTCCCGGACTTCCTCGAGCCGCTGCTGGCCTTCCAGCCCCAGCTGGACCGGGTCGACGGCCTGCGGCACCTCGTGGTCTTCCCCATGTACACCCAGAACGGCAGCACCAGCCGCCTCGTCGAAGCCGTGCTCATCGAGGTCCTCTGGCCGGAGTTCGTCGGCGAGCTGGAAGCCGGCGCCTACTCCAATGCACTGTTCGTCCCCATCCGGTTCCTCGACTTCACGGAGGGCTACAACACCAACTCCGCCGTGCTCTTCCCCGAGACGGTCGCCGTCAGCTCCACACCCACCTTCACCTGGGGCGCCATCTTCGCCGACCGCGAGGCGGCCCGCTTCCGCCGCGTCGTCCGGGCAGCCGCGGAGATCACGCGCCTCGACCTGCCCGAGGACGCCCTGGAACTCCTCGACGACCAGAAGCTCACGGAGGAGACCTTCGTGATGTGGGACCTCATCCACGACCGCACCCACATGCGCGGCGACCTGCCGTTCGATCCGTTCATGATCAAGCAGCGCATGCCGTTCTTCCTGTACTCGCTCGAGGAGCTGCGGTGCGATCTCACGGCCTTCCGCGAGTCCGTCCGGATCGAACGCGACGACGACGCCTCCCCCGAGGCACGCAGGCACGCGAAACTCGTGCAGTACGCCGTCATCTTCGACCGCATCTTCCGCTTCAGCATCACCGGCAGCCGCGTGCGCAACTACGACGGCCTCGGCGGCCAGCTCCTGTTCGCCTGGATGCACCAGCACCGGGTCCTGCACTGGACGGACACCAAGCTCACCATCGACTGGGACGAGGCCGCCGATGTCGTCATGGCCCTCGGCGAGCAGATCGAGCAGCTGTACTGGCGCTCCATCGACCGGCCGAAGATCGCGCACTGGCTCGCCGCGTACGAGCTCGTCTCCGCGACGGTCACCCCGCACCCGGCCTCCGTCTGGGCCAAGGGACCCGACGCCCTCGAGCTCCTGGGGCCGCCGCGCGCCCTCACCGACGCCGTGCTCGACGACGAGTTCCCGCTGTCGATGTTCTTCGAGGCCCTGGAGCGCAAGATGAAGCCGGTCATCGAGTCCACCGCCGGAATCACCGCGGACGCCGCATGAGCGCAGCACCCGGTGCCCGGACGGCCGTCGTGGCCGGTGCCACGAGTGCGTCCGGCATCGCCCTCACCCGTCGGCTCCTCGCGGACGGTCTGGGCGTCGTGGCCGTCGGCTCCGACGCCGGGCGACTCGCGGTGGCGTTCGAGGGGCTCGAGGGTGTGGACCGGCAGGTGTGCGACCTCACGGACGAGTCGGCCGTCGGCGGGCTCGCCGAGCGCGTGCTCGCCGACCACGGGGGTACCGATGCCCTGTTCCACCTCGTGGGCGGCTGGCGGGGCGGTCGGGGCATCACCACGCAGACGACGGCGGACTACGAGGCCCTCCACCGGTCGGTGTTCCTCACGCTGTTCAACACCAGCCGGGCGTTCTACGACCAGCTGTCCGAGCGCGGAGGACGGCTCGCCGCCGTGAGTGCGACGGCGGTCGCCGCGCCGACCGCGGGCAACGCCTCCTACGCCGCCGTGAAGGCGTCCGTGGACGCCTGGCTGCAGGCCGTGGCCCATGGCTTCGCCGGGGACGGCACCGGGGCGGCCGCGACGGCCGTCGTCGTCAAGGCACTCGTCGACGACGCCCTGCGGCAGCAGCACCCCGAGCGGAGGTTCCCCGGCTTCACGCACGTCGAGGACCTCGCCCGGGTCCTGGCGTCCCTGCCCGGCGCGGCGGCCACCGAGGTCAACGGTGCCCGCATCGACGCCGTCGGGGCATAGGTGCCGCTCGGGGATAATGGGACGGTGACCGACACCATGAGCCCAGCCACCGTCCCCGCACCCCTGCACGACCGCACGCGGCGCAGTTTCGCGTCCGACAACTACTCGGGCGTGCACCCGGAGGTCCTCGCGGCGCTCGCGGCGGCCAACGAGGGTCATCAGGTCGCCTACGGCGAGGACGAGTACACCGCGCGGCTGCAGGAGGTGATGGAGCACCACTTCGGCGAGGGGATCTCCATCTACCCGGTCTTCAACGGCACGGGCGCCAACGTGCTGTCGCTGCAGTCCATCCTCCCGCGCTGGGGGGCCGTGATCTGCCCGCAGACGGCGCACATCAACGTCGACGAGAACGCGGCACCCGAGCGGGTCGGCGGCATCAAGCTGCTGTCCGTGCCCACCCCGGACGGCAAGCTGACCCCCGAACTCATCGACCGGGAGGCCTGGGGGTGGGGCGACCAGCACCGCGCGCAGCCCCTGGCCGTCTCGATCACGCAGACCACGGAGCTCGGTACGCTTTACTCGGTGGCCGAGATCAGGGCCATCGCCGACCACTGCCACACGCGCGGAATGCGCGTCCACATGGACGGCGCACGCCTCGCGAACGCCGCCGCAGCCCTGGGGCAGCCGCTGCGGGCATTCACGCGCGATGCCGGCGTGGACATCCTGTCCTTCGGCGGGACGAAGAACGGCCTCATGTTCGGCGAGTGCGTCGTCGTGCTCGACCAGGAGGCGTCCACCGGGCTCGACTACCTGCGCAAGCTCAACATGCAGCTGGCCTCCAAGATGCGCTTCGTCTCGGCCCAGCTCATCGCCCTGCTCGAGGGCGATCTCTGGCTGCGCTCGGCATCGCACGCCAATGCCATGGCCGCGCGCCTCACCGAGGGCGTCCGCGGCATCCCCGGGGTGACCCTCACGCAGGAGACCACCGCGAACGCCGTCTTCGCCCTCCTGCCCCCCGGAGCCGCCGATCGCATCCGGGAGAGCTTCCGCTTCTACGACTGGGACCAGGCCACCGGTGAGGTCCGCTGGATGTGCTCGTTCGACACCACGGAGGAGGACGTGGACGCCTTCGTCGCGGCCATCCGCCGGGAGGTCTCCGCCTGACGGACTCCTTCCCGGAAGCAGGGGGTGCCCAGTCGCTGAACAGCACGGGGACACGCCGCGAACGGCAGCCGAGCGGACCCGTCCACCGGCGCGTCGGCACAATCACACCGGCGCGTCGCCGCGGAACCGATCCCCCGAGGGCATAGCCTGCGGAGGTGAATTCTCTCGGCGGCGCGCCTCAGCTTCCCACGGAATTCCTCGATGCCCTGTCCGGTCTCCGGAAGGCCGTCCGCCGCAGCGAGATCAGGCTCGAGGAGATCCCCGCTCCCTCCCGGCTCGCCCCGTTCGCGGTGGCCCTCGGCGCCGAGGTCTTCGAAGCCGCGCCGCTGCCGCTGCACGGGCCCGCGCGCACGTTCCTCGCGGCGTCCGAGCCCGAGGAGCTCGCCACGGGCCGCTTCATCCTCCTCTACGACCCCGAGGGTTCCGAGGTCTGGAACGGCCGGTTCCGCATCGTGACATACATCCGTGCACAGCTCGAACCCGACATGGGCAACGACGCCCTGCTGGGGTCCGTCGCATGGACATGGCTGGTGGAGGCCCTCGAGAGCCACGGCGCGCGGCACCACAGCACGGGCGGCACCGCCACGAGGATCCTGTCCGAGAGCTACGGGACCCTCGACGACCGCCCGGACACCATCGACATCGAACTCCGGGCGTCGTGGACGCCCGAGACCTCGGATGTCCGCCGCCACCTCGAGGCCTGGTCCGACATGGTGTGCACGTTCGCCGGACTGCCTCCCCTGCCCGCAGGCGTCGCCCACCTGCCCCACCGCAGGTCCTGAAGCGCCTGCCTCGCTGTCGTCCCCCTGAGGTCGCAGCTCCGCCCCAGGACTCCGGAGTGCACCTCGACACGCCGGCCGGCACCCGTCGACCAGGGACGACGGCCGCCCACCAACCGCTTCGGAGTGCCGGGACCCGCGGGGCTAAACTGGAACCATCATGACTTCCTCCACGTCCGAGCAGACGGACAGCACCGATGCAGCCGACGTCGCCGTCGATCCCGGACCCCAGGACCTCCCCCTCCTGACCGAGCCGCGCGACGGCGTCCCCTTCGTCATCGACACCCCGGCCGGGCTCGAGCGGGCCGCGGCCGCACTCGCCGCCGGAACCGGGCCCGCAGGAGTCGACGCCGAACGGGCCTCCGGCTTCCGCTACGGTCAGCGCGCGTTCCTCGTGCAGATCCGCCGTGAGGGCGCCGGCACCTGGCTCATCGACCCCGAGCCGTTCGACGACCTGCGCAGCATCGACGACGCCCTCGACGGCGTCGAGTGGATCCTGCATGCCGCGAGCCAGGACCTGCCCTGCCTGGCGGAACTGGGCATGTGGCCGGACCGGCTCTTCGACACGGAACTGGCCGCACGCCTCGCGGGACTGCCCCGCGTGGGCCTCGCCGCCGTGATCGAGTCGCAGCTCGGCTTCAGCCTCGCCAAGGAGCACTCGGCCGCGGACTGGTCCAAGCGCCCGCTCCCCGAGCCATGGCTCCGCTATGCCGCGCTCGACGTCGAGGTCCTGACCGAGCTGCGGGACAAGCTGGCCGACCTGCTGCAGCAGGACGGGAAGCTCGCGATCGCCGAGGAGGAGTTCGAACACATCCGCCGGACCCCGCCGGCCGAGCCGCGCGTCGACCCGTGGCGCCGCACCTCCGGCCTGCACCAGCTGCGGGACCGGCGGCAGCTCGCGGCCGTCCGGCAGCTCTGGTCCGAGCGCGAGGACCTCGCGCAGCGCCGCGACGTGGCGCCGGGGCGCCTCATCCCGGACTCGGCCATCATCGCGGCCGCCAAGGCGATGCCTGCCACGGTCCCGCAGCTGCTGGCGACGAAGGGCTTCCATGGCCGCGCGGCCCAGAAGGAGGCCCCGCGCTGGCTCAAGTGCATCAGCGAGGCCAAGAAGGTGACCGACCTCCCGCCGCTGCACATCTCCACGAACGCCCCGCCACCTCCGCGGGTCTGGCCCGAGAAGGACCCCGAGGCCGCCGCGCGCCTGCAGACCGCGCGTCCCAGGGTGGCCCACCGCGCCGAGACGCTCGGCATGCCGGTCGAGAACCTGCTGACCCCGGACTACCTGCGCCGCATCGCGTGGCGGCCTCCCGCCGACCTCTCGCTCGAGTCCGTCTCTGCGGCCCTGGCCGAGCTCGGCGCGCGTCCGTGGCAGATCGAGCAGGTCGCGGCCATCATCACGGTGGCCTTCCTCGACCCGGATCCCCTCGCTGCCAAGGGCCGGCAGGCCGACCAGGAAGCGTCCGCCGGCTGACCCGACCTCTCCTCGGACCGACCGCTTGCACGCTATGTTACCGACCAGTAACATAATCGCGGATCAACATCTCGAAGAGGAGCAACAGGTGAGCCTACAAACCGGGACCACGTCGACGCGGAGTGCCTCGCGCGCCGTCCGCGACGTCGTCTTCGTCGACGGAGTACGTACCCCCTTCGGCAAGGCGGGTGACAAGGGCATCTACGCCGGTATGCGGGCCGACGACCTCGTGGTGAAGTGCATCCGCGACCTGCTGCGCCGGAACCCCTCGCTGCCGCCCGAGCGCGTCGACGACGTCGCCATCGCCGCGACCACGCAGACGGGCGACCAGGGACTCACCATCGGCCGGACCGCCGCCCTCCTCGCCGGGCTCCCCCGGACCGTCCCCGGCTTCGCGATCGACCGCATGTGCGCCGGCGCGATGACCGCGGTGACCACCACGGCGTCGGGCATCGCCTTCGGCGCGTACGACGTCGTCATCGCCGGCGGGGTGGAGCACATGGGGAACCACCCCATGGGAGCCGACGCGGACCCCAACCCCCGCTTCCAGTCGGAGCGCATCGTGGACCCGGCCGCCCTGAACATGGGCAACACCGCCGAGAACCTGCACGACCGCTTCCCTGCGATCACCAAGGACCGCACGGACGCCTACGCCGTCCGCAGCCAGCAGAAGCTCGCCGCGGCCTACGAGGCCGGACGCATCCAGCCCGACCTCGTGCCCGTCGCCGGCAGGAAGCCGGGTGCCGGCTGGACCCTGAACACCGTCGATGAACCGCCCCGTCCCGGCACCACCGTCGAGGACCTCGGAAGCCTGCGCACACCCTTCCGCGCCCACGGCCGGGTCACCGCCGGCAACGCCGCCGGCCTCAACGACGGCGCGACGGCGGCCCTGCTCGCCTCGGCCGACGCCGCCGCCGAGCTCGGACTGCCCGTACGCATGCGCCTGGTCGCCTACGCCTTCGCCGGAGTGGAGCCCGAGGTCATGGGCATCGGTCCGGTACCGGCCACGGAGAAGGCCCTGCGGCAGGCGGGCCTGGACATCGGGGACATCGGACTCTTCGAGATCAACGAGGCCTTCGCCGTCCAGGTGCTGAGCTTCCTCGACCACTTCGGGATCGACGACGAGGATCCCCGGGTGAACCGCTACGGCGGTGCCATCGCCGTCGGGCACCCGCTCGCCTCCTCGGGCGTGCGGCTCATGAACCAGCTCGCCCGCCAGTTCGAGGAGGACCCCGCCGTCCGCTACGGCATGACCACCATGTGCATCGGGCTCGGGATGGGTGCCACCGTGATCTGGGAGAACCCCCACCACGCGAACTACGGACAGGATGCAGCATGAGCTTCGAACGCTACGACGAACTGGCCGCACTGGTTCCCACCGAGATCGTCACCCACTCCTACGTCCAGGACATCCCGCTCCCTGGCGGCGACGTCCTCGCGCTCGTGACGCTCGACAACGACCTCGACCACGCCAAGCCCACCACCCTGGGACCGAACACCCTGATCGAGTTCGGCCGCACCCTCGAGAGTCTGAAGGACCGCGCCGCGCGCGGCGAGATCGCCGCCGTCGCCGTGACCGGCAAGCCCTACTTCCTCGTGGCCGGCGCGGACCTCAGCACGGTCAAGAGCGTGAAGTCGGAGCACCTCGGACGCCTCATGGCCGAACTCGGGCACGAGGCGTACGACCTCCTCGCCGACATGGGCGTACCGAGCTTCGCCTTCATCAACGGCGTCGCGCTCGGCGGCGGACTCGAGATCGCCCTCGCGGCGAACTACCGCACCGTGTCCTCGGGCGCCAACGGCATCGGACTGCCCGAGGCCTTCATCGGCCTCGTGCCGGGCTGGGGCGGTGTCTACCGCCTCCCGCGCCTGATCGGGCCCGCGAACGCCGTCAAGGTCATGATCGAGAACCCCCTCAGCAACAACCGCAGCCTGGACGGCAGCTCCGCCCACCAGCTGGGCATCGCCGACGCACTGTTCGAGCCCGCCGACTTCGTGGAGCAGTCCCTCCTCTGGGCCGCCCGCGTGCTCAGGGACGGTGAGGCCGACGTCGTCGCACGGCGGCGCAGTGAACTCGCACACTACGACGACGCCGCATGGACCGGCGCCGTCGCCGCCGGACGCGCCTTCGTCGAGGCGAAGACCGGTAACGCCGCTCCCGCACCCTCGCGGGTCCTGGACCTCCTCGAGGCGGGCCTGACCTGGACGCAGGAGGAATCCGCCGCTGCCGAGTGCGCGGCCCTGGCCGAACTGATGCAGACACCCGAGTTCCACGCCACCGTGTACGCCTTCCTCGACCTCGTGCAGAAGCGCGGCAAGCGTCCGGCAGGGGCTCCCGACCGGAAGCTCGCCCGCCCGGTTTCGAAGGTCGGCGTGGTGGGCGCCGGGCTCATGGCGAGCCAGCTCGCCCTGCTGTTCGCCCGCCAGCTCAAGGTGCCGGTGGTCATGACGGATATCGACCAGGCTCGCGTGGACAAGGGCGTCGCGTACGTGCACGCCGAGATCGACAAGATGCTGGGCAGGAAGCGCCTGTCGCAGGACGCCGCGAACCGGACGAAGGCGCTCGTCACCGGGTCCGTCTCCAAGGATGTGTTCGCCGACGCCGATTTCGTGATCGAAGCCGTCTTCGAGGAGTTGTCGGTCAAGAAGCAGGTCTTCGCGGAGGTCGAGGCCGTCGTGTCGCCCGAATGCGTCCTCGCGACGAACACGTCCTCGCTGTCCGTGGCCCAGATGGCCGCGGACCTGGTGCACCCTGAGCGCGTGGTCGGCTTCCACTTCTTCAACCCCGTGGCCGCCATGCCGTTGCTCGAGGTGGTCCGCGCGCCCACGACGGACGACACCGTGCTCGCCACGGCCTTCGTCCTCGCGAAGGGCCTGAAGAAGAATGCCGTCCTGGTGCAGGACGCTCCCGCCTTCGTGGTGAACCGCATCCTCGGCCGCATGTTCGGTGAGATCACGGCCGTGTTCGACGAGGGCACGGACGCCGCGACCGCCGACAACGCGCTGCGGCCCATGGGACTGCCCATGACGCCCTTCAGGCTCCTCGCCCTGGTGGGCCTGCCCGTCGGCCAGCACGTGCAGGAGTCGCTGCACACCGCGTTCGGGAACCGCTTCCACGTCTCGGCGAACCAGCAGAAGCTGATCGACGCCGGCGTCAAGGGCCTGTGGGAGAAGCAGGACGACGGCACGGAGACCGTCCCCGAGCAGACCCTCGCGCTGATGGAGCGTGGGAGCACGCCGTCGACCGCCGACGAGGTGCTGCGCCGCACGCAGGACGCCCTCGCGGACGAGATCGGGCGCATGCTGGACGAGGGGGTCGTCGCGGCTCCCGAGGACATCGACCTGTGCATGATCATGGGGGCGGGCTGGCCCATGCACCTCGGCGGCATCACGCCCTACCTCGACCGCGTCGGGGCGTCCGAGCGCGTCCTCGGGAAGACGTTCCACCGGGGCTGATCCAGCGCACCGCACAGCACGGGAAAGGCCCCGACCGATCGGTCGGGGCCTTTCCCGTGCGGCGTCCGGATTCAGGCAGCAGGCCGGGGGAAGATCCGGTCGAGTTCCGCGAGGTCCTCGTGCGACGGCGTCCACGCGGCGGCCTGCGCGTTCTGGCGCACCTGCTCCGGTGAGGTGGCACCGGCGATCACGGAGCCGACCGAGGGCTGGGCCGCGAGCCAGGAGAACGCCACCTGCACCTCGGTCAGGTCTCGCTCACGGGCGAATGCGGAGAACGCCTCGAGCTGGTCCCAGTCCGCGGTCTCCAGCACGTTCTTCCGCGAATGGGTCAAACGGCTGCCGGCGGGGACCTCGTCGCGGCGGTACTTGCCGGTGAGGAGGCCGTTGGCGAGCGGGAAGTACGGCAGGACGCCGATCCCGTAGGCCTCGACCGCGGGGACCACCTCGCGCTCCAGGTGCCGGTCCAGCAGGCTGTAGGGGTTCTGGGCGGAGATGAACGGCGTGTAGCCGCCGCTCCGCGCGGTGAACTCGGCCTCCGCGATCTGCCAGCCGGCGAAGTTGGAGTGCCCGAGGTAGCGGACCTTGCCACTCCTCACGAGGTCGTCCAGGGCCGCGAGTGTCTCCTCGATGGGCGTCAGGGCGTCCGGTGCGTGGTACTGGTAAAGGTCGATCCAGTCCGTCCCCAGCCGCCGCAGCGACGCCTCGGCGGCGCGGACGATGTAGCGGCGGGAACCCCGCGCGCCCCAGTCGGGACCGTTGACGCCGCTCATGTCGAGACCGAACTTCGTCGCGAGGACCACGTCGTCGCGACGGCTGCCGAGCGCCTTGCCCAGCTGCACCTCGCTGACACCGGGTGCCTTGCCGTACATGTCGGCGACGTCGAAGAGGGTGATGCCGGCGTCGAGCGCGGCATGCACCACGGCGTCGGTGCCCTCCTGGGATTCGGAGGTGGTGCCGGCCCTGCCCAGGTTGTTGCAGCCGAGCCCGACGGTGGAGACGCTGAGCCCGGAGGAACCCAGTCTTTGGTAGGTCATCATCGCCCTAACCTACCAAGGCGGTTGCCCCGGGCACACGACGCGGAGCAACCGTACCCCGCTGGGATCAGGCGAACCAGATACCGATCTCGCGCTCGGCGGACTCCGCGGAATCCGATCCGTGCACGAGGTTCTGCTGGACCTTGACACCCCAGTCACGGCCGAAGTCGCCGCGGATCGTGCCCGGCGCCGCCGTCGTCGGCTCCGTGGCGCCCGCGAGCGAGCGGAAGCCCTCGATGATGCGCTGGCCCTCGAAGACCGCGGCGACGATCGGCCCGCTGAGCATGAACTCGACGAGCGGCTCGAAGAAGGGCTTGCCGACGTGCTCCGAGTAGTGCTCCTCGAGCAGCTCCCGGCTCGCGTGGACCTGCTTGAGTTCGGCGATGGTGTAGCCCTTCGCCTCGATGCGGGACAGGATGGTGCCGGTCAGGCCGCGGGCCACGCCGTCGGGCTTGACGAGGACAAGGGTGCGCTCGACGCTCATGATGTACTCCTGGGGTGGGCGCCGTCCGGGACGGCGCGGAGAATGGATTCCACGTCCGACTCTACTAAAGGCGCCGCTACTCGGGGTTCGCCTTCTCCCATTCCGCCTGCAGACGGTCCCGCTCCACGTTCTCGCGGTCCACCCGGGCGCCCTGGCGGAGGCCGTAGAGCCACGTCACGGCGAAGACGGTCCCGACGAGGAACATCGCCGGCTCGAGGAACCCGCCCGCGATGATCACGAGCTGCAGGATCCACCCCAGCGCGATCCCCCACCGCTTCGTCAGGACGGCGCAGGTGAGGATGAGGACGACGCTGAGGATCAGTCCGGAGGTCAGGATGACGGCGGGCGAGATCTCGTCGCGGCGCAGCCCGAAGACGGCGAGGGTCGCGAACAGGACCACGAAGCCCTCGAGCACGAGGACCGTCGAGGCGAACAGGATCTTCGTGGACCGGCGCTTCTTCGGCATCCCGGGCCGCCACTCGCGCTGCGCCCTGGTCATGCGTGCCATGCTCTGCCTACTTCCCTAGGAGCGTGCGGGCTTCCCCGACCACGGTGATGGAGCCGGTCACGAGGACGCCTCCCGCGAGGTCGTTGTTCTCCTCGGCTTTCATCACGGCCCACTCGAGGGCGTCGTCCAGGCCGGGGGCGATGTTGATGTTCTCCTCCGCGAACCCCGCCGAAAGGGCGGCCTGCAGGAGGTCGGCTGCGGGGACGGAGCGGGGCGAGGTGGACTGGGTCAGGCAGACGTCCTCTAGGATGCCGCCGAGCTCCTCGTGGAGCTCGGCGAGGATCCCGGCGGCGTCCTTGTCCTCGAGGACCCCGATCACCAGCACGAGTCGGCTGAAGTCGAAGGCCTCGCTGACGCCCTTCGCGGCCGCGCGGGCGCCCGCTGGATTGTGGGCGGCGTCCACGATGATGCTCGGTGCGGTGCGCACCACCTCGAGGCGGCCCGGGGACGTCACGGCCCGCAGGCCGTTGCGCACGAGGTCCGTCTGCAGTTCCCGCTCTCCCGCGCCGAGGAACGCCTCGACGGCGGCGACGGCCACGGCCGCGTTCTCCGCCTGATGCTCCCCGTGCAGGGGCACCAGCAGCTCCCCGTAGCGGCCCGCGAGGCCGGTGATGGACACCACCTGACCGCCGACGGCGACCGTGCGGGACTCCACCCCGAACTCGACGCCCTCGAAACGGAACTCCGCACCGACCTCGCGGGCCCGCTCCAGGAGCACCTGCGCGGCGTCGCGGGGCTGGATGGCACTGACGAGGAAGGCGCCGGGCTTGATGATGCCGGCCTTCTCCAGGGCGATGTCCTCCTCGGTGTCACCGAGGAGCTCGGTGTGGTCGAGGGAGATGGGCGTGACGACCGCCACCTGTCCGTCGCCGACGTTCGTGGCGTCGGTGATGCCCCCGAGTCCTACCTCGATCACGCCGACGTCGATCGGCTCGTCCGCGAAGATCGCGAACGCGAGGATCGTGACGCACTCGAAGTAGGTCAGGCGCGGTTCACCGGCGACGAGGAGCTCGCCGTCGACGATGTCGAGGTAGGGCTTGATCTCGTCCCAGACGCGGACGAAGGTCTCGTCCGCGACGGGCTCGCCGTCGATGCTGATCCGCTCGGTCACACGCGAGAGGTGCGGGCTCGTGAACCGGCCCGTGCGCAGGTCGTGCGCCAGCAGGATGCTCTCGATCATCCGGGCCGTTGACGTCTTGCCGTTGGTGCCGGTGATGTGGATGATCGGGAACGCCCGGTTCGGTTCCCCGAGGATCTCCATGGCCCGGTGCAGGGGGGCCATACGCGGCTCCATCCTGTTCTCCGGGGCGCGGCTGAGGAGCTCGGCGTACACGCTCTCGACCGAGAAGGCATCGAGCCCGGAACCGGCTGCTGCTTCCCCGGTGCCGTTGATCTCATCCATGCTGCTGCTCCTGCTTTCCGACGGTGATGGTGAAGTCGCTGTCCGCATCCTCGCCCGCGGTGATGCGCAGCTCCACGGTCAGGGTCTCCGCGCCGATCAGGTCGGCGTTCGCCTCGAGCGCGGCGACCTGGTGGGGGGCGACACGGATGGTGGTGACGATGCGGTCGCTGATCTCGAGGCCGGCATCCCGGCGCGCCTGCTGGACGGCGCGGATGGCATCCCGTGCGGTGCCCTCGGCCGCGAGTTCGGCGGTGACCTCGGTGTCGAGGACGAGGAACCCGCCGCCCGGCAGCACGGTGACGGCCTTCGACGCGGCGTCGTTGCCCTCCACCACGGTGTCCAGGGTGTACTCGTGCGGCTCGAGGGCGAGGCCGCCCGCGGTGACGCCACCGTCGTCGTCCACCGACCAGTCCCCGGACTTCGCGGCCTTGATGGCGGCCTGCACGTTCTTGCCGAGGCGCGGACCGGCCGCGCGGGCATCCACGACGAGGCGCTGCGTGATGCCGAACTCGGCCGGCTCGGCGTCGGCGGAATCGATGAGGCGGACGCCCTTGAGGTTCAGCTCGTCGGCGATGATCGCCTGGAACTGGCCGGACAGGCCCTGGACGCCGGGGGCGACGACGGTCAGCTCGCGCAGGGGCAGGCGCACCCGGAGGTTCGCCGCCTTGCGCAGGCTGGAGCCCACGGAGCAGATCTGCCGGGTGCGGTCCATCTGCTCCACGAGCTCGGGGGCGGCCGGGAACGACGCCGTGTCGGGCCAGTCGGTGAGGTGGACGGAGCGGCCCCCGGTGAGGCCGCGCCAGATCTCCTCGGTGACGAGGGGCAGCAGCGGGGCCGCGACCCGGCACACCGCCTCGAGGCAGGTGTAGAGCACGTCGAACGCGTCGGTGTCCTCGTCGAAGAACCGCTGACGGCTGCGCCGGACGTACCAGTTGGTCAGTGTGTCCAGGTAGCGGCGCAGGGACTCGCACGCGTCGCTGATGGTGAACGCGTCCAGGGCCTCCGTGAGGTCCCGGACCAGGTTGCCGGTGTTCGCGAGGATGTAGCGGTCGATCGGCTCCGCCAGCTGCCCGGCCGCCTCCGGGGTGACGGTCTTCGCCTCGTAGCCCGCGCCGCCGTTCGCCGCATTGGTGTACAGGCTGAAGAAGTGCCAGACGTTCCACAGCGGCAGGATGACCTGGCGGACACCGTCCCGGATGCCCTGCTCGGTCACCACGAGGTTCCCGCCCCGGAGGATCGGGGAGGCCATGAGGAACCAGCGCATCGCGTCGGAGCCGTCGCGGTCGAACACCTCGGAGACGTCCGGGTAGTTGCGCAGGCTCTTGGACATCTTCTGCCCGTCGGAGCCGAGCACGATCCCGTGGCTGATGACGTTGCGGAACGCGGGCCTGTCGAACAGGGCCGTGGACAGGATGTGCAGCATGTAGAACCAGCCGCGGGTCTGCCCGATGTACTCGACGATGAAGTCAGCCGGGTTGTGCGTGTCGAACCACTGCCCGTTCTCGAACGGGTAGTGCACCTGGCCGTAGGGCATGGACCCGGAGTCGAACCAGACGTCGAGGACGTCCTCGACCCGCCGCATGGTGGAGCGCCCGGTCGGGTCGTCCGGGTTGGGGCGTGTGAGCTCGTCGATGAAGGGCCGGTGGAGGTCCACCTCGCCCTGCTTGTTCAGGGGCAGGCGTCCGAAGTCGGCCTGCAGCTCGGCCAGCGACCCGTACACGTCGGTGCGCGGGTACTCGGGGTCGTCCGACTCCCACACGGGGATGGGGCTGCCCCAGAAGCGGTTGCGGCTGATGGACCAGTCGCGTGCGTTGGAGAGCCACTTGCCGAACTGGCCGTCCTTGACGTTGCCGGGGATCCAGGTGATGTCCTGGTTCAGCTCGACCATGCGGTCGCGGATCTTGGTGACCTCCACGTACCAGGAGGAGACGGCGCGGTAGATGAGGGGGTTGCGGCACCGCCAGCAGTGCGGGTAGCTGTGCACGTAGCTGGCCTGGCGCACGAGGCGCCCCGCCGACTTCAGCGCACGGGTGATGTGCCGGTTCGCGTCGAAGACCTGCAGGCCCACGATCTCCGCGAGCGGCCCTGCACCGAACAGGGGCAGGAACTTCGCGCCCTCGTCGACGGAGAGGATCACCTGGATGCCGGCGTCCTCGCAGACCTTCTGGTCCTCCTCGCCGTAGGCCGGTGCCTGGTGCACGAGCCCGGTACCGTCCGTCGTCGTGACGTAGTCGGCCACGAGGATCCGGAACCCGTTGCGGTACCCGCCCTCCTCGGGATCGGCGAGGTAGTCCCACAGGGGCTCGTAGGTGAGGCCCTCCAGCTCGGAGCCGCGATGCCGGGAGGTGACGGCGTCGCGGGCGGCTGCGGCGTCGGCGAAGCCGAGGTCCTTGGCGTAGTTGCCGAGCAGGTCCTCCGCGAGGAGATAGCGGCCGGCCTCGCCGTCACGCTCGCCCTCCACCACCACGTACGTGATGTCCGGCCCCACCGCGAGCGCCGCGTTGGTGGGCAGGGTCCAGGGCGTGGTCGTCCAGGCGAGGGCCTGCACGCCGGCGAGCTCCTTCGACAGCCCCGTGGTGCCGGCGAGGATCGGGAAGGTCACCGTGACGGTCTGGTCCTGGCGGTCCTGGTAGACGTCCTCGTCCATGCGCAGCTCGTGGTTGGACAGCGGCGTCTCGTCGTTCCAGCAGTACGGGAGTACGCGGTAGCCGCTGTAGGTGAGGCCCTTCTCGTGCAGGGTCTTGAAGGCCCAGAGCACGGACTCCATGTACTCGGGGTTGAGGGTCTTGTAGTCGTTGTCGAAGTCCACCCAGCGTGCCTGGCGGGTGACGTAGTCGCGCCACTCCCCCGCGTACTTCATGACGGAGGCGCGGGAGGCGTCGTTGAACTTGTCGATGCCCATGGCGAGGATCTGCTGCTTGTCGGTCATGCCGAGCTGCTTCATCGCCTCGAGCTCCGCGGGCAGCCCGTGCGTGTCCCAGCCGAAGCGCCGCTCCACCCGGTGGCCGCGCTGCGTCTGGTAGCGCCCCACGAGATCCTTGGCGTACCCGGTGAGCAGGTGCCCGTAGTGGGGCAGCCCGTTGGCGAACGGCGGACCGTCGTAGAACACGAACTCGTTGGAGCCGTCCGCTCCTGCCTCACGGCTGTCGATGGACGCCTGGAAGGTGCCGTCCTGCTGCCAGTAGCGCAGGACGCGCTCCTCGAGTTCGGGGAAGCGCGGGGAGGCACTGGTCCCCGTGGCCGGGGTACCGGCATCGTCGGGCGACACTGCTTTGGGGTAGATCTGCGGCATGGTTCTCATCCTGTGTACGGCGGCGTCGGGTGGAGCAGGAATCCTGCCGTGAGGACGGGCATCCGTTCCGCCTGCCACCGGTTGCCTGACCGGTTGCCGGGGACTGGACCCGCGGTACCACCTCACTTGCCGCCGTCGTCCGCCGTGCCGCGTCTCGCGGGCACTGCGGGCGGGGCCGCCGCTCGTTTCCCGGCTGTGACGGGCCGTCCCGTCCGGTTCTACGGGCCGCCGCGAAGGCCGGCCTTTCTTCCGGAGGCTCACCGGTGATCGCCGGGTCGAAGCCTGTACGCCAAGTCTAGCGCCGCGGTCAATTCGTTGTCGAAAGCGCCGCTGCACAGAACCGGGGCCCGTGACCGGTACGGAAATGCGTTGTGGTCGCGGCGTGGGCTTGGCAGGCTGGAGGGGTCCCCGACCGCAACAGGATGGATACCGCATGCCCACCACCGGCCTCCCCACCGCGTCCGCGCTCGACACCGCGCGGCTGCTGATGGGCGTCTTCCTGCCCACCGTCGCCAAGGGACCCATCATCCGACGGCCGTGGGCGGTGGGCCTGACCGCGCGCCTGGATCTGGACACGAGGGCCGTGGGCATCGTCAAGAAGGTACACGCCCGGTACCCCGACGGTCCCCTGATGCTGAAACTGCCGGTGCGTAAGCAGGCGATGGTGCTCGCCCCCGGGGACGCGAACACCGTGCTGGCGCGCTCGCCAGAGCCGTTCTCCCCCGCCAGCAGCGAGAAGAAGGCCGCGCTCTCGCATTTCCAGCCCTACAACTCCCTGATCTCGCGGGGACCCGTCCGCACGGTGCGCCGCGCGCTCCAGGAGCAGGTGCTCGACACGGACCACCCCGTGCACCACCTGGCGGCCACGTTCGTCCCCGTGGTGGAGGAGGAGATGCAGGGGCTGCTGGACGAGGCGATGCGCACCGGGTCCCTCCCGTGGGGCGACTTCCTCGACGCCTGGTACCGCGTGGTCCGGCGGGTGGTCTTCGGCGACCACGCCCGCGATGACAAGAACCTCACGGCCATGATCATCCGGCTGCGCAAGGACGGGAACTGGTCCTTCCTCAAGCCCGTACGGAGGAAGACGCGGGCCCGGTTCCTGAAGGGCATCAGCGACGAACTCGCGAACGCCGAGCCGGGGAGCCTCGCCTCCGTGATGGCGGCGGCCCCCAAGGGCGACGACGCCGAGCCCGCGCACCAGGTGCCGCAGTGGCTGTTCGCCTTCGACCCCGCCGGGATGGCGGTCTTCCGCGCCCTGACCGTCTTCGCGACCCACCCCGAGGCCATGGCGGCGGCGCGGCGCGAGATCGACGCCGACACCTCGGGGCGGCGCCACCTCCCCTACCTGCGCGCGAGCGTCCTCGAGGCGCTGCGCCTGTGGCCGACCACCCCGATGATCCTCCGCCAGACCACGCAGCCCGTCCAGTGGGCGCAGGGACTCATGCCGGCCGACTGCGGGATCCTGATCTACGCGCCGTACTTCCACCGCGACGAGCGCTCGCTGCGCAGCGCCCACAACTTCGCCCCGGAGCGCTGGCTGACGGACGAGGACGACGGCTGGCCGCTCGTGCCCTTCAGCGGCGGACCGGTGGTCTGCCCCGGGAAGCAGCTGGTGCTGCTCCTGACCAGCGCCGCCCTGGCCTCGCTGGTCGACGGGCACGACTTCCGCATCGAGGAGGGCCAGGCGCTCGATCCGGGCAACCCGCTGCCCGGCACCATGGACAACTACTCCGTACGGCTCGGCGTGACGGCCCGGGCCTGAGGCTCCGCCCTCGTATCCGAGCGGGGTGTCAGCCGCGCAGGACCTTGTGGTTCGCGGCCTGCGCGAGCGGACGCAGCACGAGCTGGTCGATGTTCAGGTGGTGCGGCGCATTGAGGGTGAAGGCCACGGCGCCGGCGACGTCGTCGGCGGTCAGCGGGTGTCCGACGCCCTCGTAGATCCTGTCGGCCGCCCCCTGGTCCCCGCCGAGGCGGTTGAGCGAGAACTCCTCCGTATGCACCATGCCCGGGGACACCTCGATCACCCGGATGTTGTTCTCGGCCTCCTCGAGCCGGAGCGAGCGTGCCATCGACTCCTGCGCCGCCTTCACCCCGCAGTACCCGGCCCCGCCCTCGTAGGCCGCGAGCGCGGCGGTGGAGGTCAGGAACAGCACACTGCCCTGGCCGCCGTCGCGCAGTGCGGGCAGCAGGGCGCGCGTCATGCGCATCGAGCCGAGCACGTTCACGTTGTACATCCACTCCCAGTCCGCCGTGACCGCGTCCGCCACGCGGTCCGCGCCGAAGGCACCGCCGGCGTTGTTGACGAGGGCGTGGACCGGGCCTGCCGCCGTGACCTCGGCGGCGAAGGCGTCCACCGACGCCTGGTCGGTGACGTCCAGGGCCACCGGCGTCGCGCCCGTCTCGTCCGCGAGCGCCGTGAGGCGGTCCAGGCGACGGGCCGCGGCGACGACGTCCCACCCGTCGCGGCGCAGGGCGCGCACCGTCGCTGCGCCGATCCCGGAGCTGGCCCCGGTGACGATCGCACGCAGGGCAGGAGGGGCGGGATTCACGGGGGCGCCGAGCGTGGCGGGCGGTGTCGGGGTCATGGAGCCACTGTAGCGAGGGGGCGGCGATCATGGGCCGCGGGCGTCCGGGCCGGCTGTCGACCCTGACGCAGCAGCGACCAGGAGGGGTCGGCGGGGCCGGAACCCGAGCGGCGGCGCGGGAATCGTCGGTCGGCGCCCGGCCGCGATTACACTGCACGGACACGCAGTCGTCCGTCATCGGGGGGAACCATGGAATCAACAGCGCGACGATGTGTCCGTTGGGGTATCACGCTGGTCATCGCGGGCGGTTTCGTCCTCGTGCTGCTCCCGCACCTGATCGGTCTGCTCGCCGCATCAGCAGGGCCGTCGGCAGCCATCGGCGTCGGGCTCGTGGACATCGTCATGACGCTCGTCCGCTGGGCGCTGATCCCGATGGGGACCACCCTGATCGGCGCCGCGATCGTCATCAGGGCCCTGGCCCCATCGCTCGAGCGGCCGAGCGCCACGCTCATCTCCGAGCCCTGAGACGGCCGGGGGTGTCGTGACCCCGTCCCGCGGAGAGTGCGGGATGCAACGTAGGGAACAATGGAGGGATGGCCGACACCACCCAGGGCACAGACACGCCCTCCCCCCAGCCCGTTTCCGTTCCCGACAAGCCCGCCCTCGAGGGCCTCGAAGAGAGGCTGTCCCGGCAGTGGCGCGAGGACGGCACGTACACCTTCCGGCGCGACACCACACGCGAGCAGGTCTACTCGATCGACACTCCCCCGCCCACAGCGTCGGGCTCCCTGCACGTGGGGCACATGTTCTCCTACACGCAGACCGACGTGATGGCCCGCTTCAAGCGGATGAACGGCGCGAACGTCTTCTACCCGATGGGGTGGGACGACAACGGCCTGCCGACGGAGCGCCGCGTCCAGAACTACTACGGCGTCCGCTGCGACCCCTCGGTGGCCTACGACGCCGACTACCGGCCGCCGGCCGAACCGGCCAGGAACCAGCGCGACTTCGATGCCGTCTCGCGCCGGAACTTCATCGAGCTCTGCGAGGAGCTGGCCGTCGAGGACGAGAAGGTCTTCGAGAACCTGTTCAGCACCCTCGGGCTGTCGGTCGACTGGGACCTCACCTACCGGACCATCGACGACACGTCCCGTGCCGTCTCGCAGCGCGCCTTCCTCGAGAACCTGAAGGCCGGGGACGCCTACCTCGCCGAGGCACCGACCCTGTGGGACGTCACGTTCCGCACCGCCGTGGCCCAGGCCGAGCTCGAGGACCGGGAGCAGCCCGGCGCCTACCACCGGATCGCCTTCCACGCGCCCGACGGCACACCGATCCACATCGAGACGACCCGCCCCGAACTGCTGCCCGCCTGCGTCGCGCTCGTCGCGCACCCCGATGACGAGCGGTACAGGCCGCTGTTCGGGACCACGGTCACCTCCCCCCTGTTCGACGTCGAGGTGGAGATCAAGGCGCATCCGCTCGCCAAGCCCGACAAGGGCAGCGGTATCGCCATGATCTGCACCTTCGGCGACCTCACCGACGTCACCTGGTGGCGTGAGCTGCAACTGCCCACGCGCGCCGTCGTCGGCAGGGATGGACGCCTCCGCTCCGAGACACCCGAGTGGATCGCCACCGAGCGCGCCCGCGGGAACTACGCGCAGCTCGCCGGCAAGACGATCTTCAGCGCCAAGGAGGCCGTCGTCGCCCTGCTCCGCGACAGCGGGGACCTCGACGGCGAACCGACGAAGATCACGCACCCGGTCAACTTCTACGAGAAGGGCGACAAGCCCCTCGAAGTGGTGACCAGCCGCCAGTGGTACATCCGCAACGGCGGACGTGACGCCGGCAAGCGCGAGGCCCTGATCCAGCGCGGCCGGGAGATCGACTTCCACCCGGCCTTCATGCGCTCGCGGTACGAGAACTGGATCGAGGGCCTGAACGGTGACTGGCTCGTCTCCCGCCAGCGGTTCTTCGGCGTGCCCGTGCCTGTGTGGTACCGCCTCGATGCCGACGGCGAGCCGGAGTACGAGGACCCCGTCCTCCCCGCGCTCGAGTCCCTGCCCGTCGATCCCGCCGCCGATCCGGCCCCGGGCTTCGAGGAGTCCGCCCGGAACCGGCCCGGCGGCTTCATCGGCGACAGCGACGTCCTCGACACGTGGGCGACGTCGTCCCTGACCCCTCAGATCGTCGGCGGCTGGGCGCGGGACGAGGACCTGTTCGGGAAGGTGTTCCCGTTCGACCTGCGCCCCCAGGGGCACGACATCATCCGGACCTGGCTGTTCTCCACCGCGGTCCGCGCAGACGCGCTGCAGGACTCCGTGCCGTGGAAGCACGCGGCCCTCTCCGGCTGGATCCTGGACCCCGACCGGAAGAAGATGTCGAAGTCCAAGGGCAACGTGGTGGTCCCCACGGACGTGCTGGAGCAGTTCGGCGCCGACGCCGTCCGCTACTGGGCGGCCTCGGCGAAGCTCGGCGCGGACACCGCGTACGAGGTGAACCAGATGAAGATTGGGCGCCGGCTCGCGATCAAGCTGCTCAACGCCTCGAAGTTCGTGCTGAACCTCGGTATCACCGAGGGATCCGTCGGGGAGGGCATGCTCGGACGGGTCACGGAGGCGCTGGACCTGTCCCTGCTGGCGCAGCTGCGCACCGTGACGGAGCAGGCGTCGGCCGCGTTCGAGAAGTACGACTACGCCCGGGCGCTCCAGCTCACGGAGTCCTTCTTCTGGACCTTCACGGACGACTACGTGGAACTGGTCAAGGATCGCGCGTACGGAGACGCCGGGGATGCGGCGACGCAGTCGGTCCAGATCACGCTGGCGACGACGCTGGACGCGCTGCTGCGCCTCTTCGCACCGTTCCTGCCGTTCGCGACCGAGGAGGTCTGGAGCTGGTGGCGGGAGGGCTCGGTGCACCAGGCCGCGTGGCCGGGTGCCGACGCGCTCTCGGCGCTGCCCGACTCGTCCGACGCCGGCGTCCTGACCTCGGTGGCCCTGGCCCTCGGCGGCATCCGGAAGGCGAAGTCCGAGGCCAAGGTCAAGCAGCGCACCGAGGTGGAGACGGCCGTCGTGACCGCCCCTGCCGCCCAGGTGGAGCAGGTCAGGGCCGGCATCGCGGACCTGCTGGCCGCGGGCAACGCGAAGGACCTCCGGTTCGCCGAGGGCGAGGGTGTCCTGACCGTCTCCGACGTCGAGCTGGTGCCGCAGCCCGCGGAGTAGCTCCCGGCCCGACCACGAGCAGGGGACCCACCGGATGGTAGGTCCCCTGCTCACGTTCCGGCAGATCTAGTCGAACGTGGGCCGGGACGTCCTGGAGCGCTTGAGCTCGAAGAACTCCGGGAAGCCGGACATCAGCACGGCGCCGTCGAAGATCCGACCGGCATCCTCGCCGCGCGGGATCCTCGTGAGGACGGGCCCGAAGAAGGCCGTGCCGTTGAAGGCGACGACGGGCGTCCCCACCTCGTCCCCGACGCGGTCGATGCCGTCCTTGTGGGAGGCACGGAGCTGCGTGTCGTACTCGTCCGAGTGCGCGTACCGGGCCAGCTCGGCCGACAGGCCCACCTCGTCGAGCGATTCGCGGATCACCGCGTCGAAGTCCTTGTTCTGACCGATGTGGATGCGCGTGCCCATGGCGTCGTACAGCTTCTTGACGTACTCCTCGCCGTGCTGCTCGGCCGCGGCGATGATGACGCGGACCGGCCCCCAGCCCTTCTCCATGAGGGCCTGGTAGTCCTCCGGCAGATCGCGTCCCTCATTGAGGACGGACAGGCTCATGACGTGCCAGTCCACCGAGATGTCCCGGACCTGCTCCACCTCCCCCATCCAGCGCGAGGTGATCCACGCGAAGGGGCACAGGGGGTCGAACCAGAAATCGGCCTTCTCGACGGTGGTGGACTCGCTCATGCAGTGCTCCTTGTGGTGGGTGGGTCGTCTCTCCGATGCAACCGGGGCCGCGTGCTCCATATTCCGCCGTACTCAGCATGAAGTTGGTGCAGGGCAGTGCGGGACGGTCTAATGAAGGGACACGACCAGTCGCTGTTGCCTGGCGCTATCCCTGCGTCGCCGCCCGGCTGGATGAGTCCGCACCGGGGTGCCCCGGTGCCCGAAAGGACGCCGCCTTGCAGTACGACAGGACCGAGAACCACGCCGGAGCCGATACCGGGACTGATGCCGGGTCGCATGAGACGTGGCTGGAACGTGAGGCGCTGGCCGAGGCGATGATCCCGCTCATCGGGCGCCTGTACCGCGAGAACAACGTGGTCACGAGCATCCACGGGCGCAGCCTGATCAACAAGTCCACCATGAACATCCTCAAGGCCCACCGCTTCGCCCGCCGCATCACCACGAAGGAACTCCACCTCGAGGACACCGCCCCGGTGCTGCAGCTGCTGGCGGGCCTGGACCTCGGGGCCGCCGCGATCGACGTCGGACGCCTGCGCAACGCCTACGACACCGCCGTCGAGGCCGGCGACGAGCGCACCCTCGAGGAATTCCTGCGCGCCGAGCTCGCCGCGATCGTGGGCCAGGGCGGTCGCGACGAGCGCACCAGCACCGACGTGGTCCTCTACGGCTTCGGGCGGATCGGGCGCCTCGTGGCCCGCCTGCTCATCGAGAAGGCCGGCGGCGGCCACGGGCTGCGGCTGCGCGCCGTCGTGGTCCGCCGCGGCTCCGCCAACGACCTCACCAAACGCGCCAGCCTGCTGCGCCGGGACTCCGTGCACGGCTCCTTCGAGGGCACCATCCAGGTCGACGAGGCCACGAACACCATCACCGCCAACGGCAACCGCATCCAGGTCATCTACTCCGACGACCCCGCCACCATCGACTACACCGCCTACGGCATCTCCGACGCCCTCGTGGTCGACAACACCGGCCGCTGGCGCGACGAGGAAGGCCTGTCCCAGCACCTCCGAAGCACAGGGGTGGCCCGGGTGCTGCTCACCGCCCCCGGCAAGGGGACCCTGAAGAACATCGTCCACGGCATCAACCACACCACCATCGAGGACACCGACCGGATCATCACCGCCGCGTCGTGCACCACCAACGCCATCACCCCGGTGCTGAAGGCCGTCAACGACCGGTACGGCATCGTCCACGGGCACGTGGAGACCGTGCACTCCTTCACCAACGACCAGAACCTCATCGACAACTTCCACCGCGGCGACCGCCGCGGCCGCTCCGCCGCCCTGAACATGGTCCTCACCGAGACCGGGGCCGCGACCGCCGTGGCCAAGGCCCTGCCCGAACTGGCCGGCAGACTCACCGGCAGCAGCATCCGCGTCCCCACCCCGGATGTCTCCATCGCCATCCTGAACCTCACCCTCGAGAACCCCACCACCAAGGACGAGATCAACGAGTACCTGCGCGAGGTGTCCCTGCACTCCACCATGCGCAAGCAGATCGACTACATCGACAGCCCCGAAGTGGTCTCCACCGACTTCGTCGGCTCACGCCGCGCCGGCATCGTCGACGCCCTGGCCACCATCGCCGACGGGCACCACGCCGTCCTCTACGTCTGGTACGACAACGAATTCGGCTACAGCTGCCAGGTCGTCCGCGTCCTCGAGGAGATGGCCGCCGTCCACCCACCGACCTACCCCGCCGCGGATGCCGGGGCCGAGGTGGCCGCCCGCGTGTGAGGGACGTCCACCGACGGGAAGGGCCCGACCATACGGTCGGGCCCTTCCCGTCGGTGTGGCCGGTCAGGCCGACTTGTTGCGGCGCTTGGCCACCACTTCGTGCGAGATGAGGGTGGGCTCCGCGCGCCGGCCGACGACGTCGTCGGTGATGACCACGGTGGCGATGTCCTCCCGGCTGGGCAGGTCGAACATGACCGGCAGGAGCACCTCCTCCATGATCGCCCGAAGGCCGCGGGCCCCCGTGCCCCGGTCGAGGGCGAGGTCGGCGATCGCCTCGAGGGCCTTGGGCTCGAACACGAGATCGACGCCGTCGAGCAGGAACATCTTCTGGTACTGCTTCATGAGGGCGTTCTTGGGCTCGGTGAGGATCTGCATGAGCGCCGGACGGTCCAGGTGCGTGACCGTGGTGATGACCGGCAGGCGGCCGATGAACTCGGGGATCAGCCCGAACTTCAGCAGGTCCTCCGGCATGACGTCCCCGTAGCTGACTTCCTCGTTCTTCAGCGAGCTCAGCGGCGCACCGAAGCCGATCCCCTTGCGTCCGGCCCGCGACCCGATGATCTCCTCGAGACCGGCGAAGGCGCCCGCGACGATGAACAGCACGTTGGTGGTGTCGATCTGGATGAATTCCTGATGAGGGTGCTTGCGTCCGCCCTGCGGAGGCACGGAGGCGACAGTGCCCTCGAGGATCTTCAGGAGTGCCTGCTGCACGCCCTCACCGGACACGTCGCGGGTGATCGAGGGGTTCTCGCTCTTGCGGGAGATCTTGTCGATCTCGTCGATGTAGATGATGCCCTGCTCGGCCTTCTTGACGTCGTAGTCGGCGGCCTGGATGAGCTTGAGGAGGATGTTCTCGACGTCCTCGCCGACGTAGCCCGCCTCGGTGAGGGCCGTGGCGTCCGCGACGGCGAACGGCACGTTCAGCCGGCGGGCCAGGGTCTGCGCGAGGTAGGTCTTGCCGCACCCCGTAGGGCCGATGAGCAGGATGTTCGACTTCGCGATCTCCACGTCCTCGGCCTCGGCGGCGTCGGCGAGGGTCCCGGCGGCGCGGGGGCCGTTGCCGGACTGGATGCGCTTGTAGTGGTTGTACACGGCGACCGCGAGCGAACGCTTGGCCGGCTCCTGGCCCACCACGTACTCCTGGAGGAAGTCGAAGATCTCGCGGGGCTTGGGCAGCTCGAACGAGCCGAGATCCGCCACCTCGGAGAGCTCCTCCTCGATGATCTCGTTGCACAGGTCGATGCACTCGTCGCAGATGTACACGCCGGGGCCGGCTATGAGCTTCCGGACCTGCTTCTGGCTCTTTCCGCAGAAGGAGCACTTGAGCAGATCGGTGCTCTCACCAATGCGAGCCATGGTTCAATCCCCTTAGGTATTACACGATTGCTATGACCACTCTAGGCCACATGGTCCCGGGAGCCAGTATCAAAATGCCCGTGGTGCCTTGCGGCGCCACGGGCGGTGACCGGGCCGGGCGGCGCATCCGATGGTCGGTGGAACCGCGGATGCGCCTGCCCCGGCTTACGGGGTGTTGATCTTCGGAGGGGTGATCTTGCGGGAGTTCAGGACCTCGTCCACCAGGCCGTACTCGACGGCGTCGGCGGCGGTGAGGATCTTGTCGCGCTCGATGTCGAGGTTGACCTGCTCCGTGGTGCGGCCCGAGTGCAGGGCCAAGGTGTCCTCGAGCCAGGTGCGCATGCGCATGACCTCGTTGGCCTGGATCTCGAGGTCGGACGCCTGTCCGCCCTGTCCGCCGGAGAGGGCCGGCTGGTGGATCAGCACCCGTGCGTTCGGCAGTGCGAGGCGCTTGCCGGGCGCCCCGGCGGCGAGCAGGACGGCGGCGGCACTGGCGGCCTGGCCGAGGCACACAGTCTGCACCTCGGGCCGGATGAACTGCATGGTGTCGTAGATCGCCGTCATGGCGGTGAAGGACCCGCCCGGCGAGTTGATGTACAGCGTGATGTCGCGCTCGGGGTCCGTGGACTCGAGGACGAGCAGCTGGGCCATGACGTCATCCGCGGAGGCGTCGTCGACCTGCGTGCCGAGGAAGATGATGCGGTCCTCGAACAGCTTCGTGTAGGGGTCCTGGCGCTTGAAGCCGTAGGGCGTGCGCTCTTCGAACTGGGGCAGGATGTAGCGGCTGGTCGGAAGGTTCCGCGCCGTGGATCCCGCTGCTGCCTGGAAATCGTGGTTCATGGTGTCTCCTGTAGGACGACTGGTGAGGAGTGGACTGCTGCGCGGACTACGCGGTCTGCTCGGTGCCGCCGCCGCCTGCGACGGAACCGGAGTTCGCGGAGATGTGGTCGAAGAACCCGTA
This sequence comes from Arthrobacter sp. MDT2-16, assembly GCF_054510925.1. Lineage (NCBI taxonomy): Bacteria > Bacillati > Actinomycetota > Actinomycetes > Micrococcales > Micrococcaceae > Arthrobacter > Arthrobacter sp. MDT2-16. The sequence goes on from NZ_JBTNDP010000002.1 coordinate 311,404, forward strand.
CTCGAGGGCTTCCTGGGCGGTGAACCACTTGTCGCGGTCGTTGTCCTTCAGGATCGTCTCGACGGACTGGCCCGTCTGCTCCGCCGTCAGTTCGGCCATGACGCGCTTCATGTGGAGGATGAGCTCCGCCTGGATGCGGATGTCGGTGGCCGTTCCGCCGATGCCGCCCGAGGGCTGGTGCATCAGGATGCGGGCGTGGGGCGTCGCGTAGCGCTTGCCCTTCGTGCCCGAGGACAGCAGGAACTGGCCCATCGACGCGGCGAGGCCCGTGGCCACCGTGACGACGTCGTTCGGGATGAACTGCATGGTGTCGTAGATGGCCATGCCCGCGGTCACCGAGCCGCCGGGAGAGTTGATGTAGAGGTAGATGTCGCGCTCGGGGTCCTCGGCCGACAGCAGGAGCAGCTGGGAGCAGATGATGTTCGCGTTGTCGTCGCGGACCTCGGAACCGAGCCAGATGATGCGCTCCTTGAGGAGCCGGTTGTAGATGTACTCGTCACGACCGCCCGCATCGGGGCCTGCCATGCTCGGGGTGCGTGGTTCGGTTGCCATTGACGTTGACCTCTCACTCTGGCGGGTGGATGCCTCTTCGGCCTACCCGTCCTTTTGTCTCTTCTTGGACACTAACCCGCTGACTCGCCGAATTGCTCCCGCGCGCGGAACTGTTCGCTGACGGCGCACGGTCGCCGGCCCGCCCATCACGGGTCCGTGCGGACCCCCGGATCGGGGGAGGACGCCGCTTAACGCGGCAGCGGTGCCGCCGCCCGAAGGCTGCGGCACCGCTGGTCGCACTGGTGGGGGCTACTCGGCCGCCGGCTTCTTCCGCGGCGCGCGCTTCTTCTTGGGCGCCTCGGCGGCCTCGAGCTCCTCGGGATCACCGGCCTCCGTCTCGGCAGTCTCGGACTCGGCGGCATCCGCCATGACGTCGGACTCCGTGGCCTCGGTGGCCTCGATGTCCTGCTCGACCTCGGCGTCGTCGACCTGGAAGGTCTCGCCCTCGTCACCGGCAGGACGGACGAACTCGCTCAGGTCGATCGAGGTGCCCGTGGTGTCGGTGACCGTCGCGTACTCGAGGACCTTGGCGAGGGCCTTGCGGCGGCGCACCTCACCGACGATCATCGGGACCTGGCCGCTCGAATCGAGCATCTGGGCGAACTGGTTCGGCTCCATGCCGTACTGGCCGGCGGTGGAGACGATGTAGTCGATCAGCTCGCTCTGGCTGACGCCCACCTCCTCCTTCTCGGCGACGGCGTCGAGGATCACCTCGTTCTGGAAGGCGCGCTCGGTGTTGGTGCGGATCTCGGCGCGGTGTTCCTCGGTGTCGTGGTCCTCACCGGCACTGTGGGCGTTCTCGCCGTTGAAGTGCTGCTCGAGCTGCTCCTCGATGACGCTCTCTGGGACCGGGACGGCGACGAGCTCGACGAGCTTGTCCAGCACCTTGTCCCGCGCCTCGACGCCCTGGTCCATGAGCTTGGACTCGGAGGCCTGCTTCGCGAGATCGGCGCGCAGCTCCTCGGCGGTGTCGAACTCGCTGGCGAGCTGGGCGAACTCGTCGTCGACCTCGGGGAGCTCGCGCTCCTTGACGGCCTTCACGGAGACCTTGACCTGGGCGGCAGCACCGGCGTGCTCGCCGCCGGCCAGCGTGGTCTCGAAGGTGGCGTCCTCATCCGTGGAGAGACCGGTGACTGCCTCGTCCATGCCCTCGAGCATGGTGCCGGAGCCGATCTGGTAGGACAGGTCCTGGGCCGCATCGACCTCTTCACCGTCCACCGACGCGGTGAGGTCGATCGTGAGGAAGTCGCCGTCCTTGGCGGGGCGGTCGACGGTGGTGAGGGTGCCGAAGCGCCCGCGCAGCTCGTCCATGGCCTTCTGGACGTCCTCGTCCGACGCCTCGACGGGCTCGACGGTGACCTCGAGGCCCTTGTAGTCGGGCAGCTCGATCTCGGGACGGATGTCCAATTCGACGTTGAAGGTGAGCTGGCCGTCCTTCTTCGCGGGGTCGGGGACCTCGGTGATCTCGACCTCGGGGCGGCTGAGGGGACGGATCCCGGTCTCCTGCACGGCGCTCTGGTAGAAACCGTTCAGGCCGTCGTTGATGGCCGTCTCGATCACGTAGCCGCGGCCCACGCGCTGGTCGATGAGCTGCTGGGGAACCTTGCCCTTGCGGAACCCGGGAACCTGCACCTGGGTGGCGATGGTCTTGTAGGCCTCGTCGATGCTGGGCTTCAGTTCCTCGAAGGGGACCTCGACGTTCAGCTTCACCCGGGTGGGGGAAAGGGTTTCAACAGCGCTCTTCACAGCGTAGGACTCCTGAGATGATTGGGATTGGTTCTGCAGCGGAGGCACTTTCCTCATCACACGACAGAGTCGGGGTGACAGGAGTTGAACCTGCGACTTCCTGCTCCCAAAGCAGGCGCTCTACCAAGCTGAGCTACACCCCGTAAGTGCGAGTGTCAGTCTACGCACCTTTGCGCGCACCTCGCACATTTGGCGATCACGCGGCTGCTGTGGTGTAGTTGTAGGCGTTCCACGGGGCCCTAATAGTGTTCCCGCGGGGCTGTAGCTTAGTGGTAAAGCCTCTGTCTTCCAAACAGATGATGCGAGTTCGATTCTCGTCAGCCCCTCTCCTCCCGGCTTCGGCAGGGACCCCACCCGGACCGACGCGTCCGGGTGTTCTGCTTTAAGCGGCCGGGTCAGTCCGCCTGGCACTGCGGGCACCAGTAGACGTTCCGCGCGGCCATCTCCGCGGTCAGGATGGGCGTGCCGCAGCGGCGGCACGGCTCCCCCGTCCGCTTGTACACGTAGTTCGGCGCCGAGCGCTTGGGCCGACCGTTCCGGGCCTCGGGCGTGGTCGTGATGATGCGTCCTTCGCGCACACCGTCCTTCATCAGCCGCACGGTGTCGGCCCAGATGCCGCCGGCCTCGTCGTCGCGCAGCTGCTTCCCCGGCCGCCAGGGGTTGATCCCCTGCAGGAACAGCACCTCGGCGCGGTAGATGTTCCCGATCCCGGCGATCACGGCCTGGTTCATGAGCTGGACGCCGACCGGGGTGATGCTGGAGGTCACCTTGCTGACGAAGACGGTGGCGTCGGAGTCCGGCTGCAGCGGATCGGGGCCGAGCCTCGCCCGCGCTGCCTGCTCCTCGGCGGCCGTGATGACCTCGCAGGCCGTCGGTCCCCGCAGGTCGGCCCAGCCGTGGGGTGACACGAGCCGTACCCGGACCGCTCCGACGGGCTCGGGCGGGCCTGCGTAGGTCGAAGCGCCGGCGTCGCCGGTCGGCTGCTCCGACTCCCCCACCCGGCGTGGCGCCCCGATGCTCGAGGCGCCGCGGAACGTGGCGTCGCCCCCGAAGCTCCATGCCCCGTAGAGCCCGAGGTGCACGCGCAGTACGCGGTCGCCGTCGAACCGCAGGAACATCTGCTTGCCGTGGGCGAGGGCGCTCAGCAGGGTACAGCCGTCGAGCAGGGCGGCACCCGCCGCGAAGCGGCCCTGGGGGCTGGACACGGCCAGCTGCTCGCCGGCGAAGACGGAGCCGAACTGCTTCGCCAGCCGGTGAACCGAGTGGCCCTCAGGCAAGAGTCCCGGTCTCCTCGAAGCGTGCTATCTGCGCGATGCGGCGGCTGTGCCGCTCGGCGCCGCTGAACGGCTCGGCGAGGAACGCCTCGATCAGGGCCGTGGCCTCCTCCACGGAGTGCTGGCGGCCGCCGACGGCCACCACGTTCGCATCGTTGTGCTGCCGCGCGAGCCGGGCCGTGTCCAGGTTCCAGGCGAGGGCCGCGCGCACCCCCGGCACCTTGTTCGCCGCGATCTGCTCGCCGTTGCCGGACCCGCCGAGCACGATGCCGAGCGCCTCCGTGCCGGCCGCCCGGTCCGCCACGACGGCCTGCGCCGCGTGGATGCAGAAGGAGGGGTAGTCGTCCTCGGGGTCGTACGCCGTCGGACCGTGGTCGACGACGTCGTGCCCGGCCGCCGTGAGGTGCGCGAGCAGGTGGGCGCTCAGCTCCATGCCGGCGTGGTCTGTGGCGAGGTGGACGCGCATGGACATCTGTTCCTTTCAAGGATGCCGGGAGGAGCCGGCGACGACTGGGATGATGCAGGGTTTGTCCGGCCCGGGGCAGGACGGGTTCCAGCCTAGTGCGCCCGACGGCCGGCGGCCGATCGCCCGGCGACGCCGGACGGAGTGAGAGAATACGAAGCGCGCGTAACCCCCATCACACGCGCGGAACCCGATTCCCACCCTGGAGGCGATCCTTGCCCGGTCTGAACCTGACGCGCGATGAAGCACGCACGCGCGCCGATCTGCTCACCGTCCACTCCTACGAGGTCACCTTGGACCTGACGCGGGGTGAGCGCGTCTTCCGGTCCACGACGGTGGTGTCCTTCGACGCCGAGCCGGGTGCCTCCACGTTCATCGACGCCGTGACGGACACCGTCCACCGCGTCGAGCTGAACGGCGTCGGGCTGGACGCCTCCGAGGTCGCCGACGGCGTGCGCATCCAGCTGCCGTCGCTGGCCGCGAGCAACACCCTCGTGGTCGAGGCGGACATGCCCTACATGAACACGGGTGAGGGCCTGCACCGCTTCACCGATCCTGTGGACGGCGAGGTGTACCTCTATACACAGTTCGAGGTCCCCGACTCCCGCCGTGTCTTCGCGGTCTTCGAACAGCCGGACCTGAAGGCCACGTTCCGTTTCCGCGTCACGGCGCCGTCGCACTGGGACGTCATCTCCAACAGCCCCACGCCCGCACCGGTGCCGGCGGACTCCGCCGCCGACGGCGGGGAGAGCTCCACCTGGTACTTCGAGCCGACGCCGGTCATGTCCTCCTACGTCACGGCGCTCATCGCGGGCCCGTACCAGTCCGTGCGCAGCGAGCTCACGAGCTCCGACGGGCGGACCATCCCGCTCGGCGTCTTCGCCCGGAAGTCGCTCATGAAGTACATGGACGCCGAGAACATCTTCGCGCTCACCCGGCAGGGCTTCGCCTTCTACGAGGAGCAGTTCGGCGCGCCCTACCCGTTCGAGAAGTACGACCAGCTGTTCGTTCCCGAGTTCAACGCCGGCGCGATGGAGAACGCCGGCGCGGTCACCTTCGTGGAGACCTACGTCTTCCGGTCCCGCGTGCCCGATGCCACCGTGGAGCGGCGCGCCATCACGATCCTCCACGAACTCGCCCACATGTGGTTCGGCGACCTCGTGACCATGCGCTGGTGGAACGACCTCTGGCTGAACGAGTCCTTCGCCGAGTTCATGTCCACCCTCGCCGCCGCCGAGGCCACGGAGTTCGAGCAGGCCTGGACGACGTTCGCGATCCTGGAGAAGGGCTGGGCCTACCGCCAGGACCAGCTGCCGTCCACGCACCCCATCGTGGCGGAGATCAACGACCTCGAGGACGTCCAGGTCAACTTCGACGGCATCACCTATGCCAAGGGTGCCTCGGTGCTCAAGCAGCTCGTGGCCTGGGTGGGGCAGGACCAGTTCATGGCGGGCGTGCGCCAGTACTTCGCCAAGCACTCCTGGAAGAACACCGAGCTCGTGGACCTCCTGTCCGAACTCGAGGCTGCCAGCGGCCGCGACCTCAAGCAGTGGTCGGCCCTGTGGCTCGAGACGGCCGGCGTCAACACGCTCCGTCCCGAGATCGGCACGGACGACGACGGCACCATCGCCTCCTTCACGATCCTGCAGACGGCGATCGAGGCGTTCCCCACCATCCGCCCGCACCGCCTGGCGGTGGGCTTCTACGACCACGACGACGACGGCGCGCTGGTCCGCGTGCACCGCCTCGAGCTCGACGTCGACGGCGAGCGCACCGACGTGCCGGACCTCGTGGGACGGAAGCGGCCCGCGCTGGTGCTGCTCAACGACGACGACCTCGCCTACGCGAAGATCCGCCTCGACCCGGCGTCCCTGCGGACCTCGGTGCGGCACGTCAAGGACTTCCGCGACTCGCTCCCCCGCACGCTCGTCCTCGCCTCCGCGTGGGACGCCGCCCGTGACGGCGAGACGCCCGCCCGCGACTACGTGGAACTCGTGCTGCGGAACATCGGCGCGGAGTCGGACTCGTCGGTGGTGCTGGTCCTGCTCCGGCAGCTCGCCTCGACCCTCGCGTTCTACGTCGATCCCGCGGACCGGGAGGCCATGGGCGATGCCGCCGCGGACAGCCTGCTGGAGCTCGCCCTCGCCGCGGACCCCGCGTCGGACGCCCAGCTGCAGTTCACGAAGGCGTTCTCGGCGCACGCGCGCACCGCAGCACAGCTGGACGTCGTCGAGGCGATGCTGACGGGCCGGAACGTCCCCGAGGGCCTCTCGGTGGACCAGGACCTGCGGTGGGAGCTGCTGACCAGCCTCGTGGTGGGCGGCCGTGCCGGCGCCGCCGAGATCGACGCCGAACTGGTGCAGGACTCGACGGCGACGGGCGAGCTCGCCGCAGCCGCCGCGAGGGCGGCACTGCCGACGGCGGACGCGAAGGAAGCGGCCTGGGCGGCGCTCGTGGATGCCACGGACCTCCCCAACGCCACGCAGCGCTCGATGATCGCGGGCTTCACCAGGGTGCACGACCGCGCGCTGCTGGAGCCGTTCGTCGAGCGCTACTTCGCGTCGCTGCGCGAGGTCTGGTCGACCCGCACGCACGAGATCGCCCAGCAGATCGTCGTGGGCCTGTACCCCTCGCTCCTGACGACGCAGGACACCCTGGACCGGACCGATGCGTTCCTCGCCGAACTCGGCGCCGATGCGCCGTCGCTTCGCCGGCTCGTGCTCGAGAGCCGCGACGGGATCGTGCGCGCGCTGAAGGCGCAGGCCGCCGACAGGTAGGCGGAAGCGAGCGGGGAGGACTCCGCGGGTCCTCCCCGCTCCCCGCCCGTACCGCACTAGGGTCGGAGCATGAACCTGCAGGAGCACTCCTACGCGGCGCGGATCCGCTGGACGGGCAATCTCGGCACGGGCACCTCGGGCTACCGGTCCTACAGCCGGGACCACGAGGTGGACGTGGAGGGCCCGGGCCGCCTCCTCGGCACCGCGGACCCCACGTTCCACGGCTCGAAGGACCGGTGGAACCCGGAACAGCTGCTGCTGACAGCCGTCGCGCAGTGCCACATGCTGTCCTACCTGCACGTCGCCGTGAGGGCAGGAGTGGTCGTCACCGGGTACAGCGACGCGGCGACCGGAACCCTGCACCTCAACCCTGACGGCAGCGGCGAGTTCACCGGCATGGTGCTGCGCCCCGTCGTCGAGCTGGCCGACGCCGGCCAGTCCGCCCTGGCGGACTCCCTGCACGCGGAGGCCAACCGGCTCTGCTTCATCGCCCGGTCGCTGGCCTTCCCCGTCCGTCATGAACCCACCTCGGCCGGTCCCGCCGACTGAGCAGGAACCCCCGGAGGTCCAGGGGCGTGTACGCCGCTGTAGCCTATTAAGGCATCCCCGCGCGCCCCTGCGCCCTCGTGGGTGGACTCCCCCGGATGCCTGCATGAAAGTGACGACATGGAATTCCTTACCCCTCTCGGCTACGGCGGCCAGGTCATCGCCGCCCTGATCATCCTGATCGGCGCGCTCCTGCTGTGGCTCGTGGTCCGCTACCTGATCGCGCGATCCGTCACGCGCGTCCAGAACGGCTACAGCGTGTTCAAGAAGCCGCACTTCAAGTGGGCCCAGCCCGCCCTGCGGCCGTTCGACAGCGCACGGCGCGTCCAGCGCGCCGAGACGATCGGGGGCCTGCTCTCCAGCGTCGCCGCCGGGACGATCGCCGTCATCGCGATCCTCATGGTCATCGAGACACTCGGGTTCAACATCGGCCCCATCCTCGCCAGCGTCGGGATCGTCGGGATCGCCATCGGTTTCGGCGCCCGCGAGGTGATCCGCGATGCGTTCCTCGGGTTCTTCATCACCATCGAGGACCAGTACGGCATCGGGGACACGATCGAGATCGGCGAGACCGTGGGGGTGGTGCAGTCGCTGGGCCTGAGGATCACGCGCATGGTCGACGAGCACGGGGCCGTCTGGTACGTCCGCAACGGAGACATCACGAAGGTGGGCAACCGCTCACAGGGCGACTACATCGCCCCTCCCCCCGAGCCCTCCTCCGCTGCTGCGGAGAGCCAGGCATGAGCGAGCAGGATCGCGCCGGCATGGAGCACCCCGGAACCGACCAGGAGCCGGCGGCGGGAGCCCCGACGGCCCGGCCGGACCAGTCCTCCACGCAGCTGTCCCCGCCGTCGGCCGGAGCGCGGTCGGCGCTGCCCGTCGAGCGGCTCGTCGCCGCCGGCCAGGGTTTCAGCCAGCCCCAGTACACGGAGAACTTCTACGAGACCGTGGGCGGTCACGAGACGTTCGTGAAGCTCGTGGACTCGTTCTACGACGGCGTCGCGGACGACGACGTCCTGCGCCCCATGTACCCGGAGCAGGACCTCGAGCCCGCCAAGGAGCGCCTGCTCCTCTTCCTCGAGCAGTACTGGGGCGGGCCCAGGACCTACGGCGAACAGCGCGGGCATCCGCGGCTGCGGATGAGGCACATGCCGTTCCGCGTCGGGCCGCTGGCGCGCGACCACTGGCTGCAGCACATGCGCGCCGCCGTGGACACCCTCCAGCTCGCACCCCTGCACGAGGCGACACTGTGGGACTACCTCGAGCGCGCCGCGCACTCGATGGTCAACGCCGCGGACTAGGCCGGCCGGTCCCGCGCCGGGTCAGAGCAGGGCCGCCGCCCGCACGAGCACATGCCCGCGGCTCGTGCTCACACGGGACCAGCGCCCGTTGACGTGGACGGTCGCCGTACCGTCCGGCACGAGGAACCCCAGACTGTAGGCGCCGAAGGCGGCTCCCGCCGGCACCGGCCCCGCGACGCCGTCGAGGGGCCGGCCCCACACCGCCGCCCGCGTGCTGCTCACGAGCGGCGCGCCGGGACGCTCGGGCAGGGTCCGCGCCACCTCCCCGATCCCGTCCTTCGCCGCGCGGTCGAGGACGTCGCAGGGCACCTGGCCGGCGCGGGTCCAGCCGGAGCGTGGCGGAAGGATCCCCGCCCAGGTCTCGGTGACCGTCACGGCGGGCACCGGGAAGACCACGGCATCGGAGGGCATGCGCGCGAGTCTGTCGAGGACGGACCCGAGGGAGACCGTGACGTCGACGTGCGCCTCCTCCTCGAGCGCCATCGTCCTGAGTCCGAGCACGGTCGGGAGCGGCTCGCCGAGCACCGTGGGGCCGAGGACGCGGACGTACGCCGCTGCGACGGCGCCGACCGCCACGACCCGCATCCCGCCGTCGTCGTTCGCCCGCGCCCGGGCGGTGAAGGTCCTGAAATCTGCGACCGTCCGCGTGTCCGAGAACCGCAGCTCCGCGGATGACACGGCGCCTACCTGCCCCGGGACCGGCGGAACGGGACGGCCGGACCCTGCCATGACAGGAGGACGGCCCGCTGGGTGTCCGAGAGGCGGACGGGCCGCCCCGTGCTCCGGCTGACCAGGACCATGGTGGTCGCCGCGATCGCCGTCGTGGTGCTTCCCTCGGTCTCCATCCGGTCGCGGACGGCGTAGCCGAGGTCGAAGCTGGACGCGCCGACCGCGGTGACCCAGATCTCGACGGCGGCGGGCTGCGTGCTGAAGTTCAGCGGCGCCCGGTACTCGATCTCCTGCCGTCCCACGAGGGCGTAGTGATCGGGATCGACCAGTTCGAGGAAGGAGCCGCCCGGGTGCGCCTCGCTCATCAGCTGGACGCGAGCGTCCTCGAGGAACTGCAGGAAGCGGACGTTGTTGACGTGGCCGTACGAATCCTCGTCGCCGAAGCGCAGGTGGAGGGGGAAGGTGTTCACGGGGGGCATGGTGCAATCCTCTCAACAATTCGAGCGGCCCTTCACCGCGGCTCCTGTCGGCGCGCAGTGGGTCCCCGCGGTGGCCGCGGGAAGGTGGTTTTGAGCATGACGGACGCGTCCGTCTAGTGTCGGGGGTAATCGTTTCCACCCGACGCTCCGCCGACACCACCGCGAGGACCCCATGACCGACCAGCCGCACGCGGCCCCTGCCGCTGCCGCCGAGCCCGCCACCGATCCGACGCAGACGCTCCTCGGGCTGCTCGATCTCAGCAGCGCGGAAGGGGCGCAGACTGACGAGGAGATCTTCGTGGGTTCCTCCGCCCGTCAGCCGGGCCGGCGCGTGTTCGGCGGGCAGGTCCTCGCCCAGTCACTGATCGCGGCGATGCGCACCGTCGACTCCTCCCGCGACGTCCACTCGATGCACGCCTACTTCCTGCGCGCCGGTGACGCCGAGCAGCCGATCACCTTCGGTGTGCAGCGGCTGCGGGACGGTCGATCCTTCTCCGCGCGCCGGACGCATGCCTACCAGAACGGCGTCCCCATCCTGTCGATGATCGCGTCTTTCCAGGAACCCGATGAGGGCGTCGTCCACCAGGACACCATGCCGGAGGGCATGCCGGACCCGGAGAGCCTCCCGACGACCGCGGACCTGCTCGGCTCGCTCGACCACCCGGTGGCCAGGGCATGGGCCTTCGAGCGCCCGTTCGACATCCGGCATGTGGATGCGCCGATCTACCTCACCAACGAGGGCCCGCGCGAACCCCGCAACGCCGTCTGGATGCGCAGCCTCGGACCCCTGCCCGACGACCCCGACCTCCATCGGGCGGCCCTGGCCTACGCGAGCGACTACACCCTCCTCGAATCGATCCTGCGGCCGCACGGGCTCAGCTGGGTCCAGCCGGGCATGAGCGTCGCGAGCCTCGACCACGCCATGTGGTGGCATCGTCCCGTGCGCGTGGACGAGTGGCTCCTCTACGTCCAGAGCTCGCCGAGCGCCTCCGGCGCACGCGGCCTGGCCGCCGGGCGCATCTACAACCGGGCGGGCGAACTCGTGGCCAGCGTCGCGCAGGAGGGCATGATCCGCATCCCGTCGACCTGATCCGGCCGGCACGTCCTGGGCGCTTCCACGCAAGGGTGACGCGGTCGGGCTACGACCGGACTGCGGGACACCGCACAGCAGAGGGACACGGCATCCGCCGTGTCCCTCTGCTGTGTCGCGCGCCGGCCGGGATACCTCCGGGGCCGGTCTCCTGCCGCTAGTCGCGGGTGAGGCGGCGGTGCGTGACGCGGTGCGGTTTGGCGGCGTCGGGGCCCAGGCGCTCCACCTTGTTCTGCTCGTACGCGTCGAAGTTGCCCTCGAACCAGTACCAGTTGTCCGGGTCCTCCTCGGTGCCCTCGTAGGACAGGATGTGCGTGGCCACCCGGTCGAGGAACCACCGGTCGTGCGAGACGACGACGGCGCAGCCCGGGAATTCCAGCAGGGCGTTCTCCAGGCTCGACAGCGTCTCCACGTCGAGGTCGTTGGTCGGTTCGTCGAGGAGCAGCAGGTTGCCGCCCTGCTTCAGGGTCATCGCGAGGTTCAGGCGGTTGCGCTCACCGCCGGAGAGCACCCCAGCCTTCTTCTGCTGGTCCGGTCCCTTGAAGCCGAACGCCGAGACATAGGCGCGCGACGGCATCTCGACCTGGCCCACCTGGATGAAATCGAGGCCGTCGGACACGACCTCCCAGAGGCTCTTGTTGGGGTCGATGCCGCCTCGGGACTGGTCGACGTAGGAGATCTTCACCGAGTCGCCGATGCGCAGCTCTCCGCCGTCGAGGGGCTCGAGGCCCACGATGGTCTTGAACAGCGTGGTCTTGCCGACGCCGTTCGGGCCGATGACGCCCACGATGCCGTTGCGCGGGAGGGAGAAGGACAGCCCGTCGATGAGGATGCGCTCGTCGTAGCCCTTGCGCAGGTCGTGGGCCTCGATGACCTGGCTGCCGAGCCTGGGGCCCGGCGGGATCTGGATCTCCTCGAAGTCGAGCTTCCTGGTGCGCTCCGCCTCCGCAGCCATCTCCTCGTAGCGGTTCAGGCGTGCCTTGGACTTCGTCTGGCGTCCCTTGGCGTTGGAGCGGACCCACTCCAGTTCCTCGGTGAGGCGCTTGGAGAGCTTCTGGTCCTTCTTGCCCTGGACCTCGAGGCGCGCGCGCTTCTTCTCCAGGTAGGTGGAGTAGTTGCCCTCGTAGGGGTACAGGTTGCCGCGGTCCACCTCGGCGATCCACTCGGCCACGTGGTCGAGGAAGTAGCGGTCGTGGGTCACGGCGAGGACTGCGCCGGCGTACGACGAGAGATGCTGCTCGAGCCAGAGCACGCTCTCGGCGTCCAGGTGGTTGGTGGGCTCGTCGAGGAGCAGCAGATCGGGCTTCTGCAGCAGCAGCTTGCAGAGCGCCACCCGGCGTCGCTCTCCACCGGAGAGGACGGTGACGTCGGCATCCGGCGGCGGGCATCTCAGGGCGTCCATGGCCTGCTCGAGCTGGGAGTCCAGGTCCCAGGCGTCAGCGGCATCGATCGCTTCCTGCAGCTTGCCCATCTCGTCGAGCAGCGTGTCGAAGTCGGCGTCCGGGCTGGCCATCTCCTCGGAGATCTCGTTGAAGCGCTGGATCTTGGCGTAGATCTCCCCGACGCCCTCCTGGACGTTGCCGAGGACGGTCTTCTCCTCGTTCAGGGGCGGTTCCTGCAGGAGGATACCGACGCTGTAGCCGGCACTCAGACGGGCCTCACCGTTCGAGGGCGTATCCAGGCCCGCCATGATCTTCAGGATGGTGGACTTGCCGGACCCGTTCGGGCCGACGACGCCGATCTTCGCTCCCGGGAAGAACGACATGCTGACATCGTTGAGGATGACTTTGTCGCCGACGGCCTTGCGGGCCTTGGTCATTGTGTAGATAAATTCCGCCATACCCTCAAGGCTAGTGGCTGCCCGCCGCGTTTCCACACTCGGCGGCCCGTCCTCCCCCGAGGGACCAGCTCAGCCGATCGTCACCGGCACGTCACAGCGCTAGCGCTGGTCGCCGACGAAACACCGCCCCGATGCCAGGACCGGCAGCACGGACGCCGAGACCGTCCCCTCGCGTACTTCGACGAACACGCAGCTCCCCTGCAGGAGACCGGCGCCCTGGATCGCGTCGACGTCCAGGCCTGTCGGGGTGCGGTCGATCGACACCTCGAGCGACTCCGGTACCGCAGCCGCATCGGTGAACCCCTGCGCCACGGCACCCCGGACCTGGTCGCTGGTGACCGACTCCTGGCTGCCTGCGAGCGCCCGTACGGCGGCCTCGACGGAAGCGGCGACCCTCGCGATGTCCGTCCCCGGCGCTGCCGGGTCGGCTGTCGAGGCGGGCGGTGCCGGAACGGCCGTGCCCTGGTCGCGCGGAAGGGACTCCGCGGCCTGGTCAGCCGTCGCGCTCGAGGACGTCCCGCGGCCCGCCTCCGTCGAGGGGGCGGAGCAGGACCCGAGGGCGAGGACGGCCACCGCGGCCGTCGCCAGGATCGAAGCGGTGGCGGTGGGACGCCGGCCGTGGATCCGGCGGTGCGGGGTTGCCGGGGCTGCTGTCATCACGAGCCCATCCTGCCATGCGCCCGAGTGCCCTCCCGGTCATCACGCCGCTCGTCGGTTGCGGCCCGCCGCTCGATCTCCCCGGAAGTGCTGGACGCCCTGAACTCCCCCGGGACTCCTCGGACCCACCGGACTCGAAGGACGTACCGTACGCACCGGAACTACACCCTCGCGGACGCATCAGCAACCAGCCTGCATCCGCTCAGAAGGGAACGGCTTCCGCCTCCGGGACGTGGTCGCGTCCGGTCCCGTGTCCGTTCGAGGCACCGTCCATCGAGGCACCATCGTCCACACCATCGACCTCGCCGTGTACTTCGCCGAGGACCTCGCTGTCGACCGAGCCGAAGTCCGACGCCGTGTCGTAGACCTCGCCCGTTGCGGCGTCCACACCCTCGGGCATGTCGTCGGCCGGGACACCCACCCCGTGCCCGTCGAAGCCGGACACGGGGTGGGCGTCGGATCGGTCGGCTGTCGTCCTTCTGTAGTTCGCCGTACCCCACATCAGGTCGTGGCCCACCGTGTCGGCGTCGATCTCCACGGAGGTGCCGGTCCGGCCGTCCGCAGTGCTCCAGGGTCGGATCTTCAGCCGCCCCGTGACGATCACGCGATCGCCCTTCTTGAGGCTGGCTCCGGCGTTGGTCGCGAGCTGGCGGAACAGCGATACCGAATACCAGTTGGTGTGCCCGTCCACCCACGTGTTGGTCTCCCGGTCGAGGCGACGCTCCGTGGTGCACATGCGGAAGCCGGCGATCGCGAGCCCGCTCTGCGCCGAGGTCAGCCGTACCTCCGTGGCGACGTAGCCCCGCACGGTGATGCTGTCAGTCATGATTCGTCCTTCCCTAGGTCACCAGGACGGCGGTGGGTGCCGGCCTCCAGCCAGTCTCGGCGGAATACGGCGGCGGCATCGCGGGAGGGGACGCTATGTTGACAACCGCTGGGCCGACAGGCGGAGGTGGCCCCGGCTCTGCATGACGGCGGCGGCCCGCAGCTGCAGGGCCGGTTCGAGGCCGCCGCGGACGCCGAAGGGCCGGACGCCCGGCGTCCGGCCCTTCGTGTGGTGCCCCCGGCAGGATTCGAACCTGCGACCAGAGGATTAGAAGGCCCCTGCTCTATCCCCTGAGCTACGGAGGCAGTTCCCCCAGTTTACTATGGGCACCTGCCACCGATCGGTACCGCCCGCCGGCGGCCTACTCCTCGGCGAAGCTCACCCGCAGTTCCAGGCGGTGCTGCCCGTCGGGGTCCTGCGAGTAGACCGCCTTGCCCGAGATGCCGCGCAGTCCCCCGGTGCCGGAGCCGGGGATGATGTGGCCCGAACTCGCGGCCTCGGCTCCCTCGGCGACCCCCCAGTGCTGGACGGTCATCGACCCGGTGCGATCCCCGACCGTCCCGACGAACTGTTCGGACGCCACGTAGCCGGCACCGATGTCGTTGCCGGCCATGAGGAGCTCGGCCGTGCTCGTCCCGCTGATCTCGCCCTCGAAGACCTTCTCGGCGCGCACCCGGGAGAGCTCACCCGTACTCCCGGGCTCGGTGTAGGGTTCGGCATCCCAGCCGGTGATCTCGAACTCGCCGGTGTACGTCGTCGTTCCTGTTTCAATCATCTGCTCAGTATCGCCGCTCGGCGCCCGTCCCGCATGTCCGGTTTCGCTGATGAGTGCCCCGTTCGCACCCTCGCGGGGCCGGTCAGTGCAGCTGCCCCGGCTCCAGTGGACGGTATCGCCTGCGGAACAGGACCTTGGTCCGCGGGTCCACGAACACGAGATAGAGCGCGAATCCGAGGGCGACGACGGCGGCCACCTGACGCGCCATCATGAGGCTGAAGTCGAAGTACGGGAAGATGTCCAGCTGGTCGGTGATCGCGTAGACCATGAAGAAGGCGACCGTGAAGTAGAGGAACTTCACCTGCCAGTCGTCCCGGATACCGGTGACGGCGAAGAGCGGGATGAGCCACACCACGTACCAGGACTGGATCATGGGCGAGAGCAGCACGATCGCCGCGAAGGCGATCGCGAGCCGGCGCACGAGGCGGCTGTGGTCGCCGCGGAAGACCTGCAGCGCGATGATGGCCAGGGACGCCAGGCGCGCGAGGGTGTGGAAGCCGTTGGCGATGTCCCAGCCGCTCAGCCCGACGGCGTCGCCGAGCGTCGCGATGACGAGGCCGAGGAACCCGACCGGTGCGTACCAGATCCACACGCTGCCCGGCGTGCTGAGTGCCCCCACCCAGCCGAAGCCGAAGGTGTTGATGTACCCCATGACCGCCAGGACCCCGAGGCACAGGGCGGCGGTGAGGAACCAGTACAGGAAGCGCCGCGGCCAGGAGGCGCCCTTGCCCGCCCACATCAGTCCGATGAACGGCAGGAAGATGAGGGTGATCGGCTTGATGCCCACCGACAGGGTGATGAGCAGGATCCCGAGGACGGGTCGCCGGGTCGCGGCGAGGTACAGCCCGGCGAGTGCGAGGCCGATCATCAGGGAGTCGTTGTGGATGGCTGCCACGAAGTTGACGAGGAACAGCGGGTTGGCGACGGACAGCCACAGGGCGCGGTTCGGGTTGATGGAGTGCAGCTCCGCCAGCTTGGGGACGTAGTACACGCACAGGGCCACCCCGATGAGCGCGACGACCCTGAAGAGGATGATCGAGGTGTCGGGGTGCCCGCCCGTGATCCTGACGATGGCCTCCTCGATCCACAGGAACACCGGCCCGTAGGGCGTGGGGCTCTGCGCCCAGAGGTCGTCGGCCCCGATCTGCAGGTAGTTGGAGATCTGCGAGTAGCCGTCGACGTACGGATTGAGCTTGGCGACCATGACCTGGCCCTGCGCGATGTACGCGAAGACATCACGGCTGAACAGCGGCAGCGCGGCAGCGAGCGGGATGGTCCAGGCGATGATCGCCTTCATCAGGTAGGGCCTGGTGTCGTCCGACCACCCGTTCAGTCTCTGGCCCAGGCGGAGCCACGCCCGGATCAGGAGCATGCCGCCCAGCGCCAGGAGCAGCACCGACAGCACGGCCCCGGCAGGCTCGAAGCGGAGCCAGATGATGACGGGATTGCGCCTCAGCTCGGCGGAGGCGAGCGACAGCCAGCCGACGCCGAGGGACCCCATCCACATCAGCAGGGAACCGATGAACCCCTGCACGACCGCGACGTCGGGGCGGTGTGGGCCCGGCTGCGTCTCGACCTTCGTGAGCGGGACCTGGGCGGGCATCGGGGCGATTCCAATCGTCGGCAAGCAGGGGGTCGGCGTCGCACGCCCGTCGTCGCGGGCCGCCGGGGCGGCCTGACGGCGGACTCCGCGGTGCCCGTGCCGGAAGCGGCGGGGTCACCCAGATCTCCCCGCAGCCGTGAGCGAACTGTTCGAATATTAGCACCGGGCCCCTTCGCGGGTAGTGCACGCGCCGGTCCGCGCAGGCGCGCCGACAGGGTGCCGGGCTCACGCAGGGCGCCGTCGGTGACGGACGGTACATTGGTCGAATGCCGATATCGAATGACCCCATCGTCTGGATCGACTGCGAGATGACGGGGCTGGACCTCGTCAACGACGCCCTGATCGAAGTGGCCGTCCTCGTGACGGATTCCGAGCTCAATGTCCTGGGCGACGGCGTGGACGTGGTGATCAAGCCTCCCACCGACGCGCTCGCGCACATGGGCGACTTCGTGCGGCAGATGCACACCACCTCGGGACTGCTCGAGGAGCTCGACGGCGGTATCACCATGGGCGAGGCGGAGCAGCAGGTCCTGGAGTACATCAGGACCTGGGTCCCGGAGCCGCGGAAGGCGCAGCTGGCGGGCAACTCCGTCGGCACCGACCGGAACTTCCTCGTCCGCGACATGCCGCTCGTCGTCGACCATCTGCACTACCGGGTCATCGACGTGTCCACCATCAAGGAACTCGCACGCCGCTGGTACACCCGCGCCTACTTCCAGTCACCGGCGAAGACGGGCGGGCACCGGGCCCTGGGCGACATCGAGGATTCGATCACGGAGCTGCGCTACTACCGCGCCGCGGTCTTCGTGCCCTCCCCGGGGCCGGACTCGGCCACCAGCAAGGCCATCGCGGGCACCGTCGCGGGTACCGTCGCGACCTGAGGCACGCCCTGTCGGGAGCACACCGAAATGTGTGTAAACTTGTATCCGCTGCCTGTCGCAGGCGGCCCGGATCGAGTTCGACCCGGGTTGTCCGGCTAGGCGCATGGTGGGTATAGCTCAGTTGGCAGAGCGCCTGGTTGTGGTCCAGGAGGTCGCGGGTTCAACCCCCGTTACTCACCCTCAGATGCCGGGAGACATCCCGGCCGCAGATGCCGTCCCGGAGATCATCCGGGGCGGCATACGCATTTGCGGCCCCATCAAGCCCAGCCCCGGACGCCAGCCCTCGGTCTGCGCCCGCCGGCTGACAGCACCGAAGGACCAGACCATGGAACGCACAGTGTTCGACGAGGATCACGAGCTCTTCCGCGACGTCGCCCGCGAGTTCAACGAGCGCGCCGTCGCCCCCCACTACGCCGGGTGGGACCAGCAGCACATGATGGACCGGTCGGTGTGGACCGCCGCCGGCGAACAGGGACTGCTGGGACTGGCGGTCCCCGAGGAGTTCGGTGGAGCCGGGATGCCCGACTACCGCTTCCGCGCCGTCCTGGACGAGGAGTTCGCACGGAGCAACCACCTCGCCGTCGGGCTCGCGTTCCACCTGCACGACGACCTCGTGCTCCCGCACCTGCTGGCCCACGGGTCGGAGGACCTCAAGCAGCGGTGGCTGCCCGGCATGGTCTCCGGCGAGATCGTGACCTCCTGCGCCTGGACCGAGCCCGGAGCCGGCAGCGACCTGCGGGGCATCCGCACCCGCGCCGTGCGCGACGGTGACGACTGGCTCATCACGGGCCAGAAGGTGTTCATCGGCAACGGCATCAGCGGTGACGCCTCGCTGGTGCTCGCCCGCACGGACGGCAGCACGGGCCGCGGGGCCAGTGACTCCTTCTCCCTGTTCATGGTGCGACGCGGCGAGGGCTACACCCCCGGCCGCCAGCTCGACAAGATGGGGCTGCGGGCCTCGGACACGGCCGAGCTGTTCTTCGACAACGTGCGGGTACCCGGGGCCGACCTCGTGGGCGAGGTCGGCCAGGGCCTGCGCTACAGCCTCGAGCAGATCCCCCAGGGCCGCCTCGGCATCGCCGTCGCCGCTGCGGCCCTCGCGCGGGCCACCTACCAGCAGACCCTGCGGTACGTGACCGAGCGCAGCGCCTTCGGGGAGCGCGTGCTCGACTTCCAGACCATCCGGCACGTGCTCGCCGATCTCCTGACCGAGATCGAGGTGACCGAGGCCTTCGTCGATCAGGCGGTCCTCGCCTTCAACGCCGGCACGCTGACCCCTACCGCCGCCGCGCAGGCCAAGTTGTGGGCGAGCGAACGCGCGAAGGCCGTCACGGACCGCTGCCTGCAGCTGCACGGCGGCTACGGCTACATCCTCGAATACCCGGTCTCGCAGGCCTTCCTGGCCGCGCGTCTGCTGACCATCTTCGGCGGGACCAGCGAGATCATGCGCGAATCCATCGGCCGGTCGATCGCCGACAGCCCCACGCAGAACAGGTAGGTCCCATGACAGTGCATCCCATCGTGATCTCGGGGGAACCCGTCCTCCACCGGCGGGCCCTGCCGGTCGATTCCTTCGACGACGGGCTGCGCATGCTCATCGCCGACATGTTCGAGACCATGGACGCCGCGAACGGCGTGGGGCTCGCGGCGCCCCAGATCGGCGTCGGACTGCGGGTCTTCGTGTACGGCATGGAGAACGACGACGACGTGGCGCCGCGTGGCGTGCTCGTCAATCCCACCCTCGTCACCTCCAAGGTCCCCGGATCCGCTCCCGACCCGGACGACGAGTCGGAGGGCTGCCTGTCCGTCCCCGGGGAGGCGTTCCCCCTCAAGCGTGCCGAGTGGGCGAGGATCACGGGCTTCGACGGCGACGGCGCTGCCGTCGAGTTCGAGGCCACGGGGTGGTTCGCCCGCTGCCTTCAGCACGAGTACGACCACCTGGACGGGAAGCTGTACGTCGACCGGCTCGACGCGCGCCAGTCGCGGAAGGCCCGCAAGAGCGTGAAGAACCACGGCTGGGGTGTTCCGGGCCTGACGTGGATGCCCGGCGTCGATCCGGATCCCTTCGGCCACTAGGGCCTGGGAGCACCGGACGCGCCTGGTACGCGCGACCGCGGTACACGTGCGCGACCGCTGCCGCGAAGGCTTCGGCCGGCAGTGGTCAGAGGTTCTCGGCGACATTCAACCGGCCGGGCGCGGGGACCTCGACGAGGTCCTCGAGGCGCCGGATGCCGCGCAGCGGCCCGAGCAGGGCGACGAGCGGCGCCAGGCAGGCGATGACAACGCCGACGAGCACCGCCTCGCGGATGCCGATCGTCTCCGCGAGGACGCCCGCCAGCAGGCTCGCGAGCGCGAGCATGCCCCAGCTCACCATGCGCGACGCCGCTCCGAGGCGCCCCATCATGTCGGGCGGGCACACCCGCTGGCGGAAACTCGTGCCCACCACGATGTTCCACGCGACGCTCGCGCCCATGACGAACAGGCCGATGACTCCCCAGAGCATCCCCCAGCCGGGGGCGAGGACCAGCAGTGAGGCGTAGCCGAAGACCCCGGGCACCATGGACCAGCGCCAGAGCGGCCCGGACCCGAAGTGCTTCCCCATCCAATGCGCCGTCGTGCCGCCGATCGCGCCACCCACCGAGGCTGCCGCCAGCAGCAACCCGAGCCACACCTCCGATTCCCCCAGCGTCCTCAGGACCAGCACCACCAGGAGCGACGCCGCGATGTTGCCGCCCAGGTTCCAGAGTGCCGCATTGAGCAGGATCGCGCGCAGTGGAGCTGTGCTGAAGGTGTAGCGCAGCCCGTCCCGCATCTCGCGGAGGATGTGCGGCCTGCTCTGCGGCTGCACGATCTCCTTCACGTCGAGCCGCTGGAGAGCCAGGAGGGACACCACCGAGGCCACCAGCTGCACGATCAGCGCATTGGATCCGCCCGCAGCTCCCGCGAGCCATCCGGCGACGGAACGGCCGGCGGCGTCCGCCGCGGCCCCGGCTCCGGTGATCAGGCCGTTGCCTTCCATCAACTCGTCGGGCGTCACCGCCTGCTGCACCATTGCGGCATCCGCGAGCTGGAAGAACACGGAGGCCAGCCCCGCGGTGAAGGCCGCCCCGAACAGGAGCGGTGTCGAGAGGAAGCCCAGCCAGAAGCCGAGCGGCAGGAGGGCGAGGGTGGCGATGCGGACGGCCAACGCCCACAGCATCACGGGGCGGCGGGGCAACCGGTCCACCCAGGTGCCGATCACCAGACCGAAGAGGAGCCAGGGCAGGAAGGTCATACCGGCCAGCGTGGCGACCGCGAAGTTGCTCGCCTCGAGTTCCACGGCGGCGATGACGGGAAGCGCCACCGCGGCGACGGCATTCCCCAGGACGCCGACCGTGCTCGAGATCATCAGGGAGCGGAAATTGGAGTTGCGCGCCAGCAGGTGCCCCTCCCCCGTACTCCCAGCGCTCATCCGATCACCCTAGCCGAGCGTGCGGACGAGCCCGAGGCGCCTCGAGGGGAAGACCCGAACGACTTCACCGCGTCTTGACGGACCCGGCGTGCCGTCCGATAATTCGTTGCCTACGGCACCGTCTGCGAAAGTTCCCGCGTTCTCCGTTGGCTTAGAGGCACCCCGCAGATTGCCGACCCCACGGGAGAAGCGGAGAATGAATATCGGGAGTGGGTCCCGCGATCGTTCCCCCAGCAGTATCGCGGTCGACCGGCTCCCGAGGCGGCTATAGACGCCGGGCGGTCCCCCTACCTCTTGAGACCGGGTACGGGGGACCGCTTAAACCTACAGGCCGGGCGTGCTTCCTCGCGGCGTGAGGGGAAGGTGAACGGGTCAGCCCCAAGCCCCAGCAGTAGGCCGACCCGTCCGTACCGTCGTGCTCATCGAGGAGACCCACGACGGTGATCACAGACTATTCGGGCGGGCACCGTTCGATGACGAACGACGCGCCGACGGCTTCGGGCCTGGGCCGAGGGATGGGTCGACCGATACGCCGGGTTCTGTCATCGTGCGCCGTTGCCGGCGCGCGAGTGGCGGCCATCCATCTACGAACGCCGTTGCCGACGCCCTCCAGCGGCCTACCCGTGCACTCGGGCGGGCAGCCCTGATGACGCGCACTGTCTGGCCTTGCTCCGGGTGGGGTTTACCGAGCCATGCCGGTCACCCGGCATGCTGGTGGTCTCTTACACCGCCTTTTCACCCTTACTGCCCGTCGCGGGCCGAAGCCTGCAGCGGGAAGCGGTCTCTTTTCTGTGGCACTGGCCTGCGGGTTACCCCGAGTGGGCGTTACCCACCACCCTGCCCTGCGGAGCCCGGACGTTCCTCGGTGGATCGGGCTGATGCCCCGTCCAACGCGGCCGCCTGGTCGACCCATCCGTTCTCCATTCTAGTCGGAGAAAGCGCCCGCCCGGACGGCGACGGGAGGGCCGCGCACATTGGGTAGGGTTGATCGGTGCTGATCCTGCTCCCCCCGTCCGAAGGCAAGTCCGCAGCCCGTCGAGGCACCCCCGTCCACCTCGAGGACCTCCACTTCCCCGCACTCAACCCGGCCCGCAGGGCCGTGCTCGCAGCGCTGAAGGACGCCAGCGGCGCCGACGACGCGCACGCTGTCCTCGGCGTCGGCGCGTCCCTCGTCGAGGACGTGCAGCGGAATCTGGTGCTCGACGTCGCGCCGGCTGCTCCGGCGCACGACGTCTACTCGGGGGTCCTGTACGACGCCCTCGGCTACGCCTCGCTGACGCCCGGACAGAAGCGCCGCGCGCGGGAGCAGTGCATCGTGGTGTCGGGCCTCTGGGGCGCGATCGCCTTCGGCGACCGGATCCCCGCCTACCGCCTGTCGATGTCGGTGGACCTGCCGGGCACGGGCCGCCTGGCCTCCTACTGGAAGGAACACCTCACCCAGCCCCTCGCGGATCGTGCGGGCGCCGGCCTGGTGGTCGACTGCCGCTCGAGCACCTATGCGGCCGCCTGGACCCCGCCGACGCGGCAGAGCGCCGCCGTCAACGTGTTCCAGGTGCGCGACGGCAGGCGGACGGTGGTGTCCCACTTCGCCAAGCACACGCGCGGGGAGTTCGCGCGCCACCTGCTTACCCGGCGGGGTGCGGCCCCGGCGACCCCGGAAGCCCTGCTGGGAGCGGCCCGTGAGAAGTGGACGGCCGACCTCCGACCTGCGACGGCGAGGAAGCCGGCCCAGCTGGACATCGTGCTCGACTGACGGTCGTCAGTCGGCGACCAGCTCCACCTCGAACCCCTCGGCGTTCTCGAGGTACGCGGCGTAGTGCTCCGGTCCCCCCGCGAAGGGATGCCTGTCCGCGAAGAGCAGGGACCAGCCGTGACTCGCGGCGCGCCGCGCCAGCAGATCCACGGCCGAGCGCGAGCCGGCGCGGAAGGCGAGATGGTTCACGCCGGGACGACGGCGTTCGTGACGCCCGTCCGCCACGTCCGGACCGCTCTCCAGCACGAGGTAGAACTCGTCGGACCCGTAGCTGACGCCGTCCTTCCAGGACTCCTTGCGCGGGAAGCCGAGCCGCTCGAGCAGCCAGCCCAGGCTCGCCTCCGCCGCCGGGAGGTCCGTGGTCCACACCTCGAGGTGGTGGAGCCTGCCCGCCGGCCGCGGCGCCTCCGCCGGGGATCCGGCGGCCGCACCGGCGGGGGAACCGGCACCTGTCCCGGAACCTTGACCGGGTGCCGGGGCTGCAGGGGTGCGGGGCTTCCACGGGACGCCGGCCATGCCGGCGTCCATCGCCTCGTTGGACAGCCGGTCGGCGTCCTTGTTGCGCTCGCGCGGGATCCACTCGTAGGTGACGCGCCGAGGGTCGAGGACTTTGCGGGCCTTCGCTGCGAGCACCTTCATGTCGGCGTGCTTGATCTGCCACCGGCCCGACATCTGCTCCACGACGAGCTTCGAGTCCATCTTCACGTGGACGGTCGCCCGGGGGTTGATCTCGCGGGCGAGCTCCAGCCCGGACACGAGGCCGGAATACTCGGCCACGTTGTTGGAGGCCTTTCCGATGTACGCGGCCTTCTCGACGAGGATCCGCCCGGTCGAGGGATCGCGGACGAGGGCGCCGTACCCGGCGTGCCCAGGATTGCCGCGGGAGCCGCCGTCGGCCTCGACGACGAGGCGGGACGGCCCGTCCGCCGGATCCTCGTGCTCGGGGGTGTCGTTCTCATAAGGGTCGAACAGTTGCTGGTGGTTCACGGCTGCGCAGTGCCCCAGTCGCTCGAGCGGACGAGGATGCACCCCGAGTCGGGGCACAGCACGACGTCGTCGGGAGCCGAGTCGGCGATGTCGCGGAGGTCGCCCGGGCTCAGCTGCATGCCCGAGCCCTCCGATTTGCCGTGGAAGAGCCGCGCGGCACCGACACCGCGCTTCACGAGGATCCGCTCGTAGAGGGCGAGGAGTCCGGCCTCGAAGGTGGACGCCAGTTCGTTGCGGCGGGCCTGGACGTCGGCGCGCTGCACCTCGATGTCGGCGAGTTCGAGATCGCGTGCCTCCTCGAGTCCGCGGAGTTCGGCCCGGACGGCGTCCGTGCGCTCCTCGACCTCGGCGCGGGCGGCGCGGGCGGCCTCGACGCGTTCCATGACGTCCAGTTCGATGTCCTCGAGGTCGGACCGCCGCTTGGTCAGCGTGCCCACCTCGTGCTGCAGCGCCGTGAGGTCCTTCGACGTCCCGGTCCCGCTGTTGAGGCGCTTCTCGTCACGCTCGAGGCGGGTCACCACGGACTGCACCTCGTCCTCGGCGCGTGTCAGTTCACGCTCGAGGTCCCCCAGTGCGGTGCCGGCCCGCACAAGCTCGGCGTCCACCTCGGCCACGCGCGCGGCGACGGCGGCAAGCGCGGGGTTCCCGCGGGCGGCGACGGCCTGGCGGGAGAGCTTGTTGAGGGTCGAGTCGAGGGCCTGCAGGTCGAGCAGGCGACGTTGTTCCTCGGGTGCAGCCTTGGCCACGGATTAACCTCCAGGGTAGGACGGGTGGGGCTCGACGGGCGGGCAGGGGCGTCGTCCAAGCCTAGGCCACCACGACGACCCGGACGGTCAGCCGCGGCTCGGGGGCAGGTCAGTGGCCGGGGGTCAGGACGAAGTCCCAGGGGTCCGTATTGACCCCGCTGACGCGGATGTCGGTGATGAATCCCTGGTCGGCGAGCACTGCCCCCAGGGCGTCCGCCGCCGGCGTGAGCCACAGCCACTCGCTGCCGAAGTGCGAGACGTCGATCAGGTAGGGCGTTCCTCCGGCCGCCGCCTCCCGCACCTCCGAGGCCGGGTGGTGACGGAGGTCCGCGGTCACGTAGACGTCCGCGTCGCTCGAGCGGACGCGGTCGAACAGGGAGTCACCCGCCCCGCCGCACACGGCGACCCGGCGCACCAGGGCGTCCTTGTCGCCCGCGACACGCACTCCCCCGGCGACGGCGGGCATGATCGAGAAGACGGTCTCGGCGAAGTCGCCGAGCGCCACCGGCGTCGCCAGGTCGCCGACCCGCCCGATCCCCTCCTCGGGCAGCCCGTTCGCGGCAGGAGCGAGGGGCTTCACGTCCTGCAGACCCAGGGCGTCGGCGAGGACGTCGGACACACCGCCGACGGCGCTGTCACCGTTGGTGTGGACCGTGACGAGGGCGCAGCCCGCCTCGATCAGCCGGTGGACGACGTCACCCTTGAAACCCGACGCCGCGACGGTGGAGACGGGCTTCAGGAGCAGGGGGTGATGGGAGACGATCATCGTCGCACCCCACTCCAGCGCCTCGTCGAGGACGGCACCGGAGGGATCGACCGTGAAGAGAATCTTCCCCACCGGGTTCTCCGACCGGCCCGCGACGAGTCCGACGGCGTCCCAGCCCTCGGCGAGGCTCTCCGGCCACAACTCCTCGATCGCCACCAGGACGTCGCCCACGGTCGGGACCCGGACGGCCTGCCCGGATCCTCCACCCTCCAGGGTGGCCACCGCGAGACCCGACAGGCCGGCAACGGCCCTCTGCTCGTTCTGTTCCATGACACCAGTAATACCCGCCGCCGACCGCCCCTCCAAGCCTCCAAGGTTCGCCCGGGGCGGATTCCGGACGGGAATCATCGGGGCGCACCGTGCATTGACACAGACATGAAGACTTTTGTGCTCGGAGGTGGCTGTTTCTGGTGCCTCGATGCCCTCTACCAGAAGACCCGCGGCGTGACCGAGGTGGTGTCCGGTTACACCGGCGGCCACACGAGGCACCCCGACTACGATTCCGTCTGCTCCGGGATGACCGGGCATGCCGAGGTGGTCGCGGTGACGTTCGAGGAGTCCGTCATCCCCGAGGACGTGATCCTGGACATGTTCTTCGTGTCCCACGACCCCACCACCCTGAACCGGCAGGGCTACGACGTCGGCACGCAGTACCGCAGCGTCATGTACTACCAGGACGCCGAGCAGAAAACACTGTTCGAGGACGCGATCCGCCGCAACCAGGAGAACTGGAAGAACCCGATCGTCACCGAGGTCAGCAGGCTCCCGCTGTTCCACGTCGCGGAGGACTGGCACCAGGACTACTACGCCAAGCACCCCGAGCAGGGCTACTGCCAGGTGATCATCAATCCGAAGCTGTCCAAGGCCCGCAAATATTACGCCCAGTGGCTCGCCGCCTAGGTCGGCAGGTGCCCACCCGTTAAGCTGACCGCCGTCGGTCCGGGGGCGGTCATCCGCCCTGCCACGACCGACCCGATCACTCCCACCTCTTGCGAACAGGCAGGCTCCCCATGGCAAAG
Organism: Arthrobacter sp. MDT2-16; assembly: GCF_054510925.1. Taxonomy (NCBI): domain Bacteria; kingdom Bacillati; phylum Actinomycetota; class Actinomycetes; order Micrococcales; family Micrococcaceae; genus Arthrobacter; species Arthrobacter sp. MDT2-16. The sequence continues at coordinate 337,605 of NZ_JBTNDP010000002.1, forward strand.
ATCTACGACGACGTCACCCAGCTGGTGGGCAGGACGCCCCTCGTCCGCCTCAACCGCCTCACCGAGGGCCTCGACGCGCAGGTCGCCGTCAAGCTCGAGTTCTACAATCCCGCCAACAGCGTGAAGGACCGCATCGGCGTGGCCATCATCGACGCGGCGGAGAAGGCCGGGGCGCTCCGCCCGGGCGGGACGATCGTCGAGGGCACCTCCGGGAACACCGGGATCGCCCTGGCCATGGTGGGTGCGGCACGCGGGTACCGGGTCCTCCTGACCATGCCGGAGACCATGTCCACCGAACGTCGGGTCATGCTGCGGGCCTACGGCGCCGAGATCGTCCTGACGCCGGGTTCCGAGGGCATGCGCGGCGCCGTCGAGCGTGCCAAGGACATCGTCGCGACGACGGAGAACGCCATCTGGGCGCAGCAGTTCGCGAACGCTGCGAACCCGGCGATCCACCGGGCCACCACGGCCGAAGAGGTCTGGGAGGACACGGATGGCGAGGTGGACATCTTCGTGGCCGGCGTCGGCACGGGTGGCACCATCACCGGCGTCGGGCAGGTGCTGAAGGAGCGCAAGCCCGGTGTGCGGATCGTCGCCGTCGAACCGGCCGACTCCCCCATCCTCAACGGCGGCGCACCCGGTCCGCACAAGATCCAGGGACTCGGCGCCAACTTCATCCCCGAGAACCTCGACCGCGACGCCTACGACGAGGTCATCGACGCCACCGTCGAGGACTCCGTGCGCGTGGCCCGCGCCCTCGGCACCCAGGAGGGCATCCTGGGCGGCATCTCGTCGGGTGCCATCGTGTGGGCCGCGCTCGAACTCGCGAAGCGACCCGAGAACGCCGGTAAGCTCATCGTGGCGGTCGTCTGCGACTTCGGCGAGCGCTACATCTCCACGGTGCTCTTCGACGACATCCGCGGCTGACGCCGCCCCGTCCCTGACCCGTTCCTGACGATTCCCCCGAGAGGGTACAGCCGGTGAGCTTCCTAGAACGACTGCGTGAGGACCTCGACACCGCGCGCACCCACGATCCGGCTGCCCGTGGGTCCCTGGAGAACACGCTCGTGTACTCGGGGCTGCACGCCATCTGGGTCCACCGGCTCACCCACCGCATGTGGCGTGACGAGAGGCTGCGTTTCCCCGCGCGGGTCATGTCGCAGCTGGCCCGGGCGCTGACCGGGATCGAGATCCACCCGGCGGCGACCATCGGGCGCAGGTTCTTCATCGACCACGGCATGGGGATCGTGATCGGCAGCACGGCGGAGATCGGCGACGACGTCATGCTCTACCAGGGGGTGACCCTGGGCGGCAGGTCGCTCGAGAAGGTCAAGCGCCATCCGACGATCGGTGACCGCGTGACCATCGGCGCGGGAGCGAAGGTGCTCGGTCCGATCACCATCGGCGCCGGGAGCGCGGTGGGCGCGAATGCCGTCGTCGTCAAGGACACGCCGCCGGACTCGATCGTGACCGGCATCCCCGCGACGTTCCGCCACCGCGACTCCCGCCGTGAGACGCAGCCGGCCGTGGATCCGGCCGAGTACGTGGATCCCGCCCTCTACATCTAGGACGGGACAGGCGACACACACAGAGAAGCCCCGGACCTCGGTCCGGGGCTTCCTGTGTGTCCGGCGTCCGTCAGTGGGTGTCGACGGCTTCGATCTCGGACTTGTCCTCGCCCCACAGCGTGTGGAACGTGCCGTCGGTGTCGACGCGGTGGTAGGTGTGGGCGCCGAACAGGTCGCGCAGGCCTTGCGTGAGGGCTGCCGGGAGGCGCTTGCGGCGCAGCCCGTCGTAGTAGGCCAGCGAGGCCGAGAAGACCGGGACCGGGATGCCCAGCTGCACGGCTGTGGCCACCACGCGGCGCCACGCCGGGATCGCGCCCGCGATCGCCTCGGTGAACGCCGGGGCCAGCAGGAGATTCGCCGGGCGCTCGTCGGCCACGGCGTAGGCCTTCATGATGTCGTCGAGCAGCTCCGCGCGGATGATGCACCCGGCACGCCAGAGCGATGCGATCTCCTCGAGATTGAGCTCCCAGCCGTACTCCTTCGCCGCCGCCGTGAGCATGTCGATGCCCTGGGCGTAGCTGACCAGCTTGGACGCGTAGAGGGCGAGCCGTACGTCCTCCACGAACGTCTCCGGCACCTCGACGGTGGCCTCGTGGCCCTGCAGGGCGTCCTGCGCCTCCAGGCGCTGCTCGAGCTGCGAGGACAGCGCACGGGCGAAGACCGACTCCGCGATGCCCGAGGTCGGGCTGCCCAACTCCAGCGCGGAGACCACCGTCCAGCGGCCTGTCCCCTTCTGCCCGGCGGCATCGACGACGACGTCGACGAACGGCTTGCCGGTGCGTGCGTCGGTGTGCCCGAGCACCTCCGCGGTGATCTCGATGAGGAACGAGGACAGCGTGCCCGCGTTCCAGTCCGTGAAGATCTTCGCCTGGTCCGCCGGCTCGATCCCGGCACCCGAGCGCAGCAGATCGAAGGCCTCGCCGATGACCTGCATGTCCGCGTACTCGATGCCGTTGTGCACCATCTTCACGAAGTGCCCGGCCCCGTCGGTGCCGATCCAGCGGCAGCACGGCTCGCCGTCGTACTTCGCGGAGATCTTCTCCAGCATCGGTCCGAGGGAGTCGTAGGACTCCCGGGAACCTCCGGGCATGATCGACGGGCCCAGCAGTGCGCCCTCCTCGCCTCCCGAGACGCCCACCCCGACGAAGTGCAGGTCGTGCTCGGACAGGGCCGCCTCACGCCGCCGCGTGTCCTCATAGTGCGAATTGCCGCCGTCGATCACGATGTCACCCGGCTCCAGCAGCGGGGTGAGCTGGTCGATCACCGAATCCACGGGCTTGCCGGCCTTCACCATGATCAGGACCCGGCGGGGCTTCTCGAGGGAGTCGACGAGCTCCTGCAGGGTCTCGGTCCGGATGAAGTCGCCGTCCCCGCCGTGCTTGTGCAGCAGCGCGTCCGTCTTCTCCACCGACCTGTTGTGCAGGGCCACGGTGTAGCCGTTACGGGCCAGGTTCCGGGCGAGATTCGCCCCCATCACTGCCAGGCCTGTGACACCGATCTGTGCGCTCAATGTGTTCTCCGTCGTTCGTCAGCGGGTGGGGTGGCGCTGCAGATGCCGGTGCTCCGGTGGTTCTCTGCGCGGGCCATGCGGTTTCACACTATTACCGTCGCGGCGCCCGCCGCCAGAGAGTGTGCCGCGCCGACCCAATGTGTCACGGGGGCGTCGCATGAGACGTGTCGGACGCGACAGCTCTCCGGCTGGGTCGTTGGCACCATCCGTGAAAGAATGATAAGGATGTCCGACGTTACGGTTACCCCCGCCCTCGCCCCCTCCTCGCCGCGCCCGCAGGTGCGTCCCGAAGTGGAGGGCTCGCAGCCGATCGTCTCCAGCGACGGCAGGCCCCTGCTGCAGTTCAAGTCGCCGCGGGTCAGCCAGCCTCCGGTCCACCTGGCCGACCTCACCCTCGCCGAGCGCCAGGAGCGGCTGAAGGAGCTGGGGCACGCGGGCTTCCGCGCCAAGCAGCTGTCCACGCACTACTTCACGCACTACACCACGGATCCGGCCGCCATGAGCGACCTCCCGAAGGCCGGACGCGAGGAGTTGGTCGCGGCGATGTTCCCGCCGCTCCTCACCGAGGTCAAGCGCCTGACCACGGACAACGGTGACACCATCAAGTTCCTGTGGCGCCTCTTCGACGGTGCCCTCGTGGAGTCCGTGCTGATGCGCTACCCCGGCCGGGTGACGCTGTGCGTGTCGTCGCAGGCCGGCTGCGGCATGAACTGCCCGTTCTGCGCCACCGGCCAGGCCGGACTGACCCGCAACATGTCGACGGCGGAGATCGTCGACCAGGTCGTCGCCGCCAACCGCGCCCTCGCCGAGGGAGCGCTGGGCGCTCTCCGCACCGATGGCGGGCACGACGCCGACCGCGTCACCAACATCGTCTTCATGGGGATGGGCGAGCCGCTGGCCAACTACAAGCGCGTGATGGCCGCCCTGCACCGCTTCGTCGACGACTCCCCCGAGGGCCTGGGCATGTCGGCGCGCAACATCACCGTCTCGACGGTGGGCCTGGTGCCCGCGATCAACAAGCTCGCGGCCGAGTCCCTGCCGGTCACCTTCGCGCTCTCGCTCCACGCGCCCGACGACGAGCTCCGCGACGAGCTGATCCCCGTGAACACACGGTGGAAGGTGGACGAGGCCCTCGACGCCGCGTACAACTACTACCGGACCACGGGTCGCCGCGTGAGCATCGAGTACGCGCTCATCAAGGACATGAACGATCACGCCTGGCGTGCGGACCTGCTGGCGAAGAAGCTCAACCAGCGCGGCCGCGGCTGGGTGCATGTCAACCCCATACCCCTCAACCCGACGCCCGGCTCCATCTGGACCGCGTCGGAGAAGAACGTGACGGCCGAGTTCATCGGCCGCCTCCAGGCCGCCGGCATCCCGACGACGCTGCGGGACACCCGAGGCAAGGAGATCGACGGCGCCTGCGGACAGCTCGCCGCCGGCGAGTAGCACGTCCACCGGATTGGCGGAACTCCGCGCCGAGCCGGTATAGTCGACCCTCGTGATGCAGCCTCCCGGCAGTTGCCGGAACGGAGCGTCACAGGGTGAGGGTCTTTAGCTCAGCTGGTAGAGCGCCACGTTTACACCGTGGATGTCATCGGTTCGATCCCGGTAGGACCCACCACGAAGAACCCCGTCATTCCCCGGCCCGCAGGCCCGGATGGCGGGGTTCTCTGCTGTCCCGGGCGACTCCACCTCCCACAGGCGCAGGCAGGAGCCGGCCTCACCATGGTGCGCGCAGCGTCCCGATGAACATCCGGGAGCGCGGTGTCCGGTTGAGGACCATTGCGGCGATCCACGGAAGGAACGTCCCACGGCGAGCGGTCACGCCACCTGTGGCGCCCGCGAGGACGGGCTCTCGACCTCCACTGCCGGCGGTGCGCCTCCCTCGCCGGCGTGGTCGACCGGCGCGGACAGCTCCCTGCCGGACCGGGAGGGTCTAGTCCTGGACCTCCAGGACGCCGACCGGCTTGCCGTCCGCGAAGGTCACCACGTAGTCCTGCCCCATGATCGTGACGGTGCATCGCAGCGCCCCGGCGGTGCGGCAGTCGTCCCCGGCGCCGGGTGCGATCCCCGGCTCCTCGAAGATCGGTTCGAGGAGCTCCGGGTCGATCCCCGGCGGCGTGGGTTCGTGGAAGGGGATGGATCCGGGCGGGATGCAGGTGTAGGGGTCCGCAGGGTCCGTCCACCAGGCGCCGTCCTCGGTGATCGGGCACTGCGGGTAGGCCGGGTCGGGCAGGAGGCCGGGCGGCAGGTCGCCGCCCATCCCGCTGCCGGGCGGTCGGGTGATCGGGGGCGCCGGCTCGGACACGGGGTCCGACACAGGATCCGCGTCCGTCACCGGTGGGTCGACGACGGGCGACACTGCAGCCTCTACCGCGACGGGCGGGGCCGGGTCCGCTGCGGGAGGCTGGGCGACGACAGGGGCCACGGCAGGGGCGTCGGCCGCCTGCCGCGTGGGCTCCATCGCCAGAGGGGTGACGACGAGAGCCGCCGCCGTGCCGAAAGCTAGAAGAAGAGACCTGGTTGAAGAACGCATTTTCACCCCGTGTGAGAGACCGATGGGATGAACGTATGCCGAACCGAAAGGGCGCGTAACCAGTAAGCCCTACTTGCTTTCCGCGTGGACTACCTGCACGCGCGACCGATGAGTACCTACGCCGGCGCCAGATCGGGCAATTGCCGGGCGAGGTAGGTGAGCGCCTCCGAGACGCCGGCCTCGATCTTGAGCGAGGCGAACTCGTCACCACGCGTCCACCCGCGGTTGATGATCACCACCGGCTTGTCCGCCTTGAACGCGTGACGGACGAACCGCAGGCCGCTCATGACGGTGAGGGAGGATCCCGCGACGAGCAGCGCACCGGCGGCGTCCACCATCGCGTAGGCGTCCGCCACCCGGCCCTTGGGGACGTTCTCGCCGAAGTAGACGAAGTCCGGCTTGAGCATCCCGCCGCAGACGGGGCAGGGCGCCGTCACGAAGTCGGCCGTATCGTCGACGTCGGCGTCCGCGTCGGGCGCGACGTCCCCGGCGTCGGACTCCCGCTCCAGGTATCCCGGGTTCAGTTCCTCGAGGATCTCGGCGATGCGGGAGCGCGGGAAGGTCGATGCGCACTGCAGGCACACCACGCGGTCGAACGTACCGTGCAGGTCGATCACGTTCACGCTGCCGGCCGAGGAGTGGAGCTTGTCCACGTTCTGGGTGATCAGGCCGGACAGCAGGTGGCGTTGCTCGAGCAGCGCCACGGCGGCGTGGCCCGCGTTCGGGTCGGCGCGGCGCAGGTGCCGCCAGCCCACATGGTTGCGCGCCCAATAGCGGCGCCGGAGCGCCTCGTCGCCCACGAACTGCTGGTAGGTCATCGGGTTGCGCGGCGCGGAGTCCGGCCCGCGGTAGTCCGGGATACCCGAGTCCGTGCTGAGTCCGGCGCCCGTGAGCACGGCGAGCCGAAGACCGCCGAGCAGTGCGACCGCCTCGTCGAGCAGGCGCCGCTCGTCCTGCTTCAGCGGGGCGAGGCCCTCCGCGGGGGTGGCACTCACGAACCCGGTCAGGCCGAGCCTCGGGTTCGATCTGGGACCGGCCACGTCCGGTGTCCCGGGCGCCGGCCCGTCGCTCACAGGGCCGCTTCGACCGAGCTCAGCGCGCGGGCGTAGTCGGTCATGGGCCGGCCCTGCCCATGGGACGAGGAGACGACGGCGCGTACCGTCCCGGATCCGTCCAGCACGTAGCTGACCCGGTCGGCGTAACCGTGCTCGCTGTCGAAGGCGTCGTACGCGCCGGTCACGGCGCCGTGCGGCCAGAAGTCGGCGAGAAGGTCGAAGGAGATGTCGTTGGCGTCGGCGAACGCGCGCAGCGTGTACTTGTGGTCGACGGACACCGCCAAGAGGGTCACTCCCGCGGCGTCGAACAGATCGAGGTTGTCCCGCAGCTGGCCGAGCTCGTCGGTGCACACGCGTGAGAACGCGAACGGGAAGAAGACCACCACCGACCCGCCCACCAGGGATCCGCTCTCGACGGTCTCACCGAACTGATTGTCCAGGCTGAATCCCGGCGCGACGGACCCGACCTCCAGCGCCATCGGCTACTGCTTCCGGCGGCTGACGAGCCGCGTCGCCGACCATTCCCGGGAGACGCCGGCCGACGACGTCGAGTGGAGCCCGGCGGTGGGCGCCGCTTCCTGCACATCGGCCGGGGAGACATAACCCGGACGTCCGGACTTGGGAGTGAGCAGCCAGACCACGCCGGTCGCCCCGAGCGAGGTCAGGGCGTCCACGAGCGCGTCCACGAGGTCACCGTCACCGCTGCGCCACCAGAGGATAACGCCGTCCACCACATCCTGGTCGTCCTCCGTGAGCAGTTCGGATCCGATGCCGTCCTCGAGGTGGTCGCGGAAGTCGAAGTCGACGTCGTCGTCGTAGCCGAGTTCCTGGACAAGGTCGCCATCTTTGAAACCCAACTTGCCTGCCACGTTGACCGCAGTGGCGGCTTCAGCCTCGCTCACTTAACTCCTCCTGAAAAGACGGGACTGTCGCGTGACCGGCCCTCGTATGGATGTACATGCCTACCAGCCAACACCCTTATGCGCCAAGCATCAAGCCGGTCGGCCGTTTTCGGTGGTGGAGGCGCCACCCGGCGGTCGGGTCCGGGAACGCGGTGTGGGCAAGCCCTCGGCGTAATCTGCTCCCAGACCCTGATCCTGCTACGCATGGACCCCGCCGCGGCGATAGAGTGAAGTGATATATGGCCGCGGTGATAGCACCGGGCCGGCATCTCTGCGCGGGCGCAACGAGCCGTGCGCAGGCACTAAGCGACACAGACAAGATCTGTGGAAGTGGAGAGATATCGCGTGGCTGTAGAACAAGGTACGGCGGATATTCTGAGCGGCCTGACCGTCGGCAAGCCCGACGGCGATCCCGAGGAGACCGCGGAGTGGATCGAATCCCTCGACCAGCTCATCCGCACCCAGGGCACCGAGCGCGCGCAGTACATCATGCGTTCGCTCCTCCAGCGTGCCGGTGCGCAGTCCGTGGGCGTGCCCATGGTCACGACGACGGATTACGTCAACACCATCCCCGCGGACCAGGAACCCGAGTTCCCCGGTGACGAGGAGATCGAGCGGAAGTACCGCGCATGGATGCGCTGGAACGCCGCCGTCATGGTGCACCGCGCACAGCGCCCCGAGATCGGCGTCGGTGGGCACATCTCGACCTACGCCGGTGCGGCGACGCTGTACGAAGTGGGCTTCAACCACTTCTTCAAGGGCAAGGACCACCCCAGCGGTGGCGACCAGGTCTTCTTCCAGGGACACGCCTCCCCCGGCATGTACGCGCGGGCCTACCTCGAAGGGCGCCTCACCGAGGAGGACCTCGACGGGTTCCGCCAGGAGAAGTCGAAGGAGGGCCACGCGCTCTCCTCCTATCCGCACCCGCGCCTGATGCCCGACTTCTGGGAGTTCCCCACGGTCTCCATGGGCATCGGCCCCATGAACGCCATCTACCAGGCGCAGTCCAACCGCTACCTGCACAACCGCGGCTTCAAGGACACGTCGGAGCAGCAGGTCTGGGCCTTCCTCGGCGACGGCGAGATGGACGAACCGGAATCGCGCGGCCTGCTCCAGCTCGCGGCCAACGAGAAGCTGGACAACCTGAACTTCGTCATCAACTGCAACCTGCAGCGGCTCGACGGACCCGTCCGCGGCAACGGCAAGATCATGCAGGAGCTCGAGGCGTTCTTCCGCGGTGCCGGCTGGAACGTCATCAAGGTCGTCTGGGGACGCGAGTGGGACTCGCTGCTCGCCAAGGACACCGACGGTGCGCTGGTCGACATCATGAACCAGACGCCCGACGGCGACTACCAGACCTACAAGGCCGAGTCGGGCGGATTCGTCCGCGACCACTTCTTCGGCAAGTCCCCCGAGACCAAGGCGATGGTCGAGGACCTCTCGGACGACGAGATCTGGAAGCTCAAGCGCGGCGGCCACGACTACCGCAAGGTCTACGCGGCCTACAAGGCGGCCACGGAGTTCAAGGGCAAGCCGACCGTCATCCTCGCGAAGACCGTCAAGGGCTACGGCCTCGGGCCGCACTTCGAGGGGCGCAACGCGACCCACCAGATGAAGAAGCTGACGAACGCCGACCTCAAGGCGTTCCGCGACCACCTGCGCATCCCCGTCACCGACGAGCAGATCGACGACGACCTCTACAACGCGCCGTACTACCACCCCGGCGCCGACGCGCCCGAGATCAAGTACCTCATGGAGCGGCGCCGCGAACTCGGCGGCTTCGTGCCCGAACGGCGCACCAAGCACACCGATGTCGTCCTGCCGGGCGACAAGGCGTACGAGATGGCCAAGCGCGGGTCCGGCAAGCAGATGGCCGCGACCACCATGGCTTTCGTGCGCATCCTGAAGGACCTCATGCGGGACAAGGAGTTCGGCAAGCGCATCGCGCCGATCATCCCCGACGAGGCGCGCACCTTCGGCATGGACTCGTTTTTCCCCACGGCGAAGATCTACAACCCGAACGGCCAGAACTACCTGTCTGTGGACCGCGACCTGGTCCTCGCCTACAAGGAGTCCATCGAGGGCCAGATCCTGCACGCGGGCATCAACGAGGCCGGATCCATGGCGGCATTCACCGCCGCCGGTACCGCCTATGCGACGCAGGGCGAGCCCCTGATCCCGATCTACGTGTTCTACTCCATGTTCGGATTCCAGCGCACGGGTGATTCCATCTGGGCCGCCGCGGACCAGATGGCCCGCGGGTTCATCATCGGGGCCACGGCCGGGCGCACCACACTGACCGGAGAGGGCCTGCAGCACGCCGACGGGCACTCGCCGATCCTCGCGTCGACGAACCCCGCCGTCATCACCTATGACCCCGCCTTCGGGTACGAGATCGGGCACATCATGCGCGACGGTCTCAACCGGATGTACGGGGACATCGGTGACAAGCCGGAATCCTTCCGCAACGTCATGTACTACGTCACCGTGTACAACGAGCCGTTCGTGCAGCCGGCGGAGCCGGAGGACCTGGACGTCGAGGGCGTGCTCAAGGGCATCTACCTGCTGAAGCCCGCCAAGGTGGACGGCCCCCGCACGCAGCTGCTCGCCTCCGGCGTGGCGGTGCCGTGGGCGCTCGAGGCACAGAAGATCCTGGCGAAGGACTGGGGCGTCTCGGCCGATGTCTGGTCCGTGACCTCGTGGAACGAACTGCGCCGTGACGGCCTCGCCGCCGAGGAGGAGGCCTTCCTCACCCCCGGGGCCGACGCGCGCAAGCCGTTCATCACGCAGCAGCTCGAGGGTGCCACGGGCCCGATCGTGGCGGTCTCGGACTTCATGAAGGCCGTGCCGGACCAGATCCGCCAATTCCTGCCGAACGAGTTCGCGACCCTCGGTGCGGACGGGTTCGGTTTCTCTGACACCCGTGCGGCGGCGCGCCGGTTCTTCAAGATCGACAGCCACTCCGTGGTGGTGCGTGCGCTGGAGATGCTCGCACGCCGCGGTGAGGTCGACGCCAACGCGCCGAAGGAGGCGATCGAGAAGTACCGCCTGCTCGACGTGAACGCCGGGACCACCGGCAACGCGGGCGGCGACTCCTAGCGGTCCGCGGTCCCTGAGGGTGACGGCGGGAACAGCTTCACGGCTGCTCCCGCCGTCGCCTTTTTTGTAGCTCCTCCACAAATGGAAGCCGGTGGCGCCGAGACCGTATGCTCGGAGGATGCCGCACCCAGAAGCTGCCCCCGGCGGCGCCCCGAGCGCGCCCGGAGCCACGAACGCCGGTGCCGCTCCCCCGGATCCGGCCACCGTCGAGAAACTGCGGGCCACGATCGGTTCCCTCTCGACGGCCACCCTCCGTCAGCTCGATGCGGACCTGCCGTGGTACCGCGGGCTGCGCCCCGATGAGCGTTCCGCCCTCGGCATGGTGGCGCAGAAGGGCATCGCCTCCTTCGTCAACTGGTACCAGAAGCCCGTGTCCCCGGCCTGGGTGCTGAGCGACGTCTTCGGCACCGCGCCCACCGAGCTCACCCGGTCCATCAGTCTCCAGAAGGCCCTGCAGCTCATTCGCGTGGTGGTGCAGGTGGTCGAGGACCACGTGCCGTTCCTGGCGCCGGTGGCCGACCAGGCGCCCCTGCGCGAGGCCGTGCTGCGGTACTCGCGGGAGGTGGCGTTCGCCGCGGCGGACGTGTATGCGCGGGCCGCAGAGACCCGTGGTTCGTGGGACACGCGCCTCGAGGCGCTGGTGGTCGACGCGATCCTGCGAGGTGAGAGCTCCGATGCGCTCCGCTCACGGATCGCCGCCGTCGGCTGGAAGTCCCAGGCCCGCATCACGGTCATGGTCGGCAGCGCGCCGCAGGAGCCCAATGCCGGCTTCCTCAACGAACTGCGTCGGGTCACGGGCCGCCTCGCCGAGGACGTCCTCGTCGGCATCCAGGGCGAGCGGCTCATCCTCGTGCTGGGAGGCGTCCGGGACGCGGCCAAGGCGTACCTGAGGATCAGCGAACTCTTCGGCGACGGCGCCGTGGTGTTCGGCCCGGAGGCGGAGTCGCTGGTGGACGCGAGCACGTCGGCACAGGCGGCGTTCGCCGGGCTGACGGCCGCCCGCGCCTGGCCCGGCGCCCCGCGTCCCGTCTCCTCCGAGGATCTCTGGCCGGAGCGCGTGATGTCCGGCGACGACACCGCACGGCGGGCGCTGGTGCGGAACATCTACCGGCCGCTCCTGGCGGCCTCGAACGGTCTGGAGCAGACGGTGTCCGCCTACCTCGCCCTCGGCCACTCCCTGGAAGCCACCTCGCGGTCACTCTTCGTCCACGCCAACACGGTCCGCTACCGCCTCCGGCGCGTCTGCGACGTGACCGGCTGGGACCCGCTGATAGCCCGCGAGGCGTTCGTGCTCCAGACCGCGCTGGTGGTCGGTCGCCTCTCCGCAACGCCGGGGGCCGGGGCGGCCACGCATGGAGGAACGGGGCCGGGCACCGGTCGTGCCACCCGGACGAACAGCACCGAGCAGGCGTCGTCGGGGTCTGCCGGGCGGGCCAGAGACTTGTAGAGTTCCTACAAAGAGCTCCAACCAGCTTGGTTCAGCCGAACACCCGATATTGCCTCCCCGATTTGGAAAGCTGGAACAGTGCTTGCAATCGCCTGCCCCGGACAGGGCTCACAGACCCCGGGCTTCCTGACCCCCTGGCTCGACCTGCCCGGCGTACGGGACCACCTCGAGCAGCTCAGCGACCGCGCGGGCACCGATCTGATCCGGCACGGGACCGTCTCGGACGAGGAGACGATCAAGGACACCGCCGTCGCCCAGCCGCTCATCGTCGCGGCCGGGCTCGTGACCGCGCGACTGCTCCTCGAGGGCACCACGCTCACCGCCGCGACCGTCGTCGCGGGCCATTCGGTGGGTGAGCTGACCGCGTCTGCAATCGCAGGGGCGCTCAGCGAGGACGACGCCGTCGCCTTCGTCCGTGTCCGCGCCGGGGCGATGGCCCAGGCGGCCGCGGCCGCGGCGACCGGCATGAGCGCCGTGCTCGGCGGGGATCCCGACGACGTCGCGGCGCGGCTCACGGACCTGGGGCTCACGGCTGCCAACGCGAACGGCGGCGGGCAGGTCGTCGCGGCAGGGACGCTTGAGCAGCTAGCGGCCCTTGCGCAGGATCCACCGGTGAAGGCCCGTGTGATCGCCCTGAAGGTCGCCGGCGCGTTCCACACCCACCACATGTCCCCTGCCGTCACGGCGCTCGAGGAGCTGCGGCCCGCGCTCGCACCCACCGACCCGGTGGCCACGCTGATGTCCAACTACGACGGCCTGCCCGTCGCCACCGGCGACGGCAATCTCGACAGTCTCATCGCGCAGGTGTCACGCCCGGTCCGCTGGGACCTCTGCATGGAGTCGATGCAGTCGATGGGCGTCACCGGGATGATAGAACTCTCCCCTGCCGGTACGCTCACGGGTCTGGCGAAGCGCGGAATGCGCGGTACGGCGACCCTCGCCGTAAAATCACCGGAGGACATGGACGCCGCCCGCACCTTCCTCGAGGAGCACGCGCGCACCACGGACCTCGATCCGTCCCTTACCTCCGAAGGACCCCAGTGAGCATCACCGCCATCAAGCAAGCCCCTCTCCGCGAGCACACGCGCATCCTCGGCGTCGGCGCCTACCGCCCCGAGATCATCGTCACGAACGACGACGTCTGCCAGTGGATCGATTCCTCGGACGAGTGGATCCGGCAGCGCACCGGGATCGTCACCCGGCACCGTGCGCCCCGCGAGGTCAGCGTCATCGACATGGCGGAGGCCGCGTCCCGGGAGGCGCTGGCGTCCGCCGGCATCGACGCGTCGCAACTCGGCGCCGTCCTGGTGTCCACCGTGACCCACCCCTACGCGACGCCGTCCGCGGCCGCGCAGCTCGCGGACCGCCTCGGGGCCACCCCAGCGCCCGCCTACGACATCTCTGCGGCCTGTGCCGGATACTGCTACGGGATCGCCCAGGGCGACGCCCTCGTGCACGCCGGCACGGCGGAGTACGTGCTGGTGGTCGGCGTGGAGAAGTTGTCGGACTTCATCGACAACTCCGAGCGCACTATCTCCTTCCTCCTGGGCGACGGCGCCGGCGCTGTCGTCATCGGTCCCGGCGACACGGCGGGCATCGGTCCGTCGGTGTGGGGCTCCGACGGCAGCAAGCACGAGGCCATCCGCATGACGCGGTCCCTGCTCGACGTCCGCGACTACTCGATGGGCGTCGGCCCCGATGCGGGATCGGGAGAATCAACGGACGCCGGCAGCGAGAGTCTGTGGCCGACCATGCGCCAGGACGGGCCGACGGTGTTCCGCTGGGCCGTCTGGGAGATGGCGAAGGTCGCCCAGCAGGCGCTCGACGCGGCGGGGATCACAGCCGAGGACCTCGCCGTGTTCCTCCCCCATCAGGCCAACATCCGTATCATCGATGAGATGGTGAAGCAGCTGAAGCTCCCGGACCACGTCCACGTGGCACGGGACATCGTGGACGCCGGCAACACCTCTGCCGCCTCGATCCCCCTGGCCATGCACCGGGTCCTGCAGGAACAGCCCGCGCTCAGCGGAAAGCTCGCGCTGCAGATCGGCTTCGGCGCCGGTCTCGTCTTCGGGGCGCAGGTCGTGGTCCTTCCCTAGTTTTCAAGCCCAGACCGCGACAGCGCGGTTTGACCATCCCCGCCGGCGCACCGGCAAGAACAGAAAAGGAGCCACCATGGCTAGCAACGAAGAGATCCTGACCGGACTGGCCGAGATCGTCAACGAGGAGACGGGTCTCGCCCCCGAGTCCGTCGAGATGGACAAGTCCTTCACCGACGACCTCGACATCGACTCCATCTCGATGATGACCATCGTGGTCAACGCCGAGGAGAAGTTCGGTGTCCGCATCCCCGACGAAGAGGTCAAGAACCTGAAGACCGTCGGCGACGCCGTCAACTTCATCTCGGGCGCGCAGGCGTAGGTTCCTGCACTTCCCGGCGCTACGGCCGCCCCCGGTGTCACCGCCGTGGGCGGCCGTAACAGTCTCCCCTCCCGCTCCGGTGCCTCCGGCGCAGACCTCGCTTCGAAAGAGTGACCATGCCACGCAAAGTCGTCATCACCGGACTCGGTGCAACCACCCCCATCGGCGGGGACGTCCCCACCATGTGGGCCAACTCCCTCAAGGGAGTCTCAGGGGCGCGGACCATCGAGGCCGACTGGGTGGAGAAGTTCGAGCTGCCCGTGACGTTCGCGGCGCAGATCGCCACCCCCGCCTCGGAGGTACTCTCCCGGGTGGAGGCCAAGCGCATGGATCCCTCGACCCAGTTCGCGGTCGTCGCATCCCGTGAGGCCTGGCGCGACTCCGGGATCGAGGAGGTGGACAAGGACCGCCTCGCCGTCGCTTTCGCGACCGGGATCGGCGGTGTCTGGACGCTGCTCGACGCCTGGGACACCCTGCGTGACAAGGGGCCTCGAAGGGTCCTGCCCATGACCGTCCCCATGCTCATGCCCAACGGCCCCGCAGCCGCCGTCAGCCTCGACCTCGGTGCCCGGGCCGGTGCCCACACGCCCGTCTCCGCCTGCGCCTCCGGCACCGAGGCACTGCACCAGGGGCTGGAACTCATCCGATCCGGCAAGGCAGACGTCGTCGTGTGCGGCGGCGCCGAGGCAGCCATCCATCCGATGCCCATCGCCGCTTTCGCCTCCATGCAGGCACTGTCCCGGCGCAACGACGCCCCGCAACTGGCCTCGCGGCCGTACGACACGGGCCGTGACGGCTTCGTCATGGGCGAGGGTGCCGGCGCCCTGGTCCTCGAGGCCGAGGAGCACGCCCTCGCGCGTGGCGCCCGGATCTACGCCGAGCTCGGCGGGACCTCGGTCACCGCTGACGCGTACCACATCACCGCGCCCGACCCCGAGGGGCTGGGTGCCACCCGTGCGCTGAAGGCCGCACTGTTCGATGCCCGCGCCCAGGCGTCGGACGTGGTGCACGTCAACGCCCACGCGACGTCCACCCCCGTCGGTGACAAGCCCGAGTACACCGCCCTGAGGGCGGCTTTCGGTGCGCACCTGGACTCCGTCGCGGTCTCGGCGACGAAGTCGCAGACCGGCCACCTCCTCGGAGCATCCGGTGCTGTCGAGGCCGTCATGACGGTGCTGGCGATCCACGACCGGAAGGCCCCCGTCACGATCAACCTCGACAACCAGGACCCGGACATCCCGCTCGATGTCGTCACCGAGGCGCGTGACCTGCCCTCGGGAGACATCGTGGCTCTCAGCAACTCGTTCGGGTTCGGCGGTCACAACGCCGTCATCGTGCTCCGCAGCGTCTGACCGCTGACGCGAGGAAGGCGCCACCCGCGGGTGGCGCCTTCCTCGTCGTGGCCGACCTTGTGCCCGGTCGGGCCGTTGCGGTCCAGCGGCTCGCTGGCCAGGACGGCAAGCGCGGTGTGGGAGAAGGGACGTTCAGCCGACCTGGTGGAGCCAGCGCACCGGGGCGCCCTCGGCGGCGTGGCGGAACGGTTCGAGCTCCTCGTCCCAGGACTCCCCGAGCGCGAGCGAGAGTTCGTGGTAGACCGCTGCCGGGTCCCCTGCCCCCGCCTCGTACGCGTAGCGGATACGGTCCTCGGTCACCATGATGTTGCCGTGGACGTCCGTCGTGGCGTGGAAGATCCCGAGCTCGGGCGTGTGCGACCATCGGCCGCCGTCGGCTCCGGCGCTCTGCTCCTCGGTGACCTCGTACCGGAGATGGGCCCAGCCGCGGAGGGCCGAGGCGAGCTGCGCCCCCGAACCCTGCGGACCGACCCAGGACAGCTCGGCCCGGAGCAATCCGGGCGCAGCAGGTTGCGCCGTCCACTCCATGTCGATGCGCTTGTCCAGCACGGACCCGATAGCCCACTCGACATGAGGGCACAACGCAGTAGGGGCTGAGTGCACGTACAGGACACCGCGGGCCATCACAACAGACATTCCATCCTCCATAGCTGTAGGTACGTCTTCCCCAACGACCTTCAACGGATGATGGAACTGCAGATGAGCGGGTACTTCACGAGACCCACCCGCACGTGATGTGCAGGTTCGATGTAACTCCTGCTCATTGTGCCCGACGAACGTGAATTTCGCCACTAGGACGGCCCGGGTGCCAGGTGCCCGGTCGTGGGGTGTCGACGGGCGGAGAAGGAACGCCCCTGCCGGTCGATCAGGCGCGTGGATGCGCCTGTTCGTAGCTGCGCCGCAGGCGGTCGACGGACACGTGCGTGTAGAGCTGCGTGGTGGCGAGGCTCGAGTGGCCGAGGAGCTCCTGGACCGCACGGAGATCGGCGCCGCCGTCGAGCAGGTGCGTCGCGGCGCTGTGCCGCAGCGCGTGCGGACCCTGGGCGGCCGTGTCCCCGAGGGCGTCGAGTGCGTCCTTCACCTGGGCGCGCACGGCGCGCTGGTCGATGCGGCTGCCGCGTCGACCGAGGAACAGGGCCGGTCCGCTCTTCTCCGTCGCCCAGCGTGGTCGGCCTCGTCGGAGCCAGTCGTCGATTGCGTGCGCAGCCGGGACGCCGTAGGGGACGGTCCGCTCCTTCGACCCCTTGCCGAGCACCACGAGGGTGCGCCGCTCGGTGTCGAGGTCGTCGATGTCCAGCCCCACGAGTTCTCCGACGCGGACGCCCGTTCCGTACAGCACCTCGATCA
This sequence comes from Arthrobacter sp. MDT2-16, assembly GCF_054510925.1. Classification (NCBI taxonomy): domain Bacteria; kingdom Bacillati; phylum Actinomycetota; class Actinomycetes; order Micrococcales; family Micrococcaceae; genus Arthrobacter; species Arthrobacter sp. MDT2-16. Next base: position 354,845 of record NZ_JBTNDP010000002.1, read on the forward strand.
TCGCCCGCCGCTGGAGTTCTTGCGGTTCCCCCTGCTGCATCCGTTCGTCGAGGTCCTCGAACAGCGTGCCCGCCTGCGATTGGCTGAGGACGGCCGGCAGCGCACCGGTCCGCTTCGGGGAGCGCAGGCGCAGCGCGGGGTTGACCGGGATCAGTTCCTCACGCACCGCCCAGTCCATGAAGGCCCGGACCGACGCCGCGCGCCGCGCGATCGTGGCGCGGGACAGGCCGGCTGCATCGAGGGCTCCGAGCCATGCCCGGAAGTGCCGCAGTTCGAGCTGTCCCAGCTCCGACACCCCGGACTGCGCGGCATGCCGGAGGAACAGTTCCAGGTCCTTCCGGTAGGCCCGGACCGTGTGCACCGACCGGTTGCGCTGCAGCGTCAGGTAATCCTCGAAGCCGCGTACTGCCATCGCCAGGGCCGGGGTCGTTCCCGCGCTCTTGTTCGTCATCGTGCCTCCGGTACCAGTATCCACGCCAGGTGACGGCTTGGCAGGGAGCCGGGCCGGAGTGCGCCGGTCCGTGCGCCCGGATCGACCCGCTGGCGCGCTGATTCCCGTGGTGATCGGCCTGGTGGTCAGCCTGGTGGTCGGCCTGCCGATCCAGTGATGGGCGGCTTGATGGGCGCTCCGGCCGTCGGCTTCGTCGCCGTGCCCGACGCATCATTGCCGCCCGGACTCGGGGCCGCGCTGTCGACCGGACTCGAGGTCGAGGAGCGCTGTCTTGATCCCGGTGCCCGCGGAGTACCCGAGGACCGCGCCCGCACTGCTGAGCACCCGGTGGCCGGGAACGATGATCGAGACCGGATTGGCCCGCACGGCGGCCCCGACAGCACGCCCCATGCGCGGGTTGTCGAGTTCCTCCGCAATGTCCCGGTAGCTGCGTCGCTGTCCGTAGGGGATCCGGGTCAACGCCTCCCACACCCCCACCTGGAAGGATGTCCCCTGCAACCCGACCGGCACCTCGAAGGCGCGGCGGGTACCTGCGAAGTACTCGGCGAGTTCCGCAGCCGCCCTCCGAAGGACGGCCATGGTCCTGTCCGGAGTGACAGGGCCGACCACCCGCCCGGGTGCCGGCGCCTCCTCCCGTGGAGACGTATCCGGACCAGTCGTCGGACGCCCCAGTCGACCCTGCGAGGGCGCCGGGCTGTGGTCGCCGTGGTACAGGCCGACGATGATGCCGCCCTCGGCGACGACCCGAAGCGGTCCGACCGGCGAGGAGACCTCGACATACCACCGCTCACCGTGCTCTGCAGCGGGGCCTGTGCTGGTACCTGTGCTGGTACCTGTGCTGGAACTGCTGTCCATGGAAGTCCTCCTGACGTTGGGAGCCGGCGGGTCCGGCAGGGCGGTGCGGGAAAGCAGGGTGGATTCCGGTGCCTGTGCTGCGGTCCGGACCAGCCTCAGTCCTTCTGGCGGCGCCACCCGCCATCGGCACGCACCGCGAGGCCGGCGAGTTCAAGACGTGCCAGTCCGCTGATGACGTCCCGCACGGAGAGGCCCGCGACGGTGGACAGCTTGTCGACCGTCGTCGAGGCTCGCACGGGCAGTCCGTCGAGCAGCAGCAGGTCCGGGAGCGCCAGGCCGTCCTGCTCCCGTCCCGGGGCAGCGGATGCCCGGGCACGATCACCCGAGGCGTCTCCGCCCAGCGGCCCGGTGAGCTCGACCACGTCGGCGGCATCCGCGACGCACACAGCACTGCCGTCACGCAGAAGCCTGTGACAGCCCGCGGAGTTGGCGGAGTACACGGAGCCGGGCACGGCACCGACGGAGCGGCCTAGCCCGGCCGCGTGGTGCGCGGTATTGAGGGCACCCGAGCGCCAGCGTGCCTCGATGACCACCGTGACCACGCTCAAGGCCGCGATCAGCCTGTTCCGCTGGAGGAACCTCCACCTCGTGGGCGAACTGCCGGGCGGGACCTCGGAGATCAGGAGTCCCCTCGCCGCCACGGTCCGCAGCAGGTCCTCGTTGCCCGCCGGGTAGTACCGGTCCACGCCGCAGGCCAGCAGGGCGATGGTCGGCGGGCGGTCCCCGTCCCCCGCCGAGGCGAGGGCCGCCCTATGAGCCTGGGCGTCGATACCGTAGGCGCCTCCCGACACCACGGTGTATCCGCGCGTGGCGAGGCCGGTCGCGAGATCCGTCGTCACGGCTGCACCGTAGGCGGTGCTGTCCCTCGACCCGACGAGCGCGGCCGTGCGGGCGAGCTCCGGAATCCTTGCTCCTCCACGTACCCAGAGGCAGAGGGGCCTGGCGGATTGCAGGTCATCCAGAGCCTCGGGCCATTCCTCGCTCTCGGGCGTGACAAGCCTTCCTCCGAGCCTCTTCAGGGTTGCGAGGTCCCGCTCGGGAGCGAGGTCGCGAAGCCTCGGAGCCCACCGGGACAACCCGTCCTTCAAAGGATCGCGGGGGCCATCGGGCACGTCGAGTGCCTCGCGCAGGGAACGCCGCACCTGCGATCCCGCATCGACCTCACGGCGGATGATTCGCAGGGCGTCCACGGGACCGGTCACCGACACCAGAGCCAGGCCGACCGCGTCGGAGGGTTCGAACAACCGCGAGAGGGAGGCCCTCGCCAGGTGGTCGACCTCGATCCCGGTCATGCGGCACGCTCCTGGAGCCGGAACCCCAGCGCCGTGACGACGTCGTCAGCATCCGGCCGCACGCGACCGGCGAGGTCCGAGATGGTCCAGGCGACTCGGAGCACCCTGTCCCAGCCACGGGCACTGACGAGGTTCCTGTCCAGGGCCCTGTCGAGCGACGCCGTCACGCTCCGCGGCAGGCCGAGGTCGCCGCGCAGGATGCGCCCCTGCACCTCGGCGTTCGTCGCGTGGTTCCAGGGGCGCAGTCGCTCCCGCTGGGCTGCCCGCGCCTCCGCGACCCTACCCGCCACCACGTCGGACGTCTCCGCAGGCCGGCCGTCCGCGTAGTCCGCGAGACTCACCCTCTGCACTGCCAGCTGCAGGTCGACCCGGTCCAGGAGCGGTCCGGAGAGCCGGTTGAAGTACCGCCGGCGCTGCTGGGCCGTGCAGGTGCAGTCGATGCCCTTGCCGTTGGCGAGTCCGCAGGGGCAGGGGTTGAGCGCGAGGACGAGCTGGAACCGCGCCGGGTAGGAGGCGGTCCCGGATGCGCGGTGCAGTACGAGGCGTCCGCTCTCCAGCGGCTCGCGCAGCGCCTCGAGTACCCGGCGCTCGTACTCCGGAGCCTCGTCGAGGAACAGAATGCCCCGGTGCGCCCGGGACGCGGCGCCCGGCCGCGGGATGCCGCTTCCCCCTCCGATGATCGAGGCGGGAGTAGCGGTGTGGTGGGGGCTCTCGAAGGGCGGTGTGCGGACGAGCGCCGTGCAGTGCCTCTCGCCGCTCAGGCTGTGGATCGCCGTGACCTCCATCGCGTGGTCGTCCTCGAGGTCCGGCAGGATACCCGGGAGTCGTTCCGCAAGCATGGTCTTCCCCGCCCCCGGCGGCCCGGCCATCAGCAGGTGGTGGGACCCTGCAGCCGCGATCTCGAGCGCGAACCTCGCCTCCTGCTGGCCTGCGATGTCCGAGAGGTCCTTCAGCGGTGCGGGTTGGACGGGAGAGGTTCCGGGTTCCTGGTGATGCAGGGGTGCGGGCAGTGTCACCTGCGCCCCGTCGGCGCCGAAGGCCAGAGCCACCTCGGCGAGGGTGCCGAAGGACCGCACCGCGGCCGCCGGCACCAGAGCGGCCTCGGCGGCGTTCTCCTCGGCGACGACGATGTGACAGTGCCCCGCCTGCACTGCGGCCATCACCGCGGGCAACACCCCGCGCACCGGCCGGAGCCGACCGTCGAGACCCAGCTCGGCGATGAACACGGTGGTGCCACACCCTCGGACGTCCCCGGCTGCGGCCAGCGCGGACATCACGATGGCGAGGTCGAAGCCGGAGCCGCGCTTGGGCAGCGACGCCGGAATGAGATTGACCGTGATCTTGCGTCGGCTCAGGGGGACGCCCGCGTTCCGCGCGGCCGCCCGTATGCGGTCCTTCGCCTCGTTGAGCGATGCGTCGGGCAGGCCCAGCAGCACGAAGGCTGGGAGCGTCTGGCCGATGTCCGCCTCGACCTCGACGACGTGCCCGTTCATGCCCACGAGGGACACCGCGTAGGTCCGCCCGAGCGTCATCAGATCACGCCCTGCAGGTGCTCGATCCGCGGTGCGCCCGTGCCGTCGTCGAGCACGCCCACGGCGTCGATGCGGAAGCCGCTGAACCGCAGGTTGTGCGACCGCGCCCACTTCGATGCCAGCAGGTACAGGCGCTCGAGCTTGGCCGCGGTGATGGCCTCCAGCGGTTGCCCGAAGTCCTCCGAGCTCCGGGTCTTGACCTCGACGATCACGAGCGTCGACCCGTCCACGGCCACGAGGTCGATCTCCCCTGACGGGCACCGCCAGTTGCGGTCGACGATCGTCAGTCCCGCCTCTTCCAGGTACACAGCGGCTGTCGCTTCACCGCGACGCCCCAGCCGATCCTTCGCCAGCATGGCACTCACCTCCTCCACCAGAGTCCGGGAGGCGGCACGCCGACACCGTGCGGAGGGCGCCTATGTGGACAACCCGACCGACGGGTCGGGCATCGATGTCCGAAAGGGCACGATCGGGAAGATTTCGGTGGCACCGATTCGGCCTCACCTCGTAGCGTGGTGGAGCGACGTCACGGTGACGCCGTCACGAGCCGAAGGAGGACACAGTGTCCGAGACCAGCGATTTTCTGCCCGGCGGCAGTGAGGCCGACCTGCAGGAGCAGGGCATCCCGGACGGGGCGGGCGACACCGCGTCCCGCGGAGGGACCACCCCTGGCGGGAACGGCGGATCCGAGGCCGATCTGCAGGAACAGGGTGCACCGGCGGGGTCCGGCGACGTCGTCAGCGGAGGGATCGCCGGCGAAGGGACCGGTGGATCCGAGGCGGACCGCCTCGAGCAGGCGGCGGACGTGCCGATCGACGGCGAGGATGCCTTCCCCTACGGAGGTACGGACGACGACGACCCCATGGTGTGACACCGGCGTAGAGTCGCCCCCCGGACCCGCCGGGTGTCAGTTGCCCAGCGTGCCGTCCTTGGGCAGTGCGATGTCGTCCGACTTGGAGAGCTCTTCCACGTTCACGTCCTTGAACGTGATCACGCGGACGTTCTTCACGAACCGCGCCGAGCGGTACACGTCCCAGACCCACGCGTCCTGCAGGGTCAGGTCGAAGTACACCTCGCCATCGGCCGAGCGCGCCTGCAAATCCACGGTGTTCGCCAGGTAGAAGCGACGCTCCGTCTCGACGACGTAGCTGAAGAGCCCCACGACGTCCCGGTACTCGCGGTAGAGCTGCAGCTCCATGTCGGTTTCGTAGTTCTCAAGATCCTCGGCACTCATCAGTTCATCATCCTCCACTTTCCAGGTGCGGCGCACAGGGCCGGTCGGTACTCCCCAGGCGCCAGGTCTTCCGGTGGTACGCACTGGGACCGACGGCGTCGATCGCGGCACGATGACCCTCGGTCGCGTATCCCTTGTTCCCGTCCCAGCCGAAGGCGGGATGGTCGGCGGCGAGCGACACCATCAGGGCGTCGCGCTCCACCTTGGCCAGCACGCTCGCGGCCGCGACGCTCAGGCACTTCAGGTCGGCCTTGATCCGGGTGTGCACCGGGGCCGTGCAGCCTGCCGGCTCGACCGGCGCGGCCTCGCCGTCGCCCGTCGCGAAGAGCAGTCCCTGGGATCGCGCGGACAGCCAGTCGTGGTTGCCGTCCAGGAGCACGGCATCCGGGGTGACGGTCTCCAGCACCGAGGCCCACGCCCTGCTGCCGGCGGCGCGCAGGGCGGCCATGAGCCCGAGCGCGTCGATCTCGGCAGCGGAGGCATGCCCGACGGCGGACGCGACGGACCAGCGGCGGATCCGCGGCACCAGCGCCTCCCTGTCGGCCGGCGGGAGCAGCTTGCTGTCCCGCACTCCCCGGATACCCTTCGCCGCATCGAGGTCGACGACGACGATCCCCACCGAGACAGGCCCTGCCAGCGCTCCCCTGCCGACCTCGTCGCAGCCGGCGATGTACCGGTGTCCGTCGGCGGCGAGGGACTTCTCCACCGTCAGGGTCGGCGCGGCGGATCGCTTCCTGCCCGGGGCCGTCATGGTCCCGAGGGACCAGGTCCTGCCGCGGCTGCGGGCTCGGGCACGCCGTCGAAGACGTCGGGGTGGTTGCCGAGGAAGCCGATGCGGTTCAGGGGCCAGGCGATGACGGCGGCCTTGCCCTCGATGTCGTCGACGCTGACGAAGCCCTGGCCATCCTTGTCCTGATTGGCGCGGGAATCCGCCGAGGCGTTGCGATGATCGCCCATGACCCACACATTGCCCGCGGGCACCACGACGTCGAACGGCAGGTCCGACGGCGTGGCTCCGGGGTAGAGGTAGGGCTCGACGAGCGGCTCGCCGTTGACGGTGATCCGGCCCTCGGCGTCGCAGCAGATGACGTGGTCGCCCGGCAGCCCGATGACGCGCTTCACGAGGTGCTGCTGCGACTCGTCGGGGGCGAGCCCGATGAAGATGAGTGCTTCCTTCAGCCAGCTGACCTGCGCTTCGGGCTGGGGCGGCAGCCACTCCTCGGTGTCGCGGAAGACGACGACGTCTCCGCGCTCAAGGTCGAAGGGCTCGGGCACGAGCTGGTTGACGAAGATCCGGTCGTCGATCTCGAGGGTCTCCTCCATCGAGCCCGACGGGATGAAGAATGCCCTGAACAGGAAGGTCTTGATGAGGAAGGACAGCACGAGGGCGATCACGACGATCGTAGCGATCTCCTTCAGCCACGCCCCGAACCCGCGGTCGGCTTCTTTCCTCCCGCGCGGGGAGCCGGTCGGGGCGCCCGCCCGGGTACTGCCGTCGGAGTCCGGATCGAAGGACTGTGCTGCGGGGGCCTCGGTCCCTGTGGGCGACTTCCTGCGGAAGCTCCGTGCCATGTGAAGGTTTCCTCTGTGGTCGTGGCTCCCGGCGGCCGTCCACCGGGTGCGGTCCTGCTGATCCGGCGTGCCGCCGGGGGTGTCGTGTCAGCCGAGGGGCCGGTCGATCGGGGCGAACCGCTCCAGGGGCCAGACTAGCTGAAACGCCCGTCCGATGATCCGATCCTCCGCGACGAGCCCTCCGCCCGGCGCGCCCAGCAGCGAGCGGGAATCCATGGACGCCGAGCGGTGATCGCCGAGGAGCCACAGGCGGCCCTCGGGGACGACGACGTCGAAGGCGTCCTCGCTCGGCGCGTCCCCCGGGTGGAGGTACGGCTCCTCGAGAGCGTGCCCGTTCACCGTCAGGCGCCCGTCCTCCGAGCAGCACGTCACATGGTCCCCACCGACGCCGATGACGCGCTTCACGTACACGGTGTCGCTGCCGGTCAGCCCCAGCCACTGACCGGCGGCGGCCACCGTGCGCTGAGGCAGGCTGCGGGGGTCGGTGATGGGGTCGAACGAGCCGCGACCGTCGAAGACCACGACGTCGCCGCGCCGGACATCGCCCCGCGTGTCCTCCGCCTTGGCGACGAGCACCCGGTCACCCTCGGTGAGCAGCGGCTCCATGGAGGCCGAGGGGATGAAGTACACGTCGACGAGGAAACCGCGCACGAGTCCTGTGATGAGGACCGCGACGACGACGGCGGAGAACACGAAACGCCAGCCCACGAAGGACCGGCGTTCCGGGTGCTCTCCGGCCGGTGACCGGGAAGCGGAGGTGAACTGCACCAGAGGGGTTACTTGACCGTCTTGGGGTCGCGCTTCTCCTTGATCTTGGCTGCCTTGCCGCGCAGTTCGCGCATGTAGTACAGCTTGGCGCGGCGGACGTCGCCCTTGGAGACGACCTCGATCTTGTCGAGCACCGGGCTGTGGACGGGGAACGTACGCTCCACGCCGACGCCGAAGCTCACCTTGCGGACCGTGAAGGTCTCGCGGATGCCGTCGCCCTGGCGGCCGACGACGAAGCCCTTGAAGATCTGAACACGGGTGTTCTTGCCTTCGATGATGTTGACGTGGACGTTGACGGTGTCGCCGGCGCGGAAGTCGGGGACGTTGTCGCGGAAGGATCCGGCGTCTACGGAATCGAGGATGTGCATGCTGATTCTCCTGGTGAACGCCACAGGTCATTCACGTTGGTCACGGCGGGCAAGGACGGGACCGAGGGTCCTGGCGATGCCGCCGAAGTAGGGTTCCCGGCCGATCCGGAAGGTCGGCGGCCGGTGTGTGCGAACTGTTGGCCGGACGCCCCCTGTGGCAGGGTCCGGCCCAGTGGACACGATCTCCGATTATTCCACAGCAGCGTCGCCAACCGCTAATGCGGGGGGCGCGTGAGCATGCCGTCGACGACGTCGAACCCCGCCGCGCGCAGCGCCGTGAGGTCGGCCTTCGTCAGGGTGGCCGTGTCGACGGCGGCCAGCAGGTCGGGACGCCGGTCGGCGGTGCGGTGGAACTGCTCCAGGCGCCGCCACTGCGCGATCCTCGCATGGTTGCCGCTCAGCAGCACCTCGGGGATGTCCCGGCCGCGCCAGGAGGACGGCTTGGTGTACACCGGGTATTCGAGCAGGCCGTCCGCGTGGGATTCCTCGAGGAGGGACTCGGGGTTGCCGACGACGCCGGGGATGAGCCTGCCGACGGCCTCGACCATGGCGAGGACCGCCACTTCCCCGCCGTTGAGCACGTAGTCGCCGAGGGAGACCGGGCGGACGTCGAACGGCCCGCGCGCCCAGTCGATCGCGCGTTCGTCGATCCCCTCGTAGCGGCCGCAGGCGAAGACGAGGTGGTCGAGCTCGGCGAACTCGTAGGCCATCGCCTGGTCGAAGACCGCTCCGGCGGGCGAGGGCACCACGAGCGTCGGCCGGCGCCGAGCCGGAGGAGTGCCGGCCGACGAAGCGCTGTCCGTCGAGCCGACAGTCGCGGGTCCGTCGCCCGGTGGGGCACCGGCCGTCCCGTCGTGAGCCGCAGGAGCACCACCGGCAGCGTCGGCAGCACCGGCCGGAGACGCGTCGGCGAGGACTGCCTCGAGGGCCAGCGCCCAGGGTTCCGCCTTCATCACCATGCCCGCGCCGCCCCCGTAGGGCGTGTCATCGACGGTCCGGTGCCGGTCCGTGGTGAAGGAGCGCAGGTCGTGGACGCGGACGTCGAGCACGCCGTCCTGCCGCGCCTTGCCGATCAGGGACAGGTCCAGGGCGGCGAGGTACTCCGGGAAGATGGAGACGACGTCGATGCGCACTAGTCTCGCGCCCCACCGGGCGTGTCGCCGGCTGCCTCCGGAGCGTCGGAGCCGTCGGCGGCAACGCCGTCGCCGTCGTCGGGTGCCTGGTTGGAGCCGGGGGTGTTGAGGTCGAAGAGTCCTGCCGGCGGGACGATGGTGACGAAGCCTCCCTCGGGATCCACCTCGGGCACGATCGCCCCGACGAACGGCACGAGCGCCTCGTGCCCGTCGGCGAGCCCGACCACCAGGAGGTCCTGGACCGCCATGGTGCGCAGCCCGGTCACCGTGCCGACGGATTCACCGTCCACGCGGGCATCCAGTCCCACGAGCTCGTGCTCGTACCAGGCGTCGTCCTCGTCGTCGTCCGCGCCCTCGCTGTCGATGAAGAGCTGCGCGCCGCGCAGCGTCTCGGCCTGGTTGCGGTCGGGGACCTGCTCGAAGCCGACGATCAGGATGTCCTTGTTCCATCGCGCCTTCACGACGGTCAGCTCGGCCACGGCGGCCCCTTCGACGCGGAAGGTCTCGCCGGGTTCGAACCGGTCCTCCGGTGCGTCGGTGAAGAGCTGGACCGTCACCTCGCCCTTGATGCCGTGGGGCTTGCCGATCCTCGCTACGAGTACATCCATGGTGGTGCTCCTGCTGTCCGTGCCGATGGTGTGGTGCTGGCCGTGGTGCCAGTGATACATGAAATCGGCCCCACCACCATGTCCTGGTGGTGGGGCCGATCGGGTTCGTGCCTGGCTCTGGAGGTTCAGCCCCGGCGGCGGTCGGTGTCGACGACGTCGACCCGCACGGGCTCGCCGTCCGCGAGGGCGGCCACCACGGTCCGCAGTGCACGGGCGGTCCGGCCCTGGCGGCCGATCACGCGGCCGAGGTCCTCCTGGTGCACGCGCACCTCGAGCGTCTCGCCGCGGCGGTTGTTCTTCGCGGCGACCCGGACGTCGTCAGGGTTGTCGACGATGCCGCGGACGAGGTGCTCCAGAGCTTCGGCCAGCAAGTTACTCTGCCTCGGTTGCTTCCGCGGCGGCGTCGTCGTTCTTCTTCGCCTTCGGCGTGATGGCCTCGGGCACGATCACGGAGCCCTTCTCGGGTGCGACGAACGACTCCTTCGGTGCCTTGGTCCGCAGGGTGCCTTCCTGGCCCTTGAGTCCCTTGAACTTCTGCCAGTCGCCGGTGATCTTCAGCAGGACGGAGACCTGCTCGGTCGGCTGGGCGCCGACTCCCAGCCAGTACTGGGCACGCTCGGAGTTGATCTCGATGAACGAGGGCTCCTCGGTGGGGTTGTACTTACCGATCTCTTCGAGGGCACGACCATCACGCTTGGAGCGTGCATCCATGACGACGACACGGTAAAAGGGTGCGCGGATCTTGCCCATGCGCTTGAGGCGAATCTTTACGGCCACTTGTGTGGTCACTCCTTGTAGATGAAAAGGGCGAACCCGTCATCCTGCTCCCGTGGGGCGGGCCATCCAGATGGGTTCAAAGGACACAATGCACGCGCAGAGAGAGGGGCTGCACGGATCGAGTACGTGTCCATTGTGCCAGACGGCGGGAAATTAGGCGATTCCGGCCCGTCCTGCGCGGCCTCACGCGGCGCTGCCGGACGGGTCCTCGACCGCAACCCTCAGGCGGTTCCGCCACGGGTCCTCGAAGCGCAGCTCCGCCCCGGTGTGGTGGCTTCCGATCCCTGCATGGGTGAGGCGATCGGCGAGGGCCGACACCTCGTCCGCAGCCGGTACGCGGATGAGGACCTCACCGAGGCCGAGGGTGTCCTTGCGCGGGCCGGCGCCCCTGCTGTTCCAGACATTCATGGCCATGTGGTGGTGGTACCCGCCGGCGGAGACGAAGAGGGCCTGGTCGTGCCAGCCGGCGGTGCGCTCGAAGCCGAGCACGTCCACGTAGAAGCGGCGGGCGGTGTCCACGTCTCCCACCTGGAGGTGCACGTGGCCCACGGTGGCGCTCCCCGACTCCGGGGATGATGCCGCGGCCTCCGTCAGGTACTTCCCGATGTACTCCTGCGGCGGCAGGGGCAGGCTGTCCATGGTCACCTCCCGGTTGCCGCGCCCGTCCTCCGTCCACGCCCAGGTCTCGCGGGGCCGGTCCACGTACAACTCGATGCCGTTGCCCTCGGGGTCGCTGAAGTAGAAGGCCTCGCTGACGAGGTGGTCCGCGCTTCCCACGTAGGCACTGAGGGGATGGCGGGCGGCGGAGGCCACGGCGGCGGCCAGGTCCGCGCGATCGGCGAAGAGGAGCGCGGTGTGGAACAGGCCGGCCTCCCCGCGGCTGGGGAGGCGCAGGTGACGCGCCTCCTCGAGGCGGAGCACCGCACTCCCCCGCCGGCCGAGGACGACGGCGTCCGCGCCGTCGGCGAGCACCTCGAGGCCGAGCGCGGTCGCGTAGTAGGTGGACATGGACGCCAGGTCTCCGACCTTCAGTGTCAGCGGCCCCATGGCGGTGTCGGCGGGAAGCAGATCGTGGGCGGACATGGAGCTCCTCGGGGTGTGGACGTGCATGTCCTGCACAACTTGTTGCAGCTTCAACTTATTCCCGGAGCGTGCGGCGTCCGCTCCGAGCCGTCGATTCGGGATCGGCGGGTCTCGCGCGGTGAGAATCAGCCGGCACTGCGTGAACCACCCTCGCGGTCAGATCCGGGCGCCGAACCGGGTGTCGCCCAGGAACGCGCGGATCAGCGCGGCACCGTCCGGGCTGTCGTGCGGCCGGTGCCCGCCCGGGGCCACGCGGTGCACGGCTCCGGTGGCCGCCAGGTAGTCGGCCACCTCCTCGTACAGCGGCTCCCACCCTCCCGTGAGGACGAGGGTCGGCACGCCGGGCACGATCGACAGCGGCGCCTCCCAGGGAGGACTCTGCAGCCGGAGGCGGGTGGCGGCGCGCCGTTCGTCCTCCGTGGCCGGAGCGGGGGCGTCGGCGGCGAAGGCCCGTCGGACGAACAGCCGCAGGAACTCCTCGTCCGCCATCGTGGAGCGCTCCGCGAACAGCGGTGCCATAAGCGCGATGTGCGCCCTCGTGGCGGGCAGGTCCGCGGTGAGGGACAGGCACGCGGGCTCGACGAGGGTGAGCGAGCGGACGAGGTCCGGCCGTTCGACGGCGAGCATCATCGCGGACACCGCGCCCTGCGAGTGCGCGACGACGTGCCCGCCGCCCGCCAGGGCGCCGGCGATGATTTCCTGGTCGCGCACATGGTCGGTGGGCAGCGGATCGGCATCGGTGGCGAAGCCGTGCCGCCGTACGTAGAGGCAGTCGAAGTCGAGCGACAGCCCGTGCTGCCTCGGCCAGGCGGCGGCACCGAAGGAACCGCTGCCGTGCACGAAGACGACACGCTCGAGGGTCAGCACGGCCTCGGCGCCGGACGGGGGTCGGCCACCGCCCGCGCTACTTCCCGAGGAACTTCTCGAAGCCCTTGGGAAGGTTCATCGCCGACGGGTCGAAGTCCTGCTGACCGCCGAAGGCCGCTCCGGTGGGTGCGGCGGTGCGGGCAGCGGCCCGCCGGGCCTCCGCCTCCTGCAGCTCCTGCGCGGCCTTCGCCGGGTTGCCCGAGCGGGGCTTCTTCTTGCCCTTCGCCGCGGCCGCCTTCTTGCGCGGACCACCGAACCCGCCGGGTCCGGCCATCCCGGGCATGCCCGGGATGCCGCCGCCCGAGGCCATCTTCCGCATCATCTTCTGGGCCTGGCCGAAGCGTTCCAGCAGACCGTTCACCTCGGACACGTGCACGCCCGAACCGCGGGCGATCCTCGCGCGGCGTGATCCGTTGATGATCTTCGGCGCGAGCCGCTCGTGCGGGGTCATCGAGCGGACGATCGCCTCGACCCGGTCGATCTCCCGCTCGTCGAAGTTCTCCAGCTGCTCCCGCATGTTCGCCGCGCCGGGCATCATCATGAGCATCTTCTTCATGGAGCCCATGTTGCGGATCTGCTGCATCTGCGCGAGGAAGTCGTCGAGTGTGAAGTCCTCCTGGTCGGCGAACTTCTTCGCCATCCGGGCGGCCTCGTCCTTGTCCCAGGACTGCTCCGCCTGCTCGATCAGGGTCAGGATGTCGCCCATGTCGAGGATGCGGGAGGCCATCCGGTCCGGGTGGAACAGCTCGAAGTCGCCGAGCCCCTCGCCCGTGGAGGCGAACATGACCGGCTTGCCGGTGACCGAGGCGACCGAGAGGGCCGCACCGCCGCGGGCGTCGCCGTCGAGCTTGGTCAGGACCACGCCCGTGAAGTCGACGCCCTCGTTGAAGGCGAGTGCGGTGTTGACGGCGTCCTGGCCGATCATCGCGTCGATGACGAACAGGACCTCGTCGGGGCTGATCGCGGCGCGGATGTCCGCGGCCTGCTGCATCAGCTCGGCGTCCACGCCGAGGCGGCCGGCGGTGTCGACGATCACGACGTCGTGCAGGCGCGCCCGCGCCTCGGCGACGCCCTGGCGGGCGACGGCCACCGGGTCGCCGGTGGCGGCCTCGAACTCGGAGCTGACGCCGGGGTGCGGCGCGTAGACCGGGACACCGGCGCGTTCGCCGTTGACCTGGAGCTGCCGCACGGCGTTCGGGCGCTGGAGGTCGCAGGCGACGAGCAGGGGGCTGTGGCCCTGTCCCTTGAGCCACTTCGACAGCTTGCCCGCGAGGGTGGTCTTGCCGGCGCCCTGCAGGCCGGCGAGCATGATGACGGTCGGCGGGGTCTTCGCGAGCCGGATACGGCGGGTCTCCCCGCCGAGGATGCCCACGAGTTCCTCGTTGACGATCTTGACGACCTGCTGGCCGGGGTTCAGCGCCTGGGAGACCTCGAGGCCGAGGGCGCGTTCCTTGACGGCGGCCGTGAAGGCGCGCACCACGGGCACGGCGACGTCGGCGTCGAGCAGGGCGCGCCGGATCTCGCGGACCGTCGCGTCGATGTCCGCCTCGGTGAGGCGGCCCTTGCCGCGGAGGTTCTTGAAGGTTGCAGTCAGCCGGTCGGAGAGTGAATTGAACACGTGCTGTGCACTACTTTCGATGGGAAGTATGGAGACTCAACTCCCTAGGGTACCAACTGGGGGTACCCGGAGGTCGACCCCCGGTGGCCCCGCACGGTGCTCCGGCGGCCGGGCGGCGCGACCGTCGGCGCATCACCGCGGAGCGGGACACCCGCGGGGATAAGTGGCAAGGTGAACACGTGGATACTTCCTCGCTCGCAGAACACGACATGATTCCCGCCGACGCCGAGACGCGCGTGAAGACGCTGCTGATCCTGGGGGCCTCCGGCGACCTCACGGGCCGCCTGCTGCTCCCCGGACTCGCCCGGCTGATCCGCCTCGGCCGCGCCGACGGACTCCACCTCGTGGGCGCGGGGTCCGATCACTGGACCGACGAGCAGTGGCGCGAACGCCTGGACGGCGCGTTCGCCGACGCGCTGGACAAGGCAGACGACCGCGGGCGCGCCGCGCTGCAGCAGGTACGCAATGCCGGTTCCTACCGCTTCATCGACGTCACGCAGGACGGCCTCGGCGACCTGGTGGCGACGCTCGAGGGTCCGGTGGCCATCTACTTCGCGCTGCCGCCGGCCATCAGCCAGATGGCCTGCAGCGCCCTGGGCCCGGATTCCCTGCCCAAGAGCACCCGCCTCGTCATGGAGAAGCCCTTCGGGACGGACCAGGCCAGTGCGCACACCCTCAACGAGAAGCTCTCCGGCCTCGTCCCCGAGCAGAACATCCACCGGGTGGACCACTTCCTCGGCAAGGCGACGGTGTTCAACATCCTCGGCCTGCGCTTCGCGAACCGCATCCTCGAGCCGGTATGGAACAACCTCCACATCGAGAAGGTGGAGGTGATCTTCGACGAGGACCTCGCGCTCGAGAACCGCGCGCGCTACTACGACGGCGCCGGCGCCCTGCGTGACATGATCCAGAGCCACCTGCTCCACGTGATGGCGCTCCTGGCGCTGAACGCGCCGTCGACCCTCCACGAGCGGGACCTGCGCGACCACATCGGCTCCATCCTGAGAGCCAGCTCGGTGGATCTCGACAGTTCGGGCAGCAGCCGCCGAGCCCGCTACACCGCGGGCGCGATCGGCGACCGGGAGATCCCCGACTACACCGCGGAACCCGGCGTCGACGCCACGAGGGGTACCGAGACCCTCGCCGAGGTCACCGTGTCCATCAACAACGAGCGCTGGTCCGGCGTCCCGTTCGTCCTCCGCTCGGGCAAGGCGCTCGGCGCCAAGCGCAAGGAGGCGGTCATCACGTTCCGCCCCGTCAGCCACCTGCCCGTCGGCTTCACGGGCCAGGACGCGCCGACGAAGCTGCGCATCGGGTTCGGGCCCGACACCCTGCAGCTCGAACTCGACGTCAACGGGCCCGGCGACATCTTCTCGCTGGACCGTGCCACGCTCAGCGCCGATCTCAACGAGACGGACCTGCTCCCCTACGGCGAGGTGCTCGACGGCGTCCTCGCGGGTGATCCGACGCTCTCCGTCCGTGGCGACACGGCAGAGGACTGCTGGCGCATCGTGGAGCCGGTCCTGGCGGCATGGTCGCAGGACCGCGTCCCCCTCGAGGAGTACCGGGCGGGATCGGACGGTCCGGAGTCCTGGCCGTCGTCGCACGGCAGGAAGGCCTGACAGCGCACACGCCCGGCCGGGAGGACCCGGCCGGGCGTGTGCGGAGCAGTACGGGCCGCTACAGGGCGGCTTCGCCCCGCTCGCCCGTGCGGACGCGGACGGCCTCCTCGACGGGGATGACCCATACCTTGCCGTCACCGGCACGGCCGGTGTTCGCGGTGGAGACCAGGACGTCGACGATGTCCGTGACCCATGCGTCCGCGACGAGCACCTCGACGCGGGCCTTCTGCAGCAGGTCCACGGTGTACTCCGCGCCCCGGTAGACCTCGGTGTGGCCGCGCTGGCGCCCGTAGCCGCTGGCCTGGCTGACGGTGAGCCCCTGGACGCCGTAATTCTCGAGGGCCCCCCGGACGCCGTCGAGCTTGTCGGGACGGACGATGGCTGTGACGAGTTTCATGAATGGACGCCCTCCGTGACGTTCTGCTGGGTGGTCTGTGGCTTGGCTGACTTCTGCTGCCCGAACATCTGCTCGGCAAAGGGGTGGAAGGATCCGCCCACACCCAGTCCGCCGAATTCGTACGCGGTCTCGGCGTGCTCCGACAGGTCGACGCCGGACACCTCGTTGTCCGGGCTGATGCGGAAGCCGACGGTCTTGTGGATGGCCAGGCCGATGATGGCGGTCATGACCGCCGACAGGGCGATGGCGATGGCTGCCGCCACGATCTGGGCGACGAGCTGGCCCGGGCCGGCGCCGTAGAACAGTCCGCCGCCCTCACCCTCGACGGGCATCATGATGAAACCGATGGACAGCGTGCCGATGATGCCGGCGACCAGGTGCACGGCGACGACGTCGAGCGAGTCGTCGAAGCCCAGGCGGTACTTAATGCCGACGGCGAGCGCGCAGAGCGCTCCGGAGACGAGGCCGAGTCCGACGGCGCCCACGGGGCTGACGTTGGCGCAGGCCGGGGTGATGGCCACGAGGCCCGCCACGATGCCCGAAGCGGCTCCGAGGGACGTGGGCCGGCCGTCGCGGATGCGTTCGGTGACGAGCCAGCCGACCATCGCGGCCGCAGGGGCGGCCATGGTGTTGACCCAGATGAGGCCGGCCTCCTCGGCCGAGCCCGCAGCACCGCCGTTGAAACCGAACCAGCCGAACCACAGGAGTGCGGCGCCGAGCATCACGAACGGGATGTTGTGGGGACGCTGCGCGGGGTCCTTGCCGAAGCCCTGGCGCTTGCCGAGGATCAGGGCGAGGACGAGCGCGGCGACGCCGGCGCTGATGTGCACCACGGTGCCGCCGGCGAAGTCGACGGCCTCGCCGACCGCGGCACCGACAGCACCGTCAGCGCTCAGGAGGCCGCCGCCCCACACCATGAAGGCCAGCGGGCAGTACACGGCGGTCACCCAGATGGGGACGAAGAGCGTCCAGGCGCCGAACTTGGCGCGGTCGGCGATCGCCCCGCTGATGAGGGCCACGGTGATGATGGCGAAGGTGGCGCCGTAGCCGGCCGAGATGAGGTCCTCGGTGCCGATCAGGCTCTGGAGGCCGGAGGAGGCGAACGGGTTCCCGAAGAGCTGCGCGACGCCGTCGCCGCTGGTCATCGAGTAGCCCCAGAGGACCCAGACGATGCCCACGAGTCCGACGGCGACGAAGCTCATCATCATCATGTTCAGGGCGGCCTTGGCGCGGGTCATGCCGCCGTAGAAGAAGGCGAGGCCGGGGGTCATGAGAAGTACGAGGGCCGCTGAGATCATCACCCAGACGTGGCCGGCTGTCAGGTCCATCACACACAGTCCTTCCAAAGGGGCGGGGAAATCCCGCCCCTCCAGAATGGGACGCCTGTGTTTCCGGTTTCTGGGTGGGACGTTGCGCGCAGGTTACATCGATCGGACTGCGGTAAAAGACGCGTGACACCCGTGTTTCCGGGAGGTTTCCCCGCGGCCTGTCCCTTGCCTGACGGGGCGAGCGGGAGTAAGGGGACCGGCCCTAGTCGAGCAGGGCGTCGACGAAGCCCTCGGCGTCGAACGGGGCGAGGTCGTCCGGGCCCTCCCCCAGCCCGATCAGCTTCACGGGGACGCCGAGGCTTCGCTGGATGGCCACGACGATGCCACCCTTGGCGGTGCCGTCCAGCTTGGTCAGCACGATGCCGCTGATGTTCACGACCTCGGCGAACACACGGGCCTGCGTCAGGCCGTTCTGGCCGGTGGTGGCATCCAGGACCAGGAGGACCTCGTCCACCGTGCCCTGCTTCTCGACGACGCGCTTGACCTTGCCGAGTTCGTCCATGAGGCCCACCTTGTTCTGCAGGCGGCCCGCGGTGTCGATCAGGACGACGTCGACCTCCTGCTCGATGCCTGCCTTGACGGCCTCGAAGGCGACCGACGCGGGGTCCGCGCCGTCGACGTCGGATTTCACGGTGGGGACGCCGACGCGCGCCCCCCAGGTGGCCAGCTGCTCGGCGGCGGCCGCACGGAAGGTGTCCGCCGCTCCGAGGATGACGTCCTTGTCGTCGGCGACCAGCACGCGGGCCAGCTTGCCCACGGTGGTGGTCTTGCCGACCCCGTTCACGCCGACCACCATGACGATGGCCGGCCTGTCGGCGTGGCGCTGCGTGGCGAGCGAGCGGTCCATCGAGGGATCCACGAGCCTGACCAGCTCCTCCCGGAGCATGTCCTTGACCTCGGCGGGGTTGCGGCTGCCGGCCACCTTGACGCGTTCGCGGAGCGCGTCGACGAGTTCCATCGTGGGTTCGGTTCCGAGGTCGGCCAGAAGGAGGGTCTCCTCCACCTCGTCCCAGACGTCCTCGTCGATCCTGTCGCGGGACAGCAGGGCCAGGAGCCCCTTGCCGAGGGCGTTGTTCGAGCGGACCAGGCGGGCGCGCAGCCGGGCGAGCCTGCCCTGCACCGCGTCGACGGTGTCCAGCCCGGGGACCGTGGGGGCCTCGTCGAGTCCGCTGAGGTCGTCCGGGATGAGCTCGGCGGTGGGAACCCCGTCCGGGCGTTCGAGGACGTCCGTCGAGGTGGCCCCGTGGGCGGCATCGACCACCTGGTCGTCGGCATCGCGGGGCGAGGTGTAGAGCCCCGGGGGTGTGCGCCTGCCGCGCACGAGGAGCATGGCGACCGAGCCGATCACGGCGATCGCGAGGATGACGAAGATGACGGGCAGCAGGAGTTCGTTCACTGATCCACCTTCTCATACGGGCCGATTGAGCATCCGGTCGGCCGGGTGACAGAATGCGGGGAATGGCCGGACTTCCTCGCGTGCGCTCCACCCCACCCCGAAGCCTCTTCCGGCGGAAGCACGCGGGAAGGAGCCCGGCATCGGAGCGTGAGCGCATCCCCCGCGAGATCAGGGTGCTCATCGCCGCTGCGTTCGTCATCGCGATCGGGTTCGGGCTCGTGGCCCCGATCCTCCCGCAGTTCGCGCAGAGCTTCGACGTGGGGGTGACGGCGGCCTCGGTGATCGTCAGCGCGTTCGCGCTCACGCGGCTGCTGTTCGCCCCGGCCGGGGGGTGGCTCGTGGAGAAGCTCGGCGAGCGTCCCGTCTACATCGTCGGCCTGCTCATCGTCGCGCTGTCCACCGCCGCCTGCGCGTTCGCCGGGGACTACTGGCAGCTGCTGGTGTTCCGCGGCCTCGGCGGCATCGGGTCCACGATGTTCACCGTCTCGGCCATGGGTCTGATCGTCCGCCTCGCGCCGCCGTCGATCCGCGGTCGTGTGTCCGGCGCCTACGCCACGGCCTTCCTGCTCGGCAGCATCGGCGGCCCCATCATCGGCGGGCTGCTCGCCGGGCTCGGGCTGCGCATACCGTTCCTCGTCTACGCGGCCGCGCTCCTCGTGGCCTCCGCGGTGGTCTTCTTCCAGCTCAAGGGGACCTCCCTCGCCGACCGGCAGGCGGGGCTGGGCGCCGCTCCCCTGACGGTCGGCCAGGCGGTGCGGGACTCCGCCTACCGGGCGGCGCTCGTGTCCAGCTTCGCCAACGGCTGGTCCTCCTTCGGCATCCGCATGGCCCTTGTCCCCCTGTTCGCCACCGCGGTGCTGAGCGCCGGACCGCAGATCGCGGGCATCTCGCTCGCGTTCTTCGCGGCGGGCACGGCCCTCGCCCTCATGGTCTCCGGCCGGCTGGCCGATACCGTCGGCAGGAAGCCGCTGGTGATCACCGGGCTGCTGGTCAACGGCGCCGCCATGGCCGCGCTCGGGTTCTCGGGCGACGTCTCCGTGTTCCTCGCGATCTGCGTCGTCGGAGGCATCGGCACGGGTCTGCTCAATCCGGCGCAGCAGGCCGCTGTCGCGGACGTCATCGGCAACGGCCGCAGTGGCGGCAAGGTGCTGGCGGCCTTCCAGATGAGCTCCGACCTCGGGGCGATCTTCGGTCCGATCGTGGCCGGGGTCATCATCGACCGGCTTTTCGTCGGTTCCTACGACCTCGCCTTCGTGGTCACGGGAGCCCTCGCGGTCATCTCCGCGGCGGTCTGGATCGGCTCGCGGGAGACCCTGCCCCGGCAGGCGCCGGCGGCTCCGCCCGCCTAGCCGAGGACCGGCTCCGCCTCCGGTGCGAGGCGCTGGCTGATCACGGTGGACACACCGTCGCCCTGCATGGTCACGCCGTACAGGGCGTCGGCGACCTCCATCGTGCGCTTCTGGTGCGTGATGATGATCAGTTGGCTCGATGCCCGGAGCTCCTGGAAGATCGTGATGAGCCGGCCCAGGTTCGTGTCGTCCAGGGCGGCCTCCACCTCGTCCATGACATAGAACGGCGAGGGCCGGGCCTTGAAGATCGCGACCAGCAGCGCCACGGCCGTCAGCGAGCGCTCGCCGCCGGAGAGCAGTGACAGGCGCTTGATCTTCTTGCCCGCGGGACGTGCCTCCACCTCGATCCCGGTGCCCAGCATGTCCGACGGGTCGGTGAGAACGAGCCGGCCCTCGCCGCCGGGGAACAGCGTGGCGAAGACCCGCTCGAACTGCTCGGCGGTGTCGCGGTAGGCGGCCGTGAACACCTGCTCCACGCGCTCGTCGACCTCCCGAATGATGTCCAGGAGATCCTTCCGCGTGGCCTTGAGGTCGGCCAGCTGCGTGCTGAGGAACTGGTGCCGTTCCTCCAGGGCGGCGAACTCCTCGAGCGCGAGCGGGTTCACCTTGCCGAGCGCCGCGAGGTCACGCTCGGCGCGCCTCAGCCGCTTCTCCTGCTGCGCGCGCACGAACGGGACGCCCTGAGGCACCGGGGTGCCGTCCTCGTCGACGGGCGCACGCAGTGCGGCCCACTTGTCCTCCGACGCCGACTCCTCGGGCACGGGGAGGTGGGGGCCGAACTCGTCGACGAGGTGGTCGGGGGTCAGGCCGAGCTCCTCGATGGCCCGGTTCTCCAGCGCCTCGATCCTGAGCGCCTGCTGCGCGCGGGCGAGCTCGTCGCGGTGCACCGAGTCGGTCAGCCGCGCGAGGTCCGCAGCGAGGTCGGCGGTAGCCCTCCGCACCTCCTGCAGTTCCCCCTCCTGCTGCTCGCGCCGTCGTTCGGCGGCGTCACGGTGGTCCGCGGCGGCGGCCACCGACTGCGCTGCCAGGCGCTCCGCGGTACGCGCCGCTCGGGCGACGGCGGTGGCCTTCCGTGCCTGCAGCGCGCGGACCCGCGCCTTCTCGGCCGCCTGCTCGCGGGCCACGCGCTCGGACCGGGCCGCCCGCTCGAGCGACGCAGCCCGGTTCTCCAGCGCCGCGAGCTGCTCCTCCCGGCTGCGCAGCGCCAGCCGCGCCTCGAGTTCGACCTGCCGCGCGCCGGCGGCGGCGCGCTGCAGGGCGTCGCGCTGCTCGGCGGACGGCTCGGGCTCGACGGGCTGGTCCTGCAGGTCCTTCAGGCGCAGGGCCGCCTCCTGCAGCCTGGACTCCTCCCGGGCGAGGTTCGCCTCGGCGGCCCGCACCAGGGCGGCCAGGCGCTCGGCCTCGCCGGACGCCGAGCGGAGGCCGGCGTTCAGCTGGCCCAGCTTCTCGGCGACGGCGGCCATGCGCGCATCGGACTCGTGGAGGCGCTCCAGCGCCGCGTCCACGCGCTGCTGGGCCTCCTGCCGGCGCGCCGCCGTCGCGGACAGGCGGAAGCGCACGCGTTCGGTCGCGGCGACGGCCGCGGCGAGCTTCCCCTCGGTCTCCTCGACGGCGGCGCGCAGCTCGAGGGAGCCCGCGGCCCCCGGGGTCCCGCCGCGCGCCGTGTGCCGTGACAGGACGTCGCCCTCGCGCGTGACGACGACCTCGGCCGTGCCGTTTCGAAGGAGGCCCGCGGCCTGTGCGAGATCGGCTGCCACGACGACGCCGTCCAGGAGGTGGTCCAGGGCGGGCCGGAGCGCGATCGGCACGCTCACCACGGCGAGCGCGGGGACCACCCCTCCCTCGAGGGGCACCTGTGGCGGGGCGTCGGGTCGCGCGGGATGCTCGTCCCCCTGCCCGCCGGGCGCGACGACGAGGGACACCTGCCCGGCGTCGTCGTGCTTCAGCAGCTCCAGCGCCTGCACGGCGGCGGTGACACTGTCGACGGTCACGGCGTCGGCGCACTGCGCGAGCGCGGCGGAGACGGCCTTCTCGAAGCCGGGCGTCACCCGGAGGAGCTGCGCGAGCGGCGAGGACACGCCGCCCAGTCCTGCCGCCAGCAGGGCGCCCGAGCCGTCGCGGTGCTGCAGGCCCTCACGCTGCGCCTCGAGCCGGGCGGCGAGCGCGCCGCGTGCGCGTTCGGCCGCACGCTCCTCCTCCGCGAGCACGGCGCGTTCCTCGGCGACGGCCGCCAGGACGGCGGAGGCTTCCTCGTGCTCGGCGTCGAGCCCTTCCTCCCCCTCCTCGTCCCCGGCGACCCGGCCCTCGAGCGCCGCGAAGTCGCGCTCGGCGATACGGCGGCGTTCCTCCGCCGCGGTGACGGACGCGCGGAGCCTGCCCAGTTCGGCGACGGCGGACTCGACACGCGACCGGGCCGCCCCCACCGTCCCCGCGAGGCGGGCGTCCCCCTCGCGCCGGTCCGCGGCGGCCCTGAGGAGGCGTGCGAGGCGGGCGTCCTCCGCCGCCGACGCCTCCTCGGCGGCACGGCGAGCCGCCAGGCTCGCCTCGAGGGCCCGACCGAGCGAGGCGACCTCCTCCCGCAGTCCGGTGACC
Source organism: Arthrobacter sp. MDT2-16 (assembly GCF_054510925.1). Classification (NCBI taxonomy): domain Bacteria; kingdom Bacillati; phylum Actinomycetota; class Actinomycetes; order Micrococcales; family Micrococcaceae; genus Arthrobacter; species Arthrobacter sp. MDT2-16. Next base: position 377,687 of record NZ_JBTNDP010000002.1, read on the forward strand.
TCGGCGCGCACGCGCGCTGCCTGCCGGTCCAGATGATCGGGGTCGCGGCCGCTGTCGGGTTCGGGGCCGCCCTGTCCGAGGAGGTGTCCTCGGTCCTCGGCGCGGGCGGCGAGGGCTGCGAGCTTCTCGCGCACGCTGGACAGCGCGTACCAGGACTCGCGGGCGCGGTTCAGCGCCGGGACGGACACCGCGGCCGCCTGCTCGAGGTCCGTCTGACGGGCCTGCGCGGCGGCGAGCGCCGTCCCGACCTCGTCGCGGCGGGCCTGGAGGGCGGCCTCCGCCGCGACGTCGCGCTCGAACCCTGTGCGCAGGGTGACCAGCTCATCGGCGAGCAGGCGGGACCGCGTGTCGCGGACGGTGGACTGCACCTGCTGGGCACGGCGGGCCACCTCGGCCTGCTTGCCGAGGGGCGTGAGCTGGCGGCGCAGCTCGGCGGTGAGGTCGGACAGGCGTGCGAGGTTGGCCTGCATGGCGTCGAGTTTCCGGACGGTCTTCTCGCGCCGGCGCCGGTGCTTGAGGATCCCGGCGGCCTCCTCGATGAAGCCGCGCCGTTCCTCGGGTGTGGCGTGCAGCACCTTGTCGAGCTGCCCCTGCCCGACGATCACATGCATCTCGCGTCCCAGCCCGGAGTCGGAGAGCAGTTCCTGGATGTCCAGGAGCCTGCAGTTCCTGCCGTTGATCGCGTACTCCGAGCCGCCGGCCCGGAAGAGCGTGCGGGAGATGGTGACCTCGGTGTATTCGATCGGGAGCGCGCCGTCGGCGTTGTCGATGGTCAGGGACACCTGGGCCCGGCCCAGAGGGGCACGGCCCGAGGTGCCGGCGAAGATGACGTCCTCCATCTTGCCGCCGCGCAGCGTCTTGGCGCCCTGCTCGCCCATCACCCAGGCCAGGGCGTCCACCACGTTGGACTTGCCGGAGCCGTTGGGTCCGACGACGGCTGTGACGCCGGGCTCGAAGTCGAAGGTGGTCGCCGAGGCGAAAGACTTGAACCCTCGCACGGTTAGACTCTTCAGATGCACGGTGTTCGGATCTCCAGGTGATGTGGGACCTCCCCAATCTACTGGAACGCACCGACGGAATCGGCTACCGGTCCGGGGACCGGGGCGGTGCCGGCCCCAGTACCGGGCGGGGCACCGGGCGGGCAAGGCTGCAGGCGCCGGGGAATTTCGAAGTGACCCGCCGTCTTACTACGAAGTAGGCTTGCAAAAGTTTCAGCAGAATTCAGAAGCGTCCAGGCCGATCCATCCGTGGGTACCTTGCGGCCACGCACCGGCGCTGACACATTGACGAGGCAGGAAATTTGACCGGTAACGCGACGTTTCGACATGACAACACGGCTTTGCTCGCCGTCACGAGTGTGGAGGCGCCGGTCGTCGTCAGTTCCGCAGAGTTCGACGAACGGCTCGCCCCCAGCCTGAAGAGGCTCCGCCTCTCCAAGCGACTCCTCGAACGCGTTGCCGGCGTCACCGAGCGGCGCTGGTGGTCCCCCGGGTCCGACTTCGACGACGCCGCCATCGAGGCCGGCGCGAAGGCCATGGCCGAGGCCGGCATCGAGCCGGGTGACGTGGGGCTGCTCATCAACACCTCGGTGACGCGCCGCAACCTGGAACCGTCGGTGGCCGTGAAGATCCACCACACCCTGGGCCTGCCCTCCTCCGCCATGAACTTCGACCTCGCGAATGCGTGCCTCGGCTTCGTCAACGGCATGACCCTCGCGGCGAACATGATCGACTCCGGGCAGATCAAGTACGCCCTGATCGTGGCCGGCGAGGACGCACAGCGGACGCAGGAGGCCACCTTCCGCCGCCTGAACCGCGAGGACTCGACGCGCGCGGACTTCCTCGCCGAATTCGCGACGCTGACCCTCGGCTCCGGCGCGGCCGCCGCGGTCCTCGGGCGCGCCGATCTCCACCCGGGCTCGCACCGCATCCTCGGCGGCGTGTCCCGCGCCGGGACCCAGCACCACGAACTGTGCGTCGGCGGGATCGACGGCATGTACACCGACACCAAGGGCCTGCTCGACGGCGGCCTGGAGCTCGTGGTCACCGCGTGGCACGAGGCGCAGGCCGACGGCTGGTCGTGGGACGCCATGGACCGCTACGTCACGCACCAGGTGTCCAACTCGTACACGAACGCCATCATCAAGGCCGTGGACCTCGAGCGGGAGCGCGTGCCGATCACCTTCCCGCACTGGGGCAACGTGGGGCCGGCGTCGTTGCCCATGACGCTCGCCCAGGAGTCGCAGTCCCTGTCCCCGGGAGACCGCGTGCTGTGCCTCGGCGTGGGCTCGGGCCTGAACACCTCGATGATGGAGATTGCGTGGTAGCACTCCCCGGCGTCGATCCCTCGTGGTCGGCGTTCATCGACGTGCCCTCGACCAGCGGGGCGGACGCCCCCGAGACCAGTCATCGCTGGCACTACCTCGACAACGGGCCGGACCTCGGGGACGGCTCCGTGAAGGGCACGCTCCTGTGCGTCCACGGCAACCCCACCTGGTCCTACCTGTGGCGGAGCTTCCTCGCGGCGGGGTCCGCCGCCGGCTGGCGCGTGATCGCCGTGGACCAGCTCGACATGGGCTACTCCGCCAGGACCGGGGTCTTCCGCCGCCTCGCCCACCGCATCACCGACCTCGAGGACTTCGTCGCCGCCGTGGGGATCTCCGGTCCCGTGGTGACAGTGGGCCACGACTGGGGAGGCGTCGTCAGTCTCGGCTACGCGCACCGCAACCGCGAGGACCTCGCCGGCGTCGTCCTGACCAACACGGCGATCCACCAGGACCCCGACCGCCGCATCCCCGCCCCGCTCCGCCTCGCGCTGGCCCCCGGCGTCCACGGACTCGGCACCCGCACCACCAGTGCCTTCCTCGACGTCACGCTCGCGCTCGCGCGGCCGGCCCTGGACCCGGCCGTGCGCCGTGCCTTCCGCGATCCCTACCGCTCCGCCGCGGACCGCCAGGGCATCGCGCACTTCGTCTCGGACATCCCCGCCGCGCCGTCGCACCCGAGCTACGCTGCACTGACGGAGACGGCGGAGGGCATCCGCAGCCTGGAGGTGCCGGTGCTGATGATGTGGGGGCCTCACGACCCCGTCTTCTCGGACACCTACCTCGAGGACCTCGCCGGACGCCTCCCGCACGCGGACATCCACCGCTTCGAGCGGGCGAGCCACCTCGTGCAGGAGGACGCCGACACCGCCGCGACCGCCATGGACTGGCTCGCGGAGCGCGGCATCGGCGCAGCCGCGCCGCCCGCCGGCACCGCGCCGCCCCTCGACCCGGGCGACTACGTACCGCTGGGCCGGAGGATCGGTGACCTGGCGTCCGGCCCGGAGGGGCCCTCGACGGCCGTCGCCGAGATGACGCCCGCGGGTCCGCCGCGCACGCTGACCTGGCGCGAGCTCGACGACGACGTCGCCGCCGTCGCGGCCGGGCTGACGGCGCTCGGGTACGGCACCGGGACCCGGGTGAGCCTGCTCGTGCCGCCCGGCGTGGACCTCACCGTGCTGATCTACGCGTGCCTGCGGATCGGCGCGGTGATCGTCGTCGCGGACGCCGGCCTCGGCACCCGTGGCCTCAGCCGTGCCGTGCGGGGCGCGGCCCCCGACGTCGTGATCGGTATCGAGCGGGCCCTGCTGGCGGCCCGTGCCCTCGGCTGGCCCGGGCGCCGCATCAGCGCGGGCTCCCTCTCGCGCGCGAAGCGGACGGCCCTGCGCGTGGAGGCGTCCCTGGGCGACCTCCGCGCCGCCCGGCCCGTGCCCGCACCGCCGGAACCGCCCGCCGATGCCGACGCGGCCATCCTCTTCACCTCCGGCTCCACGGGCCCGGCCAAGGGCGTGGTCTACACCCACCGGCAGCTCTCCGCGATGCGCGACGCCGTCCAGCGAACCCTGGGACTCGGGCCGGGCACCGCGCTCGTCGCGGGGTTCGCGCCCTTCGCCCTGCTCGGACCCGCGCTCGGGGCGACGTCGGTGACCCCGGACATGGACGTGACCGCTCCCCGGACCCTGACCGCGCGGGCGCTGGCGGACGCCGCCGCCGCCATCGACGCGACGGTCGTGTTCGCCTCGCCCGCGGCGCTGCGGAACGTGCTGGCGACCTCCGGGGACCTCGGCCCGGAGGTGAGGACCGCCCTCGGCCGGATCACCCTCCTGCTCTCGGCCGGCGCCCCGATCCCCCTGCCGCTCCTCGAGTCCGTGCAGGATCTCGTGCCCGCGGCTGCACTCCACACGCCCTACGGCATGACGGAGTCGCTCCTCGTCGCCGACATCGACCTCTCCGGGCTCCGGGCTGCGGCCGCCGCGGCGGCCGCGGGCCTCGACGGTGCAGGGAACGGTGTCTGCGTGGGCCTCCCCGTCCGGGGTGCCCACGTTGCGGTCGCACCGCTGGACGGTGACGGGGCGGCCACCGGCGAGCCCACGACGGGCCACGGCGTTACCGGCGAGATCCTCGTCGACGCCCCGCACGTCAAGGACCGCTACTTCCGCCTCTGGAAGACCCAGCAGGACGCCGCCCGCATGCGTCCCTGGCACCGCACGGGCGACGTCGGGCACTTCGACGCCGAAGGACGCCTGTGGGTCGAGGGCAGGCTGGGCCACGTTCTCGTCTCCGCCGCAGGGGTGGTGACGCCCGTCGGCCTCGAGCAGGACCTGGAGACGCTCGACGGCGTCCGCCTCGCCGCCGTCGTGGGGGTGGGGCCCTCGGGTACGCAGGCTGTCGTCGCCGTCGTCGAGGGCGGGACCGCGCGCCGCCGTCCGCACCTCGCCGATGCTCACCTCGCCGCCGCCGCCCGGGCCGCTGCGGCGCGGCGCGGGGTGGACCTCGCGGCCGTCGTCGTCGTGCCCGCCCTCCCCGTGGACATCCGGCACAACGCCAAGATCGACCGTGCCCGCGTGGCCGCCTGGAGCGGCCGGTTCCTGGCCGGCGGGCGGGCCGGAACACTGTGACCGTCCTGGTGACCGGGGCCAGCGGAATGCTGGGCGGCGCGGTCGCCCGGCACCTCGTCGGCGAGGGGCACGAGGTGCGGTGCTTCCAGCGGCGGCCCTCCGGGGTCGCGGGAGCGCAGGACGTCCTCGGGTCGATCGAGGACAGGGACGCCGTCACGGCGGCTGTCCGGGGATGCACGGCCGTCGTCCATCTCGCGGCGAAGGTGTCCTTCACCGGTGCGTCCGCCGACTTCGACCGCGTCAACATCGAAGGGACGCGGTTCCTCCTCGACGCGGCGCGGGACGCCGGGACCACCGACGTCGTCCATGTGTCCTCCCCCTCGGTGGCCCACGCCGGGACCTCGCTCGTCGGCGCCGCTGCCGGCCCCGCCGATCCCGGCCGGGCACGTGGCGACTACGCGCGCTCGAAGGCCGCGGCGGAACTGCTGGCCCTGGCGCGCTCCACCCCGGCGTTCCAGGTCGCGGCCGTACGGCCGCACATCGTCTGGGGACCGGGCGACACGCAGCTCGTGGAGCGCGTGATCGACCGCGCCCGCCGCGGCCGCCTGCCGCTGCTCGACGACGGCGTCGCGCTGATCGACACCACCTACGTGGACAACGCCGCGTCGGCGATCGCGGCGTGCCTGCGGCGCATCGACGCGGCGCAGGGCCAGGCCTTCGTGGTCACCAACGGCGAGCCCCGTCCCATCGCCGAACTGATCGCCGGGATCTGCCGGGCCGGCGGCGTGGCACCGCCGTCGTGGTCGGTCCCCGGCGCCCTCGCGCGCGGCGCCGGAGCTGCGATCGAGCGCGCGTGGCTCGCCCTCGGACGCACCGAGGAGCCGCCCATGACGCGCTTCCTCGCCGAGCAGCTCTCCACGGCGCACTGGTTCGACCAGCGGCGCACCCGTACCGTGCTCCAGTGGGAGCCCACCGTAGGCATCGACGAGGGCTTCGAGCGCCTGGCGCGCCACTACCGGCGCTGAGGTCCACGACCGCGGCACGCCGGGGCGTGGACCTCAGCGGTAGCGGGAATCGCGCATGAGCCCCGGCAAGTCCCCGAACGGATCCGCCACGGACGCCGTCACGCACCCGGCGCCGGGCAGAAGGAAGGGCGGGATGCCCGGCATCCCGCCCTTCCGTGTCCTACTGTCCTGCTGCGTCCTGCCGGCACCCGTCCGTGGTGCCGGGCCGCTTAGCGGGTGTAGTACCCGTCGACGCTCATGACGTTGACGGAGTGCACCTGCGTACCCTGCGACGGGTTCAGGGCGCTGACCATCTGGCCATTACCGAGGTAGATGCCCACGTGGCTGCCGCCGTTCTGGCTCACCAGGTCACCCGGCTGGGGGTTGCCGGTGGGGCGCAGAGCGGCGAACTGGGACCACGTGGTGCGCGGCAGGCTGATCCCGTGCTGGGCGTAGACCCACTGGACGAAGCCGGAGCAGTCCCAGGCGCCGTAGGAGGTGCCGCCGAAGACGTAGCCCGAGCCGACGCCGCGCATGGCGGTCGCGGTGATGCCGCCGATCGCTGCCGCGGACTGCGTGCTGAGTCCGGTGGTGTTCCCGGCGGAGAGCGCCGGGGCTGCGACAGGGGCGGGCGCTGCGACAGCGGCGGGCGCCGCGACGATGCTCGCGGCCTGCGCCGAGTACTGCTGGGGGGCAGCGGAGCCGGCGAGAGCGATGGACTGGCCCGGGTAGATGACCGAGCTGTAGCCGAGGCCGTTGGCCGTGAAGAGGGCCTGCAGGCTCACTCCGTGGGCTGCGGCGATACTGCCGAGGGTGTCGCCGGACCGCACGGTGTAGGTGCCTGCGGCGGCGGGAGCGACGACGGCCTGCTGGGGTGCGGGGGCGACGCTGATCTCACCGGCGGCGCTGGCCGGGAGTGCTGCGCCGAGCATGAGGCCCGAGGCTGCGACGACGACGGCGGCGGGCTTGCCGGCTACCGAGGCACTCGCGGTGACGGCCCGCGATGCGGTGACGAAGGGGTTGATGCGTGTCGGGACTGCTCGGTGGCGCGCGACAGGGCTCTTCTTGGACATGCTGTTGCCTTTCCCAATGCCTACGAAGTTAGCTGTCGGGTTCGGATGGGACATCCGGACACGTACTGGCAGACCACCGCCCCCGTGCTGGTCTACACGTGTCTTTACCCCTAGGACTCGAAGGATCGAGTCCGCTATCGGTTCCCCCGCCCCTGTCGAATGGATTGTGCGAACGGTCCGTCCTCAGCGACAGGGTTAGGCAGAGAGAGGACGGGCGCCAGTCCGTTGTGAACCGGGCGCGGGCACTACGGTACGTGCTGCCGCCCCCATTGTCACGTTTGTATCACGGACCTAAATGTGCTTAGGCCGGACAGGCCCTTCAGAGCCGGGCGTTCCGCGGTCTGGGCTGGCAGTGCGGGCACAGGTAGGAGGACCGGTTCATGAAGGATTCCCTGCGGATGAGCGTCTGCCGGCCCTCGGAGGCGCACCGGCGGCAGGGCCTGCCGGCCCGGCCGTAGGCGTCCAGGTCACGCGCGAAGTAGCCGGAGGCGCCGTTGACGTTGACGTACAGCGCGTCGAAGCTCGTGCCCCCGGCGGCCAGGGCACGCGTCATGACCTCGGTGGCGGCCTCGACGATGCGGGTGGTGTCCGGGCGCCGCAGGGTGTCCGTGGGACGCGCGTAGTGGAGCCGGGCCGCCCACAGCGCCTCGTCGGCGTAGATGTTGCCGATGCCCGAGACGAGCCCCTGGTCGAGCAGGGCGCGCTTCAGGCCCGTCCTGCGCTCCCGCAGGCGCCGGTGGAAGGACTCGGCGGAGAAGGCGGGGTCGAGGAGATCGCGTGCGATGTGCGCCGCCTGGTGCGGGACGAGCGGCAGGCTCCCCTGCCCGAGGCCGCCCGGGTGGCCGTCCGCGGTGGGCTCGAGGTCGGCGAGGAACATGCCGCCGAAGATGCGCTGGTCCACGAACCGCAGCTCCGCCGGAAGCGGCATCCCGTCCTGGTCGTCCGCCGCGGAGAGCGTCAGGCGCACCTTGAGGTGTTTCTCCGGCGGGGCGGAGGACTCCTCGATGAGAAGCTGCCCGCTCATCCCGAGATGGGCCATCAGCGCCACGTGGGGGAGGCCTCCGGGACCGGCGGGGTCCTCGAGGGGCAGCCAGAGGAACTTCCCGCGCCGTACGACGTCGGCGACGCGGGCACCGGCGAGGTTGCCGATGAAGTCCTCGACACCATTCACGTGCCGGCGGAGCGAGCGGGGGTCCAGGACCTCCACGGCCTCGATGCGGCGTCCCGCCACCCAGCGCGCGAGGCCGCGGCGGACCACTTCCACCTCGGGCAGTTCGGGCACTCAGGCCCCGTCTGCCGCGTGCGACCCGGACGCACCGTCGCGGATGGCGGGGACGTCGTCGAGCAGCTTCCAGGATGCGGCGGCCGCTGCCTGCTCGGCTTCCTTCTTGGAGGGCCCGCATCCGGAACCGTATTCGACGCCACCGATCACCAGGCGGGCCGTGAACGTGCGGGCGTGGTCGGGCCCGGTGCCCTCGACCTGGTAGTCGATCATCCCGAGCCGCCGTCCGGCGGCCGCCTCCTGGATGCGGGTCTTCCAGTCGGTCCCCTCGCCGAGGACCGCGGAATCGCGCAGGAGGGGGCCGATGAGCCGCATGACCATGGCGCGCGCGGCCTCGATCCCGTGGGTGAGGTACGCGGCGCCGATGACGGCTTCCATGGTGTCCGCGAGGATGGACGCCTTGTCGCGCCCGTTCGTGAGCTTCTCCCCCTGGCCGAGCAGCACGTAGCTGCCGAGGTCGAGCGTACGGGCCACGCCCGCGAGTGCCTTGGTGCTGACCACGGCCGAGCGCCGCTTGGCGAGCTCACCCTCCGACAGCGTCGGGTTGTCGCGGTACAGGGCATCGGTGACGGAGAGGCCGAGCACCGAGTCGCCGAGGAACTCCAGGCGCTCGTTGGTCGGGATGCCGCCCCGCTCGTAGGCGTAGGACCGGTGCGTCAGGGCAAGACGAAGCGCCTCGGCATCGATATCGACACCGAGACGCCTCGAGAGTTCTTCAGTATTCTTCACAACCGCATCAGCTGATCCAGCATCGGACGGATGCCCGACGCACTGATGGGTGCGGCGGGCCGGAGTCCGGTGTCAGACGTCAGCGACCTTGCGGCCCTTGTACTCGAGGAACAGCGGAGTACCGGCGGAGTCGGTGACGACCTTGGCCTGGTGGGCGAGGCTGTAGGTGACGCGGCCGTTCTCGAGGGTCTTGACCAGCTTGGGCGCGGTTGCCTTCCACTGGGACCGGCGTGCGCGGGTATTCGCGCGGGACATCTTCCGCTTGGGGACAGCCACGGCTAACTCTTTTCTCTCTCGTCTGACTCTGACTGGGGTGCCGCGTCATTCTCAGCGGCGGTGCCTGCCAGCCCGGCGAGGGCTGACCAGCGAGGATCCAAAACTTCATGGTGGTGGTCCGGATCGTCATTGAGCCGCGCTCCGCATTCGGAGCACAGGCCCTTGCAATCCTCCCGGCACACCGGCTGAAATGGCAGTGACGTGACCACTGCATCCCTCAACACGGGTTCCAGATCGACCGAATCGCTCTCCACCCTGTGCTGTTCTTCTTCCTCTTCCACCGACAGCGACGCGGAGTCGCTGTAGAAGAAGAGTTCCTGAATGTCCACGTCACTGGTGTAGCGCAGTGGTTCCAGGCACCGGCCGCACTCGCCGGTTACTTCGACGCTTGCCGTTCCCGACACCAGGATTCCCTCGTGCACCGATTCGAAGCGCAGGTCGAGGTCCATCTCGGAACCCTCCTGCACGCCGATCAGCGCGACGCCGAAATCCTTCGGTGCCGGTACATGTTCTTCGATTGTCCGCATGCTTCCCGGACTGCGTCCGAGATCCTTGACACTGAAGGTCAGGGGCGAGCTGAGATCGCTGGTGATGGTGACTCCTGTAGAACATATGACCGACGTACCATCCTACCCTGACGGGGAGGGTTGGCCCAAAACGCGGCCGCGCCGTCGCTCAGGAGTGGTCGTCGGGCAGCAGCCGCCGCAGGACGGCGTCGGGGACGAACGGCCGGATGTCACCCCCGAGGGTCGCGACCTCCTTCAGCAGCGTGGAGGAGACGTGCGCGAAGTCGGTGCCCGTGGGCAGGAAGACGGTCTCGACGCCGGTCAGGTGCCGGTTCATGGTGGCCATGGGGATCTCGTAGTCGAAGTCCAGGCTCGAGCGCAGACCCTTCACGAGCGCCGCCGCCCCGTGGTCCCTGCAGAAATCAGCCACGAGCCCGGCCCCCATGGGGCGGACTGTGACGCCCGGCAGGTGCGCCAGGCTCTCCGTGCAGAAGGCCAGGCGCTCGTCGATCCCGAACCGGTACTTTTTCGCGTAGTTCGTCGACACCGCCACGATCACCTCGTCGAAGAGGCCCGCGGCCCGGCTGATGACCTCGATGTGTCCGTTGTGGATGGGGTCGAAGGATCCGGGGCAGACGGCGCGGCTCATGCCACCACGGTACCCAGTCCCGCGGCGGGCGGGGCGCATCGCGAACCGCCCGCTCCCGCGCGCCCTCCGGCGCGTCGTCGTCCGCTGCCCGCCCGTGGGTGGGAAGCGGCAATACTGGTGTCATGACAGCAGACGCGCGGACCGCACCCCGGGGCAGTGGCACGGCGCCGTGGACGAGGGCCGCGCTCGGCGCGAACCTGCTCGGCAGCGACGGCAGGCTCGGGATCACCATCTTCGAGGAGGTGACGGCCCTCGCGCAGGAGCACGGCGCGATCAACCTCGGCCAGGGCTTCCCCGACGAGGACGGTCCGCAGGAGATCCTGGACGCCGCGCGCTCGGCCATCGCCGACGGCGCCAACCAGTACGCCCCCGGCCAGGGACTCCCTGTCCTGCGCTCCGCGATCGCCGCGCACCAGGAACGGTTCTACGGACTGACGGTGGACCCGCAGACCGAGGTGATCGTCAGCACGGGTGCCACCGAGTCCATCGCCGCCGCCATCCTCGCGTTCGCGGGGCCCGGCGACGAGGTGCTGACGTTCGAGCCCTTCTACGACTCCTACGGCGCCGTGATCGGACTCTCCGGCGCCACCCATACCACGGCACCGCTGCGCGCACCCGACTTCCAGCCGGACGCCGCGAGCCTGGAGGCCGCCTTCAGCGAGCGTACGCGGATCGTCGTCGTCAACAACCCCCACAACCCCACGGGCAGCGTCTTCACCCGGGCGGCGCTGGAGCTGATCGTGCGGCTCGCCGAGCGGCATGGCGCCATCATCGTGACCGACGAGGTGTACGAGCACCTGACCTTCGGGGTCCCGCACATCCCGGTCGCCACCCTTCCGGGGGCTGCGGATCGTACCCTCACGATCTCCTCGGCCGGCAAGACCTTCTCGGTGACCGGATGGAAGGTGGGCTGGCTCAGCGGGCCGGCCGAGCTCGTGGCCCAGGTGCGCACCGTCAAGACCTTCCTGACCTACACCTCGGGGACGCCCTTCCAGGGCGCCGTCGCCCTGGGCCTCGGACTGCCCGACGCATTCTTCACCTCGGCGGCCGCCACCCTGCGGAGGAAGCGGGACCTGCTCGGCGAGGGGCTGCGCGCCGCGGGGTTCGACGTCTTCGAACCCGAGGGCACATTCTTCACCACGGTCGATGCCGCTCCGCTGGGCGTCGAGGACGCCACAGACCTCGCACGGCGCCTGCCGTCCCTGATCGGTGTCGCCGCCATCCCCGTGGCGATGTTCTGCCACGAGGAGGGCGCCGAACGCACGCGCTCACTGCTGCGCTTCGCCTTCTGCAAGAGGTTCGACGTCATCGAGGAGGGCGCACTCCGCCTCGGCGCCCTGCGGGAGCGCGTGTGACCGAGGCGCCCCGCCCGGCCCGCGGTGCGGAGCACGGCACCCCCGTCGGGCCCGACACGGACGACGCGGACGACGCGGAGGTGCCCACGCGCTGGCTGCCGGTGACGGGGGCCTACGCGGAGCTCGACGAGGACGCCTACATCGAGGGCGCCCTGATCCTTAGCATCGGGGGCGCGCAGCAGTCGCACGTGGACCTGCTCCACCCCGAACGGGTCTTCTACGAGTACCTCCAGCGCATCTGCAACGTGATCGACCTCGTGGCGGAGCCCGGCGCGCCCGTGCGGGTCCTGCACCTCGGGGCGGGGGCGCTCACCCTCGTCCGGTACGTCCAGGCGACCCGGCCCGGATCGTTCCAGATCGCCGTCGACCTCGAACGGGACCTGATCGACTTCGTCCTCGAGGCGATGCCGCTCCCGGACGGCACCATCTGCGAGATCGTCGTCGGCGACGCGTCCGACGCCGTCCTCGAGCAGCCGGACGACGCCTTCGACGTCGTCGTGCTCGACATCTTCGCCGGAGCCGACGCGCCAGCCCACCTCACCTCCCCCGAGTACGCCGCGCACCTGCTGCGGGTCTGCGGGGAGGACGGCGTGGTCCTGGTGAACGTCGGCGACGACCCTCCCCTGGCCTTCGCCCGAGCACAGAGCCGCCAGCTCGCGGCACTGGCCGGCGCGACGGCGGTGCTGACCGAGGCCGGGATGGTGGACGGCGGGCAGGCCGGCAATGTCATCGTCGCCGCGCGGCGCGATCCCTGGCCCGCAGGATGGACGCGTGCGCTGCTCGCAGCGGGACCGCATCCGGCCGCGGTCCTCACAGGCACGGAGCTCGCGGCGTTCCACAGGCTGCCTCCGCAGTAGTGCTCGGGAGCTGCTCCCGTGCACAGGGGACCGGAGCGCGGGCTTGTCGAGCAGGCTCACGGGTCGCGGTGCCCTGCCGCCGTGCAGCACGGCGCCCATCCGGCCGGCCCACCCGTCCGAAGTACTCGCACGCCGGCGGTCCACGCTTCGGCGGTACCCTGTGAGGACAGCGCGGGACGATTCGAGGGAGGAGACACGGATGGCTGCGGCCCACCCCTATCTCCGGTCGATCGTCCTCGTCTCGCTGATCCTCTCGGTCTCCTCCGCGTCCCACGTCCTCGCTGCAGGGCATCTTCCGGCCCCGGGCGTGATGCTCCTGCTCGGTGCCCTCCTCCTGATCCCGACGATGCTGCTCACCCGGACCACGGTCTCGTTCCGTACCGGTCTGCTGGCGATGGGAGCAGGACAGCTCCTGCTGCACACCCTGTTCGGGATGACCGCCGTGCCGGCCGTGTGCGAGAGCTCATCGGTGAACCCCGGGCACCACGCCGCCTTCGAACTGGCCTGCTCCCCGGTCCCGGAGCAGCTGGGCGAGGCAGCCGGAGGTCCGCTGATGGCCCTGCTGCACGTGGTGGCCACGGTCGTCCTCGCTCTCGCTGTCACCCGCAGTGACCAGGCCCTCGCCCTCCTCGGCGCCTGGCTCCAGCCTCTCCTTCGCGCTCCGGCCGTGGTTCCCCCCGCGACGCCCCTGCGCCGTACCGTTTCCGCCGGACCGGCGCCTGTCGCGCCGCTGCCCGTCCATGCCTCCGTGCCCACCCTGCGGGGTCCGCCGGCCCTGGAAGCGCTGCCCGCCTGACCCGGACTCCTCGAGGGGATCCCCGGTGGTCGGCAGGCGCTGCCCGGACCACCTCCCACTGCTCCCGTCCCTTCCGCCATCGCGGCACGGAGCACACCCCGAAAGGCACTTCCATGACCAGCTCACCCAAGCGCGCCCTCACCACCGGCGCCGTCGCCCTCACCACTGCCGGACTGATGGCCCTGGGCCTCGGCGCAGCCAGCGCCCACGTCACCGTCGCCCCCGCCTCCACCACCGAGGACAGCTACTCGCAGCTCACCTTCAGCGTGCCCAACGAGTCCGAGACCGCGGCCACGAACAAGCTCGAGGTGACGCTTCCCACCGGGCAGCCGTTCACCTCGGTCCGCGTCAAGCCGGTGGAGGGCTGGACGGCCGAGGTGGTGTCCGGCGCACTGCCGGAACCCGTCACCACGGACGACGGCGCCACCCTCACGGAGGCGCCGCTGTCCGTCGTCTGGACCGCCGAGCCGGGCGCCGAGATCTCCCAGCAGCAGTACCAGACGTTCTCCATCTCCGTCGGACGCCTCCCCGAGGCGGGCTCCACCGTGATGCTTCCCGCCACGCAGTCCTACACCGACGGTGACGTCGTCGCATGGGATCAGGAGACCGTTGAGGGCGGGGAGGAGCCCGACAAGCCGGCGCCGTCCTTCGTGACGACCGCCGCGGTGGAGGGCGAGGATGCACACGGCGGCCACACGGCTACCGATACCGCCGAGACCGCCGAGGCGATCGACGCCGAGCAGGCCGCGACCAGCACCGACACGGGCTCCTCGTCCGCCGTCGGGTGGGTGGGCCTGGTAGCCGGCCTGCTCGGTCTGGCCGCGGGCGTGACCGCGCTGGCCAGGACGGGTCGGAAGGCATAACCGCCTGGGTCACGGGTGCGGTGCCGACGTCCGGGCCGGCACCGCACCCGCTCATCGCACCCTCCCCGATCCGCACCGCCCTCCGGCAGCGAGCCGGGCGCGCCTCCGCCGCAGGTGCCGGAGGGCGATGGGTGCGCCGGCGGGAAGCACGCCCTGCGGGAGGAACCTGCGGTAGCCGCCCCGCATCGGTCGGTGATCCTGCCGGGTCAGGCGACCGCCGGCTCCAGGAACCAGAGGCGTGTCTCCCCGTACTTCTTGTCGGAGAAACGCTCCAGCCAGGCCGGCCACGCCGGCTCCGGCGAGCGCGCGGACCGTTCGACGACGACGACGGCCCCCTCGGCGAGTCTCGACTCGAGGGCTGCCAGCACGGCGAGCACCCCGTCCTCCCCCACGGTGTACGGCGGATCCATGAGGACGAGGTCCCAGGTCAGTTCCGGCGCCACGCGCTCGAGGTACGTCTCCACCTTGGACCGGTGCACGCGTACGGCGGTCCAGCCGAGCACGCGGTTCACGAGGTCGGCGTTGCGCTGGGCGACGGCCGCGGCGCGGTCGGCCGACTCCACGAGGTCAACCGTGGCGGCGCCGCGGCTCGCGCTCTCGACGCCGAGTGAGCCCGAGCCGGCGTAGAGGTCCAGGACGTGCGCCCCCTGCACCACGCCGTAGGACTCGAGACTCGAGAAGAGGGCCTCCTTCACGCGGTCGGTCGTGGGACGTGTGCCGTTCCCGTCGACGCTGGTGAGGGTCGAGCCGCCCGCGGCTCCGGCGATGATGCGCGTCATGCGTCCGACTCTATCGTCCGGCCGCCGCTTCCCCGACCGCCGTTCTACAGCGGGTAGATGCTCGCGTCCTCGTGCCGGAAGCCCACGAACAGCCGCGTCCCGGGGGCGATCCCGAGGGCGACGACGGTCGCCGGGGTGACGTCCGCCGCCAGGCCGGCGCCGTGCACGCGCACCACGTCGCCGCGGTGTTCGACGTCGTCGATCTCCACCTCGAGGCCGCTGACCCCCGCGGGTGCCGTGGTGGACCGCGACACGGACACACTGCCGGGACGGACCGTGAGGGCGAGCCGCCGGCCTGTCGGGAACACCTCGGCCGATGGCGTGACCAGCCCGTTGTCCGCCGTGAACCCCGCCGCCGTGGCACGTCCGGGCAGGAGGTTCAGGCCGGCCAGGCGGGCCCCGAACGCCGTGACGGGCCGGGTGAGTACCCCGGCGGTGGCGCCGGACTCGACGATCCTGCCGCCGTCGAGGATGAGCACGCGGTCCGCGAGCAGGAAGGCGTCGAGCGGGTCGTGCGTGACGATGATGGCCGAGCGTCCCGCGAGGACGTCCCGGAGCAGGGCACGGACCGCCGGGGCGACCGCGACGTCGAGGGCTGCGAGCGGCTCGTCCAGCAGGAGCAGCGCGGGGTCGGCCGCGAGGGCGCGCGCGATCGCCACCCGCTGGGCCTGTCCCCCCGACAGCTGCGCGGGCCTGCGGCGCGCGAGGTCCTCGGCCCCGACCCGCTCGAGCCAGCGCAGGGCGCTGGTGCGTGCGGCGGCTCGGTGGTCGCCCCGGCTGCGCGGCCCGAACGCGACATTCTCCAGCGCCGTGAGGTGCGGGAACAGGAGCGCCTCCTGCGCCAGGAGGGCGACGCCCCGGTGGCGCGGCTCGGTGAGCACGCGGCGGCCGGCACCGGCGTCGAACAGGACGGCACCGTCCAGGTGGGCCCGGCCGGCCGTGGGCGCGAGCAGCCCCGCCACGAGGTTGAGCAGCGTCGACTTCCCGGCCCCGTTGGGTCCGAGGACGGCGAGGGTCTCGCCGACCGCCAGCTCGAACGAGACGTCGAATCCCCGGTCGGCGAGGGTCGCCGCGAAGGTGAGGCCCATCAGCGGGTTCGGTCCTGGACGCGCGGCGGTGCCGGTGTGCCGCTCCCGAGGGGCCGGACGCGGTGCCCGACACCGACGACGGCGACAGCCACCACCACGAGGACGAGCGAGAGCGCCACGGCCGCATCCGGGTCCGTCTCCCGCTGGAGGTACACCTCGAGCGGAAGCGTCCTCGTGGTGCCCTGCAGGCTCCCCGCGAAGGTCAGCGTTGCGCCGAACTCCCCCAGTGCGCGGGCGAAGGACAGCACGGCCCCGGAGACGAGGGCCGGCAGGACCAGGGGCAGCGTGATGCGCCGGAGCACCGTCCACCGTCCGGCGCCCAGCGTGGCGCCCACGGCTTCGTACCGCGTCCCGACCGACCGCAGGGCGCCCTCGAGGCTGAGCACGAGGAACGGCAGCGCGACGAAGGCCTGCGACATCACCACGGCGGTCGTCGAGAACGCGATGTCGACACCCAGGGCGTCCAGGCTGCTGCCGAGGAGCCCGCGCCGCCCGAAGGTGTACAGCAGGGCGATCCCGCCGACCACGGGCGGGAGCACCAGCGGCAGCAGCACGAGCGACCGCACGAGCCGCTGCCCCCGGAACGAGGTCCGCGCGAGGACCAGGGCCATGGGCACACCCACGAGGACGCACAGCGCCGTCGCCGTCAGCGAGGTCCGCAGGCTGAGCAGCAGCGCGGCCTGCGCGCTGTCCGAGGTGATGAGGGGGACGAAGCGCGGCCAGTCCACCCGCAGTGTCATCGCCACGAGGGGCAGCACCACGAACAGGCCGCCGACGACGGCGAGGGCCACCACCCAGCGAGGAAGGACGGCCGCGTTCATGGTCTGGTCCGGCCGGCCGGAGCGCTCGCCGCGGAGACCGGCCGCGACGTCGGACCGGGCCCGAGCACCACGGTTCCTTCCGGGCGTCGAGGGGCGCGGCCGGCGTCCTCGGGCGCATACCCGCCGGGGGCGTCAGGGCGCACCGAAACCCGCCGCCCCGAGCACGGCCCGCCCGAAGGGTCCGGAGGCGAAGTCCACGAAGGCCTGCGCCGTCGCCGGGTCGGCGCTGTCGGCCAGGGCCGCGACGGGGTAGGTGGTGACGGCGGCGGCAGCTTCCGGGACCTCGATGCCGCGGACGGCGTCCCCTGCCGCCCGCACGTCCGTGACGTACACGAGACCGGCGTCGGCCTCGCCCGAGGTGACCTTGCCCAGCACGTCGGTGACGGAGGACTCCTCGCTCACGGGCATCAGGTCCACCCCGGCGGCCTGTTCGACCCTCGCCGCCGCTGCACCGCACGGGACCTGCACGGCGCAGACCACGGTCTTCACGCCGGGTCCTGCCGCGTCCGCGAGCGAGGTGATCCCGGCGGGGTTGTCCGCCGGGACGGCGAGCTGCAGGGTGTTGCTGGCGAAGTCGACGGGTTCGCCTGCCAGCAGGCCGGCATCCCCGGCCTTCCCCATGGTCGCCGCGTCCGCACTGGCGAGGACATCGGCCGGCGCTCCCTCGGTGATCTGCGTGACGAGGTCCGAGGAGCCCGCGAAGTTCAGGGAGACCTCCGTGCCCGGGTAGGCCTGCTCGAATGCGCCGGCCAGCTCGGTGAAGGAGTCCTTCAGCGAGGCGGCCGCGAAGACGGTGATGCTGCCGTCGATCGTGTCGCCCCCGGCGTCGTCCGGCGTGCTGGTCCCGCAGGCCGTCGTCGCCAGGACGACGGCGAGTGCCAGGGCGCGGGCGGGAGCCCTGGCGGGGGTGCCGGGCCGGTGCCGGCTCGAACGGCGGTTCGCCATGGTCAGGCCTTCCCGGCAGGGGTCTCGACGATGACGGTGGTGGCCTTGACGACGGCGATCGCGATGGACCCCTTCTCCAGGCCGAGGTCGCGGACGGCCTCGCTGCTCATGAGGGACACCACGCGGTGGGGGCCGCACTGGAGCTCCACCTGCGCCATGACGGTGTCCATGACGATATCGGTGACGATGCCCACGAACCGGTTGCGGGCGGACCGGCCGATGTCCGACGGGTCCCCCGGCAGGACGGCGTTGCGCTGTGCGAGCCGGGCGAGTTCGAGGGCATCGACGACGGCCTTGCCCGAGGCGTCCCTTGCGCTCGCGAGGATGCCCCCGTCGATCCAGCGACGGACGGTGTCGTCACTGACGCCGAGGTACCGCGCTGCGTCTGCGATCCGTAACTGCGTCATGGAAAGCATGCTATCTCCTCAGAAGCGGCGTCAGAGGCGCTAGCCCTTCTCGAGGAAGGCTTCCTTCTCGGGGTTCAGGTACAGCTCGATGGCGAGCGCGAGCCCGGGGTAGTCGTGCAGGTCCGGGTCCGGGGCCACGGTGTCCTGGGCGTCGGCACGTGCCTTCTCGATGACCTTGCCGTGCTGCGTGATCTTGAGGAACCGCAGTGCCGAGCGGCCGCCGGACTGCGAGGCACCGAGGATGTTCCCCTCGCGCCGGAGCTCGAGGTCCTTCTGAGAGAGCTCGAACCCGTCCGTGGTCGCCGCGACGGCGGACAGGCGCTCACGGCTCGGGTGCTCGGGCTCGAGCTTCGTCACCAGGAGGCACGTCCCCGCGTGCCCGCCACGGCCGATCCTGCCGCGCAGCTGGTGGAGCTGCGAGATACCGAAGCGGTCGGCGTCCATGATGACCATGAGGGTGGCGTTGGGGACGTCGACACCGACCTCGATCACGGTCGTCGCGATGAGCAGCTGCACGCTGCCGTCGGCGAAGCGCGCCATGACGTCCGCCTTGTCCTGCGGATCCATGCGCCCGTGCAGCATCCCGCTGGTGACCCCCTGCAGCTGCGGCACCGAGCCCAGGGACTCGAAGAGGCCCACGACGCTGGTCAGCTCCTGCTGGCCCCCGGCCTTGCGGTCCGCCGGCGCTTCCCCGTAGAGCACCTCCGGTGCGTCGTCGTCGGCCTTGCCGTCGTCGCCGATCTTGGGGCACACCACGTACACCTGCCGGCCGGCGTCGATCTCCTCGCGCGCCCTGGACCAGATCCGGTCGATCCAGGCCGGGTGCTCGCTGAGACCCACCTCGTGCGTGGCGATCGGCGAGCGCCCGGCGGGCAGCTCGGACAGCGTGGAGGTCTCGAGGTCACCGAACACCGTCATCGCGACGGTCCGCGGGATCGGTGTGGCCGTCATGACCAGCACGTGGGGCGAGGTCCGGGCCTTGGTGCGCAGCGAGTCCCGCTGCTCCACCCCGAAGCGGTGCTGCTCGTCCACGACGATCAGTCCGAGGTCGAAGAACTCCACGTTGTCGGACAGGAGTGCGTGGGTCCCGATGACGATCCCGGCGTCCCCCGACGCCGCGTCCAGGAGCGATCGCTTGCGCTGCGCGGTGGACATGGACCCGGTGAGCAGCACCACCCGCGTCCCGTCCAGGGCACCTCCGAGCATGCCCCCCTCGGCGAGCGGGCCGAGGGTACGGGTGATGGACTGCAGGTGCTGTGCCGCGAGCACCTCGGTGGGAGCGAGCAGTGCTGCCTGCCCGCCGGCGTCGATGACCTGCAGCATGGCACGCAGCGCCACGAGGGTCTTCCCGGACCCCACCTCGCCCTGCAGCAGGCGGTTCATGGGGTGGTCGCGCGCGAGGTCCGCGGCGAGGGTACGGCCGACGTCCAGCTGTCCCTGCGTGAGGGTGAACGGCAGCCGTGCGTCGAACTGCGCGAGGAGCCCGTCCTCGCGCGGCGGGCGAGCCGTCGCCTCCTCCCGCGCGGCGAGCGCACGGCGGCGGGCGAGGGCCGCCTGCAGCACGAACGCCTCCTGATAGCGCAGGCGGTGCTGCGCACGGTAGGTGTCCTCGATCTGCAGGGGACGGTGCACGAGCTCGTAGGCCGTCGCGAGGCTCATGAGCTTGTCGCGTCGGGCGATGGACGCCGGCACCGGGTCGTCCAGGTCGGTCAGTCGCAGGGTGTCGAGGACGATCCCCACCGCCCTGCCGATGCTGTCGCTGTCGAGCTTGTCGACCGCGGGGTACACCGGGATGGGGCGGTCGACGTCCTCCGGGTCGGTGTCGTCGTCGAGCAGCGAGTACCGAGGGTTGTTCAGGGTCAGCTGACCGCGGTAGACGGTGACCTTGCCGGAGAACATGGCGCGGACCCCCGGCTTGAGCTCGCGTTCGGCCCGGAAGCCGTTGAAGTAGGTCAGGTGCATGCCGCCCAGGCCGCCGTCGTCGTCGTCGGTGATCACGACGTCGAGCAGGCTGCCCTTGCGCGTCTGCATCCTCCGCGACCGGGCGGACTGGACGCGCGCGATCAGGGTGACGTCCTCGTCCACGGGCACGTCGGAGATCGGTGTCAGCTCGCCGCGCTTGAGGTAGGTCCGCGGGAAGTGGTTGAGCAGTTCGCCGACGGTGGTGATGCCGAAGTACTTGGCCAGCGGCTTCGCGACCGGCCCGAGGTGCCTGTCGAGCGATGCGTCGAGCTCCGACGCCACGGCCCGCGCCGTTCCGGGAGTCACCGGCTGACGTCCCCTACCGGTGGGGCGGCGAGCTGCGTCACCGAGATGTTGACGGGGGAACCCGCCTCGTGGATGAGGGCCAGGGCGGGTGCGGCGTCGGGCACGTGCACGTGGACGCGCCAGCGGTAGCCCTCCTCCACCTCGGTCACGGCGCTCATGATCACCGAGTCGCCGATCTCGTCGAGGTGCAGGCGCAGGGTCGCGGCGTCGAGCGGGCTGAGGTTGATGGTGCACATGACCTCGACGCCGTCGGCGTCCCCGCCATTGTGGATGTGGGGTGCCTGGATGTCGTATCCGTGCAGACCGTCGATGAGCTCGTCCTGCAGTTCCTCGCCGAGCGCGGCGGCACGGAGTGCGTCGAGGATCAGGAGGAAGCCCACGCCTCCGGCATCCACCACCTGCGCGTCGGTGAGCGGTCCGAGTTGGCTCTCGGTGCGCACCACGGCGTGAAGGGCGTGCTGGACGGAGGCCCGCAGTGTGAAGGCCAGCGCGGAGTTGCTGTCGTCGCCCGCATGCTCCGCGGCGGCTTCCGCCGCTGCACGCGCGCTGGCCTCGAGGACGGAGAGCATGGTGCCGGGCACCGGGTCGCTGAGGGCGGACCAGCTGCGGATCTGCGCCCGGTGCAGCGCCGACGCCAGCAGGGTGCTGGTGAGTCGGGTGACCCCGTGGAGCGGCTCGGCGAAGGCGGCCAGGAAAACGGCGAAGAGGGTGCCGGAGTTCCCGCGGGCGTCCTCCATGGCCCCGCGGCCCGCGACGCTGAGCAGGTCGCCGAGGTCCGAGGTGTCGGTGTCCTGGACCGCGCCTGCTGCGGACCGGACGGTCTGGTAGAGGTTGGTACCGGTGTCGCCGTCGGCCACCGGGAAGATGTTGATGGCGTTCAGGCGGTCGCTGTGGTTGCCGAGGGACTCTTCTGCCCTGCCCAGCCAACGCTTCATCGCAACAGCATTGGCGGTGATCTTAGTCTGCAAAGTGATCCCATCCCCTGAGAGCTGTCGCCTGTGACGCCAGTGTCACTCGCGGCGTGCCCAGCCCTACCGAGCCTACCGCAGTGAAGCCGGATGGGAGCAGGGCGTCCCGGGGGAACGTCGCGAGCAGTCCGTGGTCCTCGCCGCCTCCGAGCACCCAGTCCATCGCGTCCATCCCGAGCAGCCCGGCCGCTGCGCGCAGCGGCTCGGCATAGTGCAGCAGGGCGGCGGGGTCGAGGTCGAGCTGCACGCCGCTCGCCGTGGCGATCCGGCCCGAGTCCCGGACGAGCCCGTCGGAGATGTCGAGCATGGCGCCGGCCCCCGCGGAAGCGGCTGCGGGACCGGCTGCGAGGGGCGGGCGCGGGCGCAGCTGTGCGGCGACGAGCTCCTCCCCCGCCGCGCCGAGGACGGCGAGCGGCCGGCCGTCCTCGAGGAGGGCCAGACCGGCCGCCGCACGGCCGAGGGTTCCCGCCACGGCGACCACGTGACCAGGCTGCGCGCCCGACCGGAGGACGGGCTGCCGGCCGTCCAGGGTCCCGGTCACAGCGGCGGTGACCACGATCTGCGCACCACGGCCGAGGTCGCCACCGACCACCGAGCACACGGCGCCGAGCTCCCGGATCGCCGCTGCGAGTCCCCGAGCGCAGTCCTCCACCCAGGTGACGGGCGTGTGCGGCGGCAGCGTCAGGCTCACGACCAGCGAGGTGGCCGTGCCTCCCATCGCGTTGATGTCGCTGAGATTCTGCGCCGCGGATTTCCAGCCGACGTCGTAGCCGGAGGTCGTGAACCCGTTGCTGCGGACAAGACGGAAATCCGCGTCCTCCACGAGTGTGTCCACGGAGAGGACCACTGGCCCGGGCGTCTCGGCGAGCACGGCGGCGTCGTCGCCCGGACCCACCAGCGTGCCCCGGGCGTCGCCGAGCAGCGGGAAGATCCTCGCGAGGAGCTCACCCTCGCCTATCCCGCCCACGGAGGGTCCGCCCGGAGCCGTCGGCTGCGATTCATCGGTCATGGGGGCTACCGTACGATGCGCGACCGACACGCGACCCGGGAAGGCCGGCTACGCATCACGCCCTGGTCAGGCCGGCGACGTAGGCGGTGAGACGGTCCGCGGCGGGCATCGGCACGAAGCCGCTGGCCTTGAGCTTCGCGAGGTCGAGCGTGCTCTGCAGGGGACGCGGGGCCGCATCCTTGTCGGCGAAGTACTCGGCGGTGCTGACGCCGGTGACGTCCCCGCGGTCCCTTCCGCACAGCGCGTAGACCTCGGCTGCGATGTCGGCCCAGCTCTGCGGAGCGCCGTCGTTGGTCACGTTGTAGGTGCCGTACGGCGCGCCCGTACCCAGCAGGTGCACGATGGCGCCGGCGATGTCCTCGGTGAACGTCAGGCGGCCCACCTGGTCGTCGACGACGCTCGGCGAGATGCCGCGCCCGGCCAGGGCCGCCATGGTCCGCACGAAGTTGTTCCCCTCGCCGATCACCCAGCTGGTGCGCAGGATGTAGTGGCGCGGCACCGTCGCCACGATGGCGTCGCCGGCGGCCTTGGTCTGCCCGTAGACACCCAGCGGACTGAGCGGCTCGTCCTCGGGGTGCTCCTCGCGGGACCCGTCGAACACGTAGTCGCTGGAGATATGCACGAGGGTCAGGCGGTGAGCGCTCGCCACCCGGGCGAGGGCCGCGACGCCCGTGACGTTGACGGCCCAGGCGGCCGCCCGGCCCTCGGGCGTCTCGGCGGCGTCGACCGCGGTGTACGCGGCGGCGTTGACGATGGTGCCGTACGCCGACCACGGGCGGGCGCCGTCGAGGTCCCCGCCCAGGAGGTCGAGGTCGGCGCGGGACGCGAACTCCACCGACGGCTGGTCGGCGAGCGCGCTGCGGAGGGCCCTGCCGAGCTGGCCGTCGGCCCCCACGACGAGCGTCTTCCGGGGTGCCAGCGGCCTGACCCCGGCCAGGCGCGGATGCTTCCTGTCCTTGTCCGACAGTTCCGCGTCGGCCAGCGGGATGGGCCAGGCGATGCCCGCGGTCTCGTCGGCGAGATTCAGGAACACGTACTGGTCCTGGGCGTCGGCCGACCAGTGGTCGTTGACGAGGTAGGTGTACGCCGTCCCGTCCTCGAGGGTCTGAAAGGCATTGCCCACGCCACGCGGGATGAAGATCGCCGTCGACGGGTCGAGCTCTGCGGTGAAGACGGCGCCGAAGGACGGCCCCTCGCGCAGGTCCACCCAGGCGCCGAACACGCGTCCGGTGGCCACGGAGATGAACTTGTCCCAGGGCTCGGCGTGGATACCCCGCGTGGTGCCGGCGGTCTCGTTGAAGGAGATGTTGTTCTGCACGGGCCCGAAGTCCTCCAGCCCGGCGGCGGTCATCTTGGCCCGCTGCCAGTTCTCCTTGAACCAGCCGCGGTTGTCACCGTGCACGGGGAGGTCGAACAGGACGACACCCGGGATGGGCGTCCCGCGGGCAGCGAGGGGCTTCGAGAACACGGGTCCCATGCGCCTACTGCCCCAGCTCGGTGTACTTGGACTCGGTGACGGCCTTCTGCGGGCGCCACCAGGCCTCGTTGTCGCGGTACCAGGCGATGGTGTCGCGCAGGCCCTGCTCGAAGTGGTGGAATTCGGGCTTCCAGCCGAGCTCGGTGCGCAGCTTCGTCGAATCGATGGCGTATCGCAGGTCGTGGCCGGCGCGGTCCACCACGTGGTCGTAGGCGTCCGCAGGCCGGCCCATCTCGCTGAGGATCAGCTCCACGACGTCCTTGTTGTTGCGCTCGCCGTCGGCGCCCACCAGGTAGGTCTGCCCGATCTCACCCTTGTTCAGGATGGCCCAGATGGCCGAGGAGTGGTCGTTCGCGTGGATCCAGTCGCGCACGTTCAGGCCCTCGCCGTAGAGCTTGGGGCGTACGCCGTCGATCACGTTCGTGATCTGCCGCGGGATGAACTTCTCGACGTGCTGGTAGGGCCCGTAGTTGTTCGAGCAGTTGCTGATCGTGGCTCGGACGCCGAAGGAGCGCACCCAGGCGCGCACCAGGAGGTCCGAGCCGGCCTTCGTGGACGAATAGGGGCTCGACGGGTTGTACGGCGTGTTCTCGGTGAAGCGCTCAGGGTCGTCGAGCTCGAGGTCGCCGTACACCTCGTCGGTGCTGATGTGGTGGAACCGGGTCCCGTAGCGACGCGCCGCCTCGAGCAGTGTGTAGGTGCCGATGATGTTCGTGTCGAGGAACGGCCGGGGATCGTGCAGGGAGTTGTCGTTGTGCGACTCGGCGGCGAAGTGGACCACGGCGTCGGCGCGCTGGGTGAGGGGATCGACGACGGCGGCGTCCGCGATGTCCCCGACCACCAGCTCGAAGCGCCCGCTCGGCAGCCCCTCGAGCGAGGCGTGGTTGCCGGCGTACGTCATCTTGTCGAGGACGGTGACGGAGGCGTCGGTGTGCTCCATCAGGTAATGGACGAAATTGGATCCGATAAAGCCGGCGCCGCCGGTGACCAAGAGATTCTTCACGTCCTGCACTTTACCGGCAGGGCCCTGCTTCACCCGATTCCGCGACCGGACGGGACCACGCGGCGGCCGTCCGGTCGCGGTCCACGGTCAGGACTGGTGGCTGCCGCGGCGCCGCGCGACCACGACCGCGGTGATGACGAGCGCGGCGGCCAGGAGCCCGGCGCCGATCCACGCGACCGGCGCGAGGGAGGCTGCGCGCTCCTCCTCGACGGCCACCGGGGTGCTGCTCGCGGCCGGCGCAGGGGTCGTCGCCGACCGGCTCGGCCGCGGCGTCGTCGTCGTCGACGCGCTCGGGGCGGTCGGGGCGGTCGAGGGGACCACGGGCGCTGCGACGGGCGCCTCCGGGGACGCGGTGGCCGAGGCCTCGGGGGTGGGCGCGGGAGCGGTCGCGGTGGGCTCCGGGGTCGGCGTGGGCGTGGGCGTGGGCGTGGGTACCGAGCCGGGGACGACGGTCTCGCCCGCGATCGCGACGGCCTCGCCCGAGGCGGCGTCGTACCGGAGGTTGGTGTAGATGAGCGTGTCTGCGAACACGAGGTTCCCGGTGCCCGGCTCGATGAGATGCCCGGTGGCGGGATGCACGAGGAAGCCGGTGCGCGTGTTGATCAGGAAGCCCGTGGCGGGGTCGGTGCCGGAGGTCGCCGTGGGATCGGGACCGGCCGGGACGGGCTCGACGAAGGTCTGCCCGTCGGAGTTCTCGCCGGGGACGGACGGCTCCTGCCCGCCCACGACCGCCGGCGCGACGACGGCGGGGGCGACGACGGCGGGCGCGACTTGGGCTGACCCGGACCCGGCATGCTCGAGCGCGAGTGCGGGCACCGGTGCGGCGAGAACCGCTCCGGCGAGGAGGGTGGCGGCCGCGCCGGAGAGGATCCGGGTGCTGGCGGTGGTCGGCAGGGTGCGGCGGTGGTGCGGGGTCATTCGTCCTCGGCTCGGGCTCTCGCAGCAGCGGGTCGCGCGGGGCGACGCCGGGTGCGGTGGGGAACCAGCAGCCTGGATTCGGCTGTGGCTCCTGAAGTGTACGGTCGGCCGATCGCCGCTCCCGGCTCATCCCCGGAGGCGCCTGCACCGTGTCGTGCCCGCGCCCGCCACGGCGGCCTGCGCGACCTACTAGGGTGGGAGCATGCCTGCTCTCCCCCGGTCCGCGGCCTCCCTCGCGTGCGTCGCGGTCCTCGCGGCCGGGCTCGCGGGGTGCGCGTCCGTCGTGGACGTCGATCCCGCCGAGGATGCGGCGAACGCTCGCTGCGCCGACGTCATGATCGCCCTGCCGCCGCTCGTCGCGGAGAACGAGCAGCGGGACACGAACAGCCAGGCGACCTCCGCGTGGGGCGATCCGTCGAAGGTGGTGCTCCGGTGCGGCGTGGTGGTCCCCGGTCCCACCACCGATCCGTGCGTGACCGTGAACGACGTCGACTGGGTGGTCCGGGAGGGGGACCCGGCGTGGACCGCCACCACCTACGGGCGTGATCCCGCCGTCGAGGTCCTCTTCGACCCCGACGAGGTCGCCTCGAGCACCGTCCTCGTGGAGCTCGGCGCCGCCGTCGCGCGTGTGGACCAGACCCGCGCGTGCGTCGCGCTGTCCGACGCCACCCCCGTACCGTCGGGCGGCTGACGCCGCCCCCCCGTTTGCAGCACTCCACAACCGCCGGGAGGCACCGTGAAAGCAGAGCAGATCTCCGATGTCATCACCTTCCACGGGGAGGGTCCCTATTGGGACCCTCGCCGCGGCGAGCTGCTGCTGGTGGACATGACGGAGGGCGACGTCCTGGTCCGCCACGAGGACGGTTCCTTCGACCGGCACGACGTCCACCCGCGCCTGGCCGCCGTCATCCGCGGGCGCGAAGCGGGCGGGTACGTCCTCGGCGTGGAACGCGGGTTCGTGTTCGCGGACGATTCCTTCACCGTCCTCGAGCAGGGCCCTGCGGCGTTCGGCGACAGCGCGGTCCGCATGAACGACGGCGGCTGCGACACCGCGGGCCGGTTCCTGTGCGGCTCGATGGGCTGGGAGGGCGGGTTCGGAGCGGGGGCCCTCTACTCGCTCGGGAAGGACCACGGCGTCTCGACCCTGCTGTCGGGTATCACCGTCTCGAACGGCCTCCACTTCTCCCCCGACGGCGGCACCGCGTTCTTCAGCGACACCCCCACGGGCCGCATCGATGCCCTCGGCTACGACGTCGACGCCGGAGTCTTCACCGACCGCAGCACGTTCACCGTCGTCGAGCCGGCGCTCGGCATGCCGGACGGCATGGCCATCGACGCCGAGGGCGGCATCTGGACGGCGCTGTACGGCGGCGGAGCCGTGGCGCGGTACGACGCCTCCGGCCGGCTCGCGGAGCACATCCCGCTGCCGGTCACCAACGTCACGGCCTGCGCGTTCGGCGGTCCGGAGCTGCGCACCCTCTTCATCACGACGACGCAGGAGAACATCCCCAAGGGATCGGAGTCCTCCGCCGGCGCACTCTTCGCCGTCGAGGCAGGGGTGGCCGGCGCTCCCCTGCCGATGTTCAGGGGGTAGGCCTGCGCAGGGTGGCCACCCTTCCGCGGACGCTTGCTGTTGAACATCCGCGGAAGGGTCGTGCGGGACGTCAGAGGATCGGCTGCCCACCCGTGACGGCGATGCGCGCGCCCGAGACGTAGCTGGCCTCGTCGGAGGCGAGCATCACGTACACCGGCGCGAGCTCCGCGGGCTGGCCCGCGCGCTGCATCGGTACCTGCTGACCGAAGGACTCCACCTGATCCTCCGGCATCGTCGCGGGTATCAGCGGCGTCCAGATGGGGCCGGGAGCCACGGAGTTGGCGCGGATGCCGCGCTCGGCGAGGAGCTGGGCCATGGAGGCCGTCATGTTGGCGATGCCCGACTTCGTGGCCGAGTAGGGCATCAGGGTGGGCACCGGGTTGTCCGAGTTGATCGAGCTCGATCCGATGATCGATCCGCCCGGTCCCATGTGCGGCAGGACGGCCTTCGTGAGGTGGAAGAAGGCGCTGAGGTTCACGGCGAGCGTGTAGTCCCACTCCTCGTCGGGGATCTCCTCGATGGTCTCGTGCGTCATCTGGAAGGCGGCGTTGCTGACGAGGACGTCCACCCTGCCGAACTCCTCGACGGCCTTGTCGATGACCGCGCGGCACGTCGCCGGGTCGGCGAGGTCGCCCGGGAACAGGACGGCCTTCTGCCCGGCGTCCTCGACCCAGCGGGCCGTCTCGCGGGCGTCGTCGTCCTCGTTCAGGTAGCTGATGAGGACGTCCGCTCCCTCGCGTGCGTAGGCGATGGCGACGGCGCGGCCGATACCGCTGTCGGCGCCGGTGATCACCGCCTTCTTGCCTGTGAGCCGGCCGGACCCCCGGTAGGTCTGCTCCCCGTGGTCGGGCGTGGGATCCATCGCGTCGGTGGTGCCGGGCACGTCCTGCTGCTGTGGTGGCTGGGTCACTGTTCCTCCTGGTGTCTGCGGGCGATCGCGTCCGTGGCTTCCCCGTCCCCCTACGGTAAGCACCCTTAGTAATCGAAGGGAAGCGGACGCCCGGTCCGGAAACCCGTTGCACGAGGGGCACCCACGCCCGATGCGGTACACGGCCGAATCCGTCCTGCCCCTGGAACGGACCGATCAGGAGCCCGTGACGGGGCCCATCGGTGCTGATCACGAACCCCGGCGAGGGTGTCGGTGACAGTAAGTACACTGATGACTTCAGCCGGCTACGACGAACAGGAACTCACATGGCAGACACACTGGGAAGCCCGAACTCCGAGCCCGAGGGTGGATTCGAACGGGATCCGTCCGACTGGGTCACGGGTGACGAGCCGATGACCGCCGCACAGCGCAGCTACCTCGACACGCTCGCGCGCGAGGCCGGCGAGGAGATCCCGGCGGACATCAACAAGGCCGAGGCGTCCGAGCACATCGACCGTCTCCAGGGCAAGAGCAAGCGACTCAGCGATGATTCCTGATCCTGTGTCGCTCCGGTCCCACTGTCCGGTGCGTGTCACCGGGACTGGTCGACGGTTCCCGGTGATCCGCATCGGACAGTGGGATCGGCCTTCGGGGCCGGTGAGCCGGCCGACACCGTCGTAGGCACCGAACCGTCACGGCAGTCCCGTCGACAGGTCCAGGTGGCGTCCCTGCCAGGTGCGCCGGAGCCACCGGTCGTGGGAGGCCACGACGACGGCGCCGGGGTAGTGGGGTATCGCGGCTTCCAATCGTGTCGCCAGGAGCAGGGACAGGTGATTGGTCGGTTCATCGAGCAACAGGAGATCGGGAGGGCCGGCGAGGATCACGGCAAGGGCGAGGCGGCGTTGCTGACCGACGCTGAGGACCCGGACCGGCCGTCCCTCGTCCCGTGGTGCGAGGAGGCCGAAGGTGTGCAGGGGCACGAGGTCCGCACGCTCGGGTCCCACGAGGTCCTCGTAGGCCTGGCGAGCGGTGCGGTCCGGACCCCGGTGTCCCGGGTCCGCGAGATCGACGTCCTGGGCGAGGAGACCGATGCTGAGCGCGGCTGCCCGTGTGACCGAGCCCGACGTCGCCGCGAGCTCTCCGGCGAGGAGGTGCAGGAGTGTCGACTTCCCGGAGCCGTTGGGCCCTGTGATCAGCCATTTCTCCCCGGGCCCGACGACCAGTGACGTGGGATGCAGTCGGCCGTCGACGGCGGCGTCGGTGACGGTCAGCACCGGGCCCGTGCGATCCCCGCCGATGCCCGAGGGTGCGCCTGCGGCCGTGAGTCCCTGGAAACGCATTTCGCGGGGCGGCGTGCGGATCTGCCGTTCCTCGAGCCGTTCGAGACGGGCTGCGGCGTCGTTGACCCGCCGGGAGACCGTCCTCGCATTGCGGTCGGCGTAGAACTTCGCGGCTCCCCGCACCTCCGAGCGCGGCGTCCAGTGTTCGTGTCCCACGACGTAGTGGTCCGGGGCGGCGGCGCGCAGCCGCCGGAGGCGGGCCTGTTCCTCGCGGTACTGGTGTTCCCAGCGCTCGCGTGCCTCCAGCCGGGCGTAGAGGTAGTCCGTGTAGCTGCCCGTGAAGCGTGTGACCCCGATGCCGGCCCCCTCCCCGTCCCCGATCAGGGCGCCGGCGGTCGCCTGCGGTAGAGGGGCCGGGTCCAGGTCCACCAGTGATGTGACCACGTCGTCGAGGAACGCACGATCGTGGCTCGCGATCAGGACCGGACCGGCCCATGCGGAGAGGAGCCCGCGCAGGTATTCGGCCGCGTCGTCGTCGAGGTGGTTCGTCGGCTCGTCCAGCAGGAGGACATCGGGCGCGCTGAGCAGCAGCCAGACCAGGGACAGGCGGGAGCGCTGCCCGCCGGAGAGGTGCCGTGTGCGTCGCGACCCTGGCAGGTCGGCCAGGCCGAGACCCGACAGCATCGCGGCGATGCGGGCGTCGACGTCCCACGCACCCACGCGCTCGGCGGTCTCGAGGGCGGACGCGAAGCGCGCCGACGCCGCTTCCTCCCCGGGAGTGTCCGCCAGGGCCTGGCCGGCGATGGCGACGGCTGCCGCCGCAGCGCGGATCGGGGCGACGGCCGACTCCAGGGCCTCCGTGATCGTCGACCCGGCTCGGAAGGGCGGTTCCTGGTGCAGGAGTCCGATCCGCGGCGGTCCACCCCCGGGGATCGTGGCGGACACTGTTCCACCGTCGGATTCCAGCAGGCCCGCGATGATGCGCAGCAGGGTGGTCTTGCCGGACCCGTTGTCGCCGATCACGCCGGTGCGGTCCGCCGCGACCGTGAAGGACACGTCGCTCAGGACCCGCCGGGCACCGAAGGCTTTCGAGACGCCGTCGACGCGCAGGTGCGCTGCGGAGCGGGGAGAAGGAGAGGCGGTCATGGGGAACCTCGGCTCGATCGGACACCTGCCGGGCATCGGCCACCGACGCAGGAGCGGGAGAAGGATCAGCTGAGCACGGGACAACTATAGACAGAGCGCGCCCGGCGGACACAAGGGCGACGAGGCGATGCGGCGTCGCTCCACGGGCGACCCGCGGGTGCAGAGGCACACCTTGGTGGAAACCGCTTCTGCCTACCCGGCGATTGAATGTTCCTGCGGCCTGCTGTCGACTTGAGGAAAGGCCCATCGTGTCAAGCAGCCGGCGGGATGAGTCTTGACGGGGGTTGCAGGGCGGCTCAGGCCGCCCTGCAACCTTCCCCCTCCGGTCGGAGACGCGTCGGGCAGGCGCCCTCCCCGGCATGGCGGCGGGACGTGGAATCAGGGCCGTGGTGCGCCGCCGGTTTACGACGGTGGACGCCGCACCTCCGCGGCCGCCCGTCCGAGGACCTCGCGGACGGCCAGGACGGCGGGGCGCTGCGCACCCGCGCGCCGCGCCGACGTGAAGATGGAGCGCCGCGGGACGTCGTCGAGGTCCAGGAGCTGCACGGGGACACTGCGTCCGGTCCAGACGAGGTCCGGCATGAGCGCGACGGCGTTGCCCGACTCGATGAGCCGGATCTGCGCCTGGAGGTCGGCGGTCTCGTAGCGGACGTCCGGCTCGAACCCGGCCCGCCGGCACGCCTGTTCGGCCCAGTGGCGGGATGCCGCTCCCCTGGGTTCCATGACCCACGCTGCGGCAGCGGCCTCCGGGACCGTGGTGATGTCCGCGTGGTCGTGGCCCCGGAGCGGGACGGCGAGCCGGATCGCGTCCTCGGTGAGGGGCACATGGTCCAGTTCCGGGTGGCGGGGAGCGGCGTGTCCGGGGTACTGCTCGGCGATCACCAGGTCGAAGTCGCGGGCGAACGTCTCCCACAGTGCTGTCTCCGGTTCCCGCTGCACCATCTCCACGCGGACGTCCGGGTAGTCGCGCGTCATGGCGGTGAGGGCTCCGGGCATGAGCGCCAGCGCGGCCGACTGGAAGACCGCCACGCGGACGGTGCCCGAGACCGTGGTGAGTGACGCCGCGAGGTCCGCCTCCGCGCGGTCGAGCGTCTCGAGCAGTTCCGTGGTGTGGGCGACGAGCACCTCGGCCTGAGCGGTGAGGACCACGCGGCGTCCCGTCCTGCGCAGCAGTTCCACGCCCACCTCCTTCTCCAGCAGGGCGAGCTGCTGCGAGACGGAGGACGGACTGTAGCTCAGTGCGGCAGCGACGTCGGCGAGTGTGCCCCGGATCTTGAGTTCGCGGAGCAGGCGCAGTCTGCGCAGGTCGAGCACGGCGCCTCCCGTTGCAGAGTCAGATCGGTTTTCCTGATGAGTACCGTTCAGTAATCATCGCTTTTCCTAATCGTACGATGGCGCCGATACTGAGCAGGAATCACCTTCCGCTGTGCCCGGCGGAAGACGCCCGACCGAAAGCCGTCGCCATGACAACCCAGCTCCCGCCCTTCGAGGGCATCGCCACCACCCCGGCACCCCGCGATGCGTCAGTGACCACCACCCCGGTCGCCGACGTCGCCTCCCCCCAGTTCTCCGCCGGTCCCGGCGGCACCACGGATATCCCGGCAACGCTGCCGGAGCAGTCGATCGCCCTGGTGCGCCACTGGCTCACCGAGGCGTCGAAGGTACCGGTCGATTCCTCGGCGAAGCAGCTCGCCGGCGTCCTGAAGGATCCGAACGGGCTGGCCTTCACGGTCGGCTTCGTCGACGGCGTCATCCGCCCCGAGGATCTCTCGGTGGCCGCCCGCAACCTCCGCGCCCTCGCCCCGAAGGTGCCCGCCTTCCTCCCCTGGTACATGCGCTCCGCCGTGAAGGTGGGTGCCGCCGTCGCCCCCGTCCTGCCGCAGGTGGTCATCCCCGTCGCCCGTCGCGTGCTGCGCGAGATGGTGGGGCACCTCATCATCGACGCGTCCGACGCCAAGCTAGGACGGTCCATCGGGCGCATCAGGCGCGAAGGGATCCGCCTGAACGTCAACCTCCTCGGTGAGGCGGTCCTCGGCGATTCCGAGGCCGAGCGCCGCCTGGCCGGCACCGTGCGGCTCCTCGAGCGCCCCGACGTCGACTACGTCTCCATTAAGGTGTCCTCCACGGTCGCCCCGCACCCGGCCTGGGCCTTCGAGGAGGCCGTGGAGCACGTCGCCGAGAAGCTCGCTCCCCTGTACGCGCTCGCTGCCCGGTCGGAGAAGCGGAAGTTCATCAACCTGGACATGGAGGAGTACAAGGACCTCGATCTGACCATCGCGGTCTTCATGGAGATCCTGGGCCGGCCCGAGTTCAGGGACCTGGAGGCCGGTATCGTCCTGCAGGCCTACCTCCCCGATTCCCTGGCCGCCATGATCCGGCTGCAGGAGTGGGCTGCGGCCCGCCGCGCCGCCGGCGGCGCAGGCATCAAGGTGCGCGTGGTCAAGGGTGCCAACCTGCCCATGGAGCAGGTCGAGGCCTCGCTCCACGACTGGCCGCTCGCCACCTGGGGCACCAAGCAGGACTCGGACACGCACTACAAGCGCGTGCTCGACTACGCCCTGCAGCCCGGGCGCATCGAGAACGTGCGCGTCGGCGTCGCCGGGCACAACCTGTTCGACCTCGCCTTCGCCTGGCTGCTCGCCGGCGAGCGCGGCGTCCGCCACGGCATCGAGTTCGAGATGCTCCTCGGCATGGCCCAGGGCCAGGCGGAGGCCGTCCGGCGCGATGTCGGGTCCCTGCTCCTCTACACGCCGGTGGTGCACCCGAGCGAGTTCGACGTCGCCATCGCGTACCTGATCCGCCGCCTCGAGGAGGGCGCGAGCCAGGACAACTTCATGTCCGCCGTCTTCGAGCTCTCCGACAACGAGGCGCTCTTCGACCGCGAGAAGAACCGCTTCCTCGCCTCCCTGGCGGCGCTGGACACCTCGATCCCGGCACCCAACCGCCGGCAGGACCGCGCGGTCCCCGCCCGGCCGCACCCGGGTACCGGTTTCACGAACACGCCCGACACCGATCCATCCCTCCCGGCCAACCGGGCGTGGGGCCGTGCGATCCTCGACCGCGTCGCCACCTCCGAGGTGGGCAACGACGTCGTCGCCGCCACGACGCTCACCCGCGCCGAGGACCTCGAGGAGACCATCGCCGGCGCCGTCGCCGCTTCCGGCGCCTGGGGCTCCCTCAGCGGAGCCGAGCGCGCCGTGATCCTGCACCGCGCCGGCGACGCCCTGGAGGCGCACAGGGCCGAACTCATGGAGGTCATGGCCGCCGAGACGGGCAAGACGCTGGACCAGGCCGATCCGGAGATCTCCGAGGCCGTGGACTTCGCCCACTACTACGCCGAGCGCGCCCGCGAGCTCGACGACGTCGACGGCGCCGTGTTCTCTCCCGTCCGCCTCACCGTCGTGACGCCGCCGTGGAACTTCCCGGTCGCGATCCCCGCGGGCTCCACCCTGGCAGCCCTCGCGGCCGGATCCTCGGTGATCATCAAGCCCGCCTCGCAGGCGCGCCGGTCCGGCTCCGTCATGATCGAGGCACTGTGGGCCGCGGGCGTGCCGCGCGAGGTCCTGCACCTCGTGCAGGTCGAGGAGGGCGACCTCGGGCGTCAGCTCATCTCCGACCCGCGGGTTGACCGCGTGATCCTCACCGGCGGCTACGAGACGGCAGAGCTGTTCCGGTCCTTCCGCACGGACCTGCCGCTGCTCGCGGAGACCTCCGGCAAGAACGCCATCATCGTCACCCCGAGCGCGGACCTGGACCTGGCCGCACGGGACGTGGCGCAGTCCGCGTTCGGTCATGCCGGCCAGAAGTGCTCGGCGGCGTCCCTGGTGATCCTCGTGGGCAGCGTCGCGACGTCGCAGCGCTTCCGCAACCAGCTCCTCGACGCCGTCGGCTCGCTGTCCGTGGGCTACCCGGCGGACCCCACCACGCAGATGGGGCCCGTGATCGAGCCCGCGGCGGGCAAGCTGCTCGACGGCCTGACCACGCTCGGCGAGGGTGAGTCCTGGGCACTGGAGCCGCAGCGGCTCGACGACTCGGGACGCCTGTGGAGCCCGGGGATCCGCACCGGTGTGAAGCGGGAGTCGACCTACCACCTCACGGAGTACTTCGGGCCGATCCTCGGGGTCATGACCGCCGCGACCCTCGAGGAGGCCATCGCGCTGCAGAACGACATCGACTACGGCCTCACCTCCGGCATCCACTCGCTCGACCCGCAGGAGATCGCCACCTGGATCGACGGCGTGCAGGCCGGCAACCTCTACATCAACAGGGGCATCACCGGGGCCATCGTCCAGCGTCAGCCCTTCGGCGGCTGGAAGAAGTCCGCCGTCGGTGCCGGCACGAAGGCAGGCGGCCCCAACTATCTGGTGGGACTCGGGTCGTGGTCCCCCCGGTCGTCGGAGGCGCAGGGCGCTCCCCTGCCCGTCGTCGCGCCCCTGCTGTCCGCGGCCCGCTCCGCTGGCCTGCCCGACACCGACGTCGCCCGCCTCACCCGCGCGGCCGCTTCGGACGCCGCAGCATGGAGCAGCGAGTTCGGCCAGCTCCGCGACGTGTCGGCTCTCGCCGCCGAGCGCAACCTCTTCCGCTACCTGCCCCACCCCGTGACGGTGCGGCTGGCGGAAGGTGCTCCCGTGGTGGATCTCGTCCGTGTCCTGCTCGCCGCGGCGGCGGCCGGGTCGCCCGTCACCGTCTCGTCCGCCGTCGAGCTCCCAGCGGCGCTGCGGTCCGCCGTGACCGGGCTGGTCGAGAGCCTCACCACCGAGGACGACGCCGCCTGGCTGGCCCGGGCGGCGACCCTTGAGATCCGCCGTGTGCGGCTCATCGGCGAGGGGGCATCAGCCCTCGCCGCCGTGACCGGAGGGCGGCCCGACCTCGCGGTCCACGCTCAGCCCGTCACCGAGTCCGGGCGGATCGAGCTGCTGCCGTTCCTGCAGGAGCAGGCCATCAGCGTCACGGCCCACCGCTTCGGTACGCCCAACGCCCTGACCGACGGCCTGATCTAGCGGCACCTCCCACCCGGGCCGCCCGCCGGCCGTGCAGTGCTCATCGCTGTCGAGCACGCACAGCCGGCGCGGCGGCCCGCCCCCGTGGCGACACACCGGGCGGCTCGCCGACCCGACGAGGCGGCGGCGCACTGCAGGTGGAGAGGGAAGCGCGTCCTGCGCCTCCTCCCGTGAAACAATGACCGGAAGCAACCTCCCCTTCGCCTGCCCACCCCGGAAGCGATCCACCATGCCCCCAGCACCGTCCGGTCGCACCGCCCAGCCTGGGATGCGTGCCCGGTCACTGGCACCCGGACTGGCCGTGGTCGCGGTCGGGGTGGCCGTCGCCGTCCTCCTCGGATCGGTGCAGTCCGTCCTCGGTCCCCTCGTGATCGCCCTCGTGCTGGGAATCCTCCTCGGCAATTCCGGCGGGTACACACCCGCACTGCGGCCCGGTGTGACGGCCGGTACCAAGAGACTCCTGCGGGCCGGCGTCGTCCTCCTGGGCCTGCAGCTCGCCCTGCCCGACATCGTGGCGCTCGGCCTTCCGGTCCTCGGGCTCATCATCGCGTGCGTGGTGCTGAGCTACGTCGGGACGCTCCACCTGGGTATGCGGCTGGGACTCACGCGTGCCGGTGCAACACTCATGGCCGCCGGCTTCTCGATCTGCGGCGCTTCCGCCGTCGCCGGCCTCCAGGGCGTCGTGGACGCCGACGACGACGAGACCGCGAGCGCCGTCGCCATGGTCACCCTCTACGGCTCCCTCATGATCGTCGTGCTCCCCGTGCTCGGGGGCGTGCTCGGGCTGCGCGAGGACCACTTCGGCATGTGGGCGGGACTGGCGGTCCACGAGGTGGCGCAGGTCGTGGCGGTCGCCGGCACCGCCGGGGCCACCGCGCTCGCCGTCGCGACCGTGGTCAAGCTCGGCCGGGTCCTGATGCTCGCACCGGTCGCGGCCGTGGCATCCCTCGGCGAGCGGCGGCGGGCAGCGGCCTCGCTGAGCCGCTCTCCCTCGACCGCCGCCCCGGGCCTCCCGCGCCCGGTCACCCGCCCTCCCCTGGTGCCGCTGTTCGTCCTGGGGTTCCTCGGCATGGTCGTCATCCGCTCGCTCGGGTTCCTGCCGGCGCCGGTACTCGAGGGAAGCCGTACGGCCACCACCGTCCTCCTGGCCGCCGGCATGTTCGGGCTCGGGGCAGGCATCGACCTACGCCGCCTGGCACGCACGGGCGGACGCTTCGCCGTCGTCGGTGCCGCCTCGACCGCTCTCCTGGCGGGGATGTCGCTCGCCGGCGTACTCCTGCTGGCCTGACAGCGGCTCCTCCGCCGGACCGCTTCCCACTGATCAGTCGGCGTCCCCGATCACGCGCGCCGGGTCGCTGCACCCGGAGGCACGAACGACAGGCCCGGCAGACGCGGGATCAGCGCAGGCCGGTCCCGCGGTCCAGCGCGAGTCCGATCAGCTCGTCGATCAGCTCGGTGTAGCCGAGGCCGGACTTGGCCCACATCTGCGGGTACATGCTGATGGGTGTGAAGCCGGGCATGGTGTTGATCTCGTTGATCACGAGCGCCCCCGACGGCGTGTAGAAGAAGTCGACGCGCGAGAGTCCCTCGGCCCCGATCGCCTCGAAGGCCTCGCCCGCGAGCACCTGCACGCGGTCGAGCACGTCCGGTGGCAGGTCCGCGGGGCAGGAGAGCTCGGCGGCGGCGCCGTCCACGTACTTGGCCTCGAAGTCGTAAAAGGCGTGCTCCCCGGGTTGCACGGCGATCTCCCCCGGCAGCGACGTGCGCGGTGCCTGGAGGCCGCGTCCCTGCAGGACCGCCACCTCGATCTCGCGGCCCTCGATGCCCGCCTCGATGACCACCTTCGGGTCGAAGACCCGGGCGGCCTCCACTGCGGCACGGAGTCCGGAGGCGTCCGCGACGCGGCTGATGCCCATCGAGGACCCGGCGCGGGCCGGCTTGACGAACAGGGGGAATCCGAGACGCCCGGCGCGGGCCAGGCAGGCCTCGTCGTCGGTGCGCCACTGGCGGTCGGTGACCACCTCGTACGGACCCACCTCGAGCCCGGCGGCGGCGAAGACCACCTTCATGTAGTGCTTGTCCATGCCGACGGCGGATGCCAGGACGCCGGCGCCCACGTAGCGCATGTCGGCCATCTCCAGCATGCCCTGGAGCGTGCCGTCCTCACCGAACGGCCCGTGAAGGAGCGGCAGGACGACGTCGACGCCGCCGAGGCTCTCGGGCACGGACCCGGGCGCGGCGACGAGCAGTTCCTGGCCGGACCCGTTCCCGGCGGCCGAGCCCATGACCACGGCCTGCTCCGTCGCGGTGACCTCGGGCAGGACGTCGGAGCGCAGCGACCACGCGGACGGGTCCGCCGA
Source organism: Arthrobacter sp. MDT2-16 (assembly GCF_054510925.1). Lineage (NCBI taxonomy): Bacteria > Bacillati > Actinomycetota > Actinomycetes > Micrococcales > Micrococcaceae > Arthrobacter > Arthrobacter sp. MDT2-16. The sequence continues at coordinate 415,889 of NZ_JBTNDP010000002.1, forward strand.
GACGAGCGACCACCGGCCGGACTTCGTGATCCCCACGGGCACCACGTCGTACCGGGTCCTGTCGATGGCCTCGAGGACGCCTGCCGCGGTCACGCAGCTGACGGCGTGCTCGCTCGAGCGGCCCCCGAAGAGCACGAGGACACGCGGCTTGCGGGAGGAGACGGGGGTGTCGGTGGTCACGGAGCGGAATCGCCTTCCGGCTTGAGGTGGCGGGCCAGCAGGCGCGGCCCGAGGTCGTTGACGGACAGGCGTCCCTGCAGGACGGCCACCACACTCTCGGTGATCGGCATGTCGACGCCGAGTTTCGTGGCGGAATCGAGGACGGCCTGCGCGGACTTGATGCCCTCCGCGGTCTGGTTCATGCGCACCGTGACCTGGTCGAGGGTGAGGCCCTGGCCCAGGAGGTGGCCCGCGGTGTGGTTGCGCGAGAGCGCCGAGGAGCACGTGGCGATGAGGTCGCCCATGCCCGCGAGTCCGGCCAGCGTCTCGGCTCTGCCTCCGAGCGCCACGGCCAGGCGCGTCGTCTCTGCGAGCCCGCGCGTGATGACGGATGCCTTGGTGTTGTCGCCCATGCGGCGTCCCTCGCAGATGCCGACGGCGAGGGCGATCACGTTCTTGACGATCCCGCCGATCTCCACACCGATCACGTCGGTAGAGGTGTACGGCCGGAAGTAGGAGGCCGTGCATGCCGCAGCGATCCACGCGGCGGTGTCATGGTCGGGGCACGCGACCACAGATGCCGTGGGCTCCTCGCGAGCGATCTCCATGGCCAGGTTGGGCCCGGACAGCACGGCGATCCGCTCCGCCGGCAGTGCGAGCTCCTCCGCGATCACCTCGCTCATGCGTGCGTCGGTGCCGACCTCGAGGCCCTTCATGAGGGACACGACGACGGCGGACGCCGGGATGAGCGGGCGCCAGGCGGGCAGCTGCGCCCGGAGGGTCTGGGCGGGCACGGCGAGGACCACGAGCTCGCTCCCCCTGAGGACCGCTCCGACGTCGGCGGAGGCGGAGACGTTGGGCGGCAGCTGCGTATCCCCGAGATAGCGCGAGTTCCGGTGGTCCGTGGTGATCTCCTCGGCCACTTCGGGGCGGCGCGACCAGAGCATGACGGTCGTGCCGTCCGCGGCATCGGCGAGAACCTTCGCGAACGTCGTCCCCCAGCTGCCGGAGCCGAGCACGGCGATCTTTCCCGGGGGCGCGCTCCGGGTCACCGTGACGGTCACGAGGGAACCCCGTCCGACGGACCGTCCGGGTTACCGTCGTCGGCCTGGAAGTTCCGGCCGGTCCGCTTCTGCTGCTTCTGCGCCGGGTCCCACCGCTCCGTGGGGGGCTCCTCGCCCCTCAACTCCGCCAGCAGGGCGGTGATGGCATCGATGATGCGGTCGGTCGCGGCGTCGAGCGTGGTCCTGGTCAGGGGGGCGTCCCGGAAGTCCGACAGGTCCACGGGATCGCCGACGAGCACGCGGGAGCGCTTGCGCGGGAAGAGGTGGAAGCGCTTGGCGTAGCGCGGGAAGACCTCATGGGCGCCCCAGTGCGCTATCGGCACCACCGGCGCCCCCGTCTGGAGCGCCAGGCGCGCGGCTCCCGTCCGGCCCTTCATGGGCCACATGTCCGGGTCCCTCGTGAGCGTGCCCTCGGGGTAGATGATGATCCCGCCGCCGTCGGCGAGGGCCTCGCGCGCCGCTTCGAGCGAGCGGTTCGCCCCGGCCGAGCTGCGCTCCACGGGGACCTGCTTGATGACGCGCAGGATGGACCCGATCACCGGCACCTCGAACAGGGACGCCTTGGCGAGGAAGTGCGGCATCACGCCCTGGTTGTACAGGAAGTGCGCCACCACGACGGGGTCGATCTCCGTGACGTGGTTCGGGCACACGATCATGCCCGTCCCGCGCGGCAGTTTCTCCTGCCCGTGCCATTCCTTGGCCATGAGCGCGTTCATGAGCGGCCTCACCCAGGAGGCGAGGAACGTGAACATGGCCCGTGAGCCCCGTGACTCCCCCATGTGCCCGGACCGCCTAGGAGAAGACCACGGCAGGAACCGGGGCGTCCTCCGTGATGTCGAAGTCGGCGCCGAGACCCTCGAGCTTCTCCTGGAAACGCTCGTAGCCGCGGTTGATGAGCTCGATCCCCGTGACGCGGGAGACGCCGTCGGCCGCGAGGGCCGCGATGAGGTGGCTGAACCCGCCGCGCAGGTCGGGGATGTCGATGTCCGCGCCGCGGAGCTGCGTGGGCCCGGAGATGACGGCCGAGTGCTGGAAGTTGCGCTGGCCGAAGCGGCACGGGACGCTGCCGAGGCATTCGCGGTGCAGCTGGATGTTGGCGCCCATGCGGATGAGTGCCTCGGTGAAGCCGAAGCGGTTCTCGTAGACGGTCTCGTGCACGATCGACACGCCGGAGGCCTGCGTCAGGGCGACGACGAGCGGCTGCTGCCAGTCGGTCATGAATCCGGGGTGGACGTCCGTCTCGAGCACGAGCGGCTTCAGAGGGCCGCCGGGGTGGTAGAAGCGGATGCCCTCGTCGTCGACATCGAAGGCACCGCCGATCTTCCGGTAGGTGTTGAGGAAGGCGGTGAGGTCGAGCTGACGGGCGCCCTCGACGTAGATGTTCCCCTGGGTGACCAGCGCGGCGGACGCCCACGACGCCGTCTCGTTGCGGTCGGAGATGGCCTTGTGGTTGTAGCCGGTGAGCTCGCTGACGCCCTCGATGCGGATGACGCGGTCCGTCTGCACCGTGATGATGGCGCCCATCTTCTGCAGCACGGCGATGAGATCCATGATCTCGGGCTCGACGGCGGCTCCGGAGAGCTCCGTGATGCCCTCGGCGCGGATGGCGGTCAGGAGCACCTGCTCGGTCGCGCCCACGCTGGGGTACGGCAGGGTGAGCTTCGCACCGTGGAGGCCCTTGGGGGCGGAGATGGAGATGCCGCCCGGTCGCTTGTCGACGACGGCGCCGAAGTTCCGGAGCACCTCGAGGTGGTAGTCGATCGGGCGGTCGCCGATCTTGCAGCCGCCGAGGTCTGGGATGAAGGCCTCGCCGATGCTGTGCATGAGGGGGCCGCAGAAGAGGATCGGGATGCGGGAGTCCCCGGCGTGCGCGTCGATGTCCTTCGAGCGGGCCATCTTGGCGTTGACCGGGTCCATCGTGAGGTCGCCGGTGACCGGGTCCTTCGTCACCGTGACGCCGTGCAGCTGCAGGAGGCTCGTGACCACCTCGACGTCCTTGATCTCGGGGACGTTGCGCAGGACCGACGGCGTGTTGCCCAGCAGGGAGGCGACCATAGCCTTGGGGACCAGGTTCTTCGCACCGCGGACGGATACTTTGCCGGTCAGCGGGATGCCGCCGCGGATGGTCAGAACGCTACCCATGAATACCTATTTTCCTCGTACGTTGAACCCCCACGGACTCGCAATTGCTCGTACCAAGCATAGGAGCACCGCGGTGCAGACAGAAATACAAGGGTACGTGGTGTACTCCCTGTTCTCAGGAGAACCTGCACGGGTGCGTCGTCATTCCTCCCGGGTACCCGAACGGCATGTGACGCGCGCGACAGTCCGCCGCGCCCTCTCCTGCCTGCTCAGGTGCGCGCCGGGAGCGTGGTCGGCTTCCAGGAGGGCCGGCGGGCCTCGAAGGCGGTGACGTGCTCCTCCTGGCGGAGGGTCAGGCCGATGTCGTCCAGACCTTCTAGCAGGCGCCAGCGCGTGTAGTCGTCGAGCTGGAACGGCGCGCTCACCGGACCGCACTGCACGCTGCGCGAGACGAGGTCCACGGTCACTGTGGCGCCCGGCTCGTTCTCGAGGATCTTCCAGATGAGCTCGATGTCGTCCTGGGCGACCTGCGCGGCGACCAGTCCCTGCTTGCCGGAGTTGCCGCGGAAGATGTCCGCGAAGCGGGAGGACAGCACGGCCTTGAAACCGTAGTCCTTCAGTGCCCACACCGCGTGCTCACGGGACGAGCCGGTGCCGAAGTCGGGCCCGGCGACGAGCACCGTGCCGCGGGAGAAGGGCTCGCGGTTGAGGATGAAGTCCTGCTCCTTGCGCCAGCCGGCGAAGAGCGCGTCCTCGAAGCCCGTCCGCGTGATGCGCTTGAGGTAGACGGCGGGGATGATCTGGTCCGTGTCGATGTTGCTCTGGCGCAGCGGCACCCCGATGCCGGTGTGCGTGGTGATCTTCTCCATGGCGGGCTCCTAGGCTGCAGGGACGGTGGACGCGGCGTGGGCGCCGGTCGCCGGCAGCGGCGACAGGTCCGACGGCGAACTGAGGGTACCGCGCACCGCGGTGGCAGCCGCGACGACGGGCGAGACGAGGTGCGTCCGCCCGCCCTTGCCCTGGCGACCCTCGAAGTTCCGGTTGGACGTCGACGCGCACCGCTCCCCCGGCGCCAGCTGGTCCGGATTCATGCCCAGGCACATGGAGCAGCCGGCGAAGCGCCACTCGGCGCCGAAGTCCTTGAAGATCCGGTCCAGGCCCTCCGCCTCAGCCTGCAGGCGGACGCGCGCGGAGCCGGGGACCACCATCATGCGCACGGCCGGGTCCTTCTGGCGGCCCCTGATGATGTCGGCGGCGATCCGGAGGTCCTCGATGCGGCTGTTGGTGCAGGAGCCGAGGAAGACGGTGTCCACCCTGATCTCCTTCATCGGGGTGCCCGGCGCCAGGTCCATGTAGTCCAGCGCCCGGTTGCAGGCGGCCTTGTCGTTCTCGTCGGCGAAGTCGTCGGGCGAAGGGACAGACTGCGACAGGGAGACACCCTGGCCGGGGTTGGTGCCCCAGGTGACGAAGGGTTCGAGCTCGTTCGCGTCGAGGAAGACCTCGGCGTCGAAGACGGCGTCGTCGTCGGTGCGCAGTTCCCGCCAGTCGGCGACGGCGGCGTCCCAGTCCGCACCCTCCGGTGCGTGCGGGCGGCCCTTGAGGTAGTCGAAGGTCGTCTCGTCCGGGGCCACCATGCCTGCGCGCGCGCCGGCCTCGATGGACATGTTGCAGATGGTCATGCGGGCTTCCATCGACAGCGCCCGGATGGCGGACCCGCGGTACTCGAGCACGTAGCCCTGGCCGCCGCCCGTGCCGATCTTGGCGATGACGGCGAGGATGATGTCCTTCGAGGTGACGCCGGGCTTCAGGGTGCCCTCGACGGTGATGCCCATGGTGCGGAACGGCTTCAGCGAGAGCGTCTGGGTGGCCATGACGTGCTCCACCTCCGAGGTGCCGATCCCGATGGCGAGTGCTCCGAACGCCCCGTGCGTGGAGGTGTGGGAGTCGCCGCACACGACGGTCAGGCCGGGCTGGGTGAGCCCGAGCTGGGGTCCGACGACATGGACGATGCCCTGCTCGGCGTCACCGAGCGAGTGCAGGCGGACGCCGAACTCCCGGCAGTTCGCGCGCAGGGTCTCGATCTGCGTGCGACTGGTGAGGTCGGCGATCGGCTTGTCGATGTCCAGCGTCGGCGTGTTGTGGTCCTCGGTGGCGATCGTCAGGTCGGGACGGCGCAGCGGCCTGCCTGCGAGGCGGAGGCCTTCGAACGCCTGCGGCGAGGTGACCTCGTGGATCAGGTGCAGATCGATGTAGAGGAGGTCCGGCTGGGCTTCCGCGCCCACCACGTCGCCCTTGCGGACCACGTGCGCATCCCAGACCTTCTCTGCCAGTGTCTTGCCCATGTCGACCGTCCTTCTCTTCTCCGACGAACCGGACCCGGTAGGGCGGCCCGACCAATGGTTCCACTCAACCAGCGCCGGGCGGCGAGGGCCAGCCCGGGAGGTTGCGTCTCAGATGGTGAGACGGCAATATCATCCTATGGACAATTCTAGCGGCGTCGGAGTCATCGACAAGGCCGCACTCGTGCTCGACGCCCTCGAGGCCGGCCCCACCACGCTCGCCCAGCTGGTGGCCTCGACGGGCCTTGCGCGCCCCACGGTCCATCGTCTCGCCCTCGCCCTCGCGCACCACCGCCTGGTGGGGCGGGACATCCAGGGGCGGTTCGTCCTCGGCAGCCGGCTCGTGGAGCTCGCCTCGGCGGCCGGCGAGGACCGCCTCATCGCCGCTGCGGGACCCGTGCTGCTCGGCCTGCGTGACGCGACCGGTGAGAGCGCCCAGCTGTTCCGGCGGCAGGGTGACTGGCGCGTCTGCGTCGCGTCGGCCGAACGGCCCGTCGGGCTGCGGGACACCATCCCGGTGGGAACGCAGCTGTCCATGAAGGCCGGATCGGCCGCGCAGTGCCTGCTCGCGTGGGAGGACCACGACCGGCTGCTCAAGGGACTGCAGCAGGCCCGGTTCACGCCGACCGTGCTCGCGGGCGTGCGACGACGCGGGTGGGCCCAGAGCCTCGGCGAGCGCGAGGCCGGCGTGGCGTCGGTCTCCGCTCCCGTGCGGGGTCCGTCCGGGCGGGTGATCGCCGCCGTGTCGATCTCCGGTCCCATGGAACGCCTCACGCGGCAGCCGGGGCGCATCCACGCAGAGGTCGTCGCAGACGCGGCGCGCCAGCTCACGCTCGCCGTCAGTGCGTCCTCGGACTGACATGGCATCCACCCGGTACGCCGTTCTCCTGCGCGGGGTCAACGTCGGCGGCGTGACGGTCCGCATGGCCGAGCTCCGCGCCCTGCTCGCGGACCTCCCCGTGAGCGGCGTCGCGACGGTCCTCGCCAGCGGCAACGCGGTCTGCTCGTCCGCCCTCGACGCCCCCGGGCTCCGGAGCCGCGTCGAGGAAGCCCTGACGGCGCGCTTCGGCTACGCGGCTCGGGTGGTCGTCGTCGACCATGCCGGCCTCGCCGCGATCGCCGCTTCGGTCCCGACGCCGGACGACGCGGGGGCCGACGGGCAGGCCGTCCACACCTACGTCACGTTCTTCACGGGCACCGACGAGCTCGCGGCGTTCCTCGAGGACGCTCATGGGCTGCACCCCACGGTGCTGGCCGGCGGCACCGCGATCGGGTGGTTCTCCCCCAAGGGGCGGTCCACCGACGTCCCGCTCGCCCGGCTGCTCGCCCGGGCGCGCTACGCGGCGACGTCGACCACACGGAACGTCAACACCGTGGACAGGGTGCTGCGCCTCCTGGGGTGAGCGACGACCTCCGGCCGCTGCACCCTGCTTGGTAGTGTTCGGGCTAGCCCTCACGACCAGCCGAAGGACACCATGCGCCTCATCGCCCAGGATTGCCACCAGCTCGAGCACCAGAGGGGCTCGCACGGGTTCGTGGTGGCGGGCGCCGGTCACGCGGCAGTGGTGGACCCGGGCATGTCCTCCGGGTTCGACGGCGTGATCGCCGAGCTCCGGGCGAACGAGGACACAACGGGTCCGATCACGGACATCGTCCTCACCCACTACGACGTCGACCACGCGCAGGCGGCCCGGCGCCTCTAGGAGGCCCTGGGCGCCACGGTGTGGCTCGGGGCCGCCGACGCCGACACGCTGCGCGGCGTCCTCGAGCCGTAAACCCTGTTCCGGAGGATGCTGCTCCGGGTGGCGCGTGTGCAGCTCCCCACCGGCACACGGGAACTCAGCGGCTCGGGCGAGATCTTCCCGGGTCTCGCGTACTTCCCCACGCCGGGCCACACGCCGGGCCACTACGCCTACCAGTGGCGCGGCGTGCTGTTCACGGGCGATGCGGTCAGGGTGGGCGCCGACGGCAGCGTGAGCCACTTCCCCCGGATCCTGATCGACGACGGCCCTACCGCGGCGAGCACCGTCCGGCTGCTGGACGAGCGCATCCGCACGCACTCGGTGGAGTGGATCTGCTCCGGCCACAGTCCGGTGGCCCGGGTTCCGGCGCAGGCCGGCTGACCAGCCGCCCGCTACGGACCCTCCGCGTCGGCCCGCGGTCACGCCCGAACGTCCCGCGAGCAGGCCGTACGCCCGGACCCGGTTCCCGGGCGCGGGGCTCCCACCCCCCCCCCCGGCGCGCCGGCGCAGGTCCGCCGACTCAGCGCGCTCAGGCCCGCCCCGCCGCCCGGAGGACCGCGGCGCGGAACCGGTTGCACCGATCCACCTCGTCCGTCACCGGACCCAGCACCACGGTCTCCGCCACCTGCGAGCAGGCGGCGAGGAGGCGGCGGCGTACGCGTGCAGCCCGCCGGGCTGCTCCCCAGCGGGCGAGGAGCGCCGCCACGACGCCGAGCAGGATCCCGGCGGCCACTCCTGTGAGGATGAGCAGGGTCGGTACGGGGAAGCCCTCGACCCGCGGGACGTCAATCGCGGGCAGTTGGAGGAACCCGAGGACCGCGAGGACCGCGAGCCAGGCCAGTCCTGCGACGAGCGCCGCGAAGGCGATCCACTGGAGGAGGCCGAAGACCCCCCACCATGCACGACGGCCGGTCTCCAGATCGGTGCCCGTCACGACGGAGTCGAGCGCGTCCGTCAGCTCTCCGGCAGTGCTGCGGGCGGCATCACGGATGGAGGTGTGCCAGGGCTCCGTGACCCCGACGGCTGCCGCGTCCCCGAAGACGCGCAGCGCCTGGTCCACCTTGGACCGGTGCGCGGGCTGGCTGAGGGGCAGCGACGAGCGGCGCACCTCGGGCATCACGTCCTGCCGCCGCAGGTTCAGCCGCCGCAGCGGGTCCGGACGGAACCTCCCGAGCCACCGTGTGACGGGCCAGCCCGTGACGGCGTGTGCGTCGCGGCGGTAGGAGGTGCGGACGGCGTCGACCACCACCCGCACACCCGCCGCCGATCCGAGGCCCTCGGCCAGGGCCGTCCGGGCCTCCTCCGACGGGCCGGCGGAGGGGTTCTCCGCCGTGAACGGGAGAAGGTCGCTCGCCGCCCGGGCAGCATCCGCTGCCATCCTCCGGGTGGCAGCGGCCCGGCTCTCGGCGAGGTCCCTGATCGCCGCCGCCAGGGCGTCCACGCCCTGGCCCGTCCGTGCGGAGACCGGGACGACGGCGACGCCCTGCAGTCCTTCGTCCGCGAGGATGCCGCCGAGCGAGGCCGTGACCGCGCCCAGGTCCTGCGGGTCCAGGCGGTCCGCCTGATTGAGGGCCACCAGTGTCACGGCCTCGTGCGTGCCGAGGTTGCGCAGGAAGCCGTGGTGGAGGGCGGCGTCGGCGTACTTCTGGGGGTCGACCACCCAGAGCAGGACGTCGACCTGCCCCGCCATCCGCTCCACGACCTCACGGTGGGCCAGGGCCGTCGAATCGAAGTCCGGCAGATCGAGGAGGATCAGTCCCGCTGCATCAGGGCCTGCGGACCCGGATCCGGTGGCATCGGTCCCGGCGGTGGAGGACCGGGTGGGACATGGCGTCATCGTGGGGTCGGAAGGCACCGACGACGCGCCGCGGCGCCACCAGCGCAGCAGACCACGCCGTCGCGGCGTCGGGTCGGCACGGACCTCCGCGGAGGGCTCGGCGTCCGGCGCCCCGCCGGCGCTATCGCCGAGGGCGGCGCGTCCGATACCCCCACCCCCTCCGGCATGTCCTCCAGGGTGGACACCTGCGACACCTCCGACTGGCCGCGCGAGAACCGCCCCGTCGGGCAGTTCCACCCGCTGGCGCACGCCGAGCCAGTCGAGCAGCTCACCGCTCCCCTGACGGCCCCAGACGAGCGCGAGGGGCTCGGAGGTCGTGGGACGCCTCGCAGCCACGCGGGCGGCGTCCGTACCGCTGAGGGCGTTCACGAGGGAGGACTTCCCGCTGCCGGTGGGTCCGAAGACCCCGACCACCGTGTGGTCGGCGGACAGCGACCGGCGGCTGCCCGCGCGGTCCAGCATGGCGTGCAGCCGCGCGATCTCGTCCTGGGGTAGGCGGTCCGTCCCGAGCTCGTGCGCCTCCTGCAGGTGCCCGAGGGCGTCGGTGAGGGATTCGGCGAGCGGGAGCTCCGCCGTCGCTCCGCGGTGTCCGCTCACGCGTCGTCCCCGTGGACGTCCGCCGCGGCGTGTCCCGCGGGCAGTGCGGTGCGGAGCCGGCTGGCCAGGACGCGCAGGGTCTCCGCCGGCGTCTGCCGGGCCAGCGGGTCGAGGAGGCGTTCGAAGGGTGCCCGCTGCCGCTGCAGCAGGGCCTCCACGCGCTTTGCGAGGTCGGAGCGGGCCATGGCGGTGAGGCGCCGGACTGCGTCGTCGCCGAAGACCGCCTCGAGCAGTTTCTGCCCCGCGATGGCGGAGGCGCCGGCGATGCCGATCTCACCGCCGGTCAGCCCACCGGTGGAGGCGAAGACCACCACCATCAGCGCGACGGCGATGCCGTTTACACCGAAGGAGAGCATGCGGGCCGTGAACCGCTTGTCGGCGCCCTCGGCCTGGACGAGCCGCAGGAGGTCCTCCTGCCAGGCACGGACCTCCCGCGCCACCTCGGCGGACACCTCGTCGGCACGCCACGGATCGAGCCCCTGCAGCAGCACGCTTCCTGCCGTGTCGCCACGCCACCGGCGCCGCGTCGACTCGTCAGCGCGGGCGGCCTGTTCCACGATGACGGTCTGCAGGCCGCTGCCGATGGCATCGGCCACGGTGGCGGCGGGCGCCGGCTTCCCGGTGAAGAAGGCGCTGACGCGGTCCCGTGCCCGGCCGATCCTCGATTCGAGCCCCCGCATGAACTCCCCCGTCCCCACGAAGTCCTGCCAGCGTGCGAGGACCTCGCCCCGCAGCAGCGTGCCGTCCTCCGTCGACGCCATGACGGTGGCCAGCGCTTCGCGATAGGCATTGTCCGCTGCTGCACGCAACCCATCCCCGACGGCCTGCTCGCGGCTCGCGGCCTCGGCGATCCCGTCGACGCGGTCCGCGAGTGCCCGCATCGCCCCCTGCACCGTCCGTCGCGCGATGTCGCGCCGCCCGTCGGCGTCCGCGGCGAGGGCCTGCAGCCACCGGGCGATGGGCTCGACGGCGTCCGGGGGCAGCATCCGCGCGGCGCCCAGCGGCAGTTCGGGGATGACGAAGATGGGGGCATGCCCGAGGTTCTCCGCTGACAGCAGCGTCAGCAGGTCTCCCCTGATCTCCTCCTCGATGCCGTGCGGCACCCGGTCGAGCACGATCGCCACGAGCACGTCGCGTCGCCCTGCCTCGGCCAGCAGCTTCCAGGGCACGGCGTCGGCGTAGCGGTTGGCCGTGGTCACGAAGAGCCAGAGGTCGGCGGCCGCCAGGAGCTGCCCGGCGAGCCGGCGGTTCTCGTCCGCGATCGAGTCGACGTCGGGGGCGTCCAGCAGTGCCAGCCCGGACGGCAGCGACGCCGTCGGACGCAGGAGCAGCGTGCCCGCTTCCCCACCCGATTCCTGCTGCTGCGCCGGCAGCCCGTCGGACGATCCCACGCCCGCCGCTGTCCCGCCGTCGCCCGCGAGCCGGACACGACCGAGGGAGGGCAGCACGCGGGTGTCGTCGAACCAGGGCGCATCGTCCGGGTGGTGGAGCAGGAGCGGCTGGCGCGTGGTGGGCCGGACGGCGCCCGTGACGGAGACGGGCCTGCCCACGAGGGCATTGACGAGAGTGGATTTGCCCGCACCTGTCGACCCGCCGACGACGGCGACGAGGGGCGCGTCGAGGCTGGCGAGCCGCGGCAGGATGTAGTCGCTCAGCTGCTCGCGGGCCGCCTGCTTCGATGCACGGGCATCGACCGAGCCTGGGAGCTGCAGCGGGAAGGCGAGGTTCTCGAGAGCGCTGTTGACCTCCCGCAGCAGCGGCGGAAGCCCGCGGGCGTCGCCGGCGGAGGAGGATGGGCTCATGGTCCCATCATGCCAGTGCTTCCCGACGCATCAGGGATCCGCCTCGGGAGGCAGACGCCGTATCAGGCCTTAAAGCAGGAAGCCCCGGACATCGTGGTGATGTCCGGGACTTCCCGATGGTGACCCCAGCGGGATTCGAACCCGCGTTACCGCCGTGAGAGGGCAGCGTACTAGGCCGCTATACGATGGGGCCAGTACTTTCCATCCTACTACTGTTCTTCTACTGCTTTTGCCATCCCGCCCGTAAGGGCGGAAGTGCGCTGGGGTACCAGGACTCGAACCTAGAATGTTGGTACCAGAAACCAGTGTGTTGCCAATTACACCATACCCCAAGGGCGCTTTTCGGAGACCCGGTGGTGCTGGGTTCCGGCCGCATAACTGCTCCGCGCCGAGAAATAACTTTACCGGACAGGAGGCAGGAACTGCAAAACGGCCGGTAGTCCCGCTATGCGCGGCACCTCCGACGCGCCCTCGGCGAGGACGCCCGTCGTCGTTCCTGAGTCCGTTCCGCGCCCTTCCCCGCGTCCGGCGCGGTCGAGCCAGACACCCACCAGCCCGGCCGAGCAGGCCCCTTCGGCGTCCACCAGCCTGTTGTCCCCGACGTACAGCGTGCGTTCCGGCGCCGTGCCGATCAGCCGGGCACCCTCCCGGTAGATCGCGGGGTCCGGCTTGGCCACCCCTACGGTATCGATGCCGACGAGGACGGCGATGCGCTGGAGTCCCGCCCTGTCGAGCTTGGCCCGCTGGTAGTCGTGCACGTTGTTGCTCACCGCACCGTAGGGGACGCCACGGGCATCGAGCGCGTCGAGCAGCGGGACGACGTCCTCGTAGGCCCGGAAGTGCTGTGGGAGCATCTGCTCGTAGGACCGCACCCACGCCTCGGCCACCCGCCCGAGGAACGGCTCCGGGGTGAACCCGGCCCGCGCGTGCCGCACGCGGTGCACGCGCTGCTCCTCGAACGTGAGCTCACCGGCTAGGAAGCGGTCGTAGTGCCGCTGCGGGTCGGTCGTGTACAGCGCCTTGTAGCGCACCCAGTCGTCGTCGCCCAGATGGCTGAGGGCCGGATCGGGGATGGCCTGCAGGGTGTGCCCCATGGCCTGCTCGAGGTCCACGAGCGTGTCGTCGATGTCGAACAGCACGCCGTCCACGGTCCCGTCCCGCGGCGCTGGCGGTCCGGCCGGAGCGGGCACGGGTCAGCCCGCCGTCTCGCGCAGGGCCCGGAGGCGCGCCAGCGAGGATTCGCGGCCCAGGATCACCATCGACTCGAAGAGCGGCGGGGAGATCCTGCGTCCGGAGACGGCGGTGCGGGCGGGCCCGAACGCCAGGCGCGGCTTCAGTCCGAGCGTGTCCACGAGTGCGCTCCGGAGAACGGCCTGCAGCGACTCCGCGTCCCAGGCCTCCACCCCCTCGAGGGCGTCCACCGTCGCGTCGAGCACGTCCCCGAGATTCTCCGGCAGGCCCTTGCGGGCGTCGTCGGCGATGTCCACGGCGTCGTCTGCCTTGAACAGGAAACCGAGCATCTCGGGCGCCTCGCCGAGCAGGGTGATGCGTTCCTGGATGAGCGGGGCCGCCTCGGCCACGATGCGCAGCTCCTCCTCCGTGGGCTCTCCCCCGATGATGCCGGCAGCGGCGAGGTACGGCAGCAGGCGGCTGCGGAACTCGGCGGGATCCAGGAGCCGCACATGCGTCCCGTTGATCGCCTCCGCCTTCTTGAGGTCGAACCGTGCGGGATTCGCGAGGACGTCGCGCACGTCGAACTTCTCGACGAGCTGCTCGACGGAGAAGATGTCCTCGTCCGCGGACAGGCTCCAGCCCAGCAGGGACAGGTAGTTGAGGAGCCCCTCGCGGATGAAACCGCGCTCCCGGTGCAGGAAGAGGTTGGACTCCGGGTCCCGCTTGGAGAGCTTCTTGTTTCCCTGGCCCATCACGTAGGGAAGATGGCCGAACAGGGGCATGTACTTCGCCACGCCGATCTCGATCAGCGCGCGGTAGAGGGCCACCTGCCGGGGTGTCGAGGACAGCAGGTCCTCGCCGCGCAGCACGTGCGTGATGCCCATGAGGGCATCGTCCACGGGGTTCACGAGCGTGTAGAGGGGCGCGCCGTTGGCCCGCACGACGGCGAAGTCCGGGACGCTGCCGGCGCGGAAGGTGATCTCGCCGCGCACGAGGTCCGTGAAGGTGATGTCCTCGTCCGGCATGCGCAGCCGCAGGACGGCGGGACGGCCCGTGGAGCGGAAGGCGTCCTTCTGCTCCTCCGTCAGCGTGCGGTCGTGGTTGTCGTAGCCCAGCTTGGGGTCGCGGCCCGCGGCACGGTGCCGTTCCTCCACCTCCTCGGGCGTGGAGAAGGACTCGTAGAGGTGGCCGGCCTCCACGAGCCGCGCGATCACGTCCTGGTAGAGCTCGCCGCGCTGCGACTGGCGGTACGGCACGTGGGGGCCACCCACCTCGACGCCCTCGTCCCAGTCGATGCCGAGCCACCGCATGGCCTCCAGCAGCTGCTGGTAGCTCTCCTCGCTGTCACGGGCGGCGTCGGTGTCCTCGATGCGGAAGACGAGCTTCCCGCCGGTGTGGCGTGCGTAGGCCCAGTTGAACAGGGCGGTCCGGATCAGCCCGACGTGGGGCGTGCCCGTCGGGGACGGGCAGAAGCGGACCCTGACGGGCGTGGCATCGGTGACGGTGGGGATCTCAGCGGCAGTAGTCATGATGCTCCCAGTCTAGGTGGGACCACCCGGCCCGACCGCGGGGGGGGGGGGGGGGGGGGGGGGGGGGGGGGGGGGGGGGGGGGGGGGGGGGGGGGGGGGGGGGGGGGGGGGGGGGGAGAGAG
>NZ_JBTNDP010000020.1:0-3286 GCF_054510925.1 Arthrobacter sp. MDT2-16
CCAGCCAAAAAAACCAGCCACCACACAGAATGCGGCAACCAGCAAATTCAACCAATCAAAAAACAATCGGTATCAACAAACTTGGCACACTATTGAGTTCTCAAACAACAGAAACATTCGATTACTTGCAGGACCGGCGCTCTCACGCTTTCTCGGCCCGCTTTCCTTCGCCGTTGTGTTCACAGCTTATTTCATCTTCTTTTTCCTTGTCAAATCCTCTGCTTTGGCTTAGTGCCTGCATATGAGTATTCAACCGGACAATCCCGTGCCAAATAACGGTCATTTTCGTTCTCGCTTGAGAGCGCACGAAGTGACCGCTAATTTCGAAGGGGTTGGCTGCCCTCCCGGGGCAACTCGATAAACAATACAGGGCGGACGACCGGCGGGCAAACCGACCGGCCGTTACGTCGGTCACCCGCAATCAACTCCCCCTGGGCCCCCGATGTCATGCCTCTCAACACTGTTGACGCCCGGTCAACAGCGCCTCCAACTGGTAGTGCCTCCAGCTCGCCCGACCCGTTGTGCGTCTCACCTGGAGGATGCCGCGCCCTCCTCGCGTCGGCACGACCAGCGACGCCGGCTTCACAGCTCCCCAGGAGGAGCAGCTCTGACCGTGCCCGTCGACCAAAGAGGTCAACATGTGTTGACAACAGAGGGAGGGAGCCGACAATATTGGACCGAGCGGCCTCATGGATGAACCTTGACGAACACTAGAAGGTGGAGGGGTCGCACTCACCAGGACAGTCACTACCGGCATGGCGACAGGAGAGTTGCGATGAACAGTGGACGGACCGGGCACGCCGACCTTGTGCGTGCCGTGACCGGGGCAGTCCGATCGCCAGTGGCAGCTGTCGCTGTGGTCACCCCTGACGGTGACATGACAGCGACGAGGGGCACGGACCGTCACTCCTCTTTCGAGATCGGGTCGATCTCGAAGGTGCTCACCGGCATGGTGTACGGCGATGCCCTGGACCGCGGCCTCATCTCGCAGAAGACTGTGCTCGGCGACCTCCTCCCGCTGGACCCCGCTGGCGAGGTGGGTGCGGTTCCTCTGAGTTCCCTGGCTATCCACCGCTCAGGACTTTCCCGTCTAGCGCCCGGGATGCATCCGCTGCGGCGCACCCTGAAACTGTGGGTCCATGGTGAGAACCCATACGGCGATTCGTTGACCGACCTCCTGGAACAGACGCGCGACGTGCATCTCGGGACTCGGCGATTCAGATACTCGAATCTAGGATTCCAGCTACTGGGTCATGCAGTGGCGAAGGCGGCCGGCAGTAGTTATGGGGAACTCGTTCAGGACGTCCTGGGCTCCGAGTTCTCCGCGCCCACGTGCGTGGCGGACCTTGGTCCGACGGACGTGAGGGGAGTCAATCGCCTCGGACGCAGCATGCAGGCATGGGTCGGTGAAGCCGTGGCGCCCGCAGGGGGCATCCGCGCGTCGATCAGCACGATGGTCGGCTTTCTTCGTTCAGTGCTTGACGGGACAGCTCGGGGCCTGTCCGCGCTCGAACCGTCCGCGGATTGCGTTCCCGGTGTGGGTATCGGTGCGGGATGGCTCGTCGTCGACCACCGGGGACGCAAAGTCACCTGGCACAACGGCAGCACCGGCGGATTCAGCAGTTGGATCGGACTCGATCGGGAGGCCGGCGTCGGAGTGGTTGTGCTCGTAGCCACCCACGGTTCTGTCGACAGGTCGGGATTCCGCCTCCTCACCGAATTCACCACGACCGGGACGATGCCTGGCCGACGTGGGATCGACGGCCGGCCAGCAGCGTGATTCTCCGCTGAACGTCCGCTTGGCTGGTCACCCTGTGCTCGTACTGATCCGGGAACGCCGTCGTGCTGCCTTCAGGTCAGCGCTGGATCACGGTCGAATGCACAGACCCGCCGGTTTCACCGAGAAGCAGTGACGGCGGAGCACGGCGGTCGACCCGTCGGCGTCCGCAGGGCCGTGCGC
The DNA here is from genome assembly GCF_054510925.1 of Arthrobacter sp. MDT2-16. NCBI lineage: Bacteria > Bacillati > Actinomycetota > Actinomycetes > Micrococcales > Micrococcaceae > Arthrobacter > Arthrobacter sp. MDT2-16. The sequence goes on from NZ_JBTNDP010000020.1 coordinate 1,961, forward strand.
ATGGTTGCTGCCCCTCCTGCAGTGTGCGTGGACGCACGACACCAGGACTGCTGGGCGATGCCCTCGCGACTGAAGTTCCGCAGCGCCTGACCCAGGACGGCGAGAAGCCGCCTCAGGTTCCGTTCTCCCTCTTCTTCGACAGTGTGAATATGCCATAGCGCATCGCACCTGTGCGGTAGGCCAGGATCAGGCGGGGAAGGGTCAGAAGAAACACGCGGTTGCGGCCGCCGATGGCGAGGCGACGGGCCTCACGGTCGAGGAGCAGGGCCCTCACAGCACGACGGGCGCAGATGGTCCATGTCCGGGCGACCTGGCGGCTGACATCCTCGTAGCCGGCAATCTCGAAGCCCGCGGCGATTGCCATCGCCTCATATTCCTCGCGAGTGCCCATCGAGGGCAGGCGCCCTTCGCGGCAGATCGGCTCGAGGAGATGGCGAACCTTCCACGTGCTGCTATCGCTCTCCGCAAGCCAGGCGCAGACGACGAAACGACCGCCAGGCGACAGCACTCGATGAGCCTCGGCGAAGAACGCCGGCTTGTCGACCATGTGCTCGCTCGACTCGATCGCCCACGCGGCACTGACAGACGCGTCACTCATCCCATTGACGAGCCAGTCACGCAGGTGGATTTCCACGTCGGCCGCGGGCTGCCTGGCAGCGTAGTGAGCCTGCTCAGCGGAAAGCGTGAAGCCGATGACACGGACCCCGTGTGTCCTCGCGAGCTGCCTTGCCGTGGAGCCATAGCCACAGCCGATGTCGACGCAGGCTTCACCGGGCACGAGGTGCAGCCGATCGGCGACACTGTTGCTCAGCGCCTCGACGGCCTCGGAGGGCGTTTCGCGCCCCGTCACCCACAGCCCGTGGTGGACATGCTCGCCCCACACCCGACGGTAGATCGGATCGAGCTCGTCATAGTGATCCGCGACTGCCACGGCGCTCTGGGCGATGTTGGGGACGATCACGCCATCACAATACAACTGCGATCCATGCCGTCGGAAGGTCTCACCTCAGGGCTCCATCTTCTCCGGTGCGTGGTAACGGCACTCCCCTGAGCTGACGTAACCACCTCGAGCCACATCGGATCGAGCAATGCACACGCCACCAGCAGTGCTCTCAACCCGGATGACTCGATCCGCCAGCCCAAACCAGCCTTCCGGCGGGTTCGGTGGGGGGTGCTGTGGCTGCTGACCGGTGCTTGATGGGTGTCGGTTCCGTGGGTGGTGGTGGTGTGGTCGGTTGCCGGGAGTACGGTTCCGGGTGGTGTCGGCCCTCTTGGGGATGGTGCCGGCGGGTCGGCGGCCGACGGTGCTGTGTGCCTGTGCCTGTG
>NZ_JBTNDP010000021.1:0-2162 GCF_054510925.1 Arthrobacter sp. MDT2-16
CCGAGAGAGTGTGGGAGAGTAGGACACCGCCGGACAACCATTACAGGCAAGAGGCCCCACCACGGTGGGGCCTCTTCCCCGTTAACCACCAAACCCCACACACCCCCACAGACACACAGGCGCGACGCCGGCACGAGGGAAGCACCATCCCTTCCGGCTCTGCTTTGTCTCCCCAGATAGAGGCACGAAGACGTGTCGCCGGCCCTCTGTGATCCTGCGCCACCGGCCCCGTTAGACCCACTCCCGACGCCGCAATGGGGGCTCGTCCCCTCCAGGACGCTGCACCAACACCTGATTCACGCCGTTCAGGTTCCGCTCGAAGCCGAGTGCGCTCGATGCCATGTACAGCCGCCAGACCCGAGCCCGTCCCTCGCTTGTCAGACGTACCGCCTCGTCCCAGTTCTTCTCGAGGTTGTCCACCCAGGCTCGAAACGTCAGGCCGTAGTGCCGGCGCAGCGCTTCGACGTCGAGCACTTCCAGCCCTGCCGATTCGAGCGCCTCGATCATGACGGTGAGGCTGAGCATCTCACCGTCGGGGAAGACGTAGCGGGGGATGAAGGAGTCCGGGTCCGGTGGCAACTCACCCGCGTTCCAGGAGATGGCGTGATTGAGGAGGCGGCCGCCGGGACGCAGCAGGCTGCACAGACTGGACGCGTAGGCACCGATCTGATCTCGGCCGACGTGTTCGGCCATGCCGATCGAGCTGATCGCGTCGAACGGTGTGTCCCGGACGTCGCGGTAGTCCTGAACCCTGATGTCGATACGGCCGGCGAGACCTGCGTCCGACGCCCGCTTCCGGGCGAGATCTGCTTGCTCTTTCGAGAGGGTCACACCGACGACGTCCACTCCGTAGCGCTGCGCCGCGTGCAATGCGAAACTTCCCCACCCGCAGCCCACATCGAGCAATCGCATGCCGGGTCGAAGACCGAGTTTGCGGCACACCAGGTCAAGCTTCGCCTCCTGGGAGGCGTCCAGGCCGATGGTCTCGTCCTCCCAGACAGCGCAGGAGTAGACCATCGACGGTCCCAGCACGAGTGCATAGAACTCGTTGCCGACGTCGTAGTGATGGGAGATCGCCGCGGCATCACGTTCCTTGGAATGCTTCCGTCCCTTTCGGGTCACGTTCATCTCCTCGGGCGGCGGCGCGGGTGGGAGCCCCAGCGCTCCGACCTGAACGGCCGTCCGGACGAGCTTGATACGTTCACGGAAAGACGGAGGGCGGAAGGCGTGCAGTTCGGAGAACTTGCCGACGGAGCTGAGCGCCGAGAAGCTTTCGAAGAGGTCGCCGGGCCCGTCGATGTCCCCTGCAACATACGCACGGCTCAGCCCGAGCTGATTCGGCGCCCAGAGCATTCGCCGCAACGCCCGGCGGGAACGGAACTCGATCACCGGCGCATCCGAGGGCCCGGCTTCTGATCCATCCCACGCCCGGAGCCTCAGCGGAATCTTCTCCGTGCCAAGAATGATCCCCAGGGCTTCGGCCAGACGCGGTGCCACTCCCTTCTTCCTGGTCATGCACCTTGTCTACTACGACTCGGTGCAGCGATCCAGACCTCGTGGGGCGACCTCCGACCAGCCGCCGTCGTCGGTAGAGAGTCCTCCGCCCGAAGGGTCGCGAACGCTCTCCTTGTGGCCGGCGGTCCCGGTAGCCACCCCGTGGCATTCCTCTTCCCAAAGGCGGGTGGACCTTTCGCTGCCCGAGGACGTCGGAGGGATTCGGCAGCCGATGCCGGGTGGAGCGGGCACCCGATCGACACCTCGACGTTCTTCGCAGGATGCCGGCTGAGGTGGAGCTCCCTGCGACCGCCGGGAGAGGCTGGGGCCGGGGGAAGGGCCAGGGCGGGCTCCCTGCAGGAGGACGTCCTCCCCGAAGAGGCAGGGGTAGAGCCTTCCCCGCCGTGAGGAGCTGTCGTGGCGGGAGCCGGCGCCTCCTTGTGAGATGTGCCCGCGGGTGTCGTTCTGGGCGCCGGCGTGCTCGTGGTGGGGCGGATTTGGTCTTGGGGGTGGGGTGCTCGTATAGTTATGGAGTTGCCCCGGTGTGGGTGACAATCCCCCCCTTGATGAAGATTCGAGTTCTTCGGTTGCGTGCTGTGCATGGTTCCGGTGGTGGCTCGGGGTTCGTCGTCTGTTCTGTGGGTTTGTTGGTCGGTTGTGCTGCTGGT
>NZ_JBTNDP010000022.1:0-1164 GCF_054510925.1 Arthrobacter sp. MDT2-16
GCCGCCGCGCGAGGGCGAGGTGATCCGCAACGAGGCCTACGCGCGCGTCCTCGAGTCACTGGTCGGCGCGGCCGCCGACGGTGCCAGCCGCGAGGAGCGCATCGACGCCGCACGGCGCGAGTGGCGCACGGGGCTCGTGGCGCAGGCCTCCGCCGCGTTCGTGGCCGTGCCGCACCGGCACTCCTCCGGGCTCGACCACGCCGGCGTCATCACGGTCGAGGACTTCGCCGCCTTCGAGGCGGGTTACGAGGAGGCGGCCACCCTCGAGTTCCGTGGTCACACCATCGCCAAGACGGGCCCGTGGGGCCAGGGACCGGCGCTGCTGCAGACCCTCGCGATCCTCGACGGGTTCGACGACGAACGGCTCGACCCGTCCACCGCCCTCGGCGCACACACCATCCTCGAGGCGCAGAAACTCGCCATCGCGGACCGCGAGGCGTACTACGGTGACGCCGAGGTGCCCCTGGAGTACCTGCTCTCGGCCGAGTACGCCGCCGAGCGCCGCGCCCTGATCACCGACGAGGCGTCCCTGGACTTCCGGCCCGGGACCGTGCCCGGCGTCGAGCCGTTCATCCCGCCGCTGCGCACCGAGTACACGCCGCCCGCCCTCGTGGGCGGCGGCGGTTTCGCCGGAGTGGGTGAGCCCACGGTGTCCAGCAGCGGCGAGACGCGCGGCGACACGTGCCACATCGACGTGGTCGACGCGCACGGCAACATGGTGTCCGCGACGCCCAGCGGCGGGTGGCTGCAGTCCTCCCCGACCATCCCCGAGCTGGGCTTCTGCCTCGGCTCGCGGCTGCAGATGACCTGGCTGGAGGACGGCGGCCCGTCCACCCTGACGGCCGGCAAGCGCCCCCGCACCACCCTCACGCCCACGCTGATCCTCGAGGACGGCAAGGCCGTCGTGGCTCTCGGCTCGCCGGGCGGCGACCAGCAGGACCAGTGGCAGCTGCTCTACATCCTCCGCACCATCGTGGGCGGATACACGCCGCAGCAGGCCATCGACGCGCCGTCACTGCACACCACCTCCATCCCCGGCTCCTTCTGGCCGCGCACCTGGGAGCCCGGGGGCGCCGTGGTGGAGGACCGGCTCGGCGAGGACGTCATCGCGGAGCTCGAACGCCGGGGCCATGTCGTCACGCGCGCGGGGGACTGGTCGCTCGG